>JAIXWM010000062.1 GCA_027491255.1 Rubrivivax sp. | reverse complement strand
TGCCCTCGACCACGCTGGCGGCGTTGCGAATCCTCGCCATGGCACAGGCCATGGCTGCGGTTCGCGCCTTGCCATCGCGGCCGATGACAGCCCGCTCGGGCGCGCCCAACTGCCGAATCCAGGCTGAGACCGTATTCGGCCGTTGACCGCTTTCTTGCGCGAGCAGGTGCTTGCGGGGTCGTGAGATTGCGGCCACGACCGGCCGCGCCAGAACGGTGACGGCGCGGGAACGGCCCCCCACGACAATGCGGCCGTGAGCGCCGCAGACCACCCCACCGAAGCCTGGTTCCAGGCCCAGGGCTGGCAGCCCTTCCACTTCCAGCGTGAGGTCTGGGCGGCCATGCAGGCCGGCTGCAGCGGCCTGCTGCACGCCACCACTGGCAGTGGCAAGACCTACGCGGTATGGCTGGGGGCGCTGGCTCGCCGCCGCGCCGCTGCCGGGCTGCAGGTCCTGTGGCTGACGCCCATGCGCGCGCTGGCCGCCGACACACAGCGCGCCCTGCAGGCGCCGCTGGCGGCCCTGGCGCCCGACTGGCAGGTCGGTCTGCGCACCGGGGACACCGGCAGCGCCGAGCGCGCGCGCCAGGACCGACGCTGGCCTGCGACCCTGGTCACGACGCCCGAATCCCTGAGCCTGCTGCTCACGCGCGAGCGAGCGCAGGCCGAGCTCTCTGGCGTGCATACCGTCGTCGTCGACGAGTGGCACGAGCTCATCGGCAGCAAACGCGGCGTGCAGTTGCAGCTTGCGCTGGCGCGGCTGCGGCGCTGGAACCCCGGTCTCGTCACCTGGGGCCTGAGCGCGACGCTGGGCAATCTGGCCGAGGCCATGGACACCCTCGTCGGCGGTCCTGGCGGCCAGCTGGTCCAGGGCCGCATCGAAAAGGCTTTGCGCATCGACACCCTGCTGCCGGCCGACCCGGGCCGCTTCAGCTGGGGCGGGCACCTGGGCGCGCAGATGCAGCAGCCCGTGGTCGACGAGATCGGCGGCGCGTCGACGACCCTGGTCTTCACGAACGTGCGCTCGCAGGCCGAGATCTGGTACCAGCTGCTGCTGCAGCAGCGGCCCGACTGGGCCGGGCTGGTGGCGCTGCACCATGGCTCGCTCGACGCCGCGGCGCGCGCCTGGGTCGAGGCCGGGCTGAAGGCGGGTCAGTTGAAGGCCGTGGTCGCGACCTCCTCGCTCGACCTTGGGGTCGACTTCCTGCCCGTGGAGCGGGTGTTGCAGATCGGCAGCCCCAAGGGCATCGCGCGCCTGCTGCAGCGCGCTGGCCGCAGCGGCCACGCCCCGGGCCGGCCGAGCCGGGTGACGCTGGTGCCCACGCACACGCTCGAGCTCGTGGAGGCCGCGGCCGCCCGCCGGGCTGCGCTCGCCGGCCGCGTCGAGGCGCGCACGAGCCCCGCCAAGCCGCTGGACGTCCTGGTGCAGCACCTGGTGACGGTGGCCCTGGGGGGCGGGTTCGCGGCCGATGGCCCCTTGGGTGAGGGGCGAGCCGGTGAGCACGGCGCGCGCGAGCTCTACGAGGAGGTGCGCAGCGCGCCCGCCTACGCCACGCTGACCGAAGAGGAATTTGACTGGGCACTGCGCTTTTGCGAGCGCGGCGGCCGCAGCCTCGGCGCCTACCCCGACTTCCACCGCATCGCCGTCGTCGATGGGCGCTGGCGCGTGCCCGACCGCGGCATCGCGCGGCGCCACCGCATGCAGGTCGGCACCATCGTCGCCGATGCGTCGATGCAGGTGAAGTGGCTGTCGGGCGGCACGCTCGGCCATGTCGAGGAGGCCTTCATCGCCCGCCTGAAGCCGGGCGACTGTTTCGTCTTCTCCGGGCGGGTGCTGGAGTACGTGCGCACGCGCGAGATGACAGCCTATGTGCGCAAGTCCACGCGCAGCCGCGGGGCGGTGCCTTACTGGGGCGGCAGCCGCATGCCGCTGTCGAGCGAACTCGCCGACGCGGTGCAGGCGCTGCTGCACGAGGCTCGCGATGCCATCGACACCGCCGGGGGCGGGGAGCCGCCGCCGGGCAGTGTCTTCGACGAGCCCGAGATGCGCGCGGCGCTGCCGATGCTGCGCGCCCAGGCGCGGCTGTCGCGACTGCCGGCCCCCGGCGTGCTGCTGGCCGAGCGGCTGCGCTCGCGCGAGGGCCACCATCTCTTCCTCTACCCCTACGCCGGCCGTCATGTGCACCTGGGGCTGGCGCAGCTGCTGGCCTGGCGGCTCGCGCGCGGCACGCCCAACACCTGGTCCATCAGCATCAACGACTACGGCTTCGAGCTGCTCGCCGCGCGCGCGCCCGAGCCGGCGGCCCTGGCCGGGCTCGAGGACGGCAGCGTCTTCGACGCCACGAACCTGCTGGAGGACGTGCTCTGCAGCCTCAACAGCGGCGAGCTGGCGCAGCGGCGCTTCCGTGAGATCGCGCGCGTGGCCGGACTCATCTCCCAGGGTTTCCCGGGCGCGCCGAAGAGCACGAAGCAGTTGCAGGCCTCGTCGAGCCTGTTCTTCGAGGTCTTTCGCAAGTACGACCCCGACAACCTGCTGCTGGCCCAGGCCGAGCGCGAGGTGCTGGCGCAGGAGCTCGAACTGCAGCGCCTGGCGTCGGCCCTGCGCCAGATGGCTGCGCAACGCCTGCAATGGGCCGAGTTGCGCACGCCGAGCCCCTTTGCGTTGCCGTTGATGATCGAGCGCCTGCGCGAGCGGCTCAGCACCGAGCAACTGAAGGACCGGCTGGACCGCATCCTGGCCGAAGGCGAGCGCGCGCTGGGGTCGGAGGCCGCGCGGTGAAGCGCCTGCGCCGGCTGTGGCGCCGCGTGGGTCCGGCCCGCCTGGGCACGCTGCTGCTGGCGCTGTGGAAGCTTGCCCGGCACCCGGCCACGCCCTGGTACTGCAAGGCGGTGGCGGCCGCGGTGGTGGCCTATGCCGTGAGCCCCATCGACCTGGTCCCGGACTTCATCCCGCTGCTGGGGCAGCTGGACGACCTGGTGCTGATCCCGCTCGGTCTGGCGCTGGCCGTGCGGCTCGCGCCCCCGGCGGTGTGGCAAGCCTGCCTGCGTGCGGCGCGAGCGCAGGCCGGGCGCGTGCCGCGCTTGTTGTGGGGTGCGGTGGCCGTCGTCGTGCTCTGGGTCGCGCTGGTGGGCGCGCTGGTCCTGGCCCTGGCCTCGGCCGTTGCAGCGGCGCCGCGCGAGGTGGCGGGCACCGTGGCGCGCGTGGTCGACGGCGACACGCTGGTCTTCCGGTCCGCTGCCAGCGGTGAGCCCGACATCGCGGTGCGGCTGCGCGGCATCGACGCGCCCGAGTCCTGCCAGGCCTGGGGCGCGCAGGCGCGGCAGGCGCTGAGGCAGTGGGCCGAGGGCCGCGAGGCCGTGCTCCAGGTGCACGGCCAGGACGACTACCGGCGCACGCTGGCCGTGGTTCGCATCGGCGGCGAGGACCTGAACCGCCGCCTCGTTCTCGAGGGCCACGCCTGGGCCTACCTGGACCGC
Organism: Rubrivivax sp.; assembly: GCA_027491255.1. Lineage (GTDB taxonomy): Bacteria > Pseudomonadota > Gammaproteobacteria > Burkholderiales > Burkholderiaceae_C > Rubrivivax. The sequence continues at coordinate 47,133 of JAIXWM010000062.1, read as the reverse complement.
GGTGGCCGCGGCATCTACACCGAGCACGAGTTGCAGGCCCGCGCCGCGCTGCGTGGCCTGCACGCAAACCCGGCGGCGCAGCCGCCTTGGGACTTCCGGCGCGAGCACGGGCGTTGCCGGCGTTGACGCCGCTGCGGCGTGCGGCCGCAATCGCGCCGCGGCGTGCGCCGATCCGGGCGCACGCCTCGTCCTGGTTGTCTGCTTTGCCGACCGCGCCGCGCAGCCGGACTTTGGCATCATCGCTGGGTCGGCGCTGAACGCGCCGCGCCCCGGGCGGTGGCCTCCCCAGCGCCCGGCGTCGGGTTCGAGATCACGGTTTGCGCACAGGCTGCGCGAGGAGCAATGCGGACATGAACTATGGAATCGCCGGGAAGTGGGCCCTGGTGTGCGGCGCGAGCAAGGGCCTGGGCTACGAGTGCGCCCGCGCCCTGGCTGGGGAGGGGGTGAACCTCGTGATCGTGGCCCGGGGCGCCGAGGCCTTGACGAAGGCGGCCGAGAGCCTGCGCGCGACCGGCGCGGGCCAGGTGATCGCGGTGGCGGCCGACATCACGACGCCGGCGGGCCGGGCGAGCGCGTTCGCGGCGGCCGGCGGCCCCGGCACGGACTTCGACATCGTGGTCACGAACGCCGGCGGGCCGCCGCCCGGGGACTTCCGGGACTGGACGCGGGACGACTGGATCCGCGCCCTGGACGCCAACATGCTGACGCCGATCGAGTTGATCAAGGCCACCGTCGACGGCATGGCCGAGCGCGGGTTCGGCCGCATCGTCAACATCACCTCGGGCGCGGTCAAGGCACCCATTCCCGTGCTGGGTTTGAGCAACGGGGCGCGCAGCGGCCTGACCGGCTTCGTGGCGGGCCTGGCCCGCAGCCCGATCGCGGCGCGCAACGTCACCATCAACAATCTGCTGCCCGGCGCCTTCGAAACCGAGCGGCTGCGCAACACGCTGGCGCGCACGGCCCACCGCGGCGAACCGGGCCCCGACGGACGGGTGCTGGACGCCCGCGGCGAACCCATCCCGGCCAAGCGCTATGGTCGACCCGAGGAATTCGGCGCCATCTGCGCCTTCCTGTGCAGCCAGCACGCCGGCTACATCGTCGGCCAGAACGTCCTGGCCGACGGCGGGACCTTCCCGAACTGGTGAGCGGAGCCGGCCCCGCGGCGCGCGGGCCGATGGCGGCCCACGCCTGTGGGTTCGCTCAGCGCCAGCGCAGCACTTGCCAACCGCGCTCGGCCGCCAGCGCGGCCAGGCGCGCGTCGGGGTCGACGGCCACGGCACGGCGCGCGGCCGTGAGCAGCGGCGCGTCGTTCATCGAGTCGCTGTAGGCCACGCTGTCGATGCCCTCCAGCGCCAGCCCGCGCGCATCGAGCCACGCCCGCAGATGCACGACCTTGCCCTCACGCATGTTGGGCTCGCCACGCACGCGCCCGGTGTAGCAGCCGTCGGCGCCGAGTTCGCACTCGGTGGCGATCAGGTGCTCGATGCCCAGGTGGGCCGCCGTCAGTTCGGTGATCACGCGGTTCGTCGCCGTGGTCAGCACCACCGTGTGGCCGGCCTGCTGGTGCGAGCGCACCTGCGCGTGCGCGGCCGCGGGGATGCGCGGGGCGATCTCCTCGGCCAGGAAGCGCTGGCGCAGCGGCGCCCACTGGGCCGGGCTGCGGCCCGCCAGCGTGCCCACGTAGAAGCTGCTGAATTCATGCACGCCGACGGTGCCGGCCTTGTAGGCGGCTTCCATGGCCGCATTGCGCGGCGCGAAGGTGTCCCGCTCGAGCAGGCCCTCGCGCATCAACCACTCACACCACAGCACGTCGCTGTCGCCGCTGAGCAGGGTGTTGTCCAGATCGAAGAAGGCAAAGGGCTGCTTCATGGGGCTTCGACAGGCTCAGCACGAAGGGATCTGTGCGGTGCGGACGTCATCCGGCCTGCCGCAGGTGCCAGGCCTTGGGCCGGGTGAAGGTCTGGATGCCGTGCGTGGACAGCGTCAGGCCGATGCCGGAGTCGCCCACGCCGCTCCAGGGCAGGCGCGGGCTGACGCGGTCGCAGCAGTTCCAGTAGACGGTGCCGGCGTTCACATGCGCCAGCAGCGCGCGCGCGGCGGCCTCGTCCTTCGTGTAGATGCCAGCGGTCAGGCCGTAGCGGGTGTCGTTCATCAGCGCCACCGCCTCGTCGTCGGAGGCCACCTTCTGGATGCCGACGATGGGGCCGAAGCTCTCCTCGCGCATCACTTCCATCGTGTGGTCGCAGCCGGTCAGCACCGTGGGCTCGAAGCCCCAGCCCGGGCCGGCGGTGCGGCGGCCGCCGCAGGCCAGCGTGGCGCCCTTGGCCAGGGCGTCGGCGACCTGGGCCTCGAGCACCTGGATCTGGGGCTTGCGGGTGATGGCGCCGAGGTAGGTGGCTGCGTCCATCGGGTCGCCGGCCTTCATGCCGCGTACGGTGTCGACGAAGTGCGCGACGAAGGCGTCGTGCACCGCCTCGTGCACGTAGATGCGCTCGACCGAGCAGCAGCCCTGGCCGGTGTTGTACATCGCGCCGTCGGCCAGGCTCTCGGCCGCGGCCTTCACGTCGACGTCGGGGCGCACGTACATCGGGTCCTTGCCGCCGAGCTCGAGCTGCACCTTCACCAGTCGTGCGGCCAGCGCCACCGCGATGCGCTGGCCGGTGGCGTGGCTGCCGGTGAAGAACAGGCCGTCGATGCGCTGCGCCACCAGCGCCGCGCCGACCTCGCCGCCGCCCACCAGGCACTGCATCACGCCGGCGGGCACGCCGGATTCGTGCAGCAGGCGTGTGATCGCCAGGCCGGTGAGCGCGGCGTGCTCGCTGGGCTTGTACAGCACCGTGTTGCCGGTCAGCAGCGCCGGCACGATGACGTTGCAGCCGACGAACCAGGGGTAGTTCCAGGCCGAGATGTTGGCCACCACGCCCAGCGGCACGTGGCCGATCTGCTCGTGCATGCCGCCGCCGTCGAAGACATGCTCGTCGCGCACCGCGCGCTCGGCCTGCTCGAGGAAGAAATCGAGCCGCGGCAGCAGGCCGTTGAGCTCGTTGCGCGACAGCGTGATCGGCTTGCCGGTCTCGGCCGTCATGGTGGCGGCCAGCGCGTCGAGCTGCGCCACCACCGCGGCACGGAAGCGCGCGATGCAGGCCAGCCGGTCGGCCATCGGAAGCGCCGCCCAGGCGGGCTGCGCCGCGCGCGCGGCGGCGGCCTTGGCGGCCACCGAGGCGGCGTCGTCGGCCGGCACGGTCTGCAGCACCTGGCCGGTCCAGGGGTTGTGGATGGGAAGAGTGGCGGTCATGGCGTGAGGGCTCGAAGGTTCGGGTCTTCTCGGGATGTTCGGGCGGCTGTCGTCCGACCGCGCTCAGGCGGCCTGCCCGTCGCGCACGCGCTGGCAGGCCTCGAGGAAGTCGCGCAGCATGGCCGAGTCGTCGAACTGCCCGGGCTGCAGCGGGTGGTGGAATTCAGGGTGCCATTGCACCGCGGCCAGGTAGCTGCCGCCGCCGGTGCGGCGGATGGCCTCGATCATGCCGTCGTCGGGGCAGCGCGCCTCGACCTCGAAGCCGGGCGCGAGCTGCTTGATGCCCTGGTGGTGGATGCTGTTGGCGCGCGCCCGCGCCACGGCCGGGTAGAGCTGGGCCAGACGCGTGCCGGGCACGATCTCGACGTCGTGGAAGTGCTTCTCGTAGCGCTCGAGCGCTCGGTGGTCGAGCGAGCCGGGCCGCTGGCTCGTGATGTCCTGCCACAGGCTGCCGCCGTGCATCACGTTGATCAGCTGGAAGCCGCGGCAGATGCCGAACACCGGCTTGCCGGCGCGGATGAAGGCCTGCACGAGCTCGATCTCGTAGCGGTCGCGCACCGGGTCGCCGGTCCAGGCCGCATCCAGCGGCTGCTCGCCGTAGGCCTGCGGCGCGATGTCGTTGCCGCCCTGCAGCACCAGGCCGTCGAGGGCGCGTGCGTAGTCGTCGAGATCGAGGTCGCTGCGCTCGACGATGCTGTCGGCGGTGACCGCCGGCACCATGACCGCCATCGCATGCCCCGACAGCACCCAGTGCGCGACCGACTGCTCCAGGAAGTGCAGCGTCTTCGTGAAGACGCGCGGCAGCGCGTCGTGCGCGGTGGGGTAGTGGATGCGGGCGGAGACGCCGATGAGCAGGGGTTTCGCGCCGGCACTCATGCTGCAGTTTCCTTCTGTGAAGCCGCCTGCCGCGATGCCGTCCGCAAGGCCCTTTCAGCCCACCGGTTCAGGCTGGTGCCGCTGAGCGCGGCGGCTTTCAGCGAGGCCGCATGCACCTGCGGCGACACGCGCAGCATCAGGCGGCCGCTGGCAGGCTTTTCGGGCGCGCTGTCCAGCGATGCGCAGGCCGCGATGTAGCCGTCGACCACGGCGTGGAAATGAGCCTCGAACTCGGCGACGGATTCCCCGTGGAAGGTGAGGATGTCGTCGATGTCGAGCACCCGCCCGACGATGACCTTGTCTTGCGCATCGAAGGTCATGCTGGCCGTGTAGCCCTTGTAGTGCATGGTGTTCGTCATGGCAGAGCACCGATCCTTTCCAGCCACTCCCGCGCGGCCCTGACCCTGTAGCGCAGCGCTTCACACCCCGGGTGCGGACGGTGGAAGGTCGCCCTGCGACCGTCCTTCTCGAAGGTCACGGCAGACCCCGGCCCTTCGATCACCCGGCAGCCCAGCGCAATGAAAAGTGATTCGATCCGTTCCCACTCGAGCGTGCCGTTCACGGGCTCGGCCTGGAGGGCCTGCAGGGTGCGGCGCTGGCGTGAGTTCACCACTTCATGATAGCACTGAGCCTACATAGTGCAATCATCTGACCTGCGCTGTCTGCCCGCCCCCGAGGAGGCCCGCAGCGGGTGGCGAGCCGGGTTCGTTGGGGTGGGCGTTCACGTGGGCCCCGGCCAGCGTCCGGAGCATGTCTGCAACCACCTGAACTGCGGCGAGGGGCCTGCGCTTGCCCGCGACGGCCAGATGAAAGACGAGTTCGAACTCCGGATCCACGATGCGTGCGTAGGCGAGCTCTGCCGCATGCTTGTCCCAGGTCATCGTCCAGGCCGTGCCGACGGTGAAGTAGCGGGCTTGCGCCACCAGTTGCTTCTTCAGGTAGGCGGAATGGATGTTGTGTGCGACGTTCAGCGTCAGATCGAGTTGTCTGGCGCGCTCTTCCAGCAGGGAGCGGGCTCCGGTGGGTGTGTTCGCCAGGACCAGCGGCAGTCGGGCGACGCTCGAGAAGCCGATCTTCGGATGAGCCGTCTCGGGGCTGCCGGCGTGCCCCATCAGAAACAAGTGCAGCCGCAGCAACTCCTCGGAATCGGCGTGTGCCGAGTGTGGCCGACGGGAGAGCAGGCCGACATCACACCGGCCGGCAGCCAGCCTCTCGTCGATCTGGTGCGCAGTGCCTTCGTAGACATCGAGGCTGATCCCGGGGTAGTGGCGTTCGATCATGTCGAGCATGTCGGCGACCACGGGCCAGCTGACCGATGGTTGTATGCCCAGGTGGACCACGCCGCTGACTGGCACATCAGCCACGGAAAGGCAATCCTGGATGCCGTTCATGGCGGAGATGACTGCTTCGGCCTTCGGCCTCTACGCCAGTCCGGCTGGCGTCAGGGAAACACCGCGCCCGGTTCTCTCGAACAGACGGGTCGACAAGTCCCGCTCCAACGCAGAAATGGACTTGCTGACCGACGATGGACTCAGCGCGAGTTGCGCTGCAGCGCGCAGCAGGCTGCCGGCGGCAGCCACCTCCAGGAAGAGGCGCAGGTCGCGCACTTCCACTTGTCTGCTCACTGGCATGCCACCGCCGCAGTCAAGCCAGCAATGCGGAAGATCCGCTCGGGAATAGCTGATATCGAAGAATCGAGCTGGCGCATGCTCGGCGCCCTGCTATACATTGCCCTGGAACGATCAGATTCTGACCACGGATCGCGTTCACCGCGAGTGCAAGGAGACCGCATGCGATGCACTTTTCGCCGTGTGGGGGCCCTGCTGGCAGGGCTTGCCATGCTGGCTGGCGGGACGGCCTTCGCGCAGGCATGGCCGGCGAAGCCGGTCCGGCTGATCGTCAATTCCTCGCCTGGTGGGGCCTCCGACCTGATGGCGCGTGTCGTTGCTGCGCCTCTGGGTGAGGTCCTCGGGCAGCAGGTGATCGTGGAGAACAAGCCGGGAGGTGGTGGATTGATCGCCACCGAGTTCGTCGCCAGGGCTGCCCCCGACGGGTATACCCTGCTGCTGGCGACCCCGGTGAACACCTTGTTCCCCTACACCCGAAAGAAGCTGAACCACGATCCGATAGGGAGCTTCGAGCCGGTGACCATCCTCGGGCAGGCCTCGCTGGTGCTGGTGGCACACCCCTCCCTGGGCGTGAAGTCGTTGCAGCAGCTGATGCAATTGACCAAGGCGCAGCAGGGCTCGCTGCCCTATGCCTCGCCAGGGGCCGGTTCGCCGCAGAACCTCAGCATGGAGGTCATCCTGAACCATCACAACGCCGATATGGTGCATGTTCCGTACAAGGGCGGCGGTCAGGCGGTGGTGGATCTGGTGAGCGGCCAGATCAAGTTCGGCGTGCTGGGTATCGCGCCTGCCCTGCTTCATGTTCGCAGCGGGAAGCTGATGGCGCTGGCGACCACGGGTCGATCCCGCTCCCTGGTGCTGCCTGATGTGCCCACCGTCGCCGAGTCGGGCGTGCCGGACTTCGAGACGGGCCAGTGGCAAGGCATCCTCGCGCCCGCGGGAACCCCTGCCCAGATCGTGGATCGGCTGCATGCGGAACTCGCGCGCATCATGCGGCGCCCCGAGGTCCAGAAGAAGCTCGAGGAGGCGGGCATCGATGACACCCGCACGAGTGCCAGCCCGGCAGCCTATCGTGCGATGCTGGTCGCCGAGATCAAGAAATGGGGCCCTGCGGTGAAGCGGGCCGGCATCCAGCCAGAGTGATTCCCGGACGACATGAAGCCGCGAATGAACATCCTGCTGATCAGCTCGGATCAGCACCGGGGCGACTGCTACGGTTTCGAGGGGCGTCGCGTGAAGACGCCTCACCTCGACGAGATGGCGGCCCGCGGCACCCGCTTCTCCGCGTGCATCACGCCGAACGTGGTGTGCCAGCCGTCGCGCGCGTCCATCCTGACGGGGCTGCTGCCCCTGACCCACGGGGTTTCCGACAACGGCATCGACCTGCCGGCTCACACGGCTGCGCGCGGCTTCGGCGGAACACTTTCCGCAGCCGGTTATGCAACCGGGTTCGTCGGCAAGGCCCACTTCAGCACCTTCCAGACCTTCGCGCCCACCGGCTCGCCCGAGTGCCGCTTCAGCAGTGCCCAGTACGGGCCGCAGTGGCACGGTCCGTACATGGGATTCGATCATGTGGAACTGATGCTCGAGGGGCACAACAACTTCCCGCCGATGGCGCCTCCTGCCGGTCAGCACTACGAGCGCTGGTTTCACGCCGACAGCTGCGGCGAGCAGCGGATCGCGCTTTACAAGAAGGCGCTACCGCCGCTCACGGACGCGCACCAGACCTGGAACTCGGCGCTGCCGGTGGCCTGGCACAACTCCACCTGGGTGGGTGACCGGACCATCGAGTACCTGCGCACGCACCGGCATGAGCCCTTCTGCCTGTGGGCCTCGTTCCCGGATCCGCACCAACCCTTCGATGCGCCCGCGCCCTGGTGCTACCTGCACCACCCGGATGAGGTTGACCTGCCCGCGCATCGGGTCCGGGACCTGGAGCGTCGACCCTGGTGGCACCGGGCCAGCCTCGAAGGCACCCCGCAGTTGGCGGATGAGAGCCTGCGGCAGATCCGCGAGAAGGTGTCCCGCACTCCCGTGCAGTCGGACCGGCAGTTGCGCGCCCTGATCGCCAACTACTACGGGATGATCGCGCTGATCGACCATCAGCTGGGCCGGATCAGGATTGCGCTGGACGAACTCGGTCTGGCCGACGACACCCTGATCGTCTTCACCAGCGACCATGGCGAATGGCTTGGGGATCATGGACTGCTGATCAAGGGTCCGATGCCCTACGAGGGTCTGCTGCGGGTGGCGCTGCTCGTGGAGGGGCCGGGCGTTCCGGCCGGGCAGTGCATCCACGATCCGGTGTCCACGCTCGATCTCGCGCCCACCTTGTGCGATTACGCGTCCACGGAGTTGCCGGCTGCCGTGCATGGGCGCAGCCTGCGCAAGCTCATCGAGTCCGGCGAGCCGGAGCGCGACTTCGCGCGCTCCGAATGGCACCTGCGCCCGTCGCGATCGGGGGTGGAGTTGCGATTGCAGACGGTGCGCACGCGGCGCCACAAGCTCACGCTCGAGCAGATCAGCGGCGCGGGGGAGCTCTACGATCTGCTTGAAGACCCCGGCGAGATGCGAAATGTCTTCGACGACCCGGCCTACGCCGCGGTACGCCGGGAGTTGACCGACATGATCGCCTCCCGCCCCTCGGACGAAGCCATCCCCTTGCCGCAGGTGGGGATGGCCTGAATTCGCCAAGGGCGATGATGTTCGCTCGCCTCAGGCAGCCGCCTCGACGCCGCGCAGGCCGGGGAAGACAAACGAGCGGCCGCTGCCGAAGTCGAAATCGGGCCGTTCCCACGCGACCATCTTGCCGGGGTTCAGCAGGCCCAGGGGGTCGGCCTGGCGCTTGAAGTCCAGCAGCAGCGGGTCGGGCCGCCGCCAGCCGCCTTCCTCGAGGGTGTAGACGTGCGGGTTGAAGACGGCGCAGCCCTCGTCCTCGTGGATCTGCATGATCTCCTGCAGGCGCTGCTCGGTCGTGAAGCGCACCAGCGGCAGGCCGCCCATCGAGGGCATGCCGTTCGAGCGCATCAGCTCGACGTGCATCGGCAGTTCATCGCCCAGCCGGGCGCGCACCCGCTCCAGCGCCGGCAGGTCGGGGTAGCGGGTCTGCAGGTAGGTGATGCGCCGGTCGAGCTGCAGCGCGCGCAGCGTGGTGTGGTTCCAGCCCAGTTCGGCCACCGGGGGCAGCCGGGCGCGCACCTCCGGGCTGACCCGGTCGGCCCGGTAGACGACCTCGCCGCCGGCCCGGCGCGCCATCGCCTGCACCGCCTCCAGCGCCGAGGGCGCGGCCATCAGGACGACCAGGGACTGCTCGCGCCGGAAGGCGGGCTGGAAGGCGGTGAACGCGTCGTGCGGCAGCGGGGCGGCGAAGAAGGCCAGCTCGTTGAGCAGCAGGCCGTCGGACTCGGCGAACTGCTGGGCCAGGCGCGCCGCGTCGGTCCAGTGCTCCAGCGCGATGAGCACGTCGACCCAATCGTGCGCCTCGGTCGTGGCGAGCTCCAGTTCGGTGACGACGCCGGTCGTGCCGTAGGCGTGGATCACCTTCATCACGTCGTCGCCCCGCAGTTCGAGCACCCGGGGTTCGGCTTCGCAGGTGACCACCCGCGCGCCGAGGACATTGCCCGCGGCGCGCAGCCCGCCCCAGCGCACCGAACCGAGCCCGCCCGAGCCGCCGGCCACGAAGCCGCCCACCGTCGCCGTCGCCGCGGTGGACGGGGCGATGCGCAGGGCCTGGCCCGCGGCCTTGCGCAGGGCGGCATCGACCGCCGCCACCACCGCCCCCGGGCCCGTGACGACGCGCGAGCCGCTGGTGCTGGCGATGCCGTCCATCCGGTGCAGGTCGAGCACCACCCCCCCGGACAGCGGCATCGCCTGGCCGTAGTTGCCGGTGCCCGCGCCGCGCGGCGTCACCGGCACGCGGTGCGCGTGGCAGGCTCTCAGCACCCGCACCACCTCGGTCTCGTCGCGCGGGCAGACCACCAGGTCGCCCATCACGTCCTGCAGCAGGCGCTTGAGTACCGGCGAGTACCAGAAGTAGTCGCGGCTCTTGCGCCGCAGCACCGAGGCCTCGGTCTCGAGCTCCACGCCCTCCAGGTCCTTGATCAGTGCGCTCAGATCCATGGCCGATGTCCTTTGTCGGGTCATTCGATGTCGGGCAGGGGGTGCCGGTGCAGAAAGGCTGCCAATGCAGCCGCATCCGGCAGGCCGGCGCGCCCCCCCGGCTGGACGCACTTCGCCGCCGCCACCGCGGTGGCGAAGCGCATGCACTCGTCGGGGCCGGCGCCGCGCGCCAGCGCCAGCGCGTAGGCACCGTGGAAGGCATCGCCGGCACCGGTGGTGTCGACCGCGGTGACGGTGGGTGGGCGCTGGCGCCGCAACGCGCCGTCGTCCCACCAGTAGGCGCCGTGCTCGCCGTCGGTGACCGCCGTGACGGTGGCCGCCGCGCCCAGTCGCCCGACCGCCCGCAGCCCGCCGGCGATGTCGGGCTGGCCCGTCAACTGCTCGAGGCCAGGGCGGGAGAAGATGACGTGCGTGGCCGACCGGACCAGGTCTTCGACGACGCTTGCCGGATGCCTGAATCGGTCGGCGTCCAGCACCCTCGGCAGGCCGGCTTCGCGGGCCAGGTCGAACAGGCGGCGGGTCCCCTGGGGCCAGGTCAGGTCGGCCAGGGCCGTGCCGCCCTGCAGCACCGGGCGCAGCCAGTCGGCGTCGGGCGGCATCAGCGGGTCGCTGAAGGCCATCACCGAGCGCTCGCCCTGGGCATCCACCATCACGGCCGACAGCGGCGACCTCACGCCGGGCAGGCGCCGGAGCCAGGCGGTGTCCACGCCTTCGCGCTGCAGTTCCTCGGCCAGCCGGCGCCCGGTGTCGTCGTCGCCCAAGCGGCCGGCGATCGAGGCCACACCGCCCAGCCGGGCCACGCAGACCGCCGCGCTGGAGGCCGGCCCGCCGCCCACCTCGGCCAGCCCGTTGGCGAAGCACTTGCCCGGCCCCTGGGGCAAGGCAGCGGTGCTGAAGATGACGTCCATCGTGACGAGCCCGACGCAGTGCACCAGCCCGCCCGGACGGCCGGCGATGGCGGGCGCCGGGGCCGCGGGCTCAGACGGCGGCGCCATCGTTGCCGGCGAAGACATGCAGGTGCTCGGGGTCGAGGCGGAACCCGACATCCCTGTCGCCGGCGCGCAACCGCCCCGGAGGCACCCGCACCGTCATCCGGCATCCCGCCAGCGCGACCACCGCCATCGTGTCGGCGCCGTGGTCCTCGACGTGCTGCACGTCCGAGCGGAACGCGAAACCCGGGCCTGGGTGGTCGTCGGGCAAGACGTGCTCGGCGCGGATGCCCAGCGTCACCGCGGTGCCGGCGCGCACCGATCGGCCGCGCGGCCAGGGCAGCACCACCCGTGAGGGCAGCGCCGCGCCGTGCTCCTCGGCCATGCCCGGCAACAGGTTCATCGGCGGCGAACCGATGAAGGTGGCGACGAAGACGTTGGCCGGCCGCTGGTAGACCTCCATCGGGCGGCCGATCTGCTGGATCCGGCCGTCCCTGAGCACGACGATGCGGTCGGCCATCGTCATGGCCTCGACCTGGTCGTGGGTGACATAGACGCTGGTGGTACGGGTGCGGCGTTGCAGGCTGCGGATCTCCAGGCGCATGTCGCCGCGCAGCTTGGCGTCCAGGTTGGACAGCGGCTCGTCGAAGAGGAAGAGGCTGGGCTGGCGCACCAGGGCCCGGCCCAGCGCCACGCGCTGGCGCTGCCCGCCCGACAACGCGCGCGGCCGGCGTTCGAGCAGGGCGCCCAGTTCCAGCAGTTCGGCGGTATCGCGCACCCGGGACGCGACCTGCTCGCGCGGCAGGCCCTGCATGCGAAGTGCAAAGCCCAGGTTCTCCGCCACCGACATGTGCGGGTACAGGGCGTAGTCCTGGAAGACCATGGCCATGTCGCGGTCCCGCGGCGCAAGGTCGGTCACATCGCGCCCGTCCAGCAGGATGCGGCCGCTGCTGGCCGTCTCGAGCCCCGCGATCATGCGCAGCAGCGTGCTCTTGCCGCACCCCGACGGGCCCACGAGCACCAGGAACTCGCCGTCCTGAACCTCGATCGACGACGGCTGCACGGCTTGCACGCTGCCAAAGCGTTTGCTCAATTCAACAAGACTCAGGCTGGCCATCGACACCCCGCGAGGACTTGCGTTGACATCACTTACTGTAGCCCATAACATTACTCAATGTACGAATGAGAGGGGTATGGCGAAGTCCGATCCACAGAGCCGCAGGCACACGCGCGGTTTCATCCTGGAGCAGCTGCTGCGGCGCAAGGGCGCGTTCCGCCCCGAGCTGGCGGCAGGCACGTCGCTGTCGGACGTCAGTGTCTGGCGCATCGTGTCCGAGCTCCGTTTGGAGGGCCTGGTCGTTGAAAGCCGCAAGCGGGCGCCTTATGTCGGCGGACCCTCGTCTTTTTTTACATTAAGTAAGCATCACTGCGTGGTGGGTGTCGAGCTGTCCAACGGCCGGCTGTCGGTGGGCATCGGGCTGCTCGACGGCGCCTTGCTGCAGGCCTGGCGCCATGAGGCCCCCCCGGATCTGGCGCAGGACGGCCTGGAGGCGATCTGCGGGCGCATGTTGCGCGAGGCCCTGGCCGAGGCCCTGCGCCGCGGGTTGACGACCTTGCAGGTCGCCATCGCGCTGCCAGGCTACGGTGGGGCGGCGCATCGACGCAACCGCATCTTCCCCTGGGATTTGCCGCGCCTGCGCGCCTTCGTGCGCGCGTGCGCCCCTCAGCTGCCCTTCGAGATCACCAACTCCGTGATCGCCCAGGCTGCCTACGACCGCTACGTGACCGGCGTCGGCCGGGCGGTGGAGCAGGACCACCTGTTCGTCTTCGTCGGGCATGGCGTGGCTGCGGCCATCGTCTCTGCCGCCGGCGCGTTGGACGCTTTCGCGCCGGTGGAGATGGGACACACCATCGTGCAGCGCGGCGGCGCGCGCTGCCGCTGTGGCCATGACGGCTGCCTGGAGGCCTACACCTCGCTGCAGGCGGTGGCCGGCATCGTGGGCCAGGAAGAGGCGAGCGTGCTCGAGCTGGGTGATGCGTGGCTGGAGGGGCGCGAATTCGGTCCGCGGGTACAGGCGCAATTGCGCGACCGACTCACCCTGCTCGGCCTGGGCATCGGCAACGCCTTGAACCTGCACGGACTGCGCGCTGTCGTGGTGGCGGGCTGGCCCTCGCTGCTCGGGCCCGAGGAACGTGCTGCCGTCGCCCACGGCATCGACGAGAGCGTCTTCGGCGGCCTGATGGACGACGTGTCGCTCGACTTCCGCCGCCCAGGCACCGGGTGTGACCCCGGCGCCTCGGTGGCATTTGCCGCATGGGCCTTCGCGCGCCGCGGCGGTATCGACAGCCCCGAGCCTGCCGCGCTGGCGGCCTGAAACATGAACCAAACGACCAAGCCCCCCCGCCGGATCGGCGCCCTGTTCATCGCCTCGCCGCTGTTTCCCGCGGCGCAGAGCCTCACCGATGACTCGGCCGCCTTCCTGCGCGGCCTCGGCGACGCGTCCGAGGTGGTGGTCGCGCAGCCCCTGGCCCGGGACCGGGCCTCGCTCGCGCAGGCCCTGCAGTCCATCGACCTGCACACGCTCGACGGGCTGATCGTCCAGCTGACCACCTTTGCCGGCGCCGAGCTGCTGCACGACCTGGTGGCTGCGATCGGCGCGCGCGACCTGCCGCTGGCGCTGTGGGCGTTCGAGGAGCGCGACGAGATCGTCACCAACTCGGTGTGCGGCGTGCAGTTGTGGATGTCGACGCTGCAGCGCCTGGGCCGGCGGCCGGTGTTCGTGCTGGGCAACGTCGAAGACGCGCACACCGCGCCGCAGATGCGCGACTTCACCGCGGCGGCCCGCGCGGCCACCGCCCTGGCCGGCGCGCGGGTGGCCCTGGTCGGCGCGCACGCGGACTGGTTCACGAACCTGGCGGTCGACCCTGTGGTGCTGCACCGCCGCCTCGGCTGCACCGTCGTCCACACCTCGCTGCCGCGCTTCACCGCCGCCTGCATGGAAGCGCCCGCCCCGAGCCCGCAGGACGTCGCGCGCTGGGCCGACGTGGCTTTCGACGGTGGCGACGACGAGGCCAAGCGGCACATCATCGCCGCCACTTACGCGCGCCTGCGCGCCGGCCTGGACAGCCTGCAGGCCGATGCCGTGGCGCTGCGCGACTGGCCCGAGATCCTGTATGGCGAGCACTTCAAGGGCACCTGGTCGGCCCTGGGTGAACTCTCCGAGCGCGCGGTGCCGCTGGCGCCCGAAGGCGACGTCATGGGGGCGGTCACGGCGCTGGCGGTCCGCGCCTTCGACCCGGGCTCGCTGCCCTTCCTCACCGACATCTCGGGCATCGACCGCGACAACAACCACCTCGTCACCTGGCACTACGGCGTGAGCCCGCGCCTGGCCGTCGGTCCGAGGCGCATCGATGCGATCCTGAAGCAGGAGAGCTTCGCGCCGCAGCCCGGGCCGCTGACGCTGGTACGGCTGTCATTGCAGGCCGACGGGCGGCTGCGTGTCTTTGCCGCCGAGGGCCGGATCGAGACCCGGCGCTCGGCGGCCAACCGCACAGCCGCGCTGTTCGTGCCGCGCGACACGCCGGCGGCCACGCTGCTGCGGCGCTTTGTCGAAGAGGGATTCGAGCACCATGTGACCGCCGTCCACGGCGCCTGGGCGCAGGCGGCCGAGCGCCTGGCCTGGCTGTTGCGCGCGGAGATGGTCCGTGGCTGAGCCCTACACGCTGCTGGGCTGCGGCTGGCGCAGGCCCGACGGCAGCTGGCAGCCGCTCGGGCCCGACGCGGCCCGGGTGGAGCGCGACCACGAGCACCGGCACCGGGTCCGGTTCGGGCAGCCCGGGGCCGAGGCGGTCGAGCTGGTGTTCGCTGCGCCGCCTGCGGCGCAGTTCCTCGGCGGGGGAGAACGCTTCGAGCGGCTGGACATGCGCGGCAGCGTCGTGCGTCACTACCTGGAGAACGCGGGGCTCGGATCCGGCACCTACCTGCCGGTGCCGTGGATCGCCACCACGGCCGGCTTTGCTTTCTGGCTGGACGGCCCCGAGGCTGTCGCCTTTCACCTCGCCGTGCCCTGGGACCCGCACGTGCTGCGGGTGCAGGTCGAGGCGAGCGAGATCCTGCTGCACGTCGACCTCGGCAGCCTGGCCGAGCAGTACCGGGCGCTGATCGGGCGCATCGGACCATCCGCCATGCCTGCGCCGGCCTTCTTCGGCGTGTGGAAGGCGGGCGACTGGCGTCACGAGGACGCGGCCACGGTGGCCGCCGACCGCCAGGGCTTCCGGGACCTGGGCCTGCCGATGGCGGTCAAGCTGATCGACGCCTATTGGGAGGACGAGGTCCACTCCTTCGAATTCGACGCGGTCAAGTATCCCGACGCCTGGGGCATGGTGCGCGAACTGCACGCCGAGGGCACCGAGGTGCATCTGTGGCTGTGCCCGTGGGTGGTGGTGGGTACGCGCTCGCACGCCCACGCCCAGGCGGCGGGCTACTGCGTCGTCGACGCACGCGGCGAGCCCATCGTGCGCCGGCCCGGATCGAACCCCAACGTCCGGGCGGCGCTGATCGACTTCGCGAACCCGGCCGCCCGGCGCTGGTGGTCGGACGCCCTGCGCCGCCTGCTGGAGCGCGGCATTGCCGGCTTCAAGGCCGACTTCGGCGAGCAACTGCCCGAGCACGCCGTGCTCCACGGCGGCTTGTCGGGGCCGACAGCGCACAACCGCTACGTGCGCGACTACCTCGAGGCGACGATGGCCGCCTTCGACGGCCGACCGGCGGCCGTCCTCAGCCGCTCGGGCCAGGCCCAGGTGCGCAACCAGGTCTGGGCCGGCGACCAGACCTCGGATTTCTGCTCCAAGAGCGGGCTGCCTGCGGCCATCCGCGCGGCCCAGTCCGCCAGCCTGTCGGGCTTCGGCTTCGTCGGCAGCGACATCGGCGGCTACTTCGGCACGCCCACGCCCCAGGTCTTCGCGCGCTGGACCCAGTTCAGCTGCTTCCAGCCTCTGTTCATGCTGCACGGGCTCGGCTGCCGAGAGCCCTGGGCGATGGACGAGACCTCGCGCCAGATCTTCGTGCGCTACGCTCGGCTGCACCTGGAGTTGCGCCCCACCTTCCTGGACCTGGCGCGCGAGGCCGCCGCTGGCGGCCTGCCGCCCGTGCGCATGATGCCGCTGGCCTTTCCCGAGGTGGACTGGCGTGGCATCAACGACTGGGACCAGCAGTTCATGCTCGGCGATGCGCTGCTCGTGGCGCCCGCTGCCTTCTACGTGTCGATCCGCTCGATCCACCTGCCCCCCGGGCGCTGGTACGACACGCTGGCGCGGCGCTGGGTGGATGGAGGGTGTGCGGTCGTGCACGAGGTCGACCTCGGCGCCATTCCCGTCTTTCTGCGTGCAGGCAGCGCCTTGCGCCTGCACCCGCGGCCCGCGGCGCCGGAGGTCTGGGTCGTGCACGCGCTGGACCCCGAGGCGGGTCCCGGCGGCGCGGCTGCCGCAGGGCTTGCCTGTGTTCAGCCCGGCGCACCGGCCGAGCGCCACTGGCGCCTGTCCGACGACGGCACACCGCACCACTGGCTCGGGCCCCTGGCCGAGATCGTCCCGCTTTCCCCGTCCATCCCGTCCTGACCGTCGGGACTCCACCGTCAACCTGTAAGGAGACATCGACATGTTCAAGCTGACCCGGCTGTTGCGAGCAGCCGCCTGCGCACTCGGGCTGTGGGGCGCCGCTGCCCAGGCCGACACGATCACCTTCTGGGTGAACGCCCCGATGGTGCCCAACGCCTCGTCGCCGGTCTACGAGGAGGTGCGCGCCTTCGAGGCCCGCACCGGGCACAAGGTGAACGTGCAGGCCATCCCCTTCCAGGAACTGGAGCAGCGCCTGTTCGTGGCCCTGGGCGGCGGCGCGGGGCCTGACGTCATGGCCATCGACACCGCCTGGATGGCGGCCTTTGCCGACGCCGGCGTGCTGGCCGACCTGACCGAGCGTACGCGCCCCGCGGCCTCGCAGTACCAGCCCGGGCCGCTGGCCTCGGGCCGCTACCAGGGCCGGCAGTACGCGCTGCCCTGGTACACCAACAACGTGGCGCTGTTCGTCAACAACGACATGCTCAAGGCCGCGGGCTACGCAGCGCCGCCGAAGAACTGGGCCGAATTCCGCGCCGTGGCCAAGGCCATGCGGGCGCTCGGGCCAGACCGGTTCGGCTTGTCGATGGGCGCCGGCCGCTTCGGGGTGTTCCAGATGACGGCCTTCATCTGGCAGAACGGCGGCGAACTGATCGACGACTCGGGCAAGGTGCGCGTGGGCGAGCCCGCGGTGGCCGAGACCTTCGCGCTGTTCACCGACATGTACCGGGTCGACAAGTCCATCCCCGACACGGTGCTCACCGCCCAGTCCTGGGACGAGGTCTTCGCGCCCTTCATCCAGGGCCGCGCCGGCATGCTGATCTCGGGCGACTGGACGATCGGCGCGATCCGGCGCGGCGCTCCGAACCTGAACTACACGATCGCGCCGCTGCCCGTGGGCGTGCGGGCGGCCACCGTCATCGGGGGCTTCAACCTCGCGGTCAATGCCAAGTCGAAGAGCCCTGCTGCCGCCGCCGAGCTCGCGCTGCACCTCACCGGCCCGCGCTCGGTGGAGGCGATGCGCAAGGCCGACCGGCTGTCGGCCCAGGCCTCGGCCGCGACGCCCGAGGCACTGGCGAAGCTGCCGGACAACCAGCGGCCTTTCATGGCGCAGGCGCCCGTCGGCCGTCCGCGTCCGAACGTGCCGATCTGGGCCGAGGTGCACTCGTCCATCCTGTCGCCGGCCTGGGACGCCTCGCTGCGTGGGGTGCTGACCCCGCAGGCGGCGGTGCAGAAGGCGGCGGCCGAGATCAATGCGAAGATGAAGTGACGCGGCCGACCGGGGAGATGCCATGGCCGAGCAGCACGATATGACGGGCAGGCCGCCGCCCCGGCGGCGGCGGGCGCCACTGTCCTCGGTCTTCGAGACCGGGCGGGGCGCCCGGCTCTACCCCTATCTGCTCGTGCTGCCAGCCTTCGTGCTGGTGCTCGGCGTGGTGCTCTACCCGGTGGTCGCGGGCGTCGTCTCGGCCTTCCAGGACCTGACGCTGCGCACGCTGAACCGCGGCACCGTCAGCTTCATCGGCTGGCGCAACTTCGAGCGCCTGTTCGCCGACCCGGTGTTCTGGACCGCCCTGCGCAACACCGGGGTCTGGGTCGTGGCCAATGTCGTGGCGCAGATGTCGCTCGGGCTGATGCTGGCGCTGATGCTCAACGCCCGCGTGCGCGGTCTCGGGCTGTTGCGCGCCGGCATCCTGCTGCCCTGGGTGGTGCCCAGCGTCGTGGCCGTGCTGACCTGGCGCTGGATGTACGACCCGAGCGTGGGCATCGTCAACGAACTGCTGGTGCGCGCGGGGGTGCTGCGCGAGTACTTTCCCTTCCTCGGCACGATCGACACCTCGCTGTGGGCGGTGACGGTCGAGAGCATCTGGAAGGGCACGCCCTTCGTCATGCTGCTGCTGCTGGCGGCGCTGCAGATGATCCCGCGCTCGGTGCTGGAGTCCGCGGCCATCGACGGGGCGCGCGGCTGGCGCATGCTCGTCTACATCGTGCTGCCGCAGATCCGGCTGGCCTTCGCGATCGCGTTCATCCTGACGCTGATCCTGACGGTGAACAACTTCAATGCGATCTGGCTGATGACCGCTGGCGGGCCGCTGAACTCGTCGGAGATCCTGTTCACGCTGGCCTACCGCTACGGCTTCGAGCGCATGAACCTGGGCATGGCCTCGGCGGTGGCCACGCTGCTGTTCGTCTTCCTCGTGGTCATGACCACGGTGTACCTGTACCTGATCCGGCTGCGCGAGGAGGGCTGAGGACCGATGCTGCAGCGATCCACCCTGGGCCGGTCCTGGCGCACGGCGCTGCTCTACGCGGGCCTGTTTGCGGCCTTCGTCTGGGCGGTGTTCCCCTTCTACTGGATGGTGGTGACCTCGCTGCGGCCGGAGTCGCAGCTGTTCACCCGTCCGCCCTCGCTGGTGCCCGACGACATCACGCTGCGCCACTACGTCGGGTTGCTCGTGGGGGGGACGTTCTGGCGCCACGCGCTGAACAGCCTGTTCCTGACGGTGTGCGTCACCGGCCTGAGCATCCTGGTCTCGCTGACGGCCGGCTACGCGCTGGCGCGCTACCGCTTCCGCGGCTCCACGCTGCTGCCGGCCCTGATGCTGTACGGCCAGATGTTCCCCGCGGTGCTGCTGCTGATCCCTTTCTTCGTGCAGTTCCGCGCCCTGGGCTGGATCGACAGCCTCTGGGCGCTGGTGCTGGTCTACCTGAGCTACATGCTGCCGCTGTGCGTGTGGCTGATGCGGGGCTTCTTCGCCCAGGTGCCCTTCGCGCTCGAGGATGCCGCGCGCATGGACGGCTGCACGCGCTGGCAGGCCTTCTGGCTGGTCATCGTGCCGATGGCCCGGCCGGGCATCATCGCCGTGGCCACCTGGTCGATGATCCACGCCTGGAACGAGTTCCTGTTCGCATCGGTCCTGATCACGAGCGCCGAGAAGCGCACGCTGCCGCTGGGCCTGAGCGCGCTGATCGGCCAGTACACGACCGACTGGGGGATGCTGATGGCCGGCGGCGTGCTTACTGCGCTGCCCATCGTGGCCGTGTTCTTCGCGCTGCAGCGCCACCTCGTTTCGGGGCTCGGCGGCGGCGCCGTCAAGGGTTGAAGCCGGTTCCGTCGCGCCCGGCAGGAGATCTCCGCATGAGCCGCATCGTCGAAGTCAGCGCGTGCGCGCTGTCCTGCCCCACGCCCGGGGGCATCACCTTCGCGGTGGGCCGCTCGGCCAAGCGCGACATGGTCCTCGTCAAGGTCGTCACCGACGACGGCACCGTCGGCTGGGGCGAGGCGCACCACGCCCAGGCGCCGAGCACGATCGCCGCCTTCGTCAACGATGCGCTGGGCCCGCTGCTGATCGGCGAGGACGCGCACGCGATCGAGATGGTCTGGGACCGGGTCTACCGGCGCTTCATCTCCACCCACGGGCCAGGGGCGGCCGCGGTGATCGGCCTGTCCGGGGTCGACCTGGCGCTGTGGGACATCAAGGGCAAGGATCTCGGGCAGCCGGTGTGGCGGCTGCTGGGCGGCCGCAAGCGGGCCATCCCGGCCTATGCCGGCGGCATCAGCCTGGGCTTTCAGCCGGTGGACGAGCTTGCGCGCGAGATCGAGTCGCTGATGCAGCAGGGCTACCGCTTCGTCAAGTTGCGGGTTGGCGACAGCATGGCGCGCGACCTGGAGCGCGTGGACGGCGTGCGCCGGCGTTTCGGGCCGGAGCTTTCGATGGCCGCCGATGCCGGCACCCGCTTCCACAGCCGGGACGTGCACGCCATCGCCGAGCTGTGTGAAGCCGGCCGGCTGGCCTGGCTGGAGGAGCCCTTTCCGCCCGACAACCTGCCCGGCTACCGGCGCCTGAAGGAGCTGATGGCCACGCCGCTGGCCGCCGGCGAGAACCACTTCACCCGCCACGAACTGCGCACCCTGATCTCGGAGTCCGTCGTGCAGTACGTGCAGGCCGACTGCTGCAAGGCCGGCGGCATCAGCGAGGTGATGAAGATCGGCTGGCTGGCGAGCACCTGGCACCTGAGCGTGGCGCCGCACACCTCGGCTTCGGCGCTGAGCACGGCCGCTTCGGTGGCGGTGCTCAGCGCGCTGCCCAACGGCTTCATCTACGAGGCCGACGTCTCGCGCATCAACGCCTTCCGCGACCAGCTTGCCCTGGAGCCGCTGACGGTGAAGGACGGCTGCATCGAGGCGTCCGACCGCCCGGGCCTGGGCCTGGACATCGACGAGGCTGTCGTCGAGCGCTACCCGCTGATCCTGGGGGCTTCGTACCAGTGAGCAGCGGCCCGGCCTGCCCGGCGCCTACATCGCCTGCATGAACAAGCGCTCGTAGTCGGCCTCGGTGGCCGGGCGCGGGTTGGTGCCGCCGGTGAAGTCCTTCGCGGCCAGCGGCACCAGTTTCGGCAGGTGGGCGGCCGTCACGCCGCGCTGCGCCAGCCCGCCGCTGATGCCGATGTCGGCCTTGAGCTGCCGCAGCCAGGCGATGAAGCCCGCGCCGCCGCCGGCGACGCCGACCACGTGCGCCATCTCGTCGAACTTGCCCGGCACGGCCTCGCGGTTCCAGTCGAGCACGGTGTCGATCATCAGCGCGTTGGCCAGGCCGTGGTGCATGTCCACCACCGCGCCCAGCGCGTGCGCGCAGGCGTGCACCGAACCCAGGTCCTTCTGGAAGGCGATGGCGCCCATCATCGAGCTCATCATCATGTCGGCCCGCGCCTGCAGGTGGGCCGGCTCGCGCACCGCCGTGGCGAGCGCGCGCGCGCCGATGCGCAGGCCCTCGAGCGCGATGCCGTCGCACAGCGGGTGGTAGGCCGGCGACAGGAAACTCTCGATGTTGTGCGTCAGCGCGTCCATGCCGGTGGCCGCGGTCACCGCCGCGGGCAGCGCGAGCGTCAGCTCGGGGTCGGCGAAGACGGCCTGGGCCAGGATCTTCGGGCTGAAGACGGTGCGCTTGTGGTGCGTGTCGTTCTCGGACACCACCGCCGAGCGGCCCACCTCGGAGCCGGTGCCCGAGGTCGTGGGCAGCGCCACGAACGGCGGCAGCGGGTGCACGATGGGCCGCACCTGCGGATGGTCCCAGACGTACTCGAGGATGTCGCCCTCGTGCGTGGCCGCCAGGCCGACGACCTTGGCCACGTCCAGCGCCGCGCCGCCGCCGAAGCCGATGACGGCATCGGCCCCGTGCGCCCTGAAGGCCGCCGCGCCGGCCATGACCTGGGCGCAGGTGGGGTTGCCGTGCACGCCGTCGTACACCGCCACCTGGAGGCCGCCAAGATGCCCGAGGAACTCGGCCATCACCGGCAGCTTGGCGAGCGTCCGGTCGGTCACGACCAGCGGTCGGCGTACCCCCTGGGCGAGCAGGTGCTCGGCGACGAGGCGGCGCGCCCCGGCGCCGAAGTGGATCGTGGTGGGGAAGGCGAAGCGGGTGATGGTCATGGGATCGGGAGCGGTCGAAAGGGCAGGCTGGCCGAAAAGTCCGCCAGGGCTGCAGGGGTGGACGTCGCGGTGAATATAAGGGACCGTCGCGCCTCTGGCCGCGCAGCGCTTCGCGTCGGACCAACTGCACCAGATCCGTGTACTTCGCCAGCTGGGCGTCGGTGGTCAACAGCCGGGCCGGCAGTGAGATCGCCTGTGCGAGCAGCAGGCGGTCGAAGGCGTCCCGGTGCAGCCATGGCAAGGTGGCGACTGCATGGGTGTGCTGCGAGAGCACGGGCAGCTCGGTGAATCCGGTTTCGCGCGCCAGGAGTTCGATGTCCTCCGGCCGGAAGGTGAAGCCCTGACGGCCGAGCGAACACTTGATGGCGATCTCCCACAGGCTGGCCGCGCTGAATTGCACGGTCACCGCCGGGTCGCGCAGCGCTTGCTGCGTCGGAGCGGGCAGGGTTTCGGGGGCGATGAGGGCTGCAAGCAGGACGCTGGTGTCGAGCAGGAGGCTCAGGCCCTGTGACTTCACTGAGCGGCCTCGAACATCTGCTGGATTTCCGATGCATGAAGGGAGTCGAAGTTCTCGGGCAGCGTGAATCGGCCCTTGCCCAGGCCCAGCGGGCGCGGCCGCGACTTCAATGGCGCCAGGGCCACCAGCCGAGCCACCGGCCGGCCGGCGCGTGCAATCACGATCTCATCGCCGGCAGCAGCCTGGTCGACGAAACGGGAGAGGTGGGTCTTGGCCTCGTGGATGTTGACGGTTTGCATGGTGTCTTTGTCTGTGAATTTCTGGCTTAGTCCAGCTCAGTCCACTTGGCAAGCTTGATGCTTCGGCCGAGGGGCACGGGGAGACTTCAAGACTTTCCCGCACAGGGGAGGCGACGCCGATGATGCGCACCGCAATCCCGGAAGACACATTCGGCTTCCGGGCGGCGCTGCCTCTGCCGCCACCGCCTCGGCTCCCCTCGGATTCAAGGTCGAGAGCACCATCAAGCAGACCGTCAGCTGCGCCCACGCGACCTCTTCTGTTGTTTCGAACTGTCGCCTTTCAGGGGTAGCTTGCGCGTCGACTCCGAGTGCCAGGCTAACGGCGATGGGCACCTCAATGCACGGGATCGTCGCCCATCTGGCCGCGCAGCGCCCCGAGCGGCGCGACGAAGAGGGCGGCGAAGCCGACGTTGAGCACCGCGTTCTGCCAGTACCCGAACGCCAGCGAGGCCGCGGTGTCCGGCACGAACCAGGCCAGCAGCGAGACGGCCACGATGTTCCAGCCCAGCCGCGAACCCCGACGCACCAGGCTCTTGACCACCCAGGCCAGCGCCAGACCCCAGCCCACCATCAGCGAGCCCATGACCGCATGGGCCAGGCCGATGTAGCGCGCGGCCTCGGCGCCAAAGCGGTCGATGGTCTGCGGCTCGCCGTAGACCATCCACGAGAACCCGGCGCGGGCCAGGTCTGGCGCCAGCGCGAGCAGCAGGCCGAACAGCACCACGCCACCGCAGGCTGCCAGGAGCCAGCGCACCCAGAAGACGGAGGTCACCATGGCGCGGTCCTTTGCAGGGGGCAGTGGGTTCTCAGGCTTCGCGCGGCGCGTCGTCGGGCGCCGCCAAGGCCCGCAGGCAGTCGTCGCCGATGCGCTCGACCAGGCGAGCCAGCGGCGTGGCGCCCAGTTCCAGTGTCCCGCTGACCAGCAGGTGGGCCAGGCCGTGGATGGCCGACCAGGCCAGCAGTTCGGCGCCCGGGCGACGCTGCGGGTGGATCACGCCTGCCTCGAGCAGTTCGTCCAGCACGGCCGACAGCGCGGCGAAGGGCCCGCCGACCCGGTGGCCGGCACAGGCCGCGGGGCCGGCGCTGCCCGCGCCGAAAGGCCCGAACATCACCGCGAAACGCTCGGGGTGCTCGGCCGCGAACTCCACGTAGGCCCGGCCCTGGGCCAGGAAGCGGGCACGCGCGTCGCGCGGCCCGCGGCCCCGCACCCGGGCTGTCGCAGCGGTGAAGCGCTGCGCCATCTCGGCCAGCGCGTCGCCCGCCACCGCGCCCAGCAGCGCAGCCTTGTCGGCGTAGTGCCGGTAGGCGGCGCTGGGCGACACCCCCACGGCCGCGGCGGCCTCGCGCAGCGAGAAGCCCTGCACACCGTGGCGCGCGATCAGCGTGACGGCTGCCTGCTTCAGCGCGCTGGGCAGGTCGCCGTGGTGGTAGGGGCTGCGCTGGGGTGTCGGCAGGGCGGGGCCTGGGAGTGGCGTGAACAGGGGTGGCGTCGAGAGGGCCATGAGGATATGTTGACATCTTTCACATCACTGCGTAAAGTGAACATCGATCACTTCAGGAGTGTCCATGCGCAGACGGTTCGCTGCTTTCGCCGCATTGGCCGCAGGCCTTCTGCTGGCCGGCTGCGCGGCCGCCGTGGATCCACCGCCCGCCCCGGACGTTCTGACCTCCAAGCTCGGCCTGTCCAACCTGCATGCCATTCGCGGCTCCCGCGTCGTGCTCGTCGATGCCGGCAGCCGCAGTGACCTGGCCCGGCTCGACGCCGAGCTCGCGCGGGTCGGCATCGCCTGGAAGGACGTCTCGGCGCTGATCGTCACGCATGCGCACTCCGACCATGCCGGTCTGGCGGCCGAGATCCGTCGCCGCAGCGGCGCGCCCATCATGCTGGGCCGCGGTGACGCCCCGATGGCACGCGCGGGCCGCCACGACGACCTGCAGCCGACCAACTTCACCGCGGCGGTGCTCAAGCGCTTTGTCATCGACCCCACGTTCGAGGCCTTCGAGCCCGACGTGCTGGTCGATGCCGAGCAGCGCCTGGACCGCTTCGGCGTGGCCGGTCGCGTGGTGCCGATGCCAGGTCACACGCCCGGCTCGCTGGTGATCGAGCTCGACGACGGGCGCAGCTTCGTCGGCGACATGATCCTGGGTGGCTACCTCGGTGGCGCCCTGTGGCCCGGCCGTGCCGGCGAGCACTACTTCCACGCCGACCGTCAGCGCAACCTCGACAACATCCACACGCTGCTGCGCGGCCGCACCCGTCTGTTCTACCTGGGGCACGGCGGGCCGGTCACGCGCGAATCGGTCGCCGACGCCTTCGGGGCCGGTGCGCCCGCTCCCCGTTGAGCCCTCTCTCGAGAAAGGCTTCCGCCATGCTCCTTCACGACCTGCCCGCCGGCGTGCACCCCCGCCGCGTGCGTATCTTCATCGCCGAGAAAGGCCTGCAGATCCCCGTACGGGTGGTCGACGTATCCCGGGGAGAGAACACCCAGCCGGATTTCCTGCGCCTGAACCCGCTGGGTCAGCTGCCGGTGCTGCAGCTCGACGACGGCAGCGTGATCGCCGAATCCATGGCGATCTGCCGCTACCTGGAAGCGCTGCACCCCGAGCCGGCGCTGTTCGGCCGCGGCGCGCTGGAGGCCGCGCAGGTCGAGATGTGGACGCGGCGCATGGAGACCCGGGTCTCCGACCCCATCGTCGACATCTTCCTTCACTCGAGCGACTTCTTTCGCGGCCGTATCGAGCAACTGCCCGCCGTGGCCGAGTGGTCGCGCGCGCGCGTGCTCGAGACCCTGGCGTGGCTCGACGGCGAGCTCGCGCACCGGCCCTACGTGGCCGGCGAGCGCTACACCGTGGCCGACATCGTGGCGCAATGCGCCTTCGTGCTGGGCAAGGCGGCGGGCCTGCGCATCCCGCCCGAGCGCGCCCACCTGGCGCGCTGGTTCGCCGCCGTCAGCGCGCGGCCGACGGCGCGCGCCTGAGCCGGGGGAACCGATGCCATCCCCGAAGGTCTGCTGCGTCGTCGGCGCCGGCGACGCCACCGGCGGCGCCATCGCGCGGCGCTTCGCCGCGGGTGGCTACACGGTCTGCGTGGCCCGCCGCACCAAGGATGCGCTGGCCCCGCTGGTCCAGGCGATCGAAAGCGCGGGCGGCCAGGCCCGGGCCTTCGCGCTGGATGCGCGCCGCGAGGACGCGGTGCGGGCCTTC
This sequence comes from Rubrivivax sp., assembly GCA_027491255.1. GTDB lineage: Bacteria > Pseudomonadota > Gammaproteobacteria > Burkholderiales > Burkholderiaceae_C > Rubrivivax. Next base: position 21,282 of record JAIXWM010000062.1, on the reverse strand, counting down.
GTCGACGATGTCGAAGCCGCGGTCGGCCCGATCGAGGCGATGGTCTTCAATGTCGGCGGCAATGTGCGCTTCCCCATCCTCGAGACCAGCGCGCAGAAGTACTTCAAGGTCTGGGAGATGTGCGCGCTGGCCGGCTTCCTGGTGGGGCGCGAAGCCGCGCGCGTGATGCTGCCGCGGGCGCGGGGCAGCATCCTGTTCACGGGCGCCACGGCCAGCCTGCGCGGCGGGGCGGGTTTCGCCGCCTTTGCCGGCGGCAAGGCGGCGCTGCGCGCGCTGGCGCAGTCGATGGCGCGCGAACTCGGCCCCCAGGGCCTGCACGTGGCCCACGTCGTGATCGACGGGTTGATCGACACCGCGTTCGCGCGCGAGCATTTCGCGCAGCGCGTGGCCGCCGCGGGGCCTGGCGGCATTCTGGACCCTGGGCATATCGCAGAGGCCTACTGGTGGCTGCACCACCAGCCCCGCGACGCCTGGACCTTCGAGCTCGACCTGCGGCCCGCGGTCGAGAACTGGTAGCGCGGGCGGGTGGCCGGCCAATCGTCGGTCTGGTCAACCGGAACACTCCGCATGGATACAGCGTCGTCCGGGTTCGCCGTGCGTCTCGAAGCGGCTGACGGCTACCCGCTGCATGCCACCTGCCATGCGCCGACGGCCGAGCCGGCCGGGCGCCTGATCGTCGCCGGTGCGACCGGTGTCGCGCAGCGCTTCTACGGGCGTTTCGCGGCCTTTGCGGCCGCCCAGGGCATCGAGACCTGGACCATCGACTACCGGGGCATCGGGCAGTCTCGTCCTGCCACGCTGCGCGGGTTCCGGATGGACTACCTCGACTGGGCCCGGCTGGATCTGGCGGCGTTGGTCGATCATGTCGCGGCGCGCGGCAGCGGCCCGCTGTGGATGGTCGGCCACTCCTTCGGCGGGCACGCCTTCGGCCTGCTGCCCGGGCACGAGCGGGTGCAGCGTCTGGCCACCTTCGGCACCGGCGCCGGCTGGCACGGGTGGATGCCCCCGCTGGAACGCCTGCGCGTGCAGTTCCTGTGGCATGTGGCCGGGCCCGCCCTGGTGCGTGCCCGGGGCTATCTGGCCTGGAGCCTGCTGGGCATGGGCGAAGACCTGCCGCGTGACCTGTACCTCCAGTGGCGACGCTGGTGCCGCTGGCCGCGCTACTTCTTCGAAGACCCTGCCTTGCCCGGGCTCGAGGACCGGTTCGCGCAGGTTCGCACGCCCATCGTCGCCATCAACGCTCTTGACGACCGGTGGGCGCCGCCAGCCTCCCGCGACGCCTTCATGTCGGCCTACCGCGGGGCCGTGGTGGAGCGGGTCGACCTGGACCCGCGCAGCCTCGGCCTGCGGACCATCGGCCACATCCAATACTTCAGGCCGCAGGCCGTCGACCTGTGGCGTGCCACGCTGCGCTGGCTCCAGGCCGGTGGCCCGTGGTCCCTGTCGCCGCAGGTCGGGGACGCGCGCTCGCCTGGGGCGACGTCGCGCGCGGGGGATTGACCGGCGCTGCCGTCACCTCGCCCCTTCCGCCCGATCGGACGTCGTTGACGCCGCGGCGGCGAGCGCCTCGCTGCCCCAGAGGGGACGCAGCGTGCGCAGGCGGTAGCGGCGGCGGTACTCCCCGGGCAGGTGCCCGGTGTGCTTCAGGCATAGCCGCCTGAAGGTGCCCGGGCTGGCGGCAGCGGCGCGGGCCAGGTCGGTCGGCGCCGTGGTGCCGATCAGCTCGGGCACGGCCTCGGTCGCGGCCACGGGCGAGGCGCAGGTCCACACGCCTCGGTCGCTGGTCCAGTCCGGCGCTTCCCTCCAGCCGGCCGAGCCGGTGGCGCTGCTGCCGGACGTCGAGGCATGGCGCATCACCGACATGTAAAAGGGCCAGGACGCGGCGAAGCGGCGTTCGTGCAGGCAGCCGGTGGCCGCCGGCAGCGTGACGCCCGTGAACACCCCGAGCAGCGCGCGCCTCTTGACCGAGCGTCTGCTGCAGGCGCGGCATGAGGGCGCCGCAGCGCGTCGACCACCGCGCGGGCCGCGCCCCGAGGCTGCCCGCCTCCCGGACGATCTCGAACTGCAGCCTGCGATGCGGCAATGGATGACGTTCCGTTGGCATCCAATGAACTGTACCCGCAGGGGCCGTCGACCTACAGTCCCGCTGAAGTCGCACCGGCTCGTCGCCACTTGCCCCGCCTTTCAACCGAGGTCAACCATGCACAGCGCACCGGGCCTGTCAGGTCGCAGGGTTCCCGCGTTCCGTCACCGGGGGCACCTCCGTTGCGCGGCTCCATCGCTGTGGTGCCATGGCCGTCGATGACGCTTCGGTGCCGGCTGTCGCCTCGGCCCGCACGGACGCGCGGCGTGCCGGGCTTCTTCGCGTCGAGGGCGCACACCTCCACTACGAGGTCTGCGGCCGCGGGCCGGCGATCGCCTTCGCGCACGGCCTGGGCGGCAGCCAGATGTCCTGGTGGCAGCAGGTGTCCCATTTCGCGCGCACCCACACCTGCATCACCTTCGCCCACCGCGGCTTCGCGCCGTCGGCGGTGGACGCCGGGGCGCCGGACCCGGCCCGGTACGCGGACGACCTGCGGTCCTTGCTCGACCACCTGGGCATCGAGCGGGCGCATCTGGTGGGGCAGTCGATGGGGGGCTGGACCGTGGTCGAGTTCTGCCTGCGCCACCCGCAGCGCGTGGCGAGCCTGGTACTGTCGGCCACCACGGGCTCGATCGATCATGCCCGCATCCCCGGCGCCGACAGGCGCGCCCTGGCCGAATGGCGGGCCCGCAGCACCCAGGCCGCCGCGCAGTGCCGCGCGGCGGCGGTGCACCCCGCCGCGGGCCCGCGCATGGCGCGCGAGCAGCCCGCGCTGCACCTGCTCTACCAACACATCGACGAACTCTCGCGCGGTCTCGACAAGGAGACCGTGCGCTCGCGCTTGCAGGCGATGCGGGTACGCGCGCCGGAGGGCCTGGCGGCCACCGGCGTCGCGCTGCTGCTGGTCTCGCCGCAGGAGGACATCGTCATCCCGCCGCCGGCCTTGCAGGCGTTGGCCGGCGCAGTCCCCGGCGCCAGGCTCGTCCAACTGCCAGAAACGGGGCATTCCCCCTATTTCGAACGGGCCGAGACCTTCAACCGCTGCCTTGACGACTTCTTCCGCAGCGTCGAGCGCGACCCCCGGCACACCACCATCGGCGCCAGCGCCGGCACCACCCCATCCCAACCCAGGAGCGCTTCATGAGAATGGCCTCGATCCCCCGGCAATTCGCTTCGTTCTTCGCCGGCTGCGCCGCGCTGTTCGCGGCACTGGCCGGCGCGCTGCCCGCCAGCGCGCAGGCCCAGGAAGCCTTCCCCACCCGCAGCATCACGCTCGTGGTGCCCTTCCCGGCCGGCAGCGGCACCGACATGAGCGCGCGCCTGCTGGCCAAGGACATGACCGAGTCGCTCGGCCAGACCGTGGTGGTGGAAAACCGCCCCGGCGCCAACGGCACCCTCGGCGCGCAGATCGTGGTCCGGGCCCGGCCCGACGGCCACACGCTGCTGATCGGCGCGGCCGCCACCAACGCGTCCAACTACGCCTTCTTCCCGGGCAAGCTCGGCTACACGCCGGCCTCTTTCGACATCGTCGGCGGCCTGGGCATCGTGCCGCTGTCGCTGTTCGTGTCGGCCAACGCGCCGTGGAAGACGCTGGCCGAGCTGATCGCCGAAGCAAAGAAGAACCCGGGCAAGATCGCCTGCGGCAGCGGCACCACGACGGCGCAGGTGGCCTGCGAGGTGTTCAAGCAGCGCGCCGGGGTCGACCTGCTGAACGTGCCCTACAAGGGCTCGCCGCCGGCGATCAACGACCTGATCGGCGGGCAGGTGCAAGTGGTGTTCGCCGACGGCAGCAGCACCGCCGCGCTGGTGGAGCAGAAGCGCCTGCGCGTGCTGGCCACCGCGGCGTCGCGCCGCGTGCCCTACTGGCCCGAGGTGCCGACCTTCGTCGAACTGGGCATGACCGATCTGGAGATCTCGGCCTGGAGCGCGGTGTTCGCGCCGGCCGGCACGCCCGCGGCGGTGATGCAGAAGCTCAATGCCGCCGTCCGCCGCTCGACGGAATCGGCCGAGTCGGTGGCCACACGTCAGCGCACGGGTTCGCTGGCGATGCCGTACACGCTGGAAGAGGCCCGGCGCTTCGTCGCCGGCGAGATCGAGCGCTGGGCGCGCTTCGTCAAGGACACCGGGATCAAGCTGGAGTGAGGCCGCAGGCCGCAGGCCGAGGCTGATTCCGACGGACCCACCACGCCATGTCCTTGCCCCACTCCCTGCCCCACCGCTCGGCCCAGCGCGTCGGCATCGCCGGCCTGGGCACCATCGGCCGCGCACTCGCCCGCGCGCTCGATGCCGGCGACCTGCCCGGGCTCGCCCTGGATGCGGTCGCAGTGCACGACTCCGCCAAGGCCGGCGCGTGGATGCGCGAGCACCTGGCGCGGCCGGTCGACGGCGTCGACTTCGAATCGCTGGCCGCGCGCTGCGACTGGGTGGTCGAGTGTGCCGGCGCGAAGCTGCTGCGCGCGATCGGCGAGCCGGCCTTGCGCCGGGGCCGCCGGCTGGTCGTGATGAGCTCGGGCGCCCTGCTGGATGCGCCCGAGCTGCTCGAGCTCGCCCGGGCCCACGGCGGGCAGATCATCGTCCCCACGGGCGGGCTGCTCGGGCTCGATGCAGTCAGCGCCGCGCGCGAGGGGGTCATCCATGCGGTCACCCTGGTCACGCGCAAACCCGTTGCGGGCCTGCTCGGCGCGCCGCTGCTGGTCGAGCAGGGCATCGATATCGCGCATCTGGACGCGCCGGCCTGCCTGTTTCGCGGCAGCGCCCGTGACGCCGCGCGCGCCTTTCCGGCCAATGTCAATGTCGCGGTCGCGCTTTCGCTGGCGGGGATCGGCGTCGACCGCACCCAGGTCGAGGTCTGGGCCGACCCGACGGTCTCACGCAATACACACACCGTGCGCGTCGACGCCGACAGCGCCTCGTTCAGCATGACGATCGAGAACATCCCGTCGGACAACCCGAAGACCGGACGCATCGCCGCGCTGAGCCTGATCGCCTGCCTGCGCAAGGCGCACGCGCCGCTGCGGCTGGGCAGCTGAGGCGCGCCGGCGCCCCGCAGCGGTGCGGCGCGCGACCCGAGTTCAGAGGCTGAGAGTTTTTCCGCCGTGCCCGAAAGGCGCGTCCAAACGCCCTGGATCGAGGCGCAAACCACAGCCATAGCCCGGGCTATGGCGAGGATTTGCAACGATGAGCCAGGGCGTTTGGGCGTGCAAGGCGGGCATGGGGGAATGACTCACAGCCTCTCAGATGATCTCGAAGTAGCGCTTCAGCTCCCAGTCCGTCACTGCGTCCTGCCACTGCCGGTGCTCCCACTCGCGCGTGGCGGCGAAGTGGTCGACGAAGTCGTCACCGAGCCAGTCGCGCGCGATGTCGCTGCGCTGGAAGATGCGCGTGGTCTCGATCAGCGAGCGCGGCGCGCGCGGGATGTGATCGGCGCCCTGGTTGGTGCCGGTGATCGGCGGGGCCGTGAGCTTCAGGCCCTTCTCGACGCCCTGCAGGCCGGCCGCAATGACCGCGGCCATGGCCAGGTAGGGGTTGACGTCGGCGCCCGGGCAGCGCGTCTCCAGGCGCGTGCTCTTGGGGCTGCCGGCGATCACGCGGAAGCTCGCGGTGCGGTTGTCCACGCCCCAGGTGGGCTTCACCGGAGCCCAGAAGCCGTCGACCAGGCGCTTGTAGCTGTTGATGGTGGGCCAGAACAGCGGCGCGAACTCCATCAGGCAGGCCACCTGGCCGGCGAGGTAGCTCTCGAACAGCGGGCTCATCGAGTGCCGGCCCCGGGCGTCGAAGAACAGGTTCTTCTTCCCGTCCGACAGGCTCTGGTGGATATGCCCTGAGCAGCCCGGCAGCGCCTGCGACCACTTGGCCATGAAGCTGGGCATCACGCCGAAGCGCTTGCCGATCTCCTTGGCGCCGGTCTTGAACAGGATGGCGCGGTCGGCCGCCTCGAGCGCGCCCGAGAACGCGATTGCGGCCTCGTAGACCCCAGGGCCGGTCTCGGTGTGCAGGCCCTCGATGGGCACGCCGAAGGCGCCCATCTCGTCCATCAGCGCATTGAAGAACCCGCGCTGGTCGCCCATGCGCAGCAGCGAGTAGCCGAACATGCCGGGCGTGATCGTCGTCGGCGCCACGCCCTGCTTGGCAGCCCAGGTCTGCGGCGTCTCGGCGAAGTTGAACCACTCGAACTCCATGCCCGCCATCGGCTCGAAGCCGAGCTTGGCGGCGCGTGCGAGCACGCGCTTGAGCACCTGGCGCGGGCAGACCGGGTAGGGGCTGCCGTCGGCCCGCACGAACTCGCCAAGAAAGAAGGGCACGCCGCCGTCCCAGGGCACATGGCGCGCGGTGGCCAGGTCCAGCCGGGCCAGCGCGTCTGGAAAACCGTGGTGCCAGCCCGTGAGGCGGGTGTTGTCGTAGCAGACGTCGTGCGCGTCCCAGCCGAAGACGACGTCGCAGAAACCGAAACCGCCCTCGGCGGCGCCGAAGAACTTGTCGCGGTGCAGGTACTTGCCGCGCAGGATGCCGTCGATGTCGCTGACAGCGACCTTGACCTTGCCGGCGCCCGAGGCGCGCACGGCGGCCACGGCGGGGTGTTCGGCGGCTTTCGGCGGAGTCTTGCGGGTGGGCATGGCGGCCTCCGGGGTGGGGCTGGGGTGGCGGGGTGGTCGAAGCGGGACGGGGGTGTTGGCGGATGCGCTGGCGGTACGCGCCGTGCAGGGCTGGGCAGGGCGGTGCGAAGGCCTCGCTGCGCGCCGGGTTACAGCCGCGGGCTCGCGTCGGCGATGCCCATCTCCTGCAGCGTCTGCGCCACCGCATGGACGGCCTGGCGCATCTCATGGGGTCCGATGGCGCCGATGCAGCCGACACGGAAGGTCTCGACCTGCGTCAGCTTGCCCGGGTACAGCACGAAGCCGCGCGCCTTGGCGCCTTCGTAGAAGCGCTTGAAGTCGTAGGCCGGGTGCGCGGGGGCGTGGAAGGTCACGATGATCGGGGCCTGCACCTCGGGTGCCAGGAAGGGCCGGAAGCCGAGTGCGGCCATGCCCTCGGTCAGCGCGCGGTAGTTCTCGGTGTAGCGCGCCAGCCGCGCCGGCTGACCGCCTTCCTCGTCGAACTGCGCGATCGCCTCGGCCAGCGCGGCGACCACGTGGGTGGGCGGCGTGAAGCGCCACTGGCCGGTCTTGCCCATGTAGACGTGCTGGTCGTGCAGGTCCATGGCCAGGCTCTGGCTGTTGCCGGCGCAGGCTTCGAGCACCGCCTTGCGGATGAAGACGAAGCCCATGCCGGGCACGCCTTCCAGGCACTTGCCGCTGGCGGCGATCAGCGCGTCGAAGCGGGTGGTCCGGGCGTCGATCGGCAGCGCGGCAAAGCTGCTCATCGCGTCGACGATCAGGCCGCGGCCATGCCGCTCGCAGACCGCGGCCACGGCCGCCAGCGGGTTCTCCACCCCGGTGCCGGTCTCGCAGTGGATCAGGATCACGTGCGTGATCGTCGGGTCGGCGGCCAGGCGGGCCTCGACCTCGGCGGGGTCGACGGGGCGGTCCTCGGGCACCGGCATCACGCTCACGCGCCGGCCCATCATCTGCGACAGCTTGGCCGCGCGCTTGCAGTAGGCGCCGTTGTCGGGCACGAGCACGTGGCCGTCGCGCGGCACCACGGTGGCCACCGCGGCCTCGACGCTGAAGGTGCCGCTGCCCTGCAGCGGCACGACGACGTGGCTGTCCTGGCCGTGCACGACGGCGAGCAGGCGCTCGCGCACGCGTGCCGTGATGGCGTTGAAGTCGGCGTCCCAGGAGCCCCAGTCCTTCAGCATCGCGAGCTTGGTGCGCAGCGAAGTTGTCAGCGGGCCGGGGGTCAGGAGGATGCGGTCGCGGTCCATGGGCTTGTCGGCGGAAGGAAGGTCGTTCCGGAAGGCGGGCAGCAGGCGCGCCACGTCACGTGCCGTGCTTCCACGCCTGCGTGCGGCGCTCGACCAGGCGGGCGAGCAGCCAGAAGACGGTGGTGGCGACGGCCGAGGCGGCGAAGATCATCGTTGCGCAGGCGGCCGCGGCCCCGATCTCGCCTGCCTCGTCCAGGTTCAGGATCGCGATCGAGGCCACCTTGGTCTGCGGCGAGTACAGGAAGACCACGGCCGAGATCGTCGTCATCGCGTTGACGAAGAAGTAGCGCGCGACGTCGATCAGCGTGGGTGTGCACAGCGGCAGCGTCACACGCCGCAGCGTGGTCCAGAAAGGCACCTTCATCGACGCGGCGACGGCCTCGAACTCCGCGTCCAGCGCCTTCAGTGCCGTCACCGCCGTCAGGTGGCCGGTGGTGTAGAAGTGAACGATGGTGCACAGCGTCAGCATCGTCATCGTCTGGTACAGCGGATTCAGCGGGTTGGTGGGCGCGTTGAAGAAGAAGATGTACCCCAGGCCCAGCACCAGCCCCGGCACGGCCATGGGCAGCATCGCCAGCAGGCGCACGCCAGCGCCGAGCGGCGCTGGCGCGCGCGTCTTCTCCAGCAGGTAGGCCCCCAGGAACACCAGCGCGGTGCCGAAGAATGCCGTGCCGGCGGCCATGCGCAGGCTGTTGACGAAGCCCTCGCCGAACTCGGCGTCGAAAAGACCCATCTCGTAGTGACGCAGGCTGGGCTTGAGGTTGTAGGGCCAGAAGCTCGCGAACGAGGCGAACACCGTCATGCCCAGCATGGCCACCATCAGGGCGGCGACGAACACGCAGTAGGTCGTCATCAGCGCGTCGAACAGCGGCGCACGGCGCGGCTTCAGCGGCACCGCGCGCGCGCCCAGCATGGCCATCTGCCGTCGCTGCACCAGGTGGTCGACGGCATAGGTCAGCACCGCCGGCGCCAGCAGCAGCAGCGCCACGACCGCGCCGCGCTGGAAGTCCTGCTGCCCGATCACGAGCTTGAAGACGTCGGTGGCGAGCACATTGAAGTTGCCGCCGATCACCTTGGGGATGCCGAAGTCGGTGATGACGAGCGTGAAGACGACCAGGCTCGCGCTGATCAGGCCGTACTTGGCCCCCGGCAGCGTGATCGTGAAGAACTTACGAGCGGCCGAGGTGCCCAGGGCATCGGCCGCCTCGTACAGGCGCGCGTCGGCGGCGGACAGGGCCGTCACCAGGATCATCAGCGCGTGCGGGAAGACGGCGAAGATCTCGGCCAGGACGATGCCCGGAGCACCGTAGATCTGGCGGATGCCGAAGACCTGCAGCCACTCCTTGAGCACGCCCTGGTTGCCGAACCAGTAGATCAGCGAGATCGCCGACAGCAGCGTGGGCGCCAGCAGCGGGATCAGCGTGATGCCGCGCAGCAGGGGCTTGGCCGGCATGCAGCTGCGCGTGAGCGCGTAGGCGAAGACGAAGGCCGCCGGCACGACGATGAAGGTGACCAGCGCCGACACCCACAGGCTGTTCCACAGCGACTGCCACAGCGTCGGGCTCTTCGCGTAGCTCGCGAAATTGGCCAGGCCGACGAAGGCGCCCTGCGGGTCCTGCACCGACTGCACCAGCAGCGCAAGCAGGGGGGCGGCCAGGAAGACCAGCAGCAGCAGCGCGACCGCGCCAAGCGCCAGCCAGGCGATGCGGTCGCTCGCGGTGGCGCGCAGCCGCACCGGGCCCGTGCCCGCGCCCGGGGCTGCTGTCACGGCGGTCGTCATGCCGCTTGGGCGGGGGCGCCGAACACGCGCAGGCGCTCGGGGCGCAGCCGCAGTGCCAGCGTGCGGCCCGGGGCGAGCCCGTGCTCGGTCACGAAGTGCGGGGTCAGCACGGCGGTCAATCCTTGCTCGCCGACCGCCGGAGCCGTCAGTCGCGCCAGGCAGTAGGCGCCCAGGAACTCGAGCTTGTCCAGCGTGGCCGGCACGACGTTGCTCGCGCCCTCGCCGAAGTGCGCCGCGCTCGCGGCCACGGCCACGTCCTCGGGACGCAGGTAGACCTGCACGGCGCCGCGGGCTGCCGGCCCGTGGGCAGCCGCATGCTCACACACCGTGGCGCCGATGCGCAGCCGCCCGTCGGGCAGGGCCTGCGCTGCCAGCACGTTGACGCGGCCGACGAAGTCGGCGACAAAGGGCGTGGCGGGCTCGCGGTAGACCTGCTCGGGGGTGCCCACCTGCTCGATCACACCGTGGTTCATGACGACGATGCGGTCGGCCACCGACAGCGCCTCCTCCTGGTCGTGCGTGACCATGATCGTGGTCACGCCCAGTTTGCGCTGCAGGCTGCGGATCTCCTGGCGCAGGTGCACGCGCACGATCGCGTCGAGTGCCGACAGCGGCTCGTCCAGCAGCAGCAGACCGGGCGAGGTGGCCAGCGCGCGCGCCAGCGCGATGCGCTGCTGCTGCCCGCCCGAGAGCTGCGAAGGGTACTTGGCCTCGGTCCCCGGCAGGCCGACCAGGCGCAGCAGCTCGGCGATGCGCTCGCGCGCCTGCGCCTTCGGCGTGCGCCGGTTCACGAGCCCGTAGGCCACGTTGTCGGCCACGTTCAGGTTCGGGAACAGCGCGTAGGACTGGAAGACGATGCCGTAGTCGCGCTGCGCCGGCGCGAGCAAGGAGATGTCTCGGCCATCCTGCTCGATGCGCCCGCCGCTCTGCGCCTCGAGCCCGGCGACCACGCGCAGCAGCGTCGTCTTGCCGCAGCCCGAGGGACCGAGGAAGCAGACGAACTCGCCGCGCTCGATGTCCAGGTCGATGCCTTGCAGCGCCGTGAAGCTGCCGAAGCGCTTGACGATGCCCTGCAGGCGCAGGTAGGCACTCACGACGCGGCCCCGCGCGTGCGGGGCCGGTGCGTCGACGCCCCGGACGGGCAGAACGCCATCACCGACGCTCGGTCTTGCCGTCGTAGCGCTTGGTCCACTCGGCCAGGATGCGTTCGCGGTTGTTCGCCGCCCAGGCGAAGTCCATCTTCACCAGGCGCTGCTCGTAGTCGGCCGGAATGTTGGGCAGTGGCTGGGCCACTCCAGGCATGGCCGTGATCGCGAAATTCTTGCCATACAGCAGCATCGCGTCGCGGCTCGAGGCCCAGTCGGCCAGCTTCTTCGCGGCGTCGAGTTTCTTCGTGCCCTTGTGGATCGCGAAGGCCTCGAGATCCCAGCCCAGGCCCTCCTTCGGGAAGACCAGGTCGATCGGAGCCCCGCGCGCCTTGTTGGCATTGGCGCGGTACTCGAAGGAGATGCCGACCACGAACTCGCCGCTGGCGGCCATGTTGCAGGGCTTGGAGCCCGAATGCGTGTACTGCGCGATGTTCTGGTGCAGCGCGTCCATGTACTTCCAGCCGCCGTCCTCACCCCACAGCGTGAGCCAGGCCGTGACGTCGAAGTAGCCCGTGCCCGAGGAGGCGGGGTTGGGCATCACGACCTGGCCGCGGTAGGCCGGCTTGGTCAGGTCCTGCCAGGTCTCGGGCTTGGGAATGCCGCGCTTCTGTGCCTCGACCGTGTTGAAGCACACGGTCGCGCCCCAGACGTCCATGCCGAACCAGGCGGGCGGGTTCTTCCTGTCCTTGTACTGGGCCGAGATCGCAGCCAGGTTCTTCGGCGCGTAGGCTTCGAGCATGCCGTTGCTGTCCAGCAGCGCCAGGCTGGAGGCGGCCACGCCCATCACGACGTCGGCCTGCGGGTTGGCCTTCTCGGCCAGCAGCTTGGCGGTGATGACACCGGTCGAATCCCGCACCCACTTGATCTCGATGTTCGGCTCGACCTTGTTGAAGCCTTCCTGGTAGGCCTTGAGCTGGTCGGTCTCGAGCGCGGTGTAGACCAGCAGCTGGGTCTTCTGGGCCGCGGCACCGCTGGCCGCGAGGGCAAGCAGCAGGCCGGTGACGAGAGGCAGGCGGGACAGGCGCATGGGGACTCCTCGGCAGATGATGGAAGGATGCGTCGAACGGGACCCCGGATGCTGCACTGAGCTTTGCCGCATGTCAACGGTAGTTTGTCTATTGTTGACAATCTGATCCTCAGGCGCTCCAATGCAGTGCATGAAGCGTCCGTCCGCCGCCGCAGTCGCCGCGCCCGCGGTGCCCGTGCCCGAGACGGCCGCGCCCGAGAAATCTCCGCCTCTCACGGCCCTGCCGGCGCAGCCGGTCGCACCGGGCCTGCAGGGGCGTGCCATGGTGGCGCGCTCGACGATTGCCCTCGTGCAGACCAGCTCCTTGTCGGGCCTGGTGCAGGGCGAGCTCGAGCGCATGATCCTCGCGGGCGAACTGGCCCCGGGCGCCAAGCTGACCGAGATGGCGCTGGCGGCCCGCCTGGGTGTCTCTCGCGGGCCGCTGCGCGAGGCCTTCCGCATGCTCGAGGAAGCCGGCCTCGTGCGCACCGAGAAGAACCGCGGCGTGTTCGTGCGCGACGTGCCGCTGGACGAGGCGGTCGAGATCTTCGACCTGCGCGCGGCGATGGACGAACTCGTCGGCCGTCAACTTGCACAGCGCATCACCCGGGTCGAACTGGCCGAGGTGCGGGCGCTCGTCGACGCGATGGAACAGACGGTGGCCGCCGGCGACACCCGCGCCTACCACTTGCTGAATCTGCAGTTCCATGACCGCCTGGTCGAGCTTGCCGGCAACCGCAAGCTCAGCGCGATCTACCGCAAGCTCATCAAGGAGTTGAGCCTGTTCCGCCGCATGAACCTGGCGCATCTGGCCGAGGGCGGCCAGTTGCCGGTGTCCGCCGGCGAGCACCGCGGCATCGTCGCGGCCATTGCCGCCGGCGACGCCGAGGCCGCAGGCCGGGCGATGTTCGAGCACGCGATGGAGAGCAAGCAGCGCATGCTCAGCCAGCAGGCCGGCCGGGCCGAGCCTGCCGTCGTGCGCGACGCCGCGTGACCGCGCCCGCCCGACCTGCATCCACCCTTCCAACCGCCCGCCATCGCCAGAACGCCGGCTGCGCACCCAAGACCCCCCGGAGAAACACTTGGCCACCTCGCCCCTGCAGGAACTCGAAGTCAACGGCCGCCGCTACCGCACGCCGCGCGCGCCCACCGTCGTCGTCTGCGTCGACGGCTGCGAGCCCGACTACCTGGCCCAGGCCACCTTCGCCGGTCACATGCCGTGGATGAAGCGCACGCTGGCGCAGGGCACGGCGCTGGTGGCCGATTGCGTGGTGCCGACCTTCACGAACCCGAACAACCTGAGCATCGTCACCGGCGCGCCGCCCAGCGTGCACGGCATCTGCGGCAACTACCTGTACGACAGCGCCAGCGGCACCGAGGTCATGATGAACGACCCGAAGTGGCTGCGCGCGCCCACGATCCTGGCGGCGCTGTCCGACGCGGGCCACGCCTGCGCCGTCGTCACCGCCAAGGACAAGCTGCGCCGGCTGCTCGGCCACGGCATGCAGGGCATCTGCTTCTCGTCGGAGAAGGCCGACGCCGCCACCCTGGCCGACAACGGCATCGACGGCGTGCTGGGCCTCGTGGGCATGCCCGTGCCCGACGTCTACAGCGCGGCCTTGTCGGAGTTCGTCTTTGCCGCAGGCGTGCAGCTGATGAACACGCGCCGCCCCGACGTGATGTACCTGAGCACCACCGACTACATCCAGCACAAGCACGCACCCGGCGACGAGGGTGCGAACGCCTTCTACGCGATGATGGACCGCTACCTGGGCCAACTCGACGCGATGGGCTGCGTGATCGCGCTGACGGCAGACCACGGCATGAACGCCAAGGTGCGCATGGACGCGCAGCCCGACGTCGTCTACCTGCAGGACGTGCTCGACGCATGGCTGGGCACCGCGGCGGCGCGCGTGATCCTGCCCATCACCGACCCCTACGTCGTCCACCATGGCGCGCTCGGCTCCTTTGCCACGGTCTACCTGCCGGCGGGCGCCGACGCGGCGGCGCTGGCCGCGCGCGTCGGGGCTCTGCGCGGCATCGAATGCGTGCTGACGCGCGCCCAGGCGGCCGAGCGCTTCGAACTGCCGGCCGACCGCATCGGCGACCTGGTCGTCGTCTCCGAGCGCTCGGTCGTCATCGGCACTGCCGCAGCGCGTCACGACCTGAGCGCGCTCGAGGTGCCGCTGCGCTCGCACGGGGGTGTCTCCGAGCAGCGGGTGCCGCTGATCGTGAACCGACCCATCGCCGGGCTCGACACGCAGCGCCGCTGGCGCAACTTCGACGCCTTCGACCTGGCGCTGAACCACGCGCAGTGAGCCCCCGCGCCCCGTGCCCGACGAGCCTGACCTAGCCCCCGAGCCCTCCATCGCCCCCGAGTCCAGAACCCCAACTGCTGCAACGATGATCCAAGAATCCCTGCGCATCGCCGGCCACAAGGTCGCCTGTGACCGCCATATCGACGTCTTCAACCCCTACAGCGGCGAGGTCGTGGGCACCGTGCCCAAGGCCAGCGTCGCGCAGGTGCGCGAGGCCTTCGCCGTCGCGCAGGCCTACAAGCCGCGCCTGAGCCGCTTCGACCGCGCCAACATACTGAACAAGGCCGCGGCCCTCGTGCGCGAGCGCGTGGGGCAGATCGCGGCGCTGATCACCGCCGAGTGCGGCCTGAGCCTGAAGGACAGCACCTATGAGGCGGGGCGGGTGGCGGACGTGCTGATGTTCGGCGCCAACGAGTGCCTGCGTGACGACGGGCAGATCTTTTCCTGCGACATCACGCCGCACGGCCGCCGCCGCCGGGTCTACACGCAGCGCGATCCGCTGCAGGGCGTGATCACCGCGATCACGCCCTTCAACCACCCGATGAACCAGGTGGCGCACAAGGTCGTGCCCTCGGTGGCGACGAACAACCGCATGGTGCTCAAGCCCTCGGAGAAGGTGCCGCTGTCGGCCTACTTCTTCGCCGACCTGCTGTACGAGGCCGGCCTGCCGGGCGAGATGCTCAGCGTCCTCACCGGCGATCCGGCGGAGATTGCCGACGAGCTGATCACGAATCCGGCCGTCGACCTCGTCACCTTCACCGGCGGCGTGCCGATCGGCAAGTACATCGCCGCCAGGGCCGGCTACCGCCGCATCGTGCTGGAGCTGGGTGGCAACGACCCGATCATCGTGATGGAGGACGCCGACCTCGACGAGGCCTCGACGCTGGCCGTCCAGGGCTCGTACAAGAACTCCGGGCAGCGCTGCACGGCGGTCAAGCGCATGCTGGTGCACGAGTCGGTCGCGCGGCGCTTCACCGACCTGGTCGTCGACAAGACCCGCGCCTGGAGCTACGGCAACCCGGCCGACCCCAAGGTCGAGATGGGCACGGTCATCGACGAGGCCGCGGCGAGCCTGTTCGAGCAGCGCGTGGACGAGGCCATCGCCCAGGGCGCGCGGCTGCTCGCGGGCCACCGGCGCGAGGGCGCCCTGTTCGCGCCCACCGTGATCGACCAGGTGCGCCCGGGGATGACGGTGGTGCGCGAGGAAACCTTCGGCCCGGTCTCGCCCATCGTCACCTTCGGCAGCATCGACGAGGCCATCCGCATCAGCAACGGCACGGCCTACGGGCTGTCGTCCGCGGTGTGCACCAACCGCATGGACTACATCACCCGCTTCGTCAGCGAGCTGAACGTCGGCACCGTCAATGTGCGCGAGGTGCCGGGCTACCGGCTCGAGCTGACGCCCTTCGGCGGCATCAAGGATTCGGGCCTGGGCTACAAGGAAGGCGTGCAGGAAGCGATGAAGAGCTTCACCAACGTCAAGACCTACTCGCTGCCCTGGGCATGAACACGGCTGCGCGGCTGCGATGACCCACCTGCTGAACCTGCTGGCGGCGATCGCCCTGCTGGTGTGGGGCACGCACATCGTGCGCACCGGCATGCTGCGGGTGCTGGGCGAGAACCTGCGCTACGTCCTGTCGCGCAGCTTCGGCAACCGCTTCGCGGCGCTGCTGGCTGGCGTGGGCGTGACGAGCCTGGTGCAGTCCAGCACGGCCACCTGCCTGATGCTGGCGTCCTTCGCCGGCAAGGGGCTGGTGGCCACCGGGGCGGCGCTGGCGGTGATGCTGGGCGCCGACGTCGGCACGGCGCTGATGGTCGTCGTCTACTCCTTCGACCTGTCATGGCTGTCGCCGCTGCTGATCTTCGTCGGCGTGGTGATGTTCATCTCGCGCCAGAACAGCACTGTCGGCCGCGTGGGCCGGGTGCTGATCGGGCTGGGCCTGATCACGCTGGCGCTGCAGCTGATCGTCGGTGCGACGCGGCCGCTGACCGAGTCGCCGGCGGTGCGCGCGCTGCTGGCCGCGCTGCCGCAGGAGATCCTGCTCGACATCTTCGTCGGCGCGGTCCTGACCGTGCTGGCCTACTCCAGCCTGGCCATCGTGCTGCTGACGGCCACGCTGGCGGCCACCGACATCCTGCCGCTGTCGGTGGCGCTCGGCCTGGTGATCGGCGCCAACGTCGGCAGCGGCCTGCTGGCGGTGCTGGCCACGGCCAACGCCGCACCCGAAGCCCGCCGCCTGCCGCTGGGCAACTTGATGTTCAAGTCGCTCGGCGCGTTCGTGGCCATTCCCTTCCTGCCGCATGTCCAGGCCTTGTTCGTTCACTGGTTGCCCGGCGTGCACGAGCGCGTGGTCGCCTACCACCTGCTGTTCAACCTGTGTCTGGCCGTGCTGTTCATCGGCCTGACGGGGGTCTTCGGCCGCCTGCTCGAGCGCTGGCTGGCGCCGCCGCAGTCGGTGCCGGGTGCGCGCCCGCGCCACCTGGATCCGGTGGCGCTGGCCACCCCGTCGCTGGCCATCAGCGGCGCCGCGCGCGAGGCCCTGCACCAGGCCGACGTCGTCGAGGGGATGCTGCGCGGCTTGGTCGAGGTCATTCGCCACAACGACCTGGACCTGTCGCAGAAGCTGCGGGCGATGGACGACACCGTCGACGAGCTGTATTCGTCGATCAAGTTCTACCTCACGCAGATCTCGCGCGAGGCGCTGTCCGAACGCGAGGGCCGGCGCTGGGCCGACATCGTCTCGTTCACGATCAACATGGAGCAGGTGGGTGATGCGATCGAGCGCGCCCTCCAGGACGTCGAGGACAAGAAGATCCTGAAGAACCGGCGCTTCTCCGATGCCGGCATGGCCGAGATCTGCCACCTGCACGAGCGCCTGCTGTCCAACCTGCGGCTGTCGATGAGCGTGTTCCTGGACGGCCATGTGCGCGACGCGCAGAAGCTGCTCGAGGAGAAGGCGCGCTTTCGCGAGCTGAGCCACGAGTACGCGGCCAACCACATCGCCCGGTTGCAGGAGCAGACGGCGCAGAGCATCGAGACCAGCTCGCTGCACCTGGACCTGCTCAGCGAGCTCAAGCGCATCAACTCGCACCTGTGCTCGATCGCCTACCCGATCCTGGAATCCGCCGGGGTGCTGGCGGCCACGCGGCTGCGCCAGCCCGTGCTGGCAGGCTTCGAGGAGTCGCAGACGGCTGCGCCCGCGCGGCGGCTGGCACCCCTGGGTCCGACGGCCGAGACGGCGGCCGCCGGGATGTCATCCCGCATCGACGCCGCCCGGGAGGGCGCGGTCCGAATCGAACCCCCCCTGGTCGGCGCCGCCCGCCTGGAGACCTGACCATGCTGAGCATCGAGGACATCGAGTCTGTGTTCGCCCGTCGCGGCGCCGAGCAGTACAGCGGCGAGCCCGTGACCCAGCTCGAGCACGCGCTGCAGTCGGCCGCGCTGGCCGAGGCCGAGGGCGCCGACGACGAACTGGTGACGGCCGCGCTGCTGCACGACCTCGGCCACCTGCTGCAGGAGCTGGGCGAGACGCCCAGCCTGCGCGGCGTCGACGACGTGCACCAGTACGCGGCGCTGCCCTTTCTGCGCGGGCTGTTCGGCGAGCGCGTGCTCGGCGGCATCCGGCTGCACGTCGACGCCAAGCGCTACCTGTGCGCCACGCGGGCCGACTACCACGATGCCCTGTCCGAGGATTCGAAGCGCAGCCTGAAGCTGCAGGGCGGGGTGTTCGACGCCGCGCAGGCGCAGGCCTTCATCGCCCAGCCCGGCGCGCCCGACGCGGTGCGCCTGCGCCTGTGGGACGACCGCGCCAAGGTCGCCGGCCTGCCGACGCTGCCGCTGTCGCACTACCTCGGGCGGGCACGGCGCTGCGCGCTGGCGGGCTGAGTGCGCGTGGCAGCCCGCTGGCGGAGCCCGGGTCGGTACTTCCCCCGCCCCCTTGGCGGCAGAGGGGCTGGATACGGGCTGGTCCTGGCTGGGCCATCCGCATGCCCCCCTGGTGGGGAAGGGGACGGGGGAGAGAGGTGCGAGCCCCGTGGCGCCGGCCCAGCCCCCTCTGCCCAAGCCCTGCCCAGGAACCTCTGTCCCGTCACGGCGTTCGCCGGCCGCCTGCCCGTTCGGGCTGAGCCTGTCGAAGCCCTGCTGGGTGACCTGGGTGCTCGCGTCCTTCGGCGAGCGGGTGACCTTGGCGCTCGCGCTCTTCGACGAGCGCAGGGCGAACGGTGGTTCACGGCCCGCCCTTCGACAGGCTCGGGGCGAACGGCACGGTCGACGGCCCGGCCGTCCGCGCGCGTTTCCGGGGGGTGCCCATGGCGCTGACCTGGCCCATCGTGCTGGCCGTGCTTTGCGGCGCCCTGCTGCACGCCGGCTGGAACGCGCTCGTCAAGTCCTCGGGCGACAAGCAGGTGGACACCGCGCTGGTGCACGGGCTCGGGGCGCTGGTGGCGTTGCCAGTGGCGCTGTGGGCAGGCCCGCCGCCGCCCGAGTGCTGGCCCTACATGGCCGCGTCGCTGGTCATCCACGTGGGCTACTACATCGCGCTGGCCGGCGCCTACCAGCACGGCGAGCTGGGCTTGACCTACCCCATCATGCGCGGCTGCGCGCCGCTGATCGTGGCCCTGGGCAGCGCGGCGGTGATCGGCGAATCGCCCTCGCCGATGGCCTGGCTGGGCGTGATCGGCATCACCTTCGGCGTTGCGCTCGTCGGCCTGGCCCACCCGGGACAGGCGCTGCACCATGGCAAGGCGCTGGCCTTCGCCTTTGCGAACGCCGGCATCATCGCCGCCTACACCTTCGTCGACGGCCTGGGCGTGCGCCAGGCCGGGCCGTCGCTGGCCGGTGTGCTGAGCTACGTGATGTGGCTGTTCGTGCTCGACGGCTTCCCCTACCCGCTGCTGCTCTGGTGGCGCCGCGGTCCGCAGGGCAGGGCGCAGATCGCCCGCTATGCGCGTGCGCGCTGGCCGCTGGCCATGATCGGCGGTGCGGCGTCGATCGGGTCCTATGCCATCGCGCTGTGGGCCATGACCCGCGCCCCCGTGGCCAGCGTGGCCGCGCTGCGCGAGACCTCGGTGCTGTTCGCCACCGTGCTGGCCACCGTGATGCTGAAGGAGCGCTTCGGCCTGCAGCGCGCCGCCGGCGCGGTGGTCATCGTCGGCGGGGTGATGGCGCTGCGGCTGGGCTGAGCACCGGTCCGGCTCGGCGACGCTCGAGGCCGAAACGGGCCGGGCATCCAGCCCGGCCCTGCTTCAGATCGATTGCGGGGCAAAGGGACCGAAGGGGTTCGTCGGCGGATCGCTCAGACCCAGCCACTCGATCTCCTGCGCAGTCGCCTGCGCGGCGCTGGCCACCACCATCGGCGCTGTCGCCCCTTGCTGCGCCAGGGACGTCAGATGGCCGCTCGTCACGGACAGGTCCGGGCGAAGCTCGGTGATGCCTTGTGCCGCCAGCGAGTGCAGTGAGTTGGCGTTCGCCAGCAGCGCGGCGACATCGTCGTCGTCGAGCACCAGCGCAACACCCTGATCGGCGTTGCGGACGAAGAAAGGCAGGTCCGTCAGGTCGACGGACGCTGCCGTGTCGGCCTTGTCGCGCAGCGCCAGGACGGCGGTGTCGGTGGCGGTGGGCAGCAGCACGCGGTCCACCCCGACATCGGCCAGGTCGCGCAGCGAAGCCTGCAGCCGGGCGGTCGTGCCGGCTGCCTCTGCTGCAGCTGTCACCTGCAGCGTGCCGGCGGCGAAAGCACTGTCGAGGTCGATGTCTGCGCCGGCCAGGGCGTCCACCAGTGCTTCGTCCAGGTCAATGAGGTCGATGCCTGCGCCCAGGAGCCGTGTCATGGCGCCCGTGTTCGCCGCCGTGAACAGCGCGGCGACGCCGGCCACATTTTCGATGTTGCCGTCGTCGACCGCCTCCCGCGCCTGATCCAGATCGATCCCGGTGCGCGCCACCGAGGCCGCCGCCACCGACTGCAGCAGCGCCGCGTTATTGCCGTTCTGCACCGCGGACAGCACGGCGTCGGCATCGAACACCGAGCCCTGCTGGAACACCCGGACGTAGTCGACTTCCATCGTGTAGGAGAAATCGCCCGGCGGCACAGCCCCGCCCATCGTCCCGCCGACCGCCACGTTCAGCAGGATGTCCATCGGGTGGTCGTAGGGCCACCACGACGCATTGGCGCCGACAGGCTTCAGGTATTCCAGATGGGCGGTCGTGATGTCGCCGTCCACCCCGATGCGGATCGCGTCCGGCGTCCACCACAGCTGGTAGGTGTGGAACTGGTCGATGTCGGTGGCCAGCGTGGTCGCGGCCTTGTACGACGTGTTGTTGTAGGAGATCACCGACTGGTTGCCGTCGCCCTTGAAGTGCAGGGCTGCCTGCGCCTGGTTGTCGGGGAAAGCCTGTGCCCATTCGACGATGTCGATCTCTCCGGTATCGGGCCAGGTGCCGTTGCCCAGCAGCCAGATCGCCGGCCAGGCGCCTGATTCGGCGGGCAGCTTGGCCCGCACCTCGATGTAGCCGTAGGGGTCCAGGTCCGGCAGGTCGGATTTCAGGCGCGCCGAGGTGATGGACGTGCCGTTCTTGGTGGCCACGATGTGCAGCGTGCCGTCTTCGACGAAGGCGTTGGACAGATTGTTGGTGTAGGTCTGAGATTCGCCGTTGCCCCAGCCGTTGGAGCCTGTGCCGGTCTCCAGCGTCCAATGGGCGGCCGGTGCCGTCGCAGCCGTCGACGCCGTGTGCACGGCACCGCCGAACTCGTCGCTGAAGGCCAGTGTGTCGAAGGCTGCGGGCGGTGTGGAGACCTGGCCGACGAAGGTCACGTCGTCGATGTAGTAGGTACGTTCTGCGCCTGGAGGGGTGCCAACGGGATTGCCGTTGTAGTCGAGGCCGTTGTCCCAGTCGACGAAGATGGTGATCTTGTCGTAGACCACATCGGCTGACAGTGCGGTGGTGGCCGGACCATTTTGGGCGCCTACCCAGCGCGAGACGGGCTGGGAGAAGTCAAAGACCAGGGTGTTCCAGCCGGTCTGGGTGGTGGTGGCCTGGGCTTCCACGTAATGCGCGTCACTCGAGCCTGCGGTGTCGGCCACCTGCATG
>JAIXWM010000107.1 GCA_027491255.1 Rubrivivax sp. | reverse complement strand
GGTTCGTGAACGCGCTGCGCGGGCGCGACCGGGTGAACCAGGTGCTGTATGCCGCGCGCATCGGCATCGGCTACCAGCGCAGCCAGCCGGGCGCGGCCGGCGACGCGACGCTGGGCTGGCTGGACAACGGCGTGCAGGCGCTCAGCGCGGTGGCGGGGGTGTATGCGGGCCTGCGCGCGCTGCGCTCGGACGACGTCAAGACCCAGCTCGGCGGGGCGGCGGGGTTGCTGAGCAGCGCCAACACGCTGCAGGTGATGGCCCACGGCGGGGCGGCGTCATCGGGCTTCCTGAGCCCGGCGCAGGCCGGGGCGTTGCAGGCGGTGGGCGCTGCGCTGGCGCTGGCCAACCTGCAGCACCTGGACGAGATGCTGGAGCGGGGCCAGGTCGGCTCGGCCATGGCCACGCTGTACGGGGCCTACAAGGGCGCGACGATGATCGCGAGTCTGGCGCAGGGCACGGCCACCTTGTCGAGCCTGGCGAGTTCCGCCGCCGCGACGGGGCCGCAGGGCCTGATCGTCGCCCTTGCCGCGCTGGCGCTGGACATGATCTTCGGCGAAGACCCGCCCCCGCCGCCGCCGGTGGGCGCGGCCTGGTTCCAGTGGGACGACAAGGCGGCCCGGCTGAGCTGGGCCTTCGACGGCCAGAGCAACGAGCTCGGGCGCCGCGTCCTGGACGAGCGCATGCGGGCGGTGGCCGGCAAGCTGCAGGCCTACCTGGAGGCCAGCAACCAGGGCGTGAGCGACGCACAGCGCCAGTACGTGCTGGTGAGCGCCCGCTTGCCGAAGATCCATCTGCAGAGCTGGCCCAGCCACGACGGCAACGGCGAGACGAATTTCTACTTCGCCGTCGAGCAGAAGCACCCGCAGACGGGCGAGGCAGTGTTCACCAGCGTCGCGCGCAGCGACCTGGAGAACCACTATGCCGCCTATGCCGTGGTGCCGGAGGCGGTGGTTCAGCGCTGGCAGGCGCAGCACATGGCGGCGCGCTTCGGCGCGGACGAGAGCCGGTGGCTGACCGAGGGGCAATGGGCGCAGTCGCAGAGCGCGCTGGAGGCGCGACGCGAGGCACTGGCCGAGGCGGCGCGGCAGGCCACCGTGGCGCTCGAAGAGGCACGCAAGACGCAGTTGTCGCTGTCGGACGGCAACGTCGTGGAGATCCCGCCCGACGCGAATCGCATCCGGCAGGCCGAGCAGACGTTGCGGGCGGCGCAGGGCGCTCTGCAGGTGTTCACCGCAGAGAACCCTCAGAACCCCGAATGGGCCGCGCGCGCGGTCGACGAATCCCTCGAGAACCGGTTGCAGGCCGTGCGCGACAGCGACCCACAGGCCTATCTGGAGGCCTGGAAGCAGGCCCGCGAGGAAGCCGGCAAGCAGTGGCTGAAGGTGATCGCGCTGGACTGGGACGGCGACGGCAGCATTACTCGCGTGGCTGCGCCCGCTGAGACGGGCACCGACCTGGCGAGTCTGCAGACCGACGGCGCCACGCGCTTCGACGTGGACGGGGACGGCTACCGCGAGGTCACGCAGTGGGTCGGTGCGAGCGACGCGATGCTGGGGATCGACCGCGACGGCGACGGCATCATCGGCAGCGCAAGCGAGCTCTTCAACGCGGCGGCCACGCCCTTCGACCAACGTGGCTGGGGCAGCCTGAAGTACTACGACGGCAACCAGGACGGCCGGATCGACCGCAACGACGCGGTGTTCAAGCTGTTGCGCCTGTGGGTGGACATCAACGGCGACGGCAGCGCCGGCCCGATGGAGACCTTCACGCTCGACATGGACTACGCAGGCGTGGACATGGCGCGCCTGCGTGCGGGCCTGGACGCCGCGGGCCAGCAGGCGCTCGCGGCGCTGCAGCAGTTGAAGGTGCAGAGCATCGAGCTCGGCACGATGAAGTTCACGCTGGCCAACGGCACCCAGGTGCAAGCGGGCACCGAGCAGCTCCTGTCCGATGTGCTGGGCACCCGGGTGGGGCTGAGCGAGCCGAGCGGGAACCCGGTGGTGGCGGTCGAGCAGCGCGACGGCGACGCGCAGGTGGCGCAGTACATCGCTTTCATCGAGGACATGGGCGTGCTGCAGGAGTTGCTCAGGCCCGACGTGACGCCAACCCGTCGCGCCGAGTTGCACGCCCTGGCCCGCAACTGGGGGCTGGACCCTTCAGCTGCGGACTTTGCGCAAACGCTCGCCCGTCTGCGCACCGGTGGCGAGGCGATGGGGCCGTCGGCGATGGTGACCACGCTGGGCCCGGGCGACGTCCACGTGCCCGCAGACCTCCAGGCGGAGCAGTACCGTGCCCAGATGCTGCAGCAGGTCGAACAGTGGCGCGTGCTGCAGGGCCAGGTGGCCAGCGCGCCCGACGTGCAGGGCCCGATCTGGGCCACGGGCAGTGCGCAGGCGCGCCCCTTCGACGACGGCTACGTCGTGGCGCGCCAGGTCAACGCGGGCGAGGTGACCGGCGATACGCCCGCCGCGGACCCGGCGGCCCCGGCTGCGTCATCCGCCTGGGTGCTGCCGCAGAACGTCTATACCCTCGAGCAGGTGACGCGCGGGGCCCAGCAGGGAGGCCTGGTTCAGCAGAAAGCCGTGGTGGTGAGCCTGAAGGCCGACAACACACGCGTGCCACCGCAGACCATCCAGGTGTACACCACGGCCACGCCCACGGTGTCCCTGGCGCAGGCATCCTGGAGCGGGCGGGAGGACGAAGGCCTGAGCTTCGGCTACCTGCAGCTCGAGCAGGACGCGCGCCGCAGTTGGGCTGAGGCCACGGCCGCGGTCAGTCTGAGGCTGCTGGGCGTGCGCGAGGTACGCCGCGGCAACGTCGTCATGGATGACGCGGCGGGCCTGTTGCGCTTCGAGCCCACGATGGATTACGTGGGCAGTGACGCGGGCTTCACCTACGTGCTGGCCGACGGCAGCGGCCGGGTTGTCGAGCGGCGGGTGAACCTGGCCGTGGCCGAGGTCAATGACGCGCCCGACGTTCTGGGCGAGACCGTGGCCACGGTGGAGGATGTGCCGCTGGTCTTCGACGCAGCGACCCTGCTTGCCAACGACAGCGACAGGGAAGGTGACCGCCTCACCATCCTGGGCATCGGCCGTGTGGGTATGGGCCGGGCGACGCTCGAAGAAAACGGCCAGATCCGCTACGTGCCCCCGCGCGACCTGTACGGCACGACCGACACCCTGGAGTACCTGGTCCGCGACGCCCGTGGAGGAGTCTCGGTGGGGATGGTCAAGATCGCGCTGCGATCGGTCCACGACGCGCCCACCGTGGTGGGAGAGGTGGTTCGCAACGCCCGGGAGGACCAGACCCTGGCCATCGACGCGAAGATCCTGCTGGCCAACGACTTCGACCCTGATGTGGATGCCCGCACGGGCGGGGCCGCGCTGCGGATCACAGCCGTGTCAGGGGCGGTGCATGGTCATGCCTTCCTGATGCCGGAGACGGGCGACGTGATGTTCGTGCCCGAGCAGGACTTCCACGGCACCGCCAGCTTTGTCTACACCGTCACCGACAGCACGGGCCTGTCCACCCAGGGCCGGGCGCAGCTCGAGATCGCCGCGGTCAACGACAGCCCGGCGACCGTCGGTGAGACCATCCAGACTCGCGAGGACGAACCGCTGCTCATCGACGCCGCCTTGCTGCTGCGCAACGACACCGACGCGGACATTGCGGGCGGCCAGTCGCAGAGTCTGCGGATCGAGTCGGTGGGCGGCGCCGTGGGTGGCAGCGTGGCCCTGGCCAGCGGGCACGTGACCTTCACGCCGAGTGCCAACTACAGCGGCCTGGCGACCTTCCGCTACAAGGTCAGCGACGGGGCGGGTGGCTATTCGCAAGCCAACGTCGCGCTGAATGTGGCGGCCGTCAACGATGTGCCCGTGGCGGTGAACCGCGCCTTTGACGGCGCTCAGGAGGACCGCGAGTTCCACATCCGCGCCAGCGCGCTGCTGGCTGACATCACTGACGTGGAAGACGGCAGTGCCGGCTTGACGGCAACGCCTGTCGCCGGCACGGCGCAGGGCGGAACAGTGACCTCGGCCTGGGACGCCACGTGGGGCGAGACGGTGTTCACGTTCACCCCGGCCGCCAACTTCAACGGCGCGGCAGGATTCCGCTACCGCTTGACCGACCGCCAGGGCGCCGGCACCGAAGCGTCCGTCGCGCTGCAGGTGCAGGCGGCCAACGATGCGCCGGTGGCGGTGAGCCGTACGTTCGTGGACGCGCAAGAAGACCGGCCGTACCGCATCCGCGCGAGCGCCTTGCTGGCTGGCATCAGCGACGTGGAAGACGACAGCAACGGACTGACGGCCACCGTGGTCACCGGCGCGGTGCCAGGGGGTACTGTCGTCTCCGCCTGGGACGCCACGTTGGGCGAGCCCGTCTACACCTTCACGCCTCTGGACAACTTCAACGGCACCACCGGATTCAAGTACCGCGTGACCGACCGCCAGGGCGCCGGCACCGACGCTCTTGTCACGCTGCAGGTGCAGGCGGTCAACGATGCGCCAGCGCGGCTTTCGGGCGGCAGCTTCACGGTCCAAGGCATCGAGCGGAAGGCCAGCGACAACGCGACGAGCGTGCGCATCAAGTCATCGGCGCTGCTGGCGTTGTTCAGCGACGTCGATGGCGATGCCTTGAAGGTCCACAACGTCAGGGCGCTGAACGCTGGAATGGTCGCCAATGGCCGCTCGCTCAGCCAGGAAGCCGACACGGTGGTCTACGACGCCCGGACGGACGAATGGGTGTTCAGGGCGGCCCCCTATGCCTTTGGCGACCGGCAGCTCGAAGTGGTGGTGGCCGATGGTCGTGGTGCGTTGAGCTCGCCCAGCTTGGTGACGGTTTCACTGACGGAGGTGAATTTCGCGCCCGAGGCCAGCGATGTCTACATGACCGCCGACGAGGACGCCGGCTTGCGAGACAACCAGGCCCATGAGATCAGGATCGCGGTGAAGAACCTGCTGGCCGGCGCTCGCGCCAGCGATGTCGACGGTGACGCTTTGGCTTTGTCTGGTCTGTCCAACGTCAAACTGACAAAGCCCGGCGGTGCGGTACTCCAGGGCACGTTCAACGGCGCAGGTGCCTTGAATGTCCGTCGGGGAACGGAAATCGGGACAGACTATCTCTACGTCAGCACGCCTGCGAACGTGCACGGGCAGTTGAATTTTGATTTCACGGTGACCGATGGGCGAGGCGGCAATACCACCAAAAATGCCCAGGTGCAGATCAATCCCGTAGATGATGTGCCGGTATTGAGTGCGGTGAGGGTCATCAATGATGGTTGGCTACTGTATCGTCTTGATATGTCAGATGATAATAATAGAATAAATTTGAATGATTACGACGTTGGGTTCGGAGGAACCTTGTATGGAACTTGGTATACGATCCGCCATAAACATGTGTTGCGCTACGAGATGGATGGGGAAGTTAATACGTTTTTTACGGGCGACAACAAAGATCTGTTGATAAATCCACAAACACTCAGCAAATCTAATAGAGGGCGGGAGGAGCGGTTATCAATAACAGCGACGGATCGGTCATTGAGTACGCACCCAGATGCACGTCAAGCCTCGTTCTTCCTCCGATATAACGTCGTCTACTGGGATCCGATCGTCATCGACCTCGACCAGAACGGCCTGGAATTCATCTCCGCCGCCAAGGGCCCGGCAACGCTGGACGCCGACGGCGATGGTGTCAAAGACCAGATGGCCTGGGCTGGGGCCAACGAAGGCATGCTGGTCTACGACTACAACCAGGACGGGCAGGTCACGAAGTTCGACGAACTGGCCTTCGGCGGCCACCTGAAGGACCCCGACCCGAACCTGCCCGACCTGCAGGCGCTGGCCCGGGTGGAGTTCGATGCCAACCAGGACGGGGTGCTGGACGCCAAGGACGCGAAGTGGTCGCTGTTCCGCCTGTGGCAGGACAAGGACAGCGACGGTGTCGTCGATGCGGGCGAGATGCATACGCTGGCGCAGGCCGGCGTGCAGTCACTGCAACTGCAGGCCAACGTGCTGAACCGTGCCTACGGGACTGACGTGGTGGTGCGCGGCTATACCCGCGTCCAGATGGCCGACGGCCGGCAGTTGCAGGCCGGTGACGTGCAGTTCTTGCAGTACGACCCCGCCGCCAGCGGGGCCGAGGAGCAACCGTCGATTCCAGCCGCGGGCACCGGCGCGAACTTCGTGTCGGACGCGGCGTTCGAGGCAGCGGTGGCCGACTACATGAAGTCGCAGCTCGAGTTCCTCAGCGCGGGCAGCACGACCTTCACCGGCGCCTTGCGGGCGCAGAAGACCCGCGTGGGCCAGACCTACACCTACGTTTTGCCGCCGAACCTGTTCCCGCAGGCCGCCGGCACGGCAGGCTACCGCCTCGAGCTGGACGATGGGCAGGCCCTGCCGTCCTGGCTGAGTTATGACCCGGGGACGCGCACCTTGAGCGGCACGCCCAGCCTCGCGCACATGGGCGACCTGCGGCTGAATGTGACCGCGCTGGACGCGTCAGGTGCGGCAATGTCAGCCGCCGGCGCCTTTGACCTTCAGGTCAGCCAGTACAACCAGGCGCCCATGGTCTATGGCCACATGTCCGCGCATTACGCGCGCGAGGACAAGCTCTTCGTGCTGGACGTGGCGCCGAACTTCTTCGTCGACCGCGACGCCACCGACAAGCTGGGCTTTACCGCCACACTGTCCGACGGCAGCCCCCTTCCCGTGTGGTTGTCCTTTGCTGCGGGCGACCTGCGGTTCCAGGGCACGCCTGACAGCGCCGACATCCATGATCTGAAGATCACCCTGACGGCTCAGGACGCCGCGCAGGCCTGCGTGTCCATGACCTTCGACCTGATCGTCGAGAACGTCAATGATGCGCCGATCGTGGCCCGAGGTTTGCAGACTTTCGGCCTGACGCCGGAACGGGAGAACACCTACACCGTGCCTTTGGACGCCTTCGCGGACGAAGACCAGGGCGACACCCTGACGCTGAGCGTGACGCTGGCCGACGGCACGGCCTTGCCGTCCTGGCTGAGCTTCAACACGCAGGCCCGCCAGTTGCGTGGCACACCCACGACGCAGGACGCGCTGCAGCCCTTGCAGCTACAGGTCACGGCCACTGATGCCGCGGGCGCCCGCGCATCGACGCTGCTGACCGTGGCACATGGCCGATGGGGGACGGCGGCGGCCGAGTTGCTCACCGGCAGCGATGCCAGCGAATTCGTCTGGGCGGAGGGCGGCAACGACACGCTCGATGGCGGCGCAGGGGCCGACACCTTGGTCGGCGGCGCGGGCAACGATGTCTATCTGGCCGACGCCTTCGACAACCTGGTGGAAGCTCCCGGCGAGGGCGTGGACGTGGTGCTGACCCAGGTCAGCAGGCAACTCGGAGCCCACTTCGAACAGTTGCGGCTTCTCGGTGTGGCGCAAATCAACGGCGTTGGCAACGAACTGGCCAACACGATCTGGGGCAACGACAACGCCAACTGGCTCGATGGCATGGAAGGCGACGATGTCCTGTGGGGCGGCGGGGGCAGCGATTCGCTCCTGGGCAGGGCAGGCAATGACACTCTTGACGGCGGTTCGGGGCCAGACACACTGTACGGCGGGGTGGGCGATGACGTCTATCACGCGGTCGGTACCGACGACACGCTGGTGGAGAGCGCCAACGAAGGCACAGACCTTGTCGAAACCGGGGTCAGCCACACCCTGGGTGCGAACCTCGAGAACCTGACCCTCACGGGCGACGCGGCGATCAACGGCACAGGCAACGAGTTGGCCAACCGCATCGTCGGCAACGCGGCGGCCAACTTGCTGACGGGCGGAGCGGGTAACGACACCCTGGATGGTTCAGCCGGCGCGGACACGCTGGTGGGCGGCGCAGGTGATGAGGTCTACCTCGTCGACAGCGCGACCGATGTGGTGCAGGAGAACGCCAACGAAGGCTACGACCGCGTCGAAACGGGCGTCAGCTTGACCTTGGCCGCGAACCTGGAGGACCTGTGGCTGACAGGCAACGCGGCGATCAATGGCACGGGCAATGAACTGGCCAATCGCATCTTCGGTAGCGGTGCGGACAACGTGCTGGCGGGCGGCGCGGGCAACGATACCTTGGACGGCGGCGCAGGCGCGGACACGCTCAAGGGTGGCGCAGGGGATGACGTCTACGTAATCGACAACGCCGGCGATGCGGTGCTGGAGGACGCCAACGAAGGCACGGACCGTGTCGAGACTGGCGGGAGTTACAGGTTGGGCGCGCATTTGGAGGATCTGACCCTGACGGGATCTGGGTTTTCCGGCTACGGAAACACAGCCGCCAACCGCATCACCGGCAATGCTGCGCGGAACAGCTTGTTCGGCTATTCAGGCAATGACACCCTGGACGGCGGAGCAGGCGCGGACACGCTCTGGGGCGGCACGGGTGATGACGTCTACATCATCGACTCGTCCGCGGATGCTGTGCGGGAGTACGCGGGCGAAGGTCTCGATCGCATCGAAGCCGGTGTGAGCTATGCCCTGGCCGCAAACGTCGAGGATCTGACGCTGACGGGATACGCCCTGATCAACGGCACGGGCAATGATCTGTCCAACCGCATCTGGGGCAACGCAAGTGCCAATTCACTCGACGGCGCAACTGGCCATGACCTCCTGGTGGGAAACGACGGCGATGACACGCTGACGGCAGGCGCGGGCAACGACACCTTGCAGGGCGGCGCTGGCAATGACACGTATGTCTTTGCACGCGGTGGCGGGCAGGACCGTATCGAAGACTACGACCCGGCATCCTTCCGACGGATCATTGGATACAGCGGGTCCATATTCAACCGACGCCCCATCTATGGCTTCACCCCCGCCTCCCAAGACACCGCCCGCTGGGACGCCACGGTGCGCAGTGACCAACTCTGGTTCACGCGCTCGGGCTCCGACCTGCAGGTCAGCATCATCGGCACCACCGACCAGGTGACGCTGGCAGGCTGGTACAACAGCGTCTACTCCCAGGTCGAGCGCTTCCAGACCGGCGACGGCAAGGTGCTGCTGAGCACGCAGGTCGATGCCCTTGTCAACGCCATGGCGGGCTTCGCGCCGCCGGCGGCCGGGCAGACCACGCTGCCGGCCGCCTACCAGAGCGCCTTGGCGCCCACGCTCGCGGCCAACTGGCGGTGAACGCCCCGCAGACCCACGGTGGCGCCGTGCCGGCCCCGCCGCTGCCGATCCGCACAGGGCTGCCTGCCCTGTGTGCGCTCGCGCGCTTTCACCAGATCGCCGCGGATCCGCAGACCTTGGCGCATCAACTGGGCTGGTCGTCGGACCAGGCGCTGCGGCCGGACGACCTGCTGCTGGCGGCAAAGCACCTCGGGCTGCGCGCGAAGTGGGTCGGAACGACGGCGCAGCGCCTGGCCCAGGCACCCTTGCCGGCGCTGGCCTGGGTGGGAAACGACGCTGAGGGACATCCCGTGGTGCTGGCCCAGTGCGACGGGCAGCGCGTGCTGGTGCAGGACTTCGAGGCGCTGCCCGGCGCGGATGGCGAGGCGTCGCGCCCGCGGGTGATGGATCTGGCCGACTGGCAGCAGCAGGGCTGGGCCGGCCGGCTCATGCTCGTGACGAGCCGGGCCAGCCTCGTCGGCGCGTTGGCGAGGTTCGATTTCTCGTGGTTCATCCCGTCGCTGGTGAAGTACCGCAGGCTGCTGGGCGAGGTGCTGCTGATCAGCTTCGTGCTTCAACTCGTCGGCCTGGTGAGCCCCTTGTTCTTCCAGGTGGTCATGGACAAGGTGCTCGTGCACCGAGGTTTCACGACCCTGGACGTGCTGGTGCTCGGGCTGGTCGTCGTCGTCGTGTTCGAGAGCGTCCTGAACATGCTGCGCAGCTACGTGTTCAGCCACACCACCAGCCGCATCGATGTCGAGCTGGGCGCGCGCTTGTTCCGGCATCTGGTCCAGTTGCCGCTGGCCTACTTCCAGGCCCGCCGCGTGGGCGACTCGGTGGCGCGTGTGCGCGAGCTGGAGAACATCCGCAGCTTCCTGACCGGCAACGCGATGACGGTGCTGTTGGATGTCGCGTTCTCGGTGGTCTTCGTCGCGGTGATGTTCCTCTACAGCGTGCCCTTGACGCTGATCGTGCTCCTCAGCGTGCCGCTGTATGCCGCCATCACGCTCGCCGTGGTGCCGGTGCTGCGCCGCAGGCTGGACGAGAAGTTCGCTCGCGGCGCCGAGAACCAGGCCATGCTCGTGGAGACGGTCACCGGTATCCAGACCGTCAAGGCCGGGGCGCTGGAGCCCTCGTTCGCCCGGCGCTGGGACCAGCAGCTCGCCGCCTACGTGGCCGCCAGCTTCCGGGTCCAGAACCTGGCGGCGGTGGCGCACGAGGGCATCAACCTGGTGGGCAAGCTCGTCAATGCGGCCACGCTGTGGTGGGGCGCCCACCTGGTGATGCAGGGGCAGTTGTCGGTGGGCCAGTTCGTGGCCTTCAACATGTTCGCCCAGCGTGTGTCCCAGCCCATCATCCGCATGGCGCAGTTGTGGACCGACTTCCAACAGACGGGGGTGTCGATGGCGCGCCTGGGCGACATCCTCGACACCCGCACCGAGCTGGCGCCGGTGCAGGCAGCCGCAGCGGCGCAACTGCCGCCGGTGACGGGGCGCATCACGCTGGACGGCGTGGTGTTCCGCTACCGGCCGGAAGCCAGCCCGGTGCTGCAAGGGGTGTCACTGGACATCCGACCCGGCGAGGTACTGGGCATCGTGGGGCGCTCGGGCTCGGGCAAGAGCACGCTGACCAAGCTGGTGCAGCGCTTGTACGTGCCCGAGAGCGGGCGCGTGATGGTGGACGGCATTGACATCAGCCTGATCGACGCCGCCCAGCTGCGCCGCCAGGTGGGTGTGGTGCTGCAGGAAAACCTGCTGTTCAACCGCAGCGTGCGCGAGAACATCGCCATCGGTGACCCGGCCGCGCCGCTGGCGGCCGTGATGCACGCGGCGCGCATGGCCGGCGCGCACGAGTTCATCAGCGAGCTGCCGCAGGGCTACGACACCGTGGTGGGCGAGCAGGGCACCAGTCTTTCGGGCGGGCAGCGCCAGCGCATCGCCATCGCCCGGGCCTTGTTCTCCAACCCCCGGATCCTCATCCTGGACGAGGCCACGAGTGCGCTGGATTACGAGAGCGAATCCGTCATCCAGCGCAACATGGCGGCGATCTGCAAGGGACGCACGGTGCTGATCATCGCGCACCGCCTGAGCGCGGTGCGCGGCGCGCACCGCATCGTCGTGCTCGACAGGGGGCGCATCGTCGAAGCCGGCTCGCACGAGCAACTGCTCGCGCGCCCCCGGGGCTTGTACGCCCACTTGTGGCACATGCAGGGCGTGGCGCCGGGCGCGCAGGGGGGGACGGCGTGAGCATGCCCGCGAGCCGCCACCCGGCGCTGGAGTTGCTGGCGCGCTACCGGGCGGTCTGGTCGGCAGCCTGGGCGGACCGCGCGCGAATGGACGGCCCACCTCGCAGCCACGACGAAGTCGCCTTCCTGCCTGCGGCGCTGAGCCTGCAGGAGAGTCCTCCGCATCCCATGCCGCGGCGCCTGGCCTGGCTGCTGATGGCCTTGTTCGCCGTCGCGCTGGTCTGGGCCTGCCTGGGACGCGTGGACATCGTGGCCATCGCGCCCGGCCGCATCGTGGTCTCCGACCGCACCAAGGTCGTCCAGCCACTGGAGGCGAGCGTGGTCCGCCGCGTGCTCGTCAAGGACGGCGACCGCGTTCAGGCGGGCCAGGTGCTGGTCGAGCTGGACCCGACGATGGCCCAGGCCGACCGGGGCAGCGTGCGCGAGCAGTATCTGGCGGCGCTGAGCGATGAGTTGCGCTCTTCGGCCCTGCTGCGCGCACTGGATGGCGGGCGCCTGGAAGGCGTGCATTCGGTCGAGGAGGGATTGCCCCTGCCGGCGCTGCGCGGCCAGTTGCAGTCGGAGTGGCAGGACATCGTGTCCAGGCGCGGAAAGCTGCAGGCCGAGATCGCGCGCAAGCAGGCCGAACTCGCCACGGCTCGCGAACTGCTGTCCAAGCTCGAGACGACGCTGCCTCTGAGCCGGCAGCGCGAGACGGACTACCGCTCCCTGGTGGCCCAGGGTTTCATCTCCGGCCACGCCACGCAGGACCGCACCCGGGAGCGCCTCGAGCTCGAGAGCGACCTGGCGACGCAGCGCGCCAAGGTGATGGAGGCCCAGGCCGGCGTGACAGAGTCGAACCAGGCGCTGGCGGCCTACCTGGCGGAGATCCGGCGCGCCTTGCACGACCGGCAGCAGACGAGCGGCACCCGGCGCGCGCAGTTGCAGGCCGAGGGCGTGAAGGCCGCGCAACGCGAACGGCTGACCCGGCTGGAGGCGCCCATTCAAGGGGTGGTGCAGCAGCTCGCGGTCCATTCGGTGGGTGGCGTGGTCACGAGCGCACAGCCGTTGATGGTCATCGTTCCCGATTCCGCGGAGGTCACCGCGCTGGTGCAGGTGGCCAACCTGGACATCGGCTTCGTGAACCAGGGGCAGCGGGCCGAGATCAAGCTGGAGACCT
Source organism: Rubrivivax sp. (assembly GCA_027491255.1). Classification (GTDB taxonomy): domain Bacteria; phylum Pseudomonadota; class Gammaproteobacteria; order Burkholderiales; family Burkholderiaceae_C; genus Rubrivivax. The sequence continues at coordinate 63,873 of JAIXWM010000107.1, read as the reverse complement.
TCCCCTACACGCAGTTCGGCACCGTGCCGGCGACGGTCACCGTCCTCGGAGCTGATGCCATGACCGACGACAAGACCGGCATCTCCACCTACCCTGCGACCCTGACGCTCGACCGCCGGCATATCCGCGTGGACGACAAGCCGGTGCCCATCAGCCCCGGCATGAACGTGACCGCCGAGATCAAGACCGGCGAACGCCGGGTGATCGAGTTTCTGCTCAGCCCCATCGTCAGGACCGCCAGCGAGAGTCTGCGCGAACGCTGAGCAGCGGGCGCTTGCGGCCCCGCGTGCGATGCCTCGGCCCCCTCACCCCATCAACACCTGCGCCGCCTCCTCGTAGCGCTGCGCCGTGGCCTGCACCACCTCGGCCGGCAGGGCGGGTGCCGGGGCCTGCTTGTTCCATGGGCGGCCGTCCACCTGCGCCTGTTCGAGCCAGTCGCGCAGGTACTGCTTGTCGTAGCTCGGCGGGTTGGCGCCCTCGCGCCACGAGGCCAGGGGCCAGAAGCGCGATGAGTCCGGGGTCAGCACCTCGTCCATCAGCGTCAGGCGGTCGTCCTCGTCCAGGCCGAATTCGAACTTCGTGTCGGCGATGACGATGCCGCGCTGCAGCGCGTAGGCGGCAGCCTCGGTGTACAGGCGCAGCGCCACCGCGCGCACTTCGGCGGCGCGCTCGGCGCCGATCAGCGCGGCGGCCTGCTCGAAGGAAATGTTCTCGTCGTGCGCGCCGGCCTCGGCCTTGGTGGCGGGCGTGAAGATGGGTTCGGGCAGGCGGCTCGCGTTGCGCAGACCGGGCGGCGGCGCCACGCCGCAGACGGCGCCATGCTCCTGGTACTCCTTCCAGCCCGAGCCGGCCAGGTAGCCGCGCACCACGGCCTCGATGGGCAGCGGGCGCAGGCGCCGCACCAGCATCGAGCGGCCGCGCACCTGGGCGGCCTCGTCGGCGGCGACCACGCTTTGCGGGGGCTCCCCGGTCAGGTGGTTGGGCACGACGTGGGCCAGGCGGTCGAACCAGAACAGCGCCATGCGCGTCAGCAGCGCGCCCTTGCCCGGGATGGGCTCGCCCATGACGACGTCGAAGGCCGAGATGCGGTCGCTGGCCACCATCAACAGCCTGTCGGCGCCGACGGCGTAGTTGTCGCGCACCTTGCCGCGCGCGATCAGCGGCAGCGAGTGCAGTCGGGACTGGAGCAGTGCCGGGGAGGTCATGACGGGGCGCGCATGGTGGGGGGCAGCCGGCGATTGTGCCCCTCGGATCCGACCGCGCACGGTCCTTGCATGCGTGTGGAGATCCGGCGCGACCGACGGTCATGTCCATGGCGGACGCTCACGGCGCGACGCCGCCGAAGTCGCGATACTGCCGCCTGTCCGAGGATGCCGATGCCCAAGACGACCCCCCGCAAGACCACTGCCGCCGCCCCGTCCGCCCCGTCCGCCCCGCCCGCGCGCGCGGCGCGGGCGACGGTCACCCCCGGCGGCATGAGCCCCGCCGAGCGCGCCGAGTTCACGCGGGCCTGGAAGCGCGAGCTCGGCCAGCGCAGCGACGCCGACACCGCGGCCGCGCGGTCGCACGCCGCCGCGGTGGCCGCGCGCACCGTACTGGCCGACCGCTGGGCCGCGACCCAGGCCGCCGACGCGCGCCGCAGCGCCCAGCGCCGCGTGCACTACCTGTCGATGGAGTTCCTGATGGGCCGCGCGATGCACAACGCGCTCGCGGCGCTGCAGGTGGACGCGCACCTGGGCGAGTTGCTCGGCGCGCAGGCGCCCAAGCTGGGCGAGCTTGTCGCCAACGTGCCCGACGCAGCGCTGGGCAACGGCGGCCTGGGCCGGCTCGCGGCCTGTTTTCTCGACAGCTTCGCCACGCTTGGCCTGCCGTCCTTCGGCTACGGCCTGCGCTACGAGCACGGCATGTTCATGCAGGTCATCCAGGACGGGCGCCAGGTCGAGCAGCCCGACGACTGGCTGCGCCACGGCAGCCCCTGGGAGCTGATGCGGCCCGAGCTGCGCTACCCCGTGGGCTTCGGCGGCATGGTGCAGACCAGCGGCCGCCACCGGCGCTGGGTGCCGGGCGAACTGCTGGTCGCGCAGGCCTTCGACTTCGTCGTACCCGGGCACGGCACGCGCCACGTCTCGACGCTGCGGCAGTGGAACGCGCAGGCCTCGCGCCCGATCGACCTCGAGACCTTCTCCCGCGGCGAGCACGCGGCCGCGGCGCGCCACCTGCACGACGCCGACGCCCTGAACTGGGTTCTCTACCCCGACGACAGCACGCCCGCCGGGCGCGAGCTGCGGCTGCGCCAGGAGTACTTCCTGGTCAGCGCCTCGGTGCAGGACATGCTGGCGCGTCATCTGCGCGAGCACGGCGAGGTGCGCAGCTTCGGGCGCCTGAACGCGGTGCACCTGAACGACACCCACCCGGCGCTCGTGCCCGCCGAGCTGATGCGCCTGCTCGTCGACGAGCACTGCCTGGAGTGGGACGAGGCCTGGGCCGTCACGCACGAGGCCGTCAGCTACACCAACCACACGCTGATGCCCGAGGCGCTGGAGACCTGGAGCCTGCCGCTGTTCGAGCGCATGCTGCCGCGCCACCTGGAGATCGTCTACGAGATCAACGCCCGCTTCCTGGCCGAGGTGCGCGCGCTCCACCCGGGCGACGACGCGCGCGTGGCGCGCATGTCCTTGATCGACGAGAACGCCGAGCGCCGCGTGCGCATGGGCGCGCTCGCGGTGGTGGCCTCGCGCCGCGTCAACGGCGTGTCGGCGCTGCACTCTGCGCTCATGGTGCAGACGCTGTTTCGCGACTACGCCGAGCTCTGGCCCGAGCGCTTCCTCAACGTCACCAACGGCGTGACGCCGCGGCGCTGGCTGCAGCAGGCCAACCCGGGTCTGTCGGCACTGCTGGACAGCCACATCGGCACCGGCTGGCGCAGCGACCTGGGGGCGCTGGCCTCGCTCGCGCGCAAGGCCGGCGGCAAGCGCATCGGTCAGGAGTTCCTGGCCGTCAAGCGCGCCAACAAGGAACGGCTGGCCGCCCACATCCGGCGCGAGCTGGGGCTGACGGTGGACCCGGCCAGCCTGTTCGACGTCCAGATCAAGCGCATCCACGAGTACAAGCGCCAGTTGCTCAACGTGCTGCACGTGGTGGCTCGCTGGCAGGCCATCGTGGCCGATCCGGGCGCCGCCTGGCAGCCGCGCACGGTGGTCTTCGCCGGCAAGGCGGCCAGCGCCTATGTGGCGGCCAAGGAGGTGATCCGGCTCATCCACGACGTCGCCCGCGTCGTCAACGCAGACCCGCGCACCAACGGGCTGCTGAAGGTGGCCTTCGTGCCCAACTACGGCGTGAGCCTGGCCGAGCTGATCATCCCCGCCGCCGACCTGTCGCAGCAGATCTCCACCGCCGGCACCGAGGCCTCGGGCACCGGCAACATGAAGTTCGCCCTCAACGGCGCCTGCACCATCGGCACCTGGGACGGGGCCAACATCGAGATGGCGCAGGCCATGGGGCCGGAGCAGATGTTCGTCTTCGGCCTGCGCGCCGAGGAGGTGGCCCGCATCCGCGCCGAGGGCTGGGACCCGCGCGCGCGCGTCGACGCCAACCCGGCGCTGCGCGCCGTGCTCGACGCCATCGCCGACGGCACCTTCTCCCACAACGAGCCTGCGCGTTACCGCAGCCTCGTGCAGCAGATGCTGCAGCGCGACCCCTATTTCCTCACCGCGGACTTCGCCAGCTACCTCGACGCGCAGCGTGAAGTCGATGCGTTGTACGCCCAGCCCGCCGCCTGGGCCGCGCGCGCGCTGCGCAACATCGCCGGCATGGGCGGTTTCAGCGTCGACCGCACGATCGCCGACTATGCGCGCGACGTGTGGACGGCGCCGGCCGGCTGAGCGGCCTGCTGCGAAGCCGCCGGTCGACCCCGCCTGCCGATGCTTTCTGACGCCGACCTCCACGCGCTGCTGCAGGCGCGCCACCCCGACCCCTTTGCGGTGCTCGGCCTGCACGCGGACGCGCACGGCGCGTGGTGGGTGCGCGCGCTGCTGCCGGGCGCGGCCGAGGTCGAGGTGCAGGAGGCCGGCAGCGGGCGCCGCGTGGCCGCGCTGGCGCGGCGCGACGCCGCGGGCTTCTTCGAGGGCGAGATGCCGCGTCGGCGGCGCCGCTTCGAGTACCGGCTGTGGGTGCGCTGGGAGCACGGCGCGCAGGCGCTGTACGACGACCCCTACCGCCACGGGCCGCTGCTGGCCGACGCCGACCTGCACTACCTGGCCGAAGGCACGCACCTGCGGCCCTTCGAGGTGCTGGGCGCGCACCCGCTGACGCTGGGCGAGGGCGCGCTTGCCGTCGAGGGCGTGCGCTTTGCCGTGTGGGCGCCGAACGCGCAGCGCGTCAGCGTGGTGGGCGACTTCAACGCCTGGGACGCGCGACGCCAGCCGATGCGCCACCGCGGCGGCGGCGGCGTGTGGGAGCTGTTCGTGCCGCACGCGGCCGAGGGCGACCGCTACAAGTACGAGATCCGCTGCCACGACGGCCGCGTGCTGCCGCTGAAGTCCGACCCCTGCGCGCGCGCGGCCGAGGTGCGCCCGGACAGCGCCAGCATCGTCGCGCCGCCGCTGCCGCCGCGCCACGTGCTGCCGCCGGGCCGCGCGCAGGCCAACCGGCGTGACGCGCCGGTGTCCATCTACGAGGTCCACGCCGCCTCCTGGCGGCGCGGCGAGGGCGGGCGCTTCCTGTCCTGGGACGAACTCGCCGCGCAGCTGCCGTCTTACGCGGCCGGGCTGGGCTTCACCCATGTGGAGCTGCTGCCCGTCAGCGAGCACCCCTACGACGGCTCCTGGGGCTACCAGACGCTCGGCCTGTACGCGCCCACCTCGCGCCACGGTCCGCCCGAGGGCTTCGCGCGCTTCGTGCGCGCCTGCCACGCGCAGGGCCTGGGCGTGATCGTCGACTGGGTGCCGGCGCACTTCCCGACCGACGCGCACGGCCTGGCGCAGTTCGACGGCACGCCGCTGTACGAGTACGCCGACCCGCGCGAGGGCTTCCACCAGGACTGGAGCACGCTGATCTACAACTTCGGCCGCCACGAGGTGCGCAACTTCCTGGCCGGCAGCGCGCTGTACTGGGTCGAGCGCCAGGGCGTGGACGGGCTGCGCGTGGACGCCGTGGCCTCGATGCTGTACCGGGACTATTCGCGCCGCGACGGGCAGTGGCTGCCCAACGTGCATGGCGGGCGCGAGAACCTCGAGGCGATCGCCCTGTTGCGCCACGTCAACGAGGTGCTGGGCGCCCAGTGCCCGGGCGCGATCACGCTGGCCGAGGAGTCCACCGCCTTCCCCGCCGTGTCGGCGCCGGTGTCGGTGGGCGGCCTGGGCTTCCACTACAAGTGGAACATGGGCTGGATGAACGACACCCTGCGCTACATGCAGGAAGACCCCGTCCACCGCCGCTGGCACCACGAGCGCATGACCTTCGCGCTGATGTACGCCTTCAGCGAGAACTTCGTGCTGCCGCTGTCGCACGACGAGGTCGTGCATGGCAAGCGCTCGCTGCTGGGGCGCATGCCGGGTGACGAATGGCAGCGCTTCGCCAACCTGCGCGCCTACTATGGCTTCATGTGGGGCCACCCGGGCAAGAAGCTGCTGTTCATGGGCCAGGAGTTCGCCCAGCCCGACGAGTGGAGTCACGAGCGCGCGCTGCCCTGGGAGCTGCTCGGCCACGAGCGCCACGCGGGCGTGCAGCGTCTGGTGGGCGACCTCAACCGCCTGCTGCGCGAGCAGCCCGCGCTGCACCGCCTGGACTGCGAGGCCGCGGGCTTCGAGTGGATCGAGCCCGACGACCGCGAGCACTCGGTCTTCGCCTGGATGCGGCGTGCCCCCGGGGCGCCAGCGGTGCTCGTGGTCTGCAACATGACGCCGGTGCCGCGCCCGGGCTACCGGCTGGGCGTGCCGGCGCCGGCCGCGGGCGGGCCGCCGGCCTGGCGCGAGGTGCTGAACACGGACTCGGCGCATTACGGCGGCAGCAACCTCGGCAACGGCGGTCTGGCGCTGGCCGCGCAGCCGCAGCCCTGGCAGCGCCAGGAAGCGTCCATCGAACTGACGCTGCCGCCGCTGGCTGCGCTGTTCCTCGTTCCGGCCTGAGGGTCTGAGAGCCTGAGACATGTCCATGCCCCAGCCGGTACGCGGTGTTCGCAGACAAGCCCTTCGGGAGGCGCTTGTCGAAGCCCCATGCGGGCACTTCGACAGGCTCAGTGCGAACGGGGTTGGGGGCGGGCGTTGCCGGCTGTTTTTCAGCGCAGGTGCAGGCGGGCGTGGTCCTCGGTTTTTCAGCGCAGGCGCAGGCGGGCGTGGCCGGCTGGTTTTCATGCACCCGAGACCGCGCCGTCGCGCGCCGACCCCGTGACCGCCGGCCTGTCCCCCATCCTCGAGCCCGGCCGCGACGAGCCGATGGGCGCGCAGGCGCGCGATGGTGGCGTGAACTTCGCCGTCTTCTCGCAGCACGCCACGCGCGTGCAGGTTTGCCTGTTCGACGACGGCGGCGCGCGCGAACTGCGCCGGCTCGACCTGTACGGCCCGCACGACGGCGTGTGGAGCGGCTTCCTGCGCGGGGCCGGGCCGGGGCTGGTCTACGGGCTGCGTGCCCACGGGCCCTACGCCCCGTGGCAGGGCCATCGCTTCAACCCGCACAAGCTGCTGCTGGACCCCTGCACGAGCGAGGTGATCGGCCGCTTCGAGTGGGCCGACGAGCACCACGGCTACCAGCGTGGCCACCCCGACGGTGCGGCGTCCTTCGACACGCGTGACAACGCCGCCATGGCGCTGAAGGCGCGCGTGTGCGCGCCCCCCGGCGCCGCAGACGCGGCAAGGCGCCCGCCGCCGCCGCGCCACGCGGCCGCCGATGTCGTGCTCTACGAGGTCCACGTCAAGGGTTTCTCGATGCGCCACCCCGGCGTGCCCGAGGCCCTGCGCGGCACCTGGCTCGGCCTGTCGCATCCGGCCTCGGTGGCGCACTTCCGGCGCCTGGGGGTGACCACGCTGTCGCTGCTGCCGGTGCAGCAGCACCTCGACGAGTTCGGCCTTGCGCAGCGCGGCCTCGTCAACCACTGGGGCTACAACACCATCGCCTTCAACGCCGCCGACCCGCGTTACGCCACCGCGGCCGCGCGTGCCGACCCGGCGGCGGTGAACGCCGAGTTCCGGCGCATGGTCGACGAGCTGCATGCCGCCGGGCTGGAGGTGGTGCTGGACGTCGTCTACAACCACACCGCCGAGGGCAGCGAACTCGGGCCGACGCTGTCCTTCCGCGGCCTGGACCACGCCGCCTGGTACCGGCTTGATCCGGTGGACGCGAGCCGCTGCGAGAACCTCACCGGCTGCGGCAACACGCTGAACGTGGCCCACCCGCGCGTGGCGCAGTTCGTGCTGGACTCGCTGCGTCACTGGGCCGGGCCGATGGGGGTGGACGGCTTCCGCTTCGACCTCGCGCCGGTGCTCGGCCGCGCCGCGCACGGTGGCTACGACCCGCAGGCCGCCTTCTTCACCGCGCTGCTGCAGGACCCGCTGCTCGCGCGCAAGCGCCTGATCGCCGAGCCCTGGGACCTGGGCCACGCCGGCTACCAGCTCGGCCGCTTCCCGGGCCGCTGGCTCGAGTGGAACGACAAGTTCCGCGACACCGTGCGCCGCTACTGGCTGGACCAGTGCGTGGGCCGCGGCGAGTTCGCGCGCCGCTTCACCGCCTCCAGCGACGTCTTCCACCACGGCCAGCGCCTGCCGCTGGCGAGCGTGAACTTCGTCGCCGCGCACGACGGCTACACGCTGGCCGACCTGACCAGCCATACGCGCAAGCGCAACGAGCCCAACGGCGAGGACAACCGCGACGGCCGCGACGACGAGCTCAGCGCGAACTTCGGCGTCGAGGGCCCGAGCGACGACCCGGTGGTGGCCGAGACCCGCGGGCGCGTGCGGCGCGCGTTGCTGGCCACGCTGCTGCTGGCGCAGGGCACGCCGATGCTCGCCGCCGGCGACGAGCTCGGCCACACCCAGCACGGCAACAACAACGCCTACTGCCAGGACAACGCGACGACCTGGCTGGACTGGGCCCGTGCCGACGAGGGCCTGATCGGCTTCGTCGCCCAGGTGCTCACGCTGCGCCGGGGCGACAACGCCCTGCACCATGCGCGCTGGTTCCACCCCCCGCCGGCCGCACCGGGCGAGCGCGTGCTGGCCTGGTACGCGCCCGAGGGGCATGTGATGCGCGTGGACGACTGGCACGACGCGACGCGCCACGCCTTTGCCTGCCACATCGACGCCGCGCCCGCGGGCGGCAGCGCCAACGGGGGTGAGTGCCACCTGTGGCTGGGCTTCAACCCGGGAACGGCGCCGCTGGCCTTCCGCCTGCCGGGCCCGCCAACGCTGGCCTCGGGCACGCCCACGGCCTGGGCGCTGGCGCTCGACTCCACCGGCATGCTGCCCGTCGGGCCGCTGCCCCCTTCGGCGCAGACGCTGGAGCTGCCGGCGCACGCGCTTGTCGTGTTGCGCTGCGGCGCAGTGACGGCGGCGGCGGGCGTGGCACGCGAAGCCTCCTCACGGGCGTTTTCCGAGGCGGTGCGTGCGGCGGCGGCCGTGGAGCCGACGGCAGACGCGTTGGCCACTGCGGCAGCGTCTGCGTCTGCGTCCGCGCCCGCGGCGGCAAGCGGCGGCCCGCCCGCCGTGTCCTTCCCGAGCCTGTCCCTCACCCCCAACCCATCCTCGCGATGAACCTGCGCCAGCGCGCCAGCGGCATCCTGCTGCACCCGACCTCGCTGCCCGGCCCGCACGGCAGCGGCGACCTCGGCGACGAGGCCTGTCATTTCGTCGACTGGCTGCAGGCCTGCGGCCAGAAGATCTGGCAGTGGCTGCCCACCACGCCCATCGGGCCGGGCTTCTCGCCCTACCAGAGTGTGAGCGCCTTCGCCGGCAACCCGCTGCTCGTGGCGCTGGAGCCCCTGGTGCAGCGCGGCTGGCTCGGGCCGCAGGCGCTGCACGAGCGGCCGGCGGCCTTCGACGCGCCGTGCGTGGACTTCGAGACCGTCGTCCCCTGGCGCATGGCGCGGCTGCGCCAGGCCGCGCAGGGCTTCGCCGCCCGCGCCACGCACGAGGACCGCGAAGAGCACGCGCGCTGGTGCGCAGCGCAGGCCGGCTGGCTCGATGACTACGCGCTGTTCATGGCCCTGGAGTCGGCGCACGGCGGCGCGCCCTGGTGGCAGTGGCCCGAGCCGCTGGCCGCGCGGCGCGCGAGCGCGTTGCAGGCGGCGCGGCGCGAGCACGCCGCCGAGCTCGCCTTCTGGTGCTTCGTGCAGTGGTGCTTCGACGAGCAGTGCGCTGCGCTCAAGCGCTACGCCAACGACCGCGGCGTGGCGCTGATGGGCGACCTGCCGATCTTCGTCGCCCACCACAGCGCCGACGTCTGGGCCCGGCCGGACCTGTACCACCTGGACCGCGCGCACCAGCCCACCGTGGTGGCCGGCGTGCCGCCGGACGACCTGGGCCCGCTCGGCCAGCGCTGGGGCAACCCGCTGTACCGCTGGGACCGCATGGCCGAGGACGGCTACGCCTGGTGGACGGCGCGCGTGCGGCGCGCGCTGCACCAGGCCGACGTCTTTCGCATCGACCACTTCCGCGGCTTCGCCGCCTACTGGGAGATCCCGGCCGACCGTCCCGACGCGCTCCAGGGGCGCTGGGTCGAAGGCCCCGGCCGGGCGCTGTTCGACGCGATCGCGCGCGCGCTGGGCGAGCTGCCCATCGTCGCCGAGGACCTGGGCCTCATCACCCCCGACGTGCACGCGCTGCGCGAGGCCTGCGGCTTCCCGGGCATGAAGGTGCTGCAGTACGCCTTCGGTGACGATGCGACGCACGAGTACCTGCCGCACCGCCACGAGCGCCGCTGCGTGGTCTGCACCGGCACGCACGACACCGACACCGCGCGCGGCTGGTGGGACGCGGCGAGCGCGGGCGAGCGTCACTTCGCCGGCACCTACCTGGCCTGCGGCGCCGCCGACGTGCACTGGGCGCTGATCCGCAGCGCGCTGAACTCGGTGGCCGACACGGCGATCTTTCCGCTGCAGGACGTGCTGGGCCTGCCCAGCACCCACCGCATGAACGTTCCCGGCACGATGGGCGCGCCGAACTGGACCTGGCGCTTCGCCTGGGACCAGGTGGGCTCCGATCCCGGCCGCGTGCTGGGCATGCTGACGGCGGCCAGCGGGCGCGGGGAGTTCGCGCTGCTGGGCGCGTGAGGGCCACGCGGTCGACGCCGCGGCGGCCCGGCGCGCCGGATCCATTCGCCTACACCCTGCGCAGCGCGCCGCGCGCCCGGCGGTTTCAATTCCCCCGACCGTACCCGGACACCCGCGGCGGCGGCGCGGCGCGCGGCGGCCCGTCCTAGCATCAATGCCCGCATCCTGGAGCCGCCGCACCATGTCCACATTCCACGACCTGCAAGCCCAGGCGATCGACGGTTCGCCTGCGCCCCTTTCGGCCTGGAAGGGCCATGTCCTGCTGATCGTCAACACCGCCAGCGCCTGCGGCTACACGCCGCAGTTCGGCGGGCTGCAGGCCTTGTGGGAGCGCTACCGCGAGCGCGGGCTCGTCGTCGTCGGCTTCCCCAGCAACGAGTTCGGCCGCCAGGACCCGGGTTCGAACGATCAGATCGCCACGTTCTGCCAGAAGAACTACGGCGTGACCTTTCCGATGATGGCCAAGGTCGAGGTCAACGGCGAGGCCGCGCACCCGGTGTGGAAGTGGCTGAAGGCGCACGCGCCCGGCCCCAAGGGTGGCGAGCCGATCGGCTGGAACTTCTCGAAGTTCCTCGTCGGCCGTGACGGCGCGGTGCGTGGCCGCTACGCCAGCGGCCAGGGGCCCGAAGCCCTGGCCGCCGACATCGAGGCGGCGCTGGCCGCCTGAGCGCCGCGCCGGCGGCGGCATCGGCAGCGGCCGGAGCGCACCGGCGCTGCGCGTCGGCGGCAGGGGTGTCCGGTCCTGCACTCGATAATCGAGCCCAGCAGGAGCCACCCCGATGTTCGAACACATCCAGCCCTACGCGGGCGACCCGATCTTCGCCCTCGTCGACGCCTTCCACGCCGACCCGCGGCCGCACAAGGTCAACCTCTCGATCGGCATCTACTTCGACGAGCAGGGCCGGCTGCCGGTGCTGGGCAGCGTGCAGCAGGCCGAGGCGCGCATCCTCGCCGAGGGCGGCGCCAAGCCCTACCTGCCCATGGAGGGCGACGCGAAGGCGCGCGCCGAGGTGCAGGCGCTGCTGTTCGGACGCGGCCACCCGGCGCTGGCGGCCGGCCGCGTGGCGACGATCCAGACCGTGGGCTCCTCCGGCGGCCTGCGCGTGGGCGCCGACTTCCTGAAGACCTGGCTGCCCGACAGCGGCGTCTGGGTCAGCGACCCGACCTGGGACAACCACCGCTCGATGTTCGAGTCCAGCGGCTTCCAGGTGAGCACCTACCCCTACTACGACGCCGCCAGCGGCGGCCTGCGCTTCGACGCCATGCTCGAGGCGCTGCGCCAGCTGCCCCGGCGCAGCATCGTGCTGCTGCACGCGGGTTGCCACAACCCCACCGGCGTGGACCTGAGCCCGGCGCAGTGGCAGGCCCTGGTGCCGGTGCTGCGCGAGCGTGAACTGCTGCCCTACCTCGACCTCGCCTACCAGGGCTTCGGCGACGGCATGGAGGAGGACGCGCACGCCATCCGCACCCTGGCCGACGCCGGTCTCGTGTTCTTCGTGGCGAACTCGTTTTCCAAGAGCATGAGCGTCTACGGCGAACGCTGCGGCGCGCTGTCGGTGGTGTGTGCCGACCGCGCCGAGGCCGAGCTCGTGCTCGGGCAGCTCAAGTTCACCGTGCGCCGCAACTACTCCAGCCCCGGGATGCATGCGGCGAAGATCGTTGCCCACGTGCTGGGCGACGCCGACCTGCGCGCGCTGTGGGAGTCCGAAGTGGCGCAGATGCGCGACCGCATCCTGCAGATGCGGCACGCGCTGCACGGTGTGCTGAGCGCGCGTCTGCCCGGGCGCGACTTCGGCTATTTCCTGACGCAGCGCGGCATGTTCAGCTACACCGGCCTGAGCGCGGCGCAAGTCGACCGCCTGCGCGAGGAGCACGCGGTCTACCTGATCCGCTCGGGCCGCATGTGCGTGGCCGGGCTGAACACCGGCAACGTCGAGCGCACGGCGCAGGCCATGGCGGCGGTGCTGCAGCAGGGTTGAGCGACCACCCGGGGGCGCGCGGGCGGCCCCCGCCGGCGCCGCGCATCAGGGCGGCGTCAGTCCGGCCTCCTTCACCACCTTGGCCCACTTCGGGATCTCGGCTTCGATGAAGGCGCGGAACTCCGCCGGCGTGCTGCCGGCGACCTCGAAGCCCTGGCGCGAGAAGAAGTCGCGGATGTCGGGGCTGGCCAGCGCCTTCTGGGTCTCGGCGTTCAGGCGCTCGACCACCTCCCGGGGCGTGCCGGCCGGCGCGAAGAGTCCCTGCCAGGACAGCGCCTCGAAGCCGGTGTAGCCCGATTCCGCCACTGTCGGCACATTCGGCATCAGCGGGTGCCGCCGCGCCGAGGTCACGGCCAGCGCGCGGATGCGGCCGGCCTCCACCTGCGGCAGCGCGACGAGGAAGTCCGAGAACATCGACTGCACCTGACCGCCCATCAGGTCGTTGATCGCGCCGGCGCTGCCCTTGTAGGGCACGTGCACGAGCTGCGTGCCGGCCGCGGCGTTGAACATCTCGCCCGTCAGGTGCATGGAGGTGCCCACGCCGGGCGACGAGTGCGTGATCTCGCCGGGCTTGGACCGGGCCGCGGCCACGTACTCGGCCAGCGTGCGCGCCGGCACGGCCGTGCCGACGACGATGACCAGTGGCGCGCTGACGACGCGCGAGATCGGCTCGAAGCTCTTCAGCGGGTGGTAGGGCAGGCGCGGGTTCAGGCTGATGCTCACGCCGTGGCTGCCCGTCACGCCCATCACCAGCGTGTGGCCATCGGGCGCGGCACGGGCGACGAAGTCCGAGCCCGTGACCCCGCCGGCACCGGGCCGGTTCTCGACGATGACCGGCTGCCCCATCGACTGCTGCCATTTCTCGGCGATGCGCCGCGCCAGCAGGTCGGTGCTGCCCCCCGGCGGGAAGGGCACGACGATGCGCACCGGCTTGGACGGAAAGCCTTGCGCGGCAGCGCCCGTGCCCAGGCCCAGCAGGGCGGTCGACAGCGCGGCGAGACCGAGGATCGAGAACCAGGTGCGGCGGGTGGTCATGGCGGGGAGTCCTGGCCCGGGATGGGCCGGCATCCATCGTAGCCGCGGGCGAGGGACGCGCCCATCCGGCGCGACCCGGTGTGCGCGCCAGCCCGCAGCGAGCGCTGGGGGCTGCGGTACGTGGAGGGCCGTGGCCGCGGCTTTCGGATGAGCCCAACTGCCGAATCTGGGCGGATTGGGCTAAGCTGGCCATCCTGCCTTGCCATGGGAGCCCCAGGATGCGTCTTGCCGCGCGGATGGCCGCCGCTCTGATCGCCACGATGCTCGGATTGGCGCCACCGGCCCGCGCCGACGCGCCCTTCCCGGAACTCCCAGCCCCCGCCGCCGGTGCCCAGGCCTGGCTGCTGTCCACCGAAGACCGCTTCGCTGCCCAGCCCTGGGCCGCGATCGAGCGCGAGACGCTGAAGCTCGCAAAGCTGCGCGTGGGCTCCTTCGAGGGCGTGCCCACCGGGCCAGCCTGGCGCGAGCGGCCGGTGCGCATCCACTACCGCGTCTACGAGGCGCTGGCCGAGACGCGCGGCGCGGTCGTCGTCGTGCCCGGCTTCACCGAGGGCGCGACGATGTACCAGGAGGTTGCGCACGACCTGGTGCGCAACGGCCACTCGGTCTACATCCTCGACCACCGCGGCCAGGGCTTCTCGACCCGGCTGCTCGAAGGCGCCGGCGAGGGCGACAAGGGCCATGTCGACCGCTTCGACCACCTGGTGCGCGACCTCGGCTACTTCGTCACGCTGGTGCGGGCCTGGCGCGGCCAGTCGCGCGCGCCCATCCAACTGCTCGCGCATTCGATGGGCGGGACGGTGGTGTCGCTGTACCTGGCCCGTGTCGGGCACGAGACTCCCGTGACCGCGGCCGCGCTCGTCACGCCGATGCACGAACCCACGGTGCGCCAGCCGGCACAGAGCAGCATGGCAGACCGGGCGATCGCGAACTGGTGCGACGAGTGGTCCTTCCGCCTGCCCTTCGAGCTGCCCTTGGTCTCGGCGCGGCGCGTGCAGGGCGAGGGCTTCGACGCCGAGCGCGCCGCCTTCTTCGCCCAGGCCGATCTGGCCGACAACGACCTGTCGCACAGCGTGGAGCGGCTGCGCCGGCGCTGGGCCGACCGCGACGCGCGCTGCGAGGGCCCGCACTGCGGCCACGGCGATGCCCTTGTCTCGGGGCCGACGCTGCGTTGGGTCGGTCAGGCCTGCGCCGCCGCGCGCGAGGCGCGCAGCCCCGAGGCCACGGCCCGCATCGCCGTGCCGGTGCTGCTGCTGCAGGGCGGGCAGGACAGCGTCGTCCAGGCCCTGGCGCAACAGCAGTTCTGCGCCCGCGTCAACGCCGGGGCTGCGGCGCCCGGGCGCTGCACCGGCTGGCGCCTTGCGGCCGCGCGCCACGCCCTGCTGATCGAGCGCGACGATCTGCGCAACCCGGCGCTCGCCGCGGTGCTGTCGTTCTACGCCGCGCAGGCGGGCGCGGGGCCATGATCCGCAGCCCCCTGGCGGCGGGGTGGGGCCGCACGCCGTGGGTCAGGCGCCGGCTGCTGCGTTCCGGTAGTCGCGCACCGTTCGGTAGCCGCCGCCCGGCCCCGGCACCGATTCCACCAGACGGTAGCCGCTGACGCGCCAGCGCACGGGGGTGGGCGCCGCCGGGGCGACGGCGCCGCGCGCGTGCCGGGCCAGCGTCACGTGCGCACGCCACGGGCGCGGCTCCACCGGCAGCCCGAGCCCGCGCAGCGCCTGCGCCAGGCGCTGGTGCAAGGCGTCCAGGGCTGTGGGTACCTGTTCAGCCTCGAGCACGGCCACGGCCGGCCCCGGCCAGACATCGGCGCGGTTGAAGGCGACCCAGGCCGGCTCCAGGGGCACCGCCAGGCCGGCGGCGACTTCGTCCAGCCGCGCGGTGGGCACGGGGCCGATGAAGTGCAGCGTGGCGTGCAGCCGCGCCGGCTCGACGAGCCGCGCGCCGGCAGGCCAGGCCCAGGCGCCGGCCTGCGTGGCCAGGGCCCGGCGCGCGGCGACGCCGGGCCACAGCGCCAGGAAGAGGCGGCGCGTGTCGGGCGACGCTGCAGGCGATCCAGGGCCGGCGCTCACAGGCCGCACCGCGCCGGCGCCCTGGGCCGCTTTCTTCTTGCGATGTTCATGAGGGGTCCTTCGATATTGCTCATGACAGGCCAGTCGCAGTGCCTGCACAGGGCTTCGACAGGCTCAACCCGAGCGGTTTCTGCGAGGGCTTCGACAGGCCTGGCCCGGGCGGTTTTCCTTCCGGCAGCGCGGCTCGGCGCAGCGGCATGGGCAGTCCTCACGCCAACGAGTTGTCACCACTCATGTAGACGACGACGGCGTCGAAGCGCTCGCCGCGCACGCTGAAGAAGTTGCAGTTGTGCTTCACGCGCAGGCTGCCGTCGTGCAGCGTGTTCTCGACCCGGAAGCGGCTGGCGATGCGCCCGGGCGGCTGCACGACGTGGTCGAAGGCGCCATGCCAGACGCGTGCGTAGCGCGCGTTCAGGCGCTCGAACATCGTGCGGATCTCGCCGTCGCGGCCGCGGAAGACGCTGTCGTAGGTGGCGATCGTGAAGCTCGCGTCGGCTTCGAAGCAGGCGAGCGTGGCCTCGACGTCCATGCGGTCGACGGCAGCGAAGTAGCGCTCGACGAGCGCGGTCAGGGCGGAGGAGTCCATGCGTGCTTGGGGCTTGCGTTCGGGGGGAGCCGGATGATGCCGCGTCGCCCGGGGTTGGCTGCGCCCGGTCCTCAGAGGCTGAGCCCAGATTCGGCAGTTGACCGCTTTCTTGCGCGAGCAAGTACCTGCCGGCTCGGGACATTCCGGCCACGACCGGCTTCACCAGCAGGGTGAAAGCGCTGCACACCCGATCGAGCCGCCCTCGACCACGCTGGCGGCGATGCGTATCCTCGCCATAGCCTGGGCTATGGCGAGGATACGCAACGATGAGCCCCGGTGTTTGGGCGTGCAAGGCGGGCATGGGGGAATGACTCCCCGCCTCTCAGGCCGGGGCGGGATGGCGCCGCAGCCAGGCGCGCACCAGGCGCTGCAGGTCGGCGGCGGCCAGGCCGGCGTGGTGCAGCGTCTGCTCGTGCGACAGCGCCTCGCCGCCCAGGCCTTCGGCCAGGTTGGTGACGGTGGCCACGGCGGCGACCTTCAGCCCGCAGTGGCGCGCGCTGATGACCTCGGGCACGGTGGACATGCCCACCAGGTGCCCGCCGAGGATCTGCATCATGCGGATCTCGGCCGCGGTCTCGAAGCAGGGGCCGGGCGTGGCGACGTAGACGCCCTCGTGCCAGGGCAGGCCCTCGTCCTGCGCGGCCTGGCGCAGGCGCGCGCGCAGCGCGGGGTCGTAGGCGTCGGCCAGGCTGAAGAAGCGCGGGCCGAAGCGCTCGTCGTTCGGGCCCACCAGCGGCGTGCTGCCCAGCAGGTTGATGTGGTCGCTGAGGGCCACCAGCGCGCCCGGGCCGACGGCCGGCACCAGCGAGCCTGCGGCGCAGGTGACGAGCAAGGTCTCGCAGCCCGCGAGCTTGAGCGCGCGCACGGCCTGTGTCATCACGGCCAGGCCGTGGCCTTCGTAGACGTGGGCGCGCCCGCGCAGGCAGGCCACCGGCACGCCCTCGAGCCGGCCGAGCACGAGTTCGCCCGCGTGCCCGTGCACGCCGGCCGGCGGGAAGCCGGGCAGGTCGGCATAGGGGATGCGCACCGCATCCGACACCGCCTGCGCCAGGCCGCCGAGCCCGGACCCGAGGATCAGCCCGACCCGTGGCACGAGGCCGCTCGCGCGCTCGCGCATCACGGCAGCGGCGCGCTCGCAGGGGGCGGGGGCGGTCATCGGCGGTCCTCCTGGCCGTGGTGCGGCGGGTCGGCCCGGGCAGGGCGGGCGCGTGCTGCGGAATGTCGGGTGGTCGGTTGCATGCGGGTCTCACCACCGCTTCAACATCTCGACCGCCAGGCGCTCCAGGCGCGGCGCGTCGATGTCGAGCACGACGTCGACCAGCGGCTCGCCCAGGCCCGGGCCGCGGCCCGGGGCCCAGCTCAGCGTCTGGCCGTAGCCGGCGGCGAAGGTGGTGTCCACGTCAACCAGCAGGCGCTCCTGGTGGGTGACGAGCGTGGGGTCGAGCCAGACGCCGGCGGCCACCTCGTCCCACATCGGCAGCGCGCGGCCGAAGCGGCCGAGGTACTGCGCCACGGCGCTCGCGCCGGCGCCGACCTCGCGCTGGTACTCGGGCTTCCAGAAGGTGCGGGTGGTCGCGTCCACCGGAATCTGCGTGATGCGGCGCCAGGGCTCGCGCAGCACCAGCGCCGCGGCCTCGGGGTCGAAGCGGTGGTTGAACTCGTGGCGCGGCGTGTACTGGTACTCCTGCGCGAAGACGTGGTCGGCGGCCACCGGGCTGAAGCTGCCGCCCATGAAGACGAGCTCGCGAGCCAGCGATGCGAAGTCCGGGTCCAGCCGCGCGGCCAGCGCGAGGTTGGTCATCGGCCCTGCGGCCCAGACCGTGACCTCGCCCGGGTGGCGCCGCACCGCGTCCACCAGGAACTGCGCCGCCGTACCCGGGGCGGGGGCGGTGGTCGGCAGGCCCTCGGCCAGCGCGGGCACCAGGTGCGGCTGGGCGTGGTGCTCGCCTTCGCGGTAGCGGCCGTCGATGTAGTGCTCGGTCCACGCGCCCTTCCAGAACAGGCGCCCGTGCAGCGCCTCCCAGCGGCGCGCGCGCTCGGCCGTGTTCAGCAGCGGGAAGGTGGCGCCGCGGTGCACCGGCACCTCGGTGCGGCCGGCGATCTCGAGCAGGCGCAGCAGGTGGGCGGAGTTCTCGGCGCACCAGCCGTCGCCGCTGACCACGCCGATGCCCAGCACCTCCACGTCGTCGGCGGCCAGCAGCATCAGCAGCGACTGCAGGTTGGTCGACGCCGGTCCGTGGGCGTCCTGGTCGATGACGAGCTTGCGGCGGGGGTTCATGATCTGCAGGGGTTTGAGCGGTGCTTCCGGGCCGGGGTTGTGGGCCGGGCTCAGCCGCGCCCGCGCAGCACCACCGGCGCCGGCGCGCGCGCCAGCGCGGCGTCGATCTCGGCGCGGGCGGCCATCGCCGCGGCGGTGCCGTGGCGCGTGACCGACAGCCCGGCGGCGGCGTTGGCGAAGCGCACCGCCTCGAGCGCGCCGCGCCCCTCCACCAGCGCCACCGCATAGGCGCCGTTGAAGGCGTCGCCCGCGCCGGTGGTGTCGACCACCGGAGCGCCGGCCTGCGCCGGCACCAGCACCGCCTGCGCGGCGTCCAGCAGCACCGCGCCCTGCCCGCCCAGCGTCACCACCACGGTGCCGGCGCCGCGCGCGCGCAGCGCCTGCGCGGCGCGCAGCGCGTCGTCGGGGGTGCGGATCTCCACGCCGGTCAGCGCCTGCGCTTCGGTCTCGTTCGGCGTCAGGTGGTCGCACAGCGCGAGCAGCGCGTCGGGCAGCCCACCGGCGGGCGCGGGCGCCGGGTTCAGCAGCGTGGGCACGCCGTGGCGGCGCGCCGCGCTCAGCCCGGCCTCGACCGCGGCCAGCGGCTGCTCGAGCTGGGTCACGAAGAGCCCGGCCTCGCGCAGCGAGGGCTCGGCCGCGGCGACGTCGGCCGGCCCCAGTGCGCCGGCGGCGCCGGGCACGACGATGATGGCGTTGTCGCCGGTGAGCGACGAGACGTAGATGAAGGCCGCGCCGGTGGATTCGCCTTCCACCCGCGCGACATGCCGCGTGTCCACGCCGGCCTCGCGCCAGGTGCGCAGCGCCACATCGCCGAAGGCGTCGGCGCCGATGCGCGTGACGAAGCGCACCGCGCCGCCGGCGCGCGCCGCCGCCACGGCCTGGTTCGAGCCCTTGCCGCCCGCGCCCAGCGCGAAGGCCTCGCCGATCAGCGTCTCGCCGATGGCCGGCAGCCGCGGTGCGCGGAACGACAGGTCGGCTGCGAAGATGCCGAGGACGACGATGCCGCTGCGCGCGGCCGGGGCCGGGTGGGTGGGATGCATCGGTAAAGTGTAGGGCGGGGGTGGCTGTCAGGGCAGGAAGTCCGCCAGACGGCGGCCCCATCGCAGGCCGTCGACCTGCGCGAAGTGGGCATCGCGGCTCAACAGCGCCGCCCCGGTCTCGAGCGCGGTGGCGGCGATCCAGAGGTCGTTGGTGGGGATCGGCTGGCCCTGGCGCCGCAGGCCCGCGCAGACCAGGGCATAGCTGTCGGCCGTCTGCGGGCCGACGCCGACCGTCTGCACCCGGGCGGCGGCGAGAAAGCGGGCCAGTTCCTCGCGGTTGCGGGCTTCGCGGGTGCCGGCGGCGAACCCGGCCAACAGTTCACCAAGCACGACGGTGCTGACGAGGATGCGGTCGGCCCGGGCCAGCACCTCGACGATCTCGGATTCGCCGAGCTTGAACGCCGTGTAGGCGTTCGTGTCGATCAGGATCGGGCGCATCGCCGGTGCGCGACAGGGCTCAGCGCCCGGGTTCCCAGAGGCTGGCTTCGATCTCCCGGAAGGCCGCCGTGCCCTGCTCGAATTCGTCGGCGTCGGCTGCGCTCCAGGTGCCGGCCAGGGCGTCCAGGTCGGCATGGCGGCCCGCTGCGGCTGGCGCGCGCCCCAAGGCCTGGTCGAGCAGGCGCAGCACGGTCGTGTTCACGCTGGCCTTGTCGGCCTGCGCGCGAGCCTTCAGGGCGGCCAGGGCCTCGTCGTCGAGACCGCGGATGCTCAGCTGGTGCATGATGTCAAGCTCGACAGCAAACTGCTGGCAATGATGCCATCAAACTGGATGGAACCGGGCTGATGACCCCGGTGACGCTGCCCAGCAGCGCCTACCCGGCCGGGGCACTGAACCCCGCGTCCTGCAGCGCGCGGAACAGCGCCAGCGCCTCGCGGTGGCGCGCGCGCGCCTCGTCGGACAGCGCCCGGCCCAGCCGCTGCTCGGGGACGAAGTGGCCGTGGTCGCGCCCGCGCACGCACAGTGCCGAAGGCTGCACCGCGCCCACGGGCCGCACCTGTGCCGGGATGTAGCTGATGGCCAGCCCGATGCGGCGGTCGTCGCTGTCGTTCGGCCCCGAGGCGTGGACGAGGTCGGTGTGGTGCAGCGACATCTGCCCGGCGAGCACCGGCATCAGGGTGCCGGTCTCGCCGTCGAAGCGCCCGCTGATGCCCTGGCCGCGCCGGATCATGTTCATCGTCTCGGGGCGGTCGTCGTGCGCGAAGGCGCCCCAGCGGTGGCTGCCGGGCAGCGCGCGCATGCAGCCGGCCTCGACGCTGGCGTCCGACAGCGCCACCCAGGCCGTGACGTGCAGGTGGGGGTCGAGGTAGAAGTAGGTGCTGTCCTGGTGCCAGCGCACGAAGGCCGGCGTGCGGGCCTCCTTCAGGAACAGCGTCGAGTGGTAGACCAGGATGTCGGGCCCGATCACGTCCTCCACCGCGTCCAGGATCTTCGGGTGATGCACCAGCCGGTCGGCCCAGTCGAACAGCAGGTAGGACTTGGACTTCTCCGGGAAGTCGATCGGCGCGCCGCGCTCACGCTCCCAGGCCTCGAGCTCGCCGCGGCACGCGCGCACCTCGTCGGCCGTCAGCACGTCGATGGGGAAGACGAAGCCGTCGCGCTCATAGGCCTGGACCTGGGCGGGGGTGAGGAGCTTGGGCATGGGCGGTGGTGCAGGGTGGACGTGGGAATCCTATCGCCAGCGAGCTCGACCCCCGCAGGCCAGCCCGGCGCGCGACACGTACCGTCCCGGCTCTGGCGGACCTGCCGATCAACAGGCGGTCACGTCCAGCATGGCGGCGATCTCCCGGGTGCTGGGCCGCTGCGCCGGTGGCAGCGCCTGCAGGTGTCCCTGCTCGCCGAGGATGGCGTGGCCGTGGACCAGTGACCAGGCGGCCACCGCAGCCTTCATGACACCCGGTGCATCCGCGGCCTCGCCCCGAACCGCCGCCACGCAGTCCACCAGCACGTGGAAGGCGGCGCCAGCGGACTCGCGGAAGCGCGCGTGCTCGTCGAAGCGACCCTGGCGCCCGAACATCAGCCGAAACAGCGCCGGGTCGCGTTGCGCGAAGGCGGTGTAGGCCTCGCCCGCCAGTTGCAGCTTCTCGTCCGCCGTGGCGTGGGCATCCGCGGCGATCGCTTCCTGCAGGTCCGTGCGCAGCGCTTCGAACCCGAGCGCCGCCAGCTCCATCAGCAGGGCCTCCTTGCTGTCGAAGTGGCGGTAGGTGGCGTTGACGCTCACGCCCACGCGGGCGGCCAGGTCGCGCAGGCTCAGGTCGGCTTCCGCGGCCTCGGCCAGGCGCGCGCGCGCCGCATCCAGCAGCGCCGCGCGCAGATTGCCGTGGTGGTAGGGCTTGTTCATCCGGCTCTCCAGGACTTTTTCAAACACATGTTGACATCGTACACACTGATTGCTACATTGCTCATGTGTACATCGTACACATACACCGGAGAAACCCATGAAACACCGTCTCGCAAGCCTTTTCCCTCCGACCTGGACCCGGCCGTGCGCCCGGCCAGGAGCCATCCTGCCCCGCCGTGAAGGAGCATTGCAATGAGCACGACCTTGGACTTGACCCTCACCGTCCTGCACCACTTGGGCATCCTGACCGTCTTCGGGGTCCTGATGGCCGAGATGGCGCTCCTGTGGCTTCAGCCGTCCCCGCGCTGGGTCGAACTGATCGCCCGCGTCGATCTGGCCTACGGCATTGCGGCCGGCTTCGTCCTGGCGGCCGGCTTCGCCCGCGTCGCCTGGGGTGTCAAGGATGCAGGCTTCTACCTCGGCAATCCGGTCTTCTGGCTGAAGCTGGGTCTGTTCGTGGTGATCGGCCTGATCTCGGTGGCGCCGACGCTGACCTACCTGCGCTGGCGCCGTGGCGCGCGGGCCGGCGGCGCGCTGCCCGGCGCGGCCGAGGTGGCGCGCGCGCGCCGCTGGGTGCTGCTGCAGATCGGCCTGTTCGCCGCGCTGCCGATGCTCGCCGCCATGGTGGCGCGCGGCCTTGGCTACTGACCGCCTGCGCCCTCCTGCCTGCCTCAGAGAAGGGCGCTTGCCTTCATGCCGCCGAGATGGCGGCTCAACGATCAAAGGATGAGCACATGAAACAAGCAATCGCATTGGTGACGGGCGCGTCGTCGGGCATCGGCGAGGCGCTCGCCAGGGCCCTGGCCGCGCGCGGGACGCACGTCGTGCTGGTGGCACGGTCCGCGACGCGGCTCGAGGAGATCGCGCGGGAGATCCGCCAGGCTGGCGGTGCAGCCACCGTGCTGCCCGCCGACCTGTCCCGGCCCGGGGCGGCGCAGCACGTGCACGACGAAGTCGCGCGACGTGCACTGGCCGTCGACGTGCTGGTGAACAACGCGGGCATCGGTCACTACGGCCCGTTCGAGGCCGAACCCTTGGAGCACCTCGCCGGGCAGGTGCAGATCAACGTCGTGGCCTTGACCGAGTTGACGCGGCTGTTCGTGCCGGGGCTGCTGTCGCGCCGGGGCGCCGTCCTCAACCTCGCATCGACGGTGGCCTTCCAGCCCGCCCCCTTCATGAGCGTCTACGGCGCCACGAAGGCCTTCGTGCTGTCGCTCACCGAGGCGCTGTGGGCCTAATACCGTGGGCGCGGCCTGCGTGTGGCCGCGGTGTGCCCGGGGCCGGTGGAGACCCCCTTCATCGCGGCCATGGGCTCGGACGTGCGCCAGACGGCCATCTTTCGCCGCACGCTGTCGATCGACCAGGTCGTGCGCGCCTGCCTTGCCGCGCTGGAGGGCTCCTCGCCCACGCGCGTGGTCGGCTGGCGCAATAGGCTGGCCGCGCAATCGAGCCGGTTCTCACCCCGGGCGCTGACCGCCCGCATCGGCGCGGTCCTGCTCAGGCCGCGTTGATGCAGCGCCCTCCCGTCTCCGATCCATGGCCCGGATCTCCCCATCGGCCCCGGATCGGACCCACCTTCCCTCACTTCACTCCAGGAACTCCATCATGAACTTCGCTTCTCCATCCCGCCGCGCCTGCGCCCTGCCGCAGGACTCCGCCCGCGCCGCCGCTGCCGCCGAAGACGGCCGCCGCCCGGCCACCCGCGCCGGTTCCTCTTCGCGCCGCCGTCTCGCGGCGAGCGCGGCCGTGTCGGTCGCGCTCGCGCTCTGCGCCGCGGCGGCGACCGCGGCGGACGCCAGCCGCATCGAGGCCACGGTCTCGGGTGTGTCCAACGCGCCAGGCCTCGTGGGCTGCGCGCTGTTCTCCTCGAAGGTCGGCTTCCCGATCGAATCGAAGAAGCACGCCCTGAACACCGTGCGCGTGCCGGCCGCAGGCGGCGTCGCCACTTGCGTGTTCGAGCAGGTGGCCCCGGGCGAGTACGCCATCGCCGTCGTCCACGACACGAACGGCAACGGTCAGGCCGACATCAACTTCCTGGGCATGCCCACCGAGGGGATCGGTGTGAGCAACAACGTGTTGCCGCGCCTGTCGGCGCCGACCTTCGAAGCCAGCCGCTTCACCCTGGCTCCCGGGCAGACGGTGCGTCTGCCGATTTCACTGCGGTACTGACGGGCACAGCGCGCGGGACGGCCGAGGCCTCAACCCCGCGCGCTCAAGCCGCGCACCCGGCCGCCGAGGTCACTTCATCGGCCGACAGGCTCGATGACCCGTGCTCACGCATGCATGTCGATGATCATCGAGCCGACCTCGTCGATGCGCACCCGCTGGTCCGGACCCACCAGCGTGGTCGCATCGAGCTGGATGATGATCGCCGGCCCGACCAGCTGGGCCGAGGCGCCCAGGAGGTTGCGGTCGTAGACGTTGCAGTCGCGCAGCCCTTCCTGGAAGAAGACCGGCTGGGTGCCGACGATGGCGTCCTTGACGGAGGTCTTGACGGGCAAGCGCGGCAGGGTCGGGCGCGACAGGGTGCCGACCGCCGTCACGCCCAGGGTCACGATCTCGACGGGCGCATCTTCCTGGGCGAAGGTGTAGAGCTGGCGATGCAGCGCATGAAAGCGCTGCAGGCACTCGGCCGTCGTGCGCTCGTCGGCCGTTCCGCGCCAAGGCACGGTCAGCTCGAAGCCCTGCCCCTGGTAGCGCAGGCTGGCCGTGCGCTGCATCGTGCGGCTGTGCTCGGGCAAGCCTTCCCGCAGGAACCACTCCTGCGCCGCGGCCTCCAGTTCCAGGAAGATCGACTCCATCTCCTCATGCCGGTAGTGCGGCGGACGCTGCAGGCAGGTTCGGGCGTAGTCCGAGCGCAGATCGGAGACCATCAGACCCAGGGCCGAGAGAACCCCTGGCGCGGGGGGCACCAGGATGCGCTCGATGCCCAGCAGGCTGGCCAGGGCACTGCTGTGCAGCGGCCCCGCGCCGCCGAAGGGCAGCAGGACGAAGTCGCGCGGGTCGTGGCCCCGTTCCACGGACACCACCCGGATGGCGCCGACCATGTTGTTGTCCACCACCGCCAGGATGCCCCGGGCGGCCTCCTCCACGCCCAAGCCCAGCGGCTCGGCCACCCGGGTGCGGATGGCCTCCTCGGCCTTCTCGCGATTGAGGCCGAGGCTGCCTTGCAGCAAGTAGGGGGGCAGATGGCCGAGCACCAGGTGGGCGTCGGTCACGGTGGGTTCGGTGCCGCCGCGCATGTAGCACACGGGGCCGGGCACGGCGCCCGCGCTGCGCGGCCCCACGGTCAGCCCGCCCAGGGATGACACCGAGGCGATCGACCCGCCGCCGGCGCCGATGGTGTGGATGTCGATCATCGGCAGCGAGATCGGCCACTCGCCGATGCGCGTGCTGGTCGTCGTGTTGGGCGCGCCGTCCTTGATCAGGCAGATGTCGGCCGAGGTGCCGCCGATGTCGATGGTGATCAGGTCCCGGAAGCCGCTGGCCTCGCCGACGAAGGCCGCGCCCACCACGCCCGCCGCAGGCCCCGACAGCGCCGTCTGGACGGGCGCGATCTTGATCTCGCGGGTGCCCGTGACGCCACCGGAGGACTTCATCAGCAGCAAGGGCGCGTGGATGCGCCGCTCCTGCATGCGCGACTCCAGACGGCCGACGTACGTCGAGACCGAGGGCATGACGTAGCTGTTGAGGATGGTCACCAGCGTGCGCTCGTACTCGCGGAAGACCGGAAGGATGTCCGAGGAAATCGAAAGCAGGGCGTCCGGGTGCTCCGACAGGAAGATCTCACGCGCACGCCGCTCGTGGTCGGCGTTGGCATAGGCGTGCAGGAAGCAGATGGCCACGGCCACGATGCCGCGAGATTTCAGCCGCTGCGCGGCGGTGCGCACAGCCGCCTCGTCCAGCGCCTCGAGCTCGGAGCCGTCCGGGGTGATGCGGCCGGCCACCTCGAAGATCTGCTCGGGCGGCACCGGTCGGGCCGCACGGCTCCACGAGTAGAGGTTCGACTTGCGCGGGATGTCGTGGCGGGCGATCTCCAGCACGTGCCGAAAGCCCGCCGTGGTCAACAAGGCGCACTGCGCTCCCTTGCCTTCCAGGATGAGATTGGTGGCCACCGTCGTGCCATGCAGCAGCTGCGAGATGTCGGCGGCGCTCTTGCCCGAGACCCCCAGGCCCTTGGCCACGCCGTCGTCGAAGCCGATGGACTGGTCGCTGGGTGTGGACGAGACCTTGGAATTCCAGATCTGGCCGCTCTGGCTGTCGAAGGTGACGACGTCGGTGAAGGTGCCACCGATGTCGATGGCGATGCTGGTGCGCTGGGGCTGGGTGCTCGAGGGAGCGGGGGCTTGCAGGGTCATTCCATGGCCTCGACGTACTGACCGTTGTGAAACAGCTTGGCCGCAGGGCGGCGGGACTGGCGGTGGGTCTCGGTGGCCGCGGCATCCAGGACGAACTCCTCGTCCTGACGCCTCACCACGACACCATAGTCGTCCTGCGCGGCGGCCGGGCTCACATACCCGCCCCGGACATCGGCGAGCACCAGACCCACGTCGCGATCGAAAGGATGCCCCCAGCCCCCGCCGCCGCAGCTCTGGAAGCGGATCACATCCCCGGCCTTCACGCGCTCTCCGTCGGACAGCGGGGACACCTGACGCTCGCCAGGCTGCCCGGGGTTGATGATGCAACGCCCGGGGCGGCCGCACTGGCCGCCGTTGACGCCCCAGGGCGGGTTCTTGATGCCGTCGATGCGAATGGCCAGGATGGCCTCCGGGCCCATCCACATCACGTCACGGGTGACGCCCGCGCCGCCGCGGAACTGGCCGGGGCCGCCGGAATCGAGGCGCATCTCGTAGCGCAGCAAGCGCATCGGGTACATCTGCTCCAGGAACTCGGCCGGGTTGTTCTCCTGGGCGACGTAGTACACGCCGTTGTGGCCGTCGGCAAAGGAGCGCGCGCCGTGCCCCACGCCCACGCCGTCGGCGATCAGGAAGGCCTGACCGGTCTGCGCGTCGTGGCCGCGCAGGAAGTAGATCGAGTAGGCCGCCGTGGCCGCCACCGATTGGCCCTGAGAGGCCACGTTCATCAGGCCGGCGCAGACGTTGACCGTGCGGATCAGCGTCAGCCCCCGCTGGTTGAGCGGGGCAGGAAACTTCGGCTGCAGCAGGCTGCCCTCGCGCACCTTCACCTCGTCGACCGCGTGCATGGCGCCCTCGTTGATGAGCAGCGTCGGGTCCTTGGCCATGGCGTAGATGCCGAACACCATCTTGGGCACCGCCGGGTTCATCAGGAAATTGACCGGGCCCGGCGCCTGGTCGTCGGTCTGGCTGGTGTCGATCTCGATGCGCTCGTCGGTCACCTTCAGCGACATGCGGATCATGAAGGGGCCGTGGCCCTGCCCGTCGCTGTCGATGCCGTCGGCGAACCGGTAGGTGCCCGGGAGGAAGGTCTCGCGCAACTGCCGGATGAGGCCGTTGCGCGTCTGCTCGTTGAGCCGCTCGAAGGCGTCCTGCGTCACCGCACGCCCGAAGCGCTGGAAGATCTCGATGAAGCGCTTCTCACCCAGACGCACGGCGGCGATCATGGCGCGGATGTCACCGCGCATCTCCTCGGGGAAGCGGCCATTGCGCAGGAAGATGCGGTAGATCTCCTCGTTCATCACGCCCTGCCGGTACAGGCGCACCGGCGGGATCATGATGCCTTCCTGAAAGATGTCGGTGGAGGTCGGCGACATCGAGCCCGGCCAGGCGCCGCCGATGTCGTTGAAGTGGGCCCAGGTCTGCGAGAAGCCCACCAGCTCGCCCTCGAAGAACACGGGCGAGGCGAACACCTGGTCGGGCATGTGCGACACCCCGCCCTTGGACGCGTAGCAGTCGTTGTACCAGTAGAGGTCACCCTCCTTCATGTCACTGGCGGGGTAGTGCTCGAAGATGGGCTGGATGATGTGGCCGAAGATCGGCAGGTTGGTGCCCGTGATGAGCTGGCCGACCGGGTCGAAGTAGCCGGCGAAGAAGTCCTTCTTCTCCCGGATCACGGGCGACACGGCCGTGCGCTCCAGCAGGGTCTCCATCTCGAGCTGGGCAGCCCGCAGGCTGCCCTTGACGATCTCGAGCTTGACCGGATCGCAGGTCGTTTCCGGGTTTCTAACGCGGGTGTCCATGGGTGGTCTCCGTGGTGCGTGATTCAGGACGCGAGGGCCGTGCGGACCTCATGAAGGGCCTGCCGGATGGCGCCCTGGAACTTGTTGTCGCCGCGCCGGATCTGGGTCCGTGCAAATCCCTTGTGCTCGTCGGCCACGCCGCCCCAGCGCGAGGCCAGGGCCAGCGTGGGAAGGGCCGGCATTGCCGACGCCGCATCGTGCGCGAAGCGCGGCAGCAGGGTGTGGTTGATCGGCACCAGCACCCGCGCCAGGCGTCGGATCATGCGGTTGGCCGTGGCGTGATCCATGGTGCCGGCGTCGATGCGCCGGTAGGCGGCCTCCAGCTGCGCCTCCAGAGCGGCCACCTGCTCGAGCGCGGCAGCCAGCGAGTGGTCGTCGCCCAGTGCCTGCTGGTAGCGCTGCAGCGTCGCGTTGAATTCCCGCGTGAGGGCACGCCAGTCGAACGGCAGCACCGGGGCGTTGGCAATGCCGGCGACCAGGCCCAGATAGACGCGGATGTCCGTGAGCATGACCTGCGGGTCGGCGATGTCCAGCGTGTCGTTCTCGGTGTGCCAGGCGATGTTGCCGCCACAGCCGCCGACGGCGTAGTAGCCCTTCTCCTGGGCCAGAGCCTGCGGCATGGTGGAGCTGAGCATCATCAGGCTGGACACGCCGATGTTGTTGAAGGCGTAGTCGCCGGCGCGGTGCGGCCGCTCGCCTTCGGCCTTCAGGCCGGTGACGGCCTGGATCGTGCCTTGCGCGAAACGCTCGGTTTCCGCCATCCAGGAAACGTGACGGTATTCGGTCGCCCAGCGGCAGCCCGGCGAGTCGCAGTTGATCTGGGCGACGCAGTACTCGTCCAGTTCGGCCGCATAGTGGTCGGCGTACCAGGTGCTGCCCGCATAGCGCCCGGTCGAGTGGCCCGGCCACCAGGCGATGCGCACCGAGCGGCGCAACCGGCTGCGGTGCGCCCACAGCACGCGCGCGATCTCGAGCAGCGTGGCGTCGCCGGTGGCGTTGTCGCCCACACCGACATCCCAGGAGTCGTAATGCCCGTGCAGCAGGACGAAGTCGTCGTCGCCCGAGGTGCCCGGGATGGTCACCAGCGGCATCTTCTGATCGAACCAACCTTCCTCGAGCTCGGTCACCAAGGTCACGGGCTGTCCCGCCGCGGCCGCGGCGATCAGCTTCTGGCCGTCCGGGTGGTTCACCGCGAGCACCGGGATGCGCGGCTTGCGCGGCAGGTCGTCGAGTTCGGGCGCACCCCAGATCGTGGTGCAGATCCCCCAATGCACGTCGATGCCGGGGTTGATGGCGATCACGCCCACCGCGCCGGCCAGCTCGAATTCACGCATCTTGGCCGGCGTGGCATAGCCTTCGGAGATGACGATGCGCCCGCGCAGCCGCTGCGGGTCGCTGCCCTGGGCCTGGATGTTGCGCTGGAACAGCGTCGAGATGCTGGCCGAATAGGTGGCGGGCACATAGACCAGCTCGCCCGACAGCCCCTGCGGCACCGACCGCGAGAACGACGACGGCTTGGCGCGGAAGACCTCGCTGCCCAGTTGAACGTGCGCCTGCAGCGGAATGCTCAGGTACAGGCGCGTCATCACCACCTCCACCGGAACACCGTGTCGGCCCAGGCGCTCGACCAGCAGGTCGCAGGCGCGGTTCACGTCCTCGGGCAGGCACCGTGGAAGGGCGGCGAAACGCTCGGTGAGTTCCCAGGGCGCGTCGATGCGGACGTCCGCCAGCATCCGGTCGACGTCGGGCGCGAGAGCATTCATGGACGGGGTCTTTCAGACTTGGTGGCAGGCCACGCGCCGACCGGCGCCCACGTCGCGCAGCGCAGGGACTTCGCTGGCGCAGCGGGCATCGGCCTGGGGGCAGCGATCGCGGAAGCGGCATCCGCTGGGGGGATTCAGGGCATCCGGCACGCCACCCAGGATGGGGATGACGGCCCGCGACTGGTTCACGCGCGTGGAAGGCACCGCCTGGAGCAGCGCCCGGGTATAGGGATGCAAGGGCTGGCGGATCAGCTCGGCCGTCGGCCCCTCTTCGACGAACACCCCCAGGTACATGACGATGGTGCGCTGGCACAGGTAGCGCACCAGCGTGAGGTCGTGCGAGATGTACAGCGCGGACAGGCCCAGCTCGGCCTGGACCTCGCGCAGGACATTCAGGATGCCCGCACGCACGCTCACATCGAGCATCGACACCGGCTCGTCGGCGACGATGAACTCGGGCGAGAGGATCAGCGCGCGCGCCAGCGCCACGCGCTGCAACTGCCCGCCGGAGAGCTCGTGCGAGTAGGTGTTCTCCAGGTGGGTCAGACGGCTGAGCTGGGCGCGCTGCAAGGCCAGGCGCAGGCGCTCGGCATGCTCCTCGGGCGCAATCCGCGCGTGCCGCAGGGGCTCCATCAGGGAACGCTTCAGCGTGAAGCGCGGGTTCAGGGCATCGAAGGGATTCTGGAAGACGAACTGGGCGCGCCGGCGAAACTGCAGCCGGTCGGCCGCCGTGAATCGGGCGAAGTCCATGCCGTCGAAGCGCAGCTGGCCCGACGTCGGCTTGATCAGGTCGAGCAGCAGCCGGCCCACGGTGGTCTTGCCGCAGCCGGACTCGCCCAGCAGGCCCACTGACTCCCCGCGTGCGATCCGCAGGTTCAGGCCGTCGGCCGCCGACACGCGCGGACGCCGACCCTGCAGCCAGTCGCGCAGGCTGCGCGGCGCGTCGAATCGCTTGCAGAGGTCGATGGCTTCGACCAGCGGGCGTGGTGAGCTCAAGGTGATGCGGTGCTCCATTGCGTGCGCAGCACATCGGCCTCGGCCGCACGCAGGCAGGCCACCCGGCGGCGGCCGTCGGCGGTGGGAACCAGGCCCGGCGATTGCCGGCGGCAGTCATCGGTGGCGAAGGGGCAGCGGGGCGCGAACCGGCAGCCCACCGGCGGCGAGCGCAGATCGGGCGGGCTGCCCTCGATCGGCTGCAGCGTGTGGATCTCCTGGTGCAGGTCCGGGAAGGCCCGCGTCAAGCCCATCGTGTAAGGGTGCAGCGGCTTGTCGAGGACCTCGGCCACCGGCCCCTGCTCCACCACCTGCCCGGCATACATCACCACCACCGAGTCGCAGACGTAGGCGACCACGCTGACGTCATGCGTCACCATGATCATCGACAGGCCCAGCCGCTGGCGCAGCTCGACGATCAGGTCCAGGATCTGCCGCTGGACGATGACGTCCAGGGCTGTCACCGGCTCGTCGGCGATCAGCAGCTGCGGCTGCAGGGCCAGCGCCATCGCGATCGAGATGCGCTGTCGCATGCCACCGGAGAACTGGTGGGGATAGTCGGTCAGGCGCTTGCGGTCGATGCCCACCTGGTCGAACAGCTCGCCCAGGCGCTCGCTGGCCTGCGCGGGTTTGAGCGTGCTGCGCTCCCTCAGCACTTCCATCAGCTGCGTCGACACCCGCTGGACCGGGTTGAGCGCGTTCATCGCGCTTTGCGGAACGAAGGCGAACTCGCGCCAGCGCAGTTGCCGGTGCTCGGCGTCGGACAGCGTCAGCAGATCCCGTCCCTGCCAGAGGATCCGGCCGCGCGTGATTCGGGCGTTGCCGGGCAGCACCCCCGTCAGGGCCCGCGCCAGGCTCGTCTTGCCGCATCCCGATTCACCGACCAGGCCGAGCATCTCGCCCGGGGCCATGGACAGGCTGACGCCATCGAGCGCGTGCACCGTGCCCCGGTGGCTGCGGTAATCCAGCGCGAGGTCCTGAACCTCAAGGAGTTCCATGGTCGGATCAATCCCTCAGCTTCGGGAACAGCAGTTCCTCGTAGCCGCGGCTGATGAAGAAGCCTGCGGACACCATCAGCATGATGCAGGCCCCCGAGGGCAGGAACCAGTAGTAGGCGCCGCGTGACAGCGCCTGCGAGACGAAGGCGTCCTGCAGCATGAAGCCCCAGGAGACGCTGTCGGTCGGGCCGAACCCGAGGAAGCTCACGCTGGCCTCGGTGAAGATGGCCCAGCCCACGACGATGGACCCGTACAGGAAGGAAATCGGCAGCACATTCGGTGCGATGTGCGTGAACAGGATGCTCAGGTGACTGGCCCCGCTGACCTTGGCCGCTTCCACATAACTGCGCTCGCGCAGCGTCAGGACCTGACTGCGCACGATGCGGCCCGTGTTGGGCCACAGCAGGATGGCGACCCCGATGACGACGTTCCAGACGTTGGGCTTGAGGAAGGCCGCCAGCACGATGATGAAGGGCAGGAATGGGATGGACAGGGCGATGTCGCCCAGGCGCATCAAGGTCGAGTCGACCCACCCGCCGAAATAGCCCGAGAACAGGCCGACCAGCGTGCCGACGATGACCACCATCAGGGCTGCGCTCAGGCCGACCATCAGGGCGCTGCGGGCGCCGTAGACCAGTTGGGAGAACACGTCGCGACCCATGTTGGTCGTGCCGAGCCAGAACGTCTCCCCCGGCGATTGATTGTTCGCCACCCTGCCGTCGGGCAGGAACAGGATCTCCAGCGGATCATGGGGGGCGATGACGTCGGCAAACAGCGCCGTCAAGCCGAAGATCAGGTAGATCGCAATGCCGGCCAGCGCATAGGGGTCTCGCCCTGTCACGCGCAGGATCTTCTGCAGCGCGCTGCGTGACGGGTCAGTGTCGGCGTTCATGGGAGACCCGCGGGTCCAGCAGGGCGTAGAGCAGATCGGCCAGCAGATTCATCGTGATCAGCGCCACCGCCACCAGGAGAAACGCTCCTTGCGCCAAGGGGTAGTCGCTGGCCGAGACCGCCTGCACCAGGATGCGGCCCAGCCCCGGCCAGGAAAAGACGATCTCCACCACCACATTGCCACCGACCAGCTGCCCCATGCTGAGGGCGAAGGCGGTGGACACCGGCAGCAAGGCATTGCGTGCGGCGTGGTTGAGGACGATGCGCCGCGTCGTCAGGCCCTTCATCCGGGCCATGGTGACGTACTCCTCGTGCAGCACGTCCAGCATGGTCGAGCGCATCAGCAGCAGCGGCAGGCCCTGCAGATACAGGGCCAGGGTCAGCACCGGCAGGGCCAGATGCTTCAGGAAATCGACGGAGAAGATCCGCTGCCATTCGCTGTCGTACATCGCCCCCGGGCTGGCGGCGCCACCGGACGGGAACCAGCCGAGATGGAAGGCGAACAGGGCGAGCATGATCATGCCGACCCAGAACTCCGGGGCGGCCCGGGTGGCCAGCACGACAGGGATCACCACCCCCTCGGTCACGCTGCCCCTTTTCCAGGCCAGGTAGGCGCCGGCGATGACCCCGAACGCGTACGCGATCACCAGGCCGCTGAGCGTCAGGATGAGCGTGTTGGGCAGCGCTCCCATGACGATGTCCCAGACCGGTTCCTTCATGAAGAAGGACATCCCCAGCTCGCCGCGCAGCAGATTCAGCAGATACAGCAGGTACTGCTGCGGCAAGGAGCGATCCAGCCCGAACTGGGCGCGGATGGACTGCTTGGACTCCTCGGACAGCGCTTCGCTGATGTAGGCCGCCATCGGGTCGCCCGGCATCAGGCGGAACATCAGGAACATCAACGTGACGACCGCCCACAGCACAAACAGGCTGTGGAGGAGTCTCGTCGCGATGAAGCGCATGGGCAGGAGGTGGTCGGCGCGACCGATCGAAGCCGGATCAGGACACAGGAATGCCGCAGCGCCAGGACTCGCGGCGGCCCGTGGACATCGTCAGGCCGGCCGGGCTCGGACCCGCTCTCGAACCCCGAACCGGTGTCCGAAGAGCAGGCCGCAACCCTGTGAGGGCCGGGCTCAGTTGGGCGGCAGGGTTTCCTTCACGCCGGCCGGGTAGGAGAGCTTGCCGCCCACCAGGCGGTATCCGGCCTTCTCCAGCATTTCCCTGGCCACCGGCAGACCCGTCTTGATCTTCATGACGTCAGGGTCGTGCCAGTACCCCAGGGCCGGCGAGACATGCGAATTGGACGGCGCTGCGTAGCCGTTCCAGGCCGTCTGGACCATCATGTTGCGGTCCACCGCCATCGACAGCGCGCGGCGGAAGTTCACGTCATTGAAGGGCGCCCGCCGCAGGTTGAAGGCGACGTACTCGAAGCCGATGTCGACCTCCGTCCTCAGGGCGATCTGCGGCGCATCCTTGGCCAGCTTCTCCAGCACGTCAGGCGCGCCGCCGTAATCCGCCAGGAAGTTGATCTCGTTGCGCCGGAACATCCCGAGCGTGGCCTCGGGGTTGGGGACGATGCGCAGCACCCAGCGGTCCATCTTCGGGGCCGAGAAGTGGCCGTCGAATCGATCGAGGACGATCTCCTCCTGCCCGCGGTTGCGCACCATCTTGAAAGGGCCCGACCCGATCGCCGGCGGGTTCGGCAGCGACTCCGCGTTCTCCGGCCGGTTCGCCAGGTCCTTCATGATCGGTTCCCAGACGTGCTTGGGAATCAGGTTGATCTTGGCCAGCGACGCCGTCACGAAAGCGGCGTTGGGGGCCTTCAGCGTGAAGCGCGCCTTGCGGTCGCCGGTCTTCTCCACCTTGACGATGTCGCCCACGGCCGAGCGGTACATGGGCACCTTGTTGCCCGTGGCTGGCGCCTCGAAGGAGTAGATGACGTCCTCGATCGTCACGGGCTTGCCGTCATGCCAGTTCATGCCGGCACGCATGGTGACGTCCACGGTGGTGGCGTTGACCCAGTCGATGCGCTCGGCGGCCCAGGGCTGGGGCAGGCCGTCGGGGCCGACCCGGGCGATGCGGTCCCAGACGAGTTCGGTGACCCAGGAACTCGCCGCGCCGGCGATGTACATCGGGCTCACCGCCACGACAGGCTCGGCCGAGTTCAGCACCATCTGCTTCTGCGCGCCCTTGGGGGTGGCCCGCACGAAGGTCCAGAAGTTGCGGATGCCGATGCCGCTTTGGTTGACGATCGAATCCTCGGCCCAGACATCCTTGTTGAAGGCCTTCATTGCGGCGGGATGAACCAGGAACATCTGCGGCTGATCGCGGTCCAGCAGGCGCTGTGCCTGGACGACCAGCGATTTGCGCTTCTGGGCATCCGGAGTCTGCCGCTGCTCGACGGCGACCTTGTCGTATTCCGGGTTGAGGTAGCCGACGAAGTTGAAGCCCGTGGCGGCCGTGGACGAGTGGTAGTTGTTGAAGACCACCTCGTCCGGGTCGCTGCGCTCGGGGCGGCCGACCATGCGCCACATCGTGGTG
Source organism: Rubrivivax sp. (assembly GCA_027491255.1). GTDB lineage: Bacteria > Pseudomonadota > Gammaproteobacteria > Burkholderiales > Burkholderiaceae_C > Rubrivivax. The sequence continues at coordinate 28,946 of JAIXWM010000107.1, read as the reverse complement.
TCCCACTTCTCGCGCTCGTTCCACACCACCTGGATGTGCTGCGGCCAGGGCATGGCGCGGACCTCGACATCCAACCCCAATTGGCGCCAGGCCTGGGCGACGAACTGCGACGCCTGGTGGGCCTGCGGGTTGGCGCCTTGTGGCCAGGTGATGAGGACGATCTTGCGGATCTTGTCGCCCGCGGCCTGCGCCTGGGCGGCCAGAGGCGACAGCAAGGCTGAGGCGGCCACCAACGAGGCGGCGAGCACGGCATTGCGGCGAGAATCACGGAGCATCACGATTTCCCCCGATCCAATGGGTTGGTTGACTTACACAGGAAGCTGTCTGATTCTATGGATGAGGCATCTAAGGCGGGCATGGCGATTTCCCGGATATGAAAGCCGCTTGCTACCAGCGTACGGGCCCCGCGCGGGAGGTGCTTCGCATCGAGGAGCAGGAGGACCCCGTCCCCCAGGCCGGGGAGGTGCTGGTGCGCATCGAGGCCTCCGGCGTCAACCCGTCGGACACCAAGATGCGCGCCGGTTGGCGGGGCGGCACGATGCCTTTTCACCGCATCGTCCCGCACTCCGACGGTGCCGGTGTCATCGTTGCGGTGGGCGACGGCGTGGACCGCGCGCGTCTGCACCGCCGCGTCTGGCTCTACAACGCCACGGCGCTGTACGACGCCTCCCGCGCCATGGGAACGGCTGCCGAGCTCTGCGCCCTGCCCCAGCATCAGGCGATCGACCTGCCGGCGGGCACCACAGCCCTGCAGGGGGCCTGCTTCGGCGTGCCGGCGTGCACGGCGCACCGGGCGGTCTTCTCCGAGGGTTCGGTGGAGGGCCTGACGGTGCTGGTGCAGGGCGGCGCCGGCAGCGTCGCCCACTACGCCATCCAGTTCGCCAAGCTCGGGGGTGCCCGGGTCATCGCCACCGTCAGCTCCGAGGCCAAGGCCGCACATGCCCTGCAGGCCGGCGCCGACGAGGTCGTCAACTACCGCACCGAGGACGTGGTGCGGCGGGTGCTGGCCTGGTCAGGCGGCCAGGGGGTGGATCGCATCATCGAGGTGGACCTCGGCGCCAACCTCGCGCAGGATGTGCCGCTGATCAAGGCCAACGGGCACATCGCAAGCTACTCCAGCACCGCAGTGCCCGAGCCTGTCTTTCCCTACTACCCGCTCGCCTACAAGGGGGTGAACCTGCGCCTGGTGCAGGGCTTCAACCTGCCCCCGGCGGCCCGCGCCGCCGCCATCGCCGACCTCGACCGCTGGTGCTCCGAGGGCCGGCTCGAGCACGCCATTGGCGCGGTGTTCCCGCTGGAGCGCATCGCCGACGCCCACGAGGCCGTGGAAACCAAAGGCGTGATCGGCAAGGTGATCGTCTCGGTGGGCTGATGCCGCCGGCCCCTGCCCGGGCCGACGGCGCCGTCCGCCGCGGGCGGCGTCAATGCAGGGCCGGCGAACGCTCTCCCATGTCCCAGAACAGCCCGGTCATCATCTGCAGGCCCTCACGGATGATGTAGTCGAGCACGTGCTCGTTGGGCGCATGCTGCGAGCAGCTGGCGTAGGAGTGCGGCACCCAGATCGTCGGCACGCCGATGATGTCGGTGAACACATCGTTGGGCAGCGACCCGCCCAGATTGGGCACCACCGCCGGCTTGCGCCCGAGGGTGTGCGTGATCGACTGCCTGGCCCACTGCACCGCCGGATGGTCCGGGTCCAGCCGAGTGGCATTCATGATCTCGTGGCTGGGCCCGACCACCTTGACCATGCCGAAGCCCTGGGCATCCAGGAATCGCTGCAGGGCCGGCAGGAAGGTGAGCGGGTCCTTGTCCACCGTGAAACGGATCTGGCAATGCGCCTTGGCGCGCGGGGGCACGGCATTGACCGGCCTTTCGGGATTGCCCGTCGTCATCGCCAGCACTTCGAACGTGTTCCAGCCGAAGACCTTCTCCGCGGTCGTCATGCCGTGCTCACCCCACCACTGGTTGATCTCCGGGCCATCGGGGCCGGGGTCGACCACCACATCGGACAGGGCCCGCCGGACGGAGTCAGGAATCTGGTCGGGCAGGATCTCGCGGGCGTGGACATGGCCGTCGGCGCCGATGATGCTTGCAATGGCATGGCACAGGATGACGCCGGGGTTGGCGAGCAAGCCGCCCCAGTTGCCCGAGTGATGGCCCCCGGCCCGCATCTCCAGCACGAGGTCGAAGTTCAGCGCCCCCCGGGTGCCCATGAACAGCGTGGGCATGTCGGGCGCCAGGCGCGGTCCGTCGGAGCCGATCAGGATGTCGGCCTTGAGCAGATCGCGGTGCAGGCGCGCGAAATCGTGCAGGCCGGGCGAGCCGATCTCCTCGCAGGTGTCGATCATGAAGATGGAGTTGAAGCCCAGCCTGCCCCGCGTCTGCAGCACCGTGCGCAGCGCCGCCATGTTGATCGAGTGCTGGCCCTTGTTGTCCGCGGTCCCGCGGCCGTAGAAGCGATTGCCGATCTGGGTCAGCGTCCAGGGGCTCAACCCTGACTGCCACTGCGGCTCCAGCCCGCGGATGACGTCACCGTGGCCGTAGCTCAGCACCGTGGGCAGGCCATCGCCCTCGATGCGCCGCGCGACCAGGAAAGGGGCCGCCACGCCCGAGGGGTTGTCCAGGATCTCGATCGAATAGCCCATGGCCTGGAAGGCAGGCCCGATCTCGTCGGTCAGGTAGCTGCGCAGGTTGGGGTGCGACTCCGGGATCTGGCTCTCGGTCTTGATGGCCACCCGACGTGCGAGGTCGCGCATGAAGTCGCCGTTGTCGAAATGGTGTGTGATCTGGTCGATGGCTTGTTGTCGTGACATGCGGGAGCTCGCGGTGGTTTGGGGCCCGGACAGCGATTTCATTCTGCCCCCACGCCAGGCGGCGTACCAGCGCTGAACGGCGTCCCCCATGGGATTCGTCGTCGTGGAAATCACCAATTGCCATGCGCGGATCGCCAATGTCGCGGCCGTTCATCGCCGCTGTGCCGTGACAGCACGCACGCTACTCGCAGTGACGTCTTGGACCCATCGACCGTTGCGTCTTCCTCGCGCCGGTGGCAGCATGGACCGACGGTGTGCGGGCGATGACGCAGGCGCCTGTGCGCCCTTGCGCGGCGGCAACTGCGGGCCGAGGCGGGTCGGCGTCGTTGGCTCGTCGGCCCCGGGCGCTTGCCCGCCGTGCCGATTGACGTTGCAGGTGGGCTGACATAAGCTGAAGAGTGGTCTGTCGCGGCACGAATCCGTCAGGGATTCCTGCTTGCCTCGGCCGAAGTCAGCGGGGTGATCCATGATGAGTGCGCGCGCAGGTGTCGTCGGCCTGGGTCAGATGGGGTCGGCGATGGCACGCCGGCTCGTGCGGCAGGGCGAGCCGTTGTGGGTCTTCAATCGCAGCGCCGGCGCAGTGGCCGAACTCGAGGCCTTGGGTGCCCATGCCGCTGCCAGCCTGGCTGCCCTGGGCGAGCATTGCGACCTGATCTTCACGGTCCTGCCTGACGGCCCGGACGTCGAGGCGGTGGTCACGGGCCCCGGCGGGCTGCTGGCGCGCGCACGCCCGGGCACCTTGTTCATCGAGTGCAGCACCATCGACCCGGTGGTCACCGAGCGCGTCGCCGCGGCCGTGCAGGCGGCGGGCTGCCGCATGATCGACGCCGCCATCGGTGGACGTCCGCCGCAGGCCGAGCAAGGCCGGCTCGTGTTCATGGTCGGCGCGCACGCTGAAGACCTGGAGCGCGCCCGACCGATGCTGCAGCACCTGGGCAGCGACATCGTGCATTGCGGCGGTCCCGGCATGGGCATCACGATGAAGGTCGTGAACAACCTGATGAGCCAGTCGATCCAGCTGATGGACCTGGAGGGACTGGCCCTGGGCATGAAGGCCGGGCTCGACCCGCGGGTCATGCTCAAGGTGCTCACGTCGACCGCAGCCGACAACGCGCCCTTGCGCACGCGCATCCCCGACAACGTCCTGACCGGTCGCTACGCGCCGGGCTTTGCGGCCCGGCTGGCGCACAAGGACCAGGGCTTGGCCCATGCGCTGGCCGCGCGCTTGGGCGTGCCCTTGTTTGCGCTCGGCCAGGCGCGGCACCTGTACAGCGTGGCCCTCACGCAGGGCTTGGGCGAAGGCCCGAGCGAAGTCCTGGGCCAGGTCATTGAACGGCTGGCCGGTGTGGACCTGCGTTTCAAGGACGATGCCTGAGCCCGCCGGGCGGGTGCTACTTCCTGCACATGGGGCTTGCAATCACCAGGCCCACCAACACGACGATGACGACAGGAGACTCTCGATGATCAAGCGCCGCCCCTTTCTTGCCGGTGCCGCCGCGGTGCTGGCTGCACCCGTCGTGGGCACGGCCCGGGCACAGACCTGGCCGGACCGGCCGATCAAGCTGCTGGTGGGCTTTGCGCCCGGCGGCGCGGTGGACACCGTGGCGCGCCTCATAGCTGTTCCGATGAGCGAGATCCTGGGCCAGAACGTGGTGGTCGAGAACCGCGCAGGCGCCTCCGCCAACATCGCCGCGGCTGGCATGGTGCAGGCGCCTGCCGATGGCCATACCGTCCTCATGGGCGCATTCGCCCATGGCGTGAACCCGAGCTTGATGAAGATCGGCTACGAGCTCTCGGAGATGCAGCCCGTTGTGCAACTCACGCGCGTGCCCACCGTCCTGCTCGTGCACAAGGACAGCCCGCACCGCACGGCCGCGGATCTGGTCGCGGCGGGCCGGGCCAGGGCGGGCGGGTTGACGTACGCGTCCGGCGGCAGCGGGACGGCGTCGCACCTGGCGCCGGAGCTGTTCGCTCGCCGCTTCGGCCTGAAGACCGTGCACGTGCCCTTCAGAGGGGGCGCGCCTGCGATGCAGGCGGTCATGGCGGGGCAGGTGGACTTCATGTGCGAGAACCCGCAACCCACCTTCATCGCGCCGGGCTCGCCCATCCGGTCGCTGGCGGTGTTCCAGCCCCAGCGCCTGGCGATCCTGCCCGACGTCCCGTCGATTGCCGAGGCTGGCCTGGGTCAGGACCTGACGATCCGTTCCTGGCACGGGCTCTTCGTGCGACGCGGCACGTCCGACGCCGTGGTCAGCCGCCTGGTTGCCGCGGCGCAGGCGGCGCTTGCCCGGCCGGCCTTGAGGGCGCGGCTGGATGCGCTGGCCATCGAGCCGGTGGACAGCAGCCCGCAGAGCTTTGCGGCCTTCTTTGCCAGCGAGGTGGACACCTGGGGCCGGGTCATCCGCGAGGCCGGCATCAAGATGGAGTGACCCTGTGGTGGCGTGCCGCTCGACGCGGCACATGAAACCACATCATGGCCGCCCAGGCGCCGTTGCAGACCCTCGAGAGGTCACCGGGCACTGCTGTGGTGGTCGCCTGGCCGGGACGACAACTCCATCGGCTTCTTCAAGGGCCGCACGGCGCGAATCGCTGCGCAGGCATCCCGCCCCGCGGCCAGCATCGCCCCCAGCATCTCCAGCCGCGGGTGCATGGGCCTGGGGTGGCCGATGCGGCTGTGGCTGAGGCCGGCGCCGAGCATGGGCACGGCGATCCGCCGGCTCAGCCGGCCGGGGTTGATCACGGGCACTGGCAGGACGGGAAGACGAAGCCGTCGCGTTCGTGGGCCTGGACCTGGGCAGGGGTGAGGAGCTTGCGCGTGAGGCTGAAACCGTCAACAGGGCGCACCTTGGTCATGGTTGCGTCCCAAGTGCCAGCACGCCGGTGCGCCAGAGCATCATGCCTCCTCGATGGCGCAGGTGTCCTTCGAGCAAAGATCATCTCTGCCCTGCCCGATGTCCAGCACGATGTCCAGACCCGCCCTGCCCCCATGATCCAGGCCCGGCAAGCCGATGTGGCCTTGCTGTGCAGACGCACGCGTGCGCGCCGCCTGCCGACCATGCCGATGCCTATTTCGCACTGAAGGAGGGCCTGGAGACGCTGTTCGGGCAGCCTGTCGACCTGGTCGCAGAACCGTCCATGCGCAATCCTTTCCTGATCAAGCGCGTGCAGGAGGAGCGGCCGAGATCTATGGAAGCTGACAGCGCCCAGCTGATCTGGGATGCCCTTCGCGCGGCCGAGGCGGCAGGATATGGAGATCGGCCGTCGCAGCGCCGCCTCGAACCCCTTGTGGCGCAGTTGCGACCGCTGCTGCCCACACCCTGAAGGGTTTCCGTGTCCTCGGGCCTCACCCCGCTGCGCCATCCCTCCGCCCCGCCGCCAGCATCGCCTCCAGCATCTCCAGCCGCGGGTGCATGGGCCTGGGGTGGCCGACGCGGCTGTGGCTGAGCCCGGCGCCGAGCATGGCCACGGCGATCTGGTAGCTCAGCGGGCCGGGGTTGATCACGGGCACGGGCAGGCGGGTGCTGAGCCAGGCGTGGGCCTGGTGCATCGTGGTGGAGCCGAGGATCAGCACCTCGGCGCCGTCCTGCTCGACCGCCTTGCGCCCGGCGGCCTCGAGCAGCGGGAAGACCTCGTCCTCCTTGCCCGACAGCAGTGCCTGGTTGTCGGGCGGGACCTCGATCGCGCGCACCGAGGCGCACTTGTGGTGCAGGCCCAGCTCGTCCAGCGCCTTCTTGTACAGCGGCTTCCAGCGGCTGGCCATCGTCAGGATGGAGAAGCGGTCGCCGAGCATCAGTGCGCTGAGCATCGACACCTTGCCCGGGCCGAAGACCGGGATGTCGAGCACCGAGCGCAGCGCGGCCACGCCCGAGTCGCTCATCGTGTCGATGCACACCGCGTCGTAGCCCTCGGCCTGCGCCCGGCAGCCGGCCTCGAAGTTGGCGACGTCGGCGAGCACGAAATCGTGGTGGCTCGAGTAGTTGACCGGCCCGGCCTTCACCGGCCGGTAGTCGAACTCGACCCCCGGCCCGAAGGACAGGCCGCGCAGCTGCGACTGCCGCAGCAGCAGGTTCTCGTGCGACATCGCGAAGGGGACGATGACGAGGATGCGCCGGGTGCGCGCGGCACCGGCGGCGGGGCCGCCCGGGTCGGGGGTGTCGGGGTCGGTGTGTTGGATGCTGATCTCGCTCATGGGGGGATCCTCCGGTCGGGGCGAGGCTGCTGCCACGCCTCGGGCGCCGAGCTGGTCAAGAATGCAGGGGCCACGGTGACCCGCTTTCCCATGCGACTGCAAGCTGCTTCCGTCGAGACGATACGCCGCGTCGTGCGTGACGAGGCCGGGGCGCACGCGCGCGTGCGCCTGTTCGGCTCGCGCCTGGACGACGCCGCCCGCGGCGGCGACGTCGACCTGCTGGTCGAACTGCCCGAGAAGCCGGCGCATCCGGCGCTGCTGGCCGCCCGCGTGGCCGGCCGCGTGTCGCGCGCCATGCACGGCCGCCGCGTCGACGTGCTGCTGGCCGCCCCGGGCCTGCAGCGCCTGCCGATCCACGACATCGCCGAGCGCGAAGGGGTGCTGCTGTGAACCTGCCCGAGGCCACCCGGCTGCGCCTGCAGTTCCTGTGCCGCGTGGTGGGACGCGAGGCGCGCTACCTGCAGCAGACCACGCAGCGCCTGTTCACCGACGCCTTCACGGCCCAGGCGGTGGCCCAGCTCGAATCCGACCCGGACCGCGCCGAGCGGGTGGAGGCCTTCGTCGGCCGCTTCGGCCGGCTGCAGGACACGCTGGGCGACAAGCTGATCCCTGCCGTGCTGGCCGCGCTGGGCGAGCGCTGCGGGGCTGCCGCGGACAACCTCGATCGTGCCGAGCGGCTGGGTTTCGTGGCCAGCGCAGACGAGTGGTTCGCGATGCGCGCCCTGCGCAACCAGATGGTGCACGAATACGTCGAGGACCCCGCCGTCCTGTGGGACGCCCTGCAGGCAGGGCGGCGCTATGTACCGGCGCTGGCCGACACGGCGCAGGCCCTGGTGGCCGAGGTGACCCGGCGCGGCTGGGACCGGCCTCCGTCGGGCTGAAGCGGGCCTGCAGCGGCCCGCCGTGACGGGACGCTGAATCAGCATCAGCCCAGATCCTCCAGGCTCTGCGCCGTGCTGCGCACGCGCCCGAACAGGCGCTGGAAGTTGCGCATCGTCACCTGGTGCAGGTCTTCGTGCGTGGTGCCGCAGGCGTCCTCGACCAGGGTGACGAGGTAGCCGCGGTCGGCGGCTTCGCGGGCAGTGGTCTCGACGCACATATTGGTGGACACGCCGCACAGCCACAGCTGCTCGGCGCTCAGCGCGCGCAGCAGGCTGTCGATGTTCGTCGACGCGAAGGCGCCGATCGTCGTCTTGCGCAGCACGTGCTCGCCGGGCTGGGGCTTGAGCGCGTCGACGATCTCGTGCGCGGGGCTGCCCAGGTGGTTGCCCGTCTCGGCGAAGAGGCGGCGCATGTGCGGCGGGGCGTCGCTGGCGTCGGGCAGCGCGGCGCCGATGGTCACGTGCAGCACCGGGCGGCCGAGGGCGCGGAAGCGCTCGCGCAGGCGCAGCGCGTTCGGCGTGACCAGGCGCTCGATGCGGTCGAAGCGGTAGTCGCCCAGGCTCGAGCCCTCGGCGCGCAGCCGCTGTCCCAGCGGGCCGTCGCGCGAGCCGGTGGCGTTCTGCATGTCGATGATCAGCAGCGCGGCGCGCGCCGGCTCGACGGCGCGCTCGCTCATGTAGGCGCGGATGTAGTCGTTGGCGGTGGACATGGTCAGGGGCTCGGTGAAGGGGAAGGTTCGACACCGCCACCGGCCGTGCCGGGCGCGGGTGCCGCCTGGGCGCGCCACGCGGCGACGATCTCCTGCCCGGTGGCGCACCAGACGCCGGGGTGGCCGAGCACGTAGTCCAGCGCCTGCGCCAGCGGCTCGATGCGGTGCGGCTGGCCCATGATGAAGGGGTGCACGGCGATGCACATCACGCGCCCGCCCTCGGCGTACAGGGTGTCGAACTCGTCGCGGATCTTCTGCGCGAAGGCCGGTGCCTCCATGCCGCGGCGCCAGCAGATGCTGTCGTTGACCTCCATGCTGTAGGGCAGGCTGACGAGGTCGCCGCGGCGCACGTTCACCCAGGTGGGCTGGTCGTCGTGGTACAGGTCGCACAGGTAGGCCATGCCGGCCTCGGCCACCAGGTCGGGCGTGCGCACGGTGTTGGACGCCGCCGGCGAGAACCAGCCCGCCAGCCCCCGCCCGGTGTGGCGGCGGTGGATGGCCTGGCATTCCTCGATCGCGGCGCGCTCCTCGTCCTCGCTCAGGTTCCAGTGGTAGCGGGTGTTGTACAGGCCGTGCGACATCAGCTCCCAGCGGCGCTCCAGCATGGCCTGCGCGATCTCGGGGTAGAGGTCGAGCACCGCCATCGACAGCGAGACCGTGCAGCGGATCGCGTAGCGGTCGAAGACCTCGGCCAGGCGCCAGAAGCCGACGCGGTTGCCGTAGTCGCGCAGGCCGTAGCCCAGGATGTCGGGGTGCGGCACGCGCGGCCAGGGGTCGCGCACGCGCACCTGCGCCGGCAGGTACTCGTAATGCTCGACGTTGGGCGCCACCCACAGCGCCAGCCGCGCGCCGCCCGGCCAGCGCAGCGGCGGCCGCTCGGGCAGCGCGCTGTAGTCGAGGCGGTCTTCGAGCCTCAAGCCTGCTGCGCCTGCCAGGCGTCGACGATCTCGGCCCCGGTGGCGGCCCAGACGCCGCGGTGGCGCATGATGTGCTCGAGCGCCTGCTCCAACGCGCCGATGCGGTAGGGCTGGCCGATCACCCAGGGGTGCAGCGCGATGGCCATGATGCGGCCGTTGTCGGGTGTGGCCTCGCGGTACAGCAGGTCGAACTGGTCGGTCAGCGCGTCGCGGAAGTCGTCCTCGGTGTGGTGGTTCTGCACCAGGATCGTGTGATCGTCCAGGTCGATGGGGTGCGGCATTGCCACCAGCGGGCGGCCCGGCTGCACGCCCGCGGCGCCCTTCGGGCCGGGCGGCTGCTGGTAGTGCGCGGGCGTGTTGCCGATCGCGCCGGTGACGGTGCGCACCGCATACGGCATGTCGTCGTTGACCCAGTCGCACAGGTAGTCCAGCCCGGCCTCGGCCAGCAGGTCGGGCGTGGCATGCGACTGTGACTTCGCCGGCGACAGCCAGCCGCGCACCGGGCCGCCCGCGGCCTCGCGCAGGATCTGCAGCGTGCGGCCGATCAGCGCGCGCTCCTCGTCCACCGGCAGGCCGCCGTGGTGCAGGTGGTCCATGTCCAGGCCCTTGGCGACGATCTCCCAGCCCGCCTCGCGCACGTCGCGCGCCAGCGAGGGGTAGCGTGCCGCCACGGCGGCGTTCATCGCCGCGCTGGCGCGTATCCCGTGGCGCTGCAGCGCCTGCATCACGCGGTAGATGCCCACGCGGTTGCCGTAGTCGCGCAGCGTGTAGTGGCGCAGGTCGGGGTAGGCGGTCTGCATCGCCCCGGGCGGCTTGAAGGGCTGGCCCTTCATGTCGAGCGGGAACCACTCCAGCGCCACGGTCACCCACAGCGCGATGCGCGCGCCGCCGGGCCAGGCCACGCCCCGGCGCTGGTGCAACTGCGTCCAGTCGTAGCGGTCATGGTCCATGCCATGACGGCGCAGCGGGTAGTCCAGGTAGTCGGCAGGCAGATGGGTGCTCATGGCGCTTCTCCGATCGGCTCGGCCGCCGCGGCGAAGGCGGCGTGGCAGTGCTCGTTGAAGTGGTGTGCGATCTCACGCCCGGTGGCCAGCCACACGCCTTCGTGGCTCGTGATGTAGGACAGCGCCTCCTCGAAGGCGGCCAGGCGGTAGGGCTGGCCGATCAGGTAGGGGTGCAGCGGGATGCACATGACCGTGCCCGAGTGCTCGCCCTCGGCCCAGAGGCGGTCGAACTGGCGCTTCAGGATGTCGCCGTAGCGGCGCGGCGAGACCAGGTTGACGTTGTAGACGATGGTGTCGTTCATCTCCAGCGAGTAGGGGATGCTCGCCAGCCGTCCCTGGCGCACCTTCACCGGGCCGGGCTGGTCGTCGTGGAAGAGGTCGCACACATAGCTCAGCCCCATCTCGGCCACCAGGTCCAGCGTGCGCTCGGTGTAGGTCAGCGCCGGCGCCAGCCAGCCGTCGAGCTTCTGCCCGGTGTGGTCGCGGATGGTGTCGATCGAGTCCTGGATGACCGCGCGCTCCTGCGCCTCGCTCATGTTCATCAGGTAGCGCGTGTTGTAGGTGCCGTGCGAGTAGAACTCCCAGCCGGCGTCGGCGCACTCGCGGATGATCTCGGGGTGGTGCTGGCACATCGCGACGTTCAGCGACACGCTGCCGCGCATGCCGCAGCGCTGCATGGACTCGAACATGCGCCAGAAGCCGGCGCGGTTGCCGTAGTCGCGGTAGGAGTAGTTCAGCACGTCGGGCGCCGGCCGCGCCCAGGGCGCGCGCGAGGGGTTGCGCGGCGGGTTCAGCTCGTAGAACTCGATGTTGGGCGCCACCCAGAAGGCCACGCGCGCGCCGCCGGGCCAGCGGATGGCGGGCCGGCGCGTCCAGGGCAGGTGGTCGTAGAAGCCGGGGTCGCGCTTCACTTGGCGCCCCCCTTGGGCGGCAGCGCGCGCACCTGGGCCAGCGTCTCCTGCACCGAGATGACGTCGGCGTACTTCAGCGCCATGTCGTAGAGGTTGGCGAAGTGCGGGCTCTCGTGCTTGTCGGCCACGCACTCCTCGGGCACGATGGTGCGGTAGCTGCGCTGCAGGCTGTCGACCACGGTGGCGCGCACGCAGCCCGAGGTCGAGCCGCCGGTGACGACCACGGTGTCGACGCCGTGGAAGTTGAAGATCGAGCCCAGGTTGGTCTCGAAGAAGGCCGAGGCCATGCGCTTGTTGACGATGATGTCGCGCACGCGGTCGATCTTCAGCCGGTCGTCGAACTCCGAGCGCCGGCTGCCGACCTTGATGTTCTGCAGCGAATCGGGCGTGTTGGTGCGCGTGCCCCAGATGCCGCAGTCCTCGCCCGATTCCATGTAGGCGACGTGGGTCCACACGACCGGGAAGCCGCGCTCGCGGAAGGCCTCGGCCAGCTCGTTGATGTAGTCCATCTGGCGCGGGTCGGTCTCGTAGGCGGTGGCGAACTCACCGACGCAGGTGTAGGCCTTCTGCGGGTCGACGTTGATCAACGCCGGCACCCGGCCCATGCCGAAGCGCTTGCGCGTGGGGTTGGCCTTGATCTCGGCATACAGCTGCCGGGCGCTCTTGTCGGAGAGTTGCATGGGCTTCAGGGAGTGGTGGGTGGAAGGAAGGAGGACCGGCGGGGGCGGTCAACAGGCCGCATCTTGCACCGCTTCGCGTCAGCGCGAGGGCGCCCGCTTCAGCAGGGCGGTCCACGCGGGCAGGCTGCCGTGGCCGGCGCACAGGTCGAGCGTCGCGTCGAGCAGGCCCTCGGCGTGGGCGCGCGGCCAGACACGGCCGCACAGGTCCATGAACTTGGCGGTCAGCTCCTGCGCGGTGTAGGGCGCCGCGTCGTCGCCGCGGTTGACGCCGGCCTCGCCGCGCAACTGCCGGCCGTCGGTGGTGGTGATCAGCACGCTCGCCGGGCGCTCGCGCGGCAGGCGCGCGGTCATCGCGGGGTCCTCGGCCAGCTCGACCTTGCGCGCCAGCGCCAGCGCGCGCTCGTCGCGCACCGCCTCCCAGGTGAAGCTGGCCAGCGCGCTGCTGCCGCGCACCAGGCGCGTGGCCACCGCGAAGGGCACCGAGAACTTCGCCGCCAGCGTGTTGCGCGGGGCCGGGTCGTCCAGCTCGGCCGCGAGCGCGTAGCTGCGCACCTCGATGCGTGCGATCTCCTCGGGCGCGGGCAGCGGGCCGTGCGCGGCGATCGCGTCGATCGCATCCAGCGTGCCGTGGTTGTAGCGGCAGCACGAGTGCAGCTTGAAGTAGTTCTGCAGCAGGTGCCAGTCCCCGCCCAGGCCGCGCACCACCTGCGCGGGGTCGAAGCGCTCGGAGACGATCTGAGAGAACAGCGAGCCCGGGCCGTCGCGCTCGCCGGTGTAGCCGCAGGCCGCCAGCTGCGCGGCCAGCAGGCCGTTGCGGTTGGACAGCCCGGCGTAGACGTTGCGCACCAGCCCGCCCTCGAGCATGGTGCGCTTGGAGGTGGCCGTGGTCATCGACGCGCTGACGTTGATCGCTTCGCGCATCGCCGCGGCGTCGGCGCCGAGCAGCCGGGCGCAGGCCGCGGCCGCGCCTATCGTGCCCCAGGTGCCGTGCGGGTGCATCGCGCCGCGCAGCTGCGAGGCCGCGCCCAGGCGCGAGCCGACCTCGTAGCCGACCACCAGCGCCGACAGGAAAGCCTCGGCGTCGGCGCCGCGCTGCTCGGCCAGGGCGAGTGCTGCGGGCAGCACGTGCACCGCCGGGTGCCCGCGCGAGTAGCGGTTGCCCTCGTCCATCTCCAGGAAGGTGCCGGCGGTGCCGTTGACCAGCGCCGCCGCGTCGGCCGATGCGGCGCGGCCCAGGCCCACGAGCGTGGCCCCGCTGCCCGCCGCCGGCTCGCCGTGCAGCGCGGCCAGGGCTTGCAGCTCGGGCTCGGCCGAGCCGGCGGCCACCGCCGCCACGGTGTCGGCCAGGATCCACCCGGTGTGCGCGCGCACGGCCTCGGGCAGCTCATGAAAGCGCAGCGTGGCGGCGAAGCCGGACAAGGTGTCGAGGTAGTTCATCGGTCAGGAGCTGGACGCGCGCTCTGCGCAGGCAGCTTGCGTATGCGGTTGCGGGGATGCGTGTTCCTGCGCGATCTCGCGCGGCAGCCGCCAGGCCACGTCGGGGCGGGATTTCAGTTCGCGCAGCAGGGCGCGCAAGGCGCCGATGCGGCTGGCCATGCCGCTGACCCAGGGGTGCAGGCCGAGCGCGAACACGGCGCTGCGGTGGTTGGCCGCGCACTCCGCGCGCAGGCGGTCGAAGGCGGCCAGCGCGAGCGTGGCGTGGGCCCGCGGCTCGAGGTTGCGCAGCCACTGGCACTGCACGTCGTCCCACTCGGCCGACAGCGGCACGGCCTGCAGCGGCGGGGTCGTCTGCAGCGCATAGACCTGGTCGTCGTTGGTCCAGTCCAGCGTGTAGCGCAAGCCGGCCTGGGCCAGCAGCGCGAAGGTGTCGGGTGTCGTGCCCCAGTCCTGGCTGGCCCAGCCCGCGGGGCGGTGCCCGGTGCAGCGCTGCAACACGTCCAGCGCGGCGTCGATGTGCGCGCGCTGCACCTGAAGCGGCATGCCGGCGTGCATCATTGCGGTGGCTGCGTGGCCATGACCCACCCACTCGCAGCCCAGGCCGTTCAGCCGCGCGACGAGCGCGGGCAGGCGCTCGACGGCGCGGGCGTTGGCCGCCACCGCCGGCACGATGCCGGCCTCGGCCAGCGCGTCGAGCACGCGGAACACGCCCACGCGCAGGCCGTACTCGCGCTGCGTCCAGCTGCGGTAGTCGGGGCTGAAGCTGCCGAACTCGCCGACAAACCGCGGGTCGCGCCGCTCGTCCGCCGCGGGCTCGGCGTCCCAGTGCTCGAGGAAGAGAACGACGCAGGCCCGCAGCCCGCAGCCTGCCCAGGCGGCCAGGGGCCGGCGCGGCAGTGCGGAGTAGGCATAGTGCGGGTGGTCCATCGGGTCGTTGAGCGTTGGTCGGTGCAGGCCGGGGCGGACGCGTCGCGCGCGCGGACGGTCGGAACAAGATGCATCCCGCCGGCGCTGCCTTCTTTCCCCAGCGCCGCGCAAGGATTCCCGGCCGTGATAGCCTCCGGTCCGATTGTTCTAACATTAGAACAATACCCGACAAGCCGGCCCGACGAACCTCGCGGGGCGTGCTGCGCCGGGGCAGTCTGCCACGGGCCGCGGCCCGGGCTCCGCGTCCACCCCTTCTTTGCATCGCGCGAGGACCCTCATGACCCTCACCCCCCGCATATCCCGCCGCACGGTTGTCAAGGCAGCCGCCGCCAGCACCATGCTCGGCGCGCCCGGCCTGCTGCTCGCGCAGGCCCGCCCGGTCAAGGTCGGCCTGATCCATCCGGTCAGCGGCGCGCTGGCCTACAGCGGCGGCCAGGGTCGCATGGGCTGCCAGATGGCCATCGACGAGATCAACGCCGCCGGTGGCATCAAGGCCCTGGGCGGCGCCAGGCTCGAGGCAGCGCTGGGCGATTCGCAGTCGCGCCCCGAGGTCGGCGTGGCCGAGGTCGAGCGTCTGCACCAGGAAGGCGTGGCTGCCTATGTCGGCTGCTTCGCCAGCGCCATCGCGCTGCCCGCCACGCAGGCCGCGGCCAAGTACAACACGCCCTTCATGATCGACGTCGGCGTGTCCGACGCCATCGTCAGCCGGGGCCTGAAGAACGTGTTCCGTCTGGCGCCGGGCAATGGCAAGTGCGTGGACGACGCCTTCGCCGGCCTGGCCGAGGTGAACAAGGCCGCCGGGGGCGTGGCCAAGAGCGTCGTGCTCGTGCACGAGGACTCCGAGTTCGGCACCAGCACCGCGCGCCTGCTGTCGGGCAAGATCTCCGGCGTCGGGCTGGAAGTCAAGGAAGTGCTCAAGCACGCCACGCCTACGCGCGACTTCTCCAACCTCGTGCTGCGCGTCAAGTCGCTCAAGCCCGACCTCGTCATCATCAGCAACTACCAGAACGAATACGTCCTGCTGGCGCGCACGATGCACCAGCAGCGCGTGGACGTCGCGGGCATGTTCTCGGTGCTCGGTGGCGGCTTCAACTACCGGCTCGTGAAGGAGCAGCCGGACGTGGCGCAGTACATGATGGACTTCAACCACTGGTACAACCCGCTCAGCCCCAAGGCGCAGGCCATGCGCAAGGCGGTCGAGGCCAAGGGCGGGCTGTTCACCTTCGAGGTCTACTGCGGCTACAACGCTGTCAAGTGCTACGCCGACGCGGTGGAGCGTGCGAAGTCGGCCGACAAGGAAAAGGTCATCGCCGCGCTGGAGACCAGCACCTGGTCCGACCACTTCATGCCCTATGGGCCGACGAAGTTCGTCAACGGTCAGAACCAGGGCGGCCGCGCTGTGCTGCTGCAGGCGACCAAGACCGACATCGACGTCGTCTGGCCGAACGAGTTCGCGGGCGCCAAGCCCGTCTTCCCGAAGCCCAAGTTCGGCTGAACGGCGGCCTGACTCCGCCATCTGAAGACCCCGTCCCCGCCGCGATCGCGGCCGGGCGGGGCCGCTTCGACTTCTATCCTGCGGGGATGCCGGCTTGGACGCGACGATCCTGTTGGCCGCGGCGATCAACGGACTGCTGATCGGGGGTATCTACACCCTGGTCGCCTCCGGCCTGACGCTGATCTACGGCGTGCTGCACATCATCAACTTCGCCCACGGCAGCATGCTGATGCTGGCGATGTTCGGGGTGTTCTTTCTGCTGACCAAGCTCGGCGTGGACCCTTACGCGAGCCTGCTGGTCATGGTGCCGGCCATGTTCGCCCTGGGCTACCTGCTGTACCGCGGCGTCATCGGCAGGTTCTCCGGCGGCAAGGACGAGAACATCCTGCTCATCACGCTGGGCCTGTCGATCCTGATCGAGAACCTGGCGCTGATGTTCTTCAAGGGCGACACGCGCACGATCTCGGTGGCCTACTCCGACAAGATGGTCGAACTCGGCCCGTTGCTGATCTCGCTGCCCAAGATCATCTCCTTCGTGGCAGCCATGGTGCTGTGCGCGGTGCTGGGTCTGTGGATGCAGCGCAGCGACACTGGCAAGGCCATCCGTGCGGTGGCCAAGGAGCGCATGGGCGCGCGCCTGGTGGGCATCGACGTCGACCGCGTGTTCGCCATCTCCTACGGCATCGGTCTGGCCACGCTGGGCGCGGCGGCCTGCCTGCTGATGCCCATCTTCTATGTCTCGCCGACGATCGGGCATGTCTTCGTCATCGTCGCCTTCACCGTCGTCGTGCTGGGCGGCATGGGCAGCTTCCTCGGCGCGGTGGTCGGCGGCCTGATCGTCGGGCTGACCGAGTCCTTCGGCGGCCTGTTCCTGGGCGAGAGCCTGGGGCAGATCGGCATCTCGCTGATCTTCATCCTGATCCTTCTGCTGCGCCCGTCGGGCCTGTTCGGAGCCGGTCGATGAACGCCCTCACCGCACGCCAGGCCTGGCTGCTGCACGGCAGCCTGCTCGCCATCGCGCTGGTCTTCCCCTTCGTGTTCTCCACGCCCTTTGCCGTCAACTTCGGCGTGATGGCGCTGTTCTACGCCTTCATCGGGCAGTCTTGGAACATTGCCGGGGGCTTCGCGGGACAACTGTCCTTCGGCCACGTGGTCTTCTTCGGCGCCGGCGCCTATGCCTCGACCATCCTGCAGATGCGCTTCGGCTTCTCGCCCTGGCTCGGCCTGCCGGCCAGTGCTCTGGCCGGTGCGGTGGTGGGCTGGGGCATTGCTTTCCTGTCGTTTCGCGCCGGCCTGAAGGGCTCGTACTTCGCGCTCATCACGCTCGCCTTTGCCGAGGTGCTGCGCATCGTCGCGAACTCGGTGGAGATCACGGGCGGCGGGCTGGGCATGCTGATCCCTGCCAAGCGCAGCGCGGCCAACTTCCAGTTTCCGGAGCGTACCGGCTTCTACTTTCTGATCCTGGCGCTGACGGTGGCCTCGATCGCGGTGGCGGTGTGGCTCAAGCACTCGCGCTTCGGCGCGCAGCTGGCGGCCATCCGCGAGAACGAGGACGCGGCGCGCGCGCTCGGCATCGACGTCTACACCGAGAAGGTCAAGGTGATGATCCTGTCGGGGGCGATGTGCGGCTTGGGCGGCTGCTTCTTCGCGCAGTACTTCCTCTACATCGACCCGATCATCGTCTTCGGCGTCGACAAGTCGGTGGAGATGCTGCTGGTGAGCATGATCGGCGGCGCCGGCACCGTCTACGGCCCGCTGATCGGCGCCGTGCTGCTGGCCGGCATCAGCGACGCCACCCGCGCCCTGACCGACGTGCAGGGGCTGTCCCTGGTGCTGTACGGCGGCCTGCTCGTGGTCATCATCGCCTTCCTGCCCAACGGCCTGATCGACCTGTTCCAGCGCTGGGGCCGGCGTCGCCGCCATCCTGGCGCCAAGGAGGGCGCGTGATGTTGCAGGTCCAGGGACTGACCAAGATCTTCGGCGGCCTCAAGGCCGTCGACAACGCCTCGCTCGAGGTCGGTGAGGGCCGCATCGTGGCGCTGATCGGGCCCAACGGCGCGGGCAAGACCACGCTGTTCGCCTGCATCGCCGGCTTCCACCCGGTCAACGCCGGGCGGGTGAGCTTTCTCGGGCAGGACATCACCGGCCTGCCGGTGCACCAGATCGCGCGTCGCGGCATGGTGCGCACCTTCCAGATCACCCAGCCCTTTGCCAAGCTGTCGGTGCAGGAGAACATCGCGGTGGGCGCCTACCAGCGCTACCCCGACCGGCGCGAGGCCTGGGCGCACGCCGAACGCATCGCGCAGCAGGTCGGCATGGGCGCGATGCTCGACCAGCCCGCGGCCGACCTGACGGTGGCCGGGCGCAAGCGGCTCGAGCTCGCGCGCACGCTGGCCACGGGCCCGAAGCTGTTGCTGCTCGACGAGGTCATGGCCGGGCTCAACCCGTCCGAGATCGTCGAGATCGTCGAGATCGTGCAGCGCATCCGCGCCAGCGGCGTCACCGTGCTGCTGATCGAGCACGTGATGCAGGCGGTGATGAGCCTGTCGGAGCACATCTACGTGCTGTCCTACGGCAAGATCATTGCCAACGGGGCGCCGCGCGAGATCGTCAACGACCCGGCGGTGATCGAGGCCTACCTCGGCCGTGGTGCCGCCGAGGCCATGGCCGGCCCGGGCAGCACCCCCTCGCGGGAGGCGGCCCATGCTTGAGATCCGCGGCCTGCGCGCCGGCTACGGCACGGTGGAGATCCTGCGTGGCATCGACCTGGACGTCGGTGCCGGGGAAATCGTCGCCGTGCTCGGCAGCAACGGCGTGGGCAAGTCCACGCTGAACAACAACATCTCGGCGCTGTTCCGCCCTTTCGCGGGCTCGATCCGCTTCAAGGGCGAGGAGCTCGTCGGCCTGAGCTCGACCGAGGTCGTCAGGCGCGGGTTGATCCACGTGCCCGAGGGGCGGCGCATCTTTCCGAACATGAGCGTGCGCGAGAACCTCGAGCTGGGCGCCCTCGTGCGCGGCAAGCCCAACCGGGCGCGCAACCTCGAGCACGTGGTGGGCATCTTCCCGCGCCTGAAGGAACGCTTTGCCCAGCTCGCCGGCACGCTGTCGGGCGGCGAGCAGCAGATGCTGGCCATCGGCCGCGGCCTGATGTCCGAGCCCGAGCTGCTGATCATGGACGAGCCCTCGCTCGGGCTGTCGCCGCTGCTGGTGGAGGAGATGTTCGCGCTGGTGCGGCGCATCAACGCCGAGGGTCAGTCCATCCTGCTGATGGAGCAGAACGCGGTGCAGACGCTAGCCATCGCGCACCGCGCCTACATCATCGAGAACGGGCGCGTGGCCATGCAGGGCCCCTCTGAAGAGCTGGCCCGCGACCCCGACCTGCGCCGCAACTACCTCGGGCTCTGATCCATGCAAGCCGCCCCGCTGGCGCAGGAACTCGACGGCCGCCGCGTGCTCGTCACCGGCGCGGGCTCGGGCATTGGCCTGGCGACCGCGCGCGCGCTGCACGAGCGTGGCGCTCGCGTGGCCGTGGTGCTGCAGCACGCCGGCCAGGTGGCCGATTTGCGCGCCTGCCTGCCGCACGCGCCCGTGTTCGTGCAGGACCTGCTCGATGACGAGGCCTGCGCCGCCTTGCCGGCGCGCGCGGCCGACGCGCTGGACGGGCTCGACGGCCTGGCCTGCTGCGCCGGCATCTTCTACAAGAAGGGCTCGGACGCGACGACGCTGGACGAGTGGCGCGAGACGATCGCCGTCAACCTGGACGCCACCTTCGTCCTGACCCGCGCGGCCATCGCCCACATGCGCGCTGGCGGCGGGCGCGGCGGCAGCGTGGTCGTCGTCAGCAGCCAGATCGGTCTCGTCGGCCACGCGCGCGGCGCCGCCTACGCGGCGTCCAAGGCCGGCCTCAACGGCCTGGTGCGCTCGCTCGCGCTGGAGTGGGCGCGCGAGGGCATCCGCATCAATGCCGTCGGCCCGGGGCCGACCGAGACGCCGATGGTCGCGGGTGTGCTGGCCGATCCGGCCGCGCTGGCAGCCATGTGCGACAGCATCCCGATGGGCCGGCTCGGCCAGCCGGCCGAGATCGCCGAGGTCATCGCCTTCCTGCTGTCCTCTCGCGCCTCCTTCGTCACCGGCCAGGTGCTGTGCGCCGATGGCGGCTTCACGGCACGGTGAGCCCATGCGTGCCGGTACCGACACCGTTGCGCAGGAGACGCCCGTGCCCCTGCAATCGGTCGCCCGCGTGGTGCGCAGCAAGAACGCCGGGCCGACCCAGCTGACGCTGGACGTGTTCCTGCGCGACGCGCACGCCTACGCGCGCGCTGCCGCCAGCCCGGCGCTGCAGGCGGATGCCGTGGCCGGTCTCTACGGTCTGGCCTGCGGCCAGGTCGCGCGCTACGAACTGCCCGCGCTGCAGGCCTTGAAGTTCACGCTGCCGCGCCGCGTGGTCGCCGGCAGCCCGGGCGACGGCGACGTCTACGGGGCCCAGCAGCACGGGCCCTTGCTGGGCGTGGAGATCTGAACATCTCGCCGCCGCGCATGCACGCCACCCAACGCCTGCTGCACAGCCACCGCGCCGGCGGGGGCGAGCCGCTGCGCGTGCTCGCCGCCTCGGGCCAGCTCGGCTACGGCATCCCTGAGCCGGCCTTGCGGCGTGGCCTGCAGCGCCGCCCGCACTTCATCGGCTGCGACATGGGCTCGGTCGATCCGGGGCCGTACTACCTGGGCTCGGGCACCATGGCCGCGCCGCGGGCCATGGCGCGCCGGGACCTCGCGCTCGTGCTCGGCGGCGCCCTCGAGGCCGGCGTGCCCTTGGTCATCGGCAGCGCCGGCACGGCGGGCGCGCGCCCGCATCTCGAAGCCACGCGCGATCTGCTGTGCGAGATCGCGCGCGAGCACGGCTGGTCCTTCCGCCTGGCCACCGTCGGCAGCGACGTGCCGGTGGACGCGGTGCTCGCCGCCCGGCGCGAGGGCCGGCTCGCGCCCATCGGCCCGATGCCCGCGCCCGGCGAGGAGGACATCCGCGCCTGCACCCACATCGTCGGTCAGTGCGGCACCGAGACCCTGGAGCGTGCCTTCGCCACCGACCCTGACGTGCTGCTGGCCGGCCGCGCCTGCGACACCGCCATCTTCGCCACGCTGCCGGCGATGCTGGGCTATGCGCCGGGCCCGAGCCTGCACCTGGCCAAGATCGTGGAGTGCACCTCGCTGTGCTGCATCCCGGGCGGGCGCGACGCCATGCTCGCCACGCTCGACCCCGAGGGCTTCGTGCTCGAGAGCATGAACCCCGACGCGCACGCGACGCCGGCCTCGGTGGCGGCGCACGCACTGTACGAGCAGGCCGACCCCTTCGAGGTCGAGGAGCCGCAGGGCACGCTGGACCTGCGCGGCGCGCGCTATGCCGCGCTGGACGCGCACCGCACGCGGGTCGAGGGTGCGTCCTTCCGCCCGCGTGCGTCCGCGACGCTGAAGATCGAGGGCGCCCTGCGCGTGGGCGCGCGCGCCGTGCTGCTGGCCGGCGTGGCCGACCCGGTGCTGCTGCGCGTGCTGCCCGAGGTGCTGGCTGCGGTCGAGGTCAAGGTGCGCAGCCTGCTGCCGGGCGCCTGGCAGGTGCACCCGCGCATCTACGGCCAGGGCGCGGTGCGCCCGCTGCCGGCCGCGCAGCAAAGCGCCCACGAGGCCGGGCTGGTGCTGGAGTTCGTGGCCGCCGAGGCCGAGCTCGCCCGCACCTGCGCCGCGGTCTTCAAGCAGAACCTGCTGCACCACGGCTACCCGGGGCGCATCGCCACCGCGGGCAACGTGGCCTTCGCCATCACGCCCAGCGAGCTCGACGCGCAGGAGGCCTTCCGCTTCGTGCTTTACCACGTGATGCGCGACGCGCCGCTGGACCAGATCTTCAGCGTCCAGGCGCACCAGGTCACCCGCGGGCACCTGCATTGAGGAACCCGGAGCCCCACCGATGAACGCGCCCATGCCGCTGGCGAAGTACCACCAGGTCTATCTGGTGCTGCGCGAGCAACTGGCCGAGGGCCGGTTTGCCGACGGCCTGCCGGGCGAGCTCGAGCTCGTGCGCCAGTTCGGCGTGGGCCGCGTCACCGTGCGGCGGGCGCTCGAGCAGCTCGTGCGCGACGGGCTGATCGTGCGCCAGGCCGGGCGCGGCACGCGGCCGGTGGCCCCTCCGCCCGGTGCCGGTGGTGCGGCTGTGGCGCCAGAGTCGGCGACCCACCCGCTGGCGCCTCTGGGCGGCCTGCTGGGCAGCATCGTGCAGGTCAGTCAGTCCACCACCGTGAAGGTGCTGGACTGGCGGGCCGTGCCGGCCAGCGCCAGCGTCGCGCAGGCTCTGGCGCTGGAGCCGGGCACGCGCGTGCGGCGCGCCGTGCGGCTGCGCAGCACGCGGGGCGGGCCGGTGTCGCTGATCACCACCCACGTGCCCGAGGACATGGTGCACGGGACGAAACGCGCCGACCTGGTGCAGCACCCCATGCTGCAGCTGCTGCAGCGCAGCGGCACCGTGCTCGGCCGCGCGCGCCAGACCGTCACCGCGCGCGCGGCCGACGCCGAGACCGCGGCCCAGCTCCAGGTGCCGGTGGGCGCCGCGCTGCTGTCGGTGACGCGAGTCGTCCACGACGCCGACGACCGCCCGGTGCAACTGCTGCAGGGCCGCTACCGACCCGACCGTTACGAATACGAGATGGAGTTGTCGCAGGTGGGCGGTGTCGACGCCCGCATCGTGGCACGGGAGATCCTTCCTTGACCGAGACCAAGCACCCGAGTGCCGGCACGCCGCAGACGCTGGCGCAGAAGCTGCTCGCGCGCGCCAGCGGCCGCGCCCATGTGGACGTCGGCGAGATCGTCAGCTGCCGCGTCGATCTGGCCATGTTCCACGACTCCTCGGGCCCGCGGCGCCTGAAGCCCATGCTCGAGGAACTGGGCGCCCGCATCTGGGACCCCTCGCGCGTGGTGCTGGTGATGGACCACTACGTGCCCGAGCGCGACGAGGACTCGCGCCGCATCGTGCGCATCGCGCGCGAGTGGGCGGCCGAGCAGCGCCTGCCGCACGTCTATGACAGCATCGGCATCTGCCACGTCGTGCTGCCGCAGCAGGGCCACCTGCGGCCGGGGTTGTTCTGCGTCGGCGGGGATTCGCATTCGCCCACCGGCGGCGCCTTCGGCGCCTACATGTTCGGCATCGGCAGCACCGAGATGCTGGGCGTCGTCGTCACCGGCGAGATCTGGGTGCGTGTGCCGCAGACGATCCGGATGTGGTGGGATGGGCGCCTGGGCGCCGGCCTCACCGCCAAGGACATGATGCTGGCGATGACCGGGCGCTTCGGCATGAACGGCGCCGACTACCAGGCCGTGGAGTTCTGCGGCCCGGCGGTGCAGGCGCTGTCGATGCCCGAGCGCATGACCATGTCCAACATGAGCGCCGAGCTCGGTGCCCAGGCCGGGCTGATCGCCCCCGACGAGACCACGCGCGCCTGGCTGCGCGGGGTCGGCGTGGCCGACGACGCCATCGAGACCGCAGCCTGGCACACGGACGAGGACGCGCCGGCCGTCACGCACCGCTTCGACGCGGCGACGCTCGCGCCCCAGGTGGCGCTGCCGCACAGCCCGGCCAACGCGCGCGACGTCGGCCAGGCGGCCGGCACGCCGGTGCACGTGGCCTATGTCGGCGCCTGCACCGGGGCCAAGCTCGAGGACCTGCGCGCCGCTGCGCAGGTGCTGCGCGGCCGGCGTGTGGCGGCCGGCGTGCAGCTGATGGTGGCGCCGGCCAGCGTGCGCGACCAGCAGGACGCCGAGCGCGAGGGCGTGATGGGCGTGCTGCGTGACGCCGGCGCGCAGCTGCTGCCCACCGCCTGCGGCGCCTGCTCCGGCTACGGCGGCGGCATCCCCGAGGGTGCCAACGTCATCGCCACGACGGCGCGCAACTTCAAGGGCCGCATGGGCGTGGCCACGGCGCAGGTCTACCTCGCCTCGCCCTACACCGTGGCGGCCTCGGCGCTGCGCGGGCGCATCAGCGACCCGCGGGAGGTGATGGCATGACGACGCCCCACCGCGTCTGGAAGCTCGGCGCCGACATCGACACCGATGCGCTCGCGCCCGGGCCCTACATGAAGCTCGGCATCGACGGCATCGCCCCGCACTGCCTCGAGGCGGTGCGCCCCGACTTCGCTGCCGCCGTGCGCCCGGGCGACGTCATCGCCGCCGGGCCCAACTTCGGCATCGGCTCCTCGCGCGAGCAGGCGGCGGCCGCGCTCGTGCACCTGGGCGTGCGCGCGGTCATCGCGCCCTCTTTCAGCGGGCTGTTCTTTCGCAACGCCTTCAACCTCGGTCTGCTGCTGCTGACCTGCCGCGACGCGCAGCACCTGGCGGACGGTGATCAGGTGGCGCTGGACCTGCAGGCCCTCGCCGTACGCACGCCCGACGGCCGCGTGCTGGCCTGCGAGCCCATCCCCGGCTTCCTGCTCGACATGGTGCGCGCCGGCGGCCTGATGAACCAGCTGCGCGAGCGCCTGCAGCGCGAGCGCACGGCCCGCGGCGCCGCGGCGTGAGAGACGGCGCCTTGAGTTCCCAGCCCCCGGCCCGCGCCCCGCGGCGCCCGCACACCGAGGAGACCGCCCGATGACACCCCACCCCGCGCGCGTGGTGCGCGCGCTGCGCATGGCCCCCGACGTGCACCGCGTGCCGGCCGTCATCGTCGGCGCGGGCGCCTGCGGCCTGACGGCGGCGATCCGCTTGCGCGACGCCGGTGTCGACTGCGTGCTGCTCGAGCGCGACGCCGTGCCCAGCGGCTCGACGGCGCTGTCCTCGGGCTTCATCCCGGCCGCCGGCACGCGGCTGCAGAAGTCGCTCGGCATCGCCGACTCGCAGGCGCTGTTTGCCGAGGACGTGATGGCCAAGACGCACGGTCGCGCGCCGCCGCCGCTCGTGCAGGCCTACACGCGCGCGGTCGCGCAGGCGATCGACGTGCTCGAGCGCCACGGCATAGTCTTCGAGGTCCTGGACGGCTTCCTCTACCCCGGCCACCGCGTGCGCCGCATGCACGCCGTGCCCGAGCACACCGGCGCCGCGCTGATCGCGGGGCTGGAGCGTACCGCGGTGGCCGCCGGCGCCGACATCCTGACCGAGGCCCTGGTGCGCGAGCTGTGGATGGACGACCATGACCGCGTGCTCGGCGTGGGGTTCGTGCGCCCCGACGGCCGCGTCGAGCACCTGGCCTGCGACCAGCTCGTGCTCGCCTGCAACGGCTATGGCGGCAACGCCGCGATGGTGGGCGAGTTGCTGCCCGCGATGCGCGATGCCGCCTTCGCCGGGCACGTGGGCAACGACGGCAGCGCCATCGCCTGGGGCCGCGCCATGGGCGCGCGCCTGGCCGACCTGACGGCCTACCAGGGCCACGGCTCCTGGGTCACGCCACAGGGCGCGCTGATGACCTGGGCGCCGATGATGCAGGGCGCGATCCAGGTCAACGCCCGCGGCGAGCGCTTCCATGACGAGACCCAGGGCTACTCCGAGGCCGCGGTGCACGTGCTCGCGCAGCCAGGTGGCGTGGCCTGGAACGTCTTCGACGAGCCGCTGCTGAAGATGGCGCGCAGCTTTCCCGACTTCGTCGAAGCCGAGCGCGCGGGCGCGCTGCGCACCGCTGCCGACCTGCCGGCCCTGGCCGCCTTGATCGGCTGCGACGCCGCCGTGCTGGGCGCCACCCTGGCCGAGGTCGCGCCCGGCGCCACCGACCGCTTCGGCCGCCGCTTCGCGCGCGCGCTGCAGCCGCCCTACCACGCCGTCAAGGTGACGGGCGCCCTTTTCCACACCCAGGGCGGCCTGGACATCGACGCGCAGTGCCACGTGCTGCGCGCCGACGGCCAGCCCCTGCCCAACCTCACCGCTGCGGGCGGCGCCGCGCGCGGCGTCTCGGGCGACGAGGTCTGGGGCTACCTCTCCGGCAACGGCCTGCTCAGCGCCGTCGGCGGCGGCTGGGTCGCCGCCGGCACCGTGATCGAGGCCTTGCGTTGACGCGAAGCAAGCGCTGACGTCTTGGCCCCTTGCCCCTCGTCGCGACGCTCCCCGGCCCCGGTCGAGCGTGAGCGATTTCCCCGTCCTGACGACCATGACCCTTCAGCAACGCCTCCAGCAAGCCGCCCCGGTCCTCGCGCCCGGCATCTATGACGCCTTGACCGCCCTGATCGCCGAGCAGGCGGGCTTCGAGGCCTTGTACCTGTCGGGGGCGTCGATCGCCTACACGCGCCTGGGCCGCTCCGACATCGGCCTGACCACCGCCACCGAGGTGGCCGACACGCTGGCGCGCATCACCGAGCGCGTGCGCCTGCCGGTCATCGTCGATGCCGACACCGGCTTCGGCAACGCGCTGAACACGCAGCGTACGGTGCGCGAGTTCGAGCGCGCCGGCGCGGCGATGATCCAGCTCGAGGACCAGACCTTCCCCAAGCGCTGCGGCCACCTCGACGGCAAGGGCGTGGTGCCGGTGGCCGAGATGTGCGGCAAGCTGAAGGCCGCGCTGGACGCCCGCCGCAGCGCCGACACGCTGATCCTGGCGCGCACCGACGCCGTGGCGGTGGAAGGCTTCGACGCCGCGCTCGAGCGCGCCGAGGCCTACCTGGCCTGCGGCGTGGACGCACTCTTCGTCGAGGCCGTGCGCAGCCCCGAGCAGATGGCCGCCGCCTGCGGGCGCTTCGCGCCGCGCATCCCGATGCTGGCCAACATGGTCGAAGGCGGCAAGACCCCGGTCAAGAGTGCCGACGAGCTGGGCGCCATCGGCTACCGCATCGTCATCTTCCCCGGCGGCACCGCCCGGGCCGTCGCCCACACCCTGCAGCGCTACTACGCCAGCCTGCACACCCACCGCACCACCACGCCGATGCGCGAGCAGATGCTGGACTTCGACCAGCTCAACGGCGTGATCGGAACGACGGAATTGTTGGAGCAGGGGCGGCGGTACGGGTGAGCGGCGACGGCCGGGCCGCGTGCGGACGTTTCGGCGTGGCCGGGTCAGCTGCGCCGGCCCTCTTGGCCCGGGCGCTCAATCTGCTTCCAGGAAGAAGTCCACCATCCGGGCGATCTGGCCGCGCATCATCTCGCGGCCTTGAACGATGCGGCAGCCGCAGCGCTGCGCCAGCGCCAGCAGCGGCGTGACCTCGGGCTTGACGATGGCGTCGAAGACGACCAGCGCGTCGGGCAGGCTGTCGTCTGCGATCGGCCGCCGTGGGTCTCCGAGCATGCCGACGGGCGACGCGTTCAGCAGCACGTCCATGCCGTCGACCGTCGGCACGCCGACCTCGACCTGGGTATGGGGGCTGATCCGGCGCACGACCCCGGCCACGCGCTCGCACCGCGCGGCGTCCAGGTCGTGCAGGCGCAGGCGCGCAGGCTTCTGCGCCGCCACCGCCGCCGCGATGGCCGAGCCCGCGCCGCCCAGGCCGATCAGCATCACGCGCTGCCCGGCCAGGGGCAGGCCGCGGCGCCGGAAGGCCTCGACACAGCCCGCGCCGTCGAACATCTCCCCAACCCAGTCGCCCGCGCGCGAGCGCTTGAGCGCGTTGACCGCGCCTACCTGCTGCGCTTGTGGGCCGAGCCGGGAGGCCAGGCCGAGGGCCCGAGCCTTGAAGGGGATGGTGAAGACCAGCCCGTCCAGGTTGGCCAGCCGCTGCAGATGCGGCAACACGGCGTCGAAATCCGGCTCGCGCACGTGCAGCGGGAGCAGCACCGCATTGCAGCCGCGCTGCTGCAATTCCCAGGTGATCATCTCGGGCGAGCGGACCTGCTCGATCGGGTCGCCGACGATGCCGTACAGCCGCGTGCGGCCGTTGAGGAAGCTGACCTGGTCGGTGGTGGCTGGCGTGGGCATGCGGGACATTGTGCGGGGCTTCCTGGGGCCCCTGCGCGGACATCCATCTCACATTGACTGTCTTGGTGAAGCTGCACACAATGCAGGCGTTGCAATCAATGAATTCAGATGGCTGCATTGACGATCCGAAACTTGGATGACGCGACCAAAGCCGCTTTGCGCGTGCGCGCGGCCCGGCACGGCGTCTCGATGGAGGAAGAGGTGCGCCGCATCCTGCGGGAAACAGTCGGGCCTACACCGCCGGCACAGCTCATGGGGCAGCAGCTGCTGCGCCGCTTTTCGGGTTTGACGGCCGAAGGGTTTTCGCTGGCCGAGCGCCAGCCCCCGCGCGCGCCGCCCGTGCTCGGTTAGCGCCCGGTGCTGCTCGACACCAACGTCCTGTCGGAGTTCATGCGGCCTCGTCCGTCTGCGGTGGTGGTGGAGTGGCTGGACGGGCAAGACCGCGGCCAGCTGTACGTATGCGCCATCAGCCGTGCGGAGATCGAGCTGGGCCTGGCCCTGATGCCGGCGGGCAGTCGCCAGCAGGCGCTGGCCGCCGCGGCGCGGACGATGTTCGAGGACGACTTCGCCGGGCGATGCCTCGCCTTCGACGAGACGGCCGCCATGCTCTACGGCGGCATCGTCGCGGCCCGCACACGGCTGGGGCGGCCGATCAGCGTCGAGGACGCGCAGATCGCCGCCATCGCCTGCGTCCATGGCCTGCCGCTGGCTACGCGCAACGTCGCTGATTTCAACGGCGTGCTCGGTCTGCGCGTCGTCAACCCCTGGAGCGGCAGTCCCTGAGTCTCGAAGGCTGCACATGCCCGGACCGACCCGAGCCGCGGCCGGGCGCATGACCATCGCTTACCCCCACCGATCCTGGCGACGATCACGTCATCGCAGCGGCCGTCGCCGGGCAGGGCGATCTCATCGCCTCGGGCGACAGGCGCGACCTGCTTCCCATGGGCAGTTTCCGGGGTATCCCCATCGTCACCGCTCGTGAGGCGGTCGAGAAGCTGGAGGGTAAGCGCTAACCAGCCGGCGTCCTTGCTCAGAGAGCGCAGCCGTGCAAGGCCGAGCGCAGCGGCTGGTCGGCGAAGTGCTGCTTCCACTGCCGCGGCGTGAGTTCCGCCACGCGGC
>JAIXWM010000145.1 GCA_027491255.1 Rubrivivax sp. | reverse complement strand
TTCTATTTCCATGAGCATTTGACGTCCAAAGATTTCTCCTCAGACTAAGGCTTCCGCCTTCAAACGCCCACGCTTATCGGCTGTATGTTGTTAAAGAACTTGCCTTGCGGCGTCGCTGACGTGTCATCAGCGAAGACGACGATTGTGTACCAGGATCGAAGACCCTGTCAAGCGTCTTGCGAACTTTTTTGAGGTCGCGCGGTGCGTCAGGGGCTTCGACGCCTTGCAAGGCGTCGGAACGCGCCCTCGCGGCCCCGGGGCGTCGTGGTCTGCGCGCGCTGAAGGCGCACCACTCGAAGACGCCATCCACACGTTCCGCGCTCCTGCGGAGCCGCCGCGGCCGACACAATTGAACAGTATCGCTCAGGGCAAGCAAAGCCTCCACGACCATGTCGTGAGGCGGAGGGTGCCGCGCCTTGCCCTGACGCAGCGACTGCGCCTGCACGAGCCCGGCGAAGAGTCAACGGTCCCCTGGGCGGAGCTGACGAACCTGGGGGCTTCGGGCGATGGCACGGGGCTGCGCCACCGTCACGACCACAAGCACACGCGCCCGCTCAGGTCAGCACGAGCGGGATGCACAGCGTGTAGCCGTGCCCCCAGACAGACTTGATGATCGGCTCATCGTCAGGCCCCTGAACGGTCTTGAACTTTCGGCGCAGGCGCGCCACCAATTCCTCCAAAGCGTGCTTGCTCAACGGCGGAGCCCCGTCCTCCTCGAAGATCTCGGCCAGCAGGTCCGAGCCGAGTTGGTTGTCCTTGGCCTGGGCCAGCGCCAGGAGCAGGAGCTTTTCCCGGTGCGTCAGCCTGAGCCGCTGATGCTCTTCAGGCCCGGCGAGAGTACGGTCACGCAGGTTGATGCGCCACTGCCTTGCGGTGCCGACAGGCCGCATGCGCCGGCCCAGGCTCATCAGCACCACGAGCAGTTCGTCGGGCACCACGGGCTTGGGCAGATAGAAGTCGGCGCCGCCTTGCTGATAGCCAGCCAGTCGATCGTGCACCGTCACCCGCGCGGTCATGATGATGATGCCTGCCTCAGGCACCGTGCGGCGCAGTCGGTTGCAGATGGACAGGCCGCCCTCGCCCGGCAGGTTCAGATCGATGATGTAGATGTCGATCGCCTCGGTCATGAGCAGTTCATCCAAGGCATAGCCGCTGCCCACCGGGTGGACGATGAATCCGCGAGCAGACAGGAAATACGTGAGTTCCTCGCGCAGCAGGCGGTCGTCCTCCACCAGTGCCACAGAGATCTTGTTCAAGGCCGGCGTCGTTGACAAGGACGGGAACAGGGGCAGGGACGAGGCGCTCAACTGGGAATCCTGATGATGAAGGCGACGCGCTGGTCCCCGGGCCGGTACTCGATGGTGCCACCGATCTTGATCACCGTCGAGCGCACCAGGCTCAGGCCGATGCCCATGCCGGGGTGGACCTGGGCCTGCGTGTGCCGGTAGTACCGCGTGAAGATCTGGTCCGGGTCCGGCATGGAGCCTGGAGCCACCCCATTGCTCACGACGATGCGGGTCGTGCCATCAGGCTGCGACGAGACCGACAGTTCGATGGGCTCGTCGGCAAGGCCGTAGGTGCTCGCGTTCTCGAGCAGGTTCTCGAACACGACCCGGATCATCTGGGGCTCGGCAGCGAAGGTCGCCGAGGGTTGCACGTGGCAGGCGACGCGGTCTTCGAGGCCCAGCTGCTGGATCACGGCGGTGACGATGGTCTGCGCGGCCACTGCGTCGGCCTGCGGCGCGGGTTGCAGCATCTCGATCTTGTTGGCATGGGCGACGTGCTCGATCAGCTTGTCCATCCGGGTGACACAGCTCTGGATCGCCCTGACCCGGCGTTGCCCGTCCTGATCGGCGGCCCACCGGCCGCCCAGGGATTCGGCAGCCAGCCGGATCGTGCTGAGGGGGTTCTTCAACTCGTGCGTGAGCATGTCGATCAGCGAACTGCGCTCGCTGAGTTGCGCCTCGGCCTGCCGGCTGGCCTGGGCCTCGAGCTGCAGCGCGTCGAAGGCCGCCTGGCGAACCCGCGCCTGATGACGGCGCTCCAGGATCACGACCGTGAAGAACACGGCGCTGACCCACAGGCCGTTGAGCCTGATGTCGCTGAAGTTCGTGAAGAGAAGCAGGTTGGCGTCGGATGCCTCAGGCCAGAAGAGGGTCTTGAGAGCTGCCGCCGTGAAGGCCGCCAGCACCACATTGACGGCCAGGAACATGCGACGCAGGGGGGTGTTCAGGTGCCGGGACGACGCCGCGCCATAGATCTGTGTCAAGGGGAGAGCCGTCCAGGTCGCGAGGTTCCATGCCAGCGCAAGCTGGGCCTGCCCGCCCGCCACCAGCACGAGACTCGCCATCGCGGCGGCGATCAGTGCGCCAGCCATCATGAGGTAAGCCCGGGTGGGCTGGTGCTGGCGCAGGAAGGCCAGACACAACAGCAGGATCATCAAGGTGCGGCCGACCATGGAGGCGAAGGCCAACAAGGACAGATCGATGGCGCGGCCCGCCAAGGCCTCGCCGAGCAGTCCGGTCATGCACGCCGTGTTGACGATGATGGTGCACTGGAACAGGACAAAAGTCAGCATCAGGGCCGAGCGGTCGACTGCCAACAGGTAGATCGACAGGCACAGCAGGCAGAAGCAGACCGTCAGCGACCGGGTGATCATGCGCATCTGCTGGACCGCAGTAGACAGCAGTTCCGTGGAGCCCAGCACTTCGACCTGGATGCGCAGCGCGCCAGGAGACAACACCCGGACGTAGACCGTGCGCGCGGGCTCGTCGATGCGCTCGAGTTTGAAGCAGTGCCGCCCGTCCAGGCACCGGTATTCACGATCCGAATGGAATCCTTGGTCGGTGCGCTGCGACCATCCAGCGGCCGAAGGCTCGAACAGGTCGACCCGCTGAAAGTTGCTCGGTCCGATCCTCAAGGTGTAGAGGCCGTCGCCCGCAGGCGAATCCAGCCCGCCACGCAGTGCCTTGCGCGGGGTGATCGTCAACCGGATCCAGGTCGCAGTGGCGGGGAAGGCCTGGATGAGCTCACCCCCGTAGGCCGTGAATGTCGCCTGGGCGAGACCGTCAGGGTTCGACGCCTCGGAAGACTCCTGGGCGTACGCCGCCTCGACCTGAAACGGCAGGGCCTGCGCCATCACCGCGGCCGACCCCAAGCAGGCCGCCCACAGCAAGGCCAGGACTCGCAACACGCGGATGAGGCTGAGCCGGCCGTGCGCGATCGACACACGGCCCGCGGGCTTCTCCGCCCGGCCCTGCTGCAGCCTCACTGCGTCTTCCATCGCTGCCGGGATCTTCTGCTCAAACAGCGGTTGGACCGGAATCGCCTCGCGCAGTCCCGCCGCCTGACGGGCACCGTCGGCTGACGCCCGCACGGCACGGGGCAGCGCGCGGGCGGATGAGGGACGGGACGATCCCCTTGTCAGACTGCTGTGCATCTGTCATTCTCAGCCCGCCTCAAGTGGTATATCTTTTTTCTTCACCTTACATTTATTATGGTGATGTGAGGCGACACACGCTGAACAACAAGCTCGACATGGCGGATGCAGGCTGGGTGGACGGCCTTCATGAGCGCGTCACTGAACCTCCACCCCTTGCCCGAGACCCCCCATGTGCCAACTGTGCGCTTTCCCCAACCGCTTCCACTCTGACGACACCGCTACCGTTCCCACGCGGCGGCGAATGCTCGGTGCCAGTGCGGCCGCGATCGCGGCCGTGGTGCTGGCTTCGGGCGCGCGCGATGCGCTGGCCGCAGACGGTGCGCCGACTTCCCTGAATGCAGCCCAGGCGCTGGACAAGCTGAAGGCCGGCAATGCGAAGTACGTGAGCGCGCCACAGGTCTGCGCGGCCGATCTTGCCCATGCCCGCGAGCATGTGGCCAAGCACCAGGCGCCCTGGGCCAGCATCCTGTCCTGCGCCGACAGCCGCGTCGCCCCCGAGCTGCTTTTCGGCGGCACGGTGCCCGGCGAGCTCTTCGTGTCGCGCAATGCCGGCAACCAGACCGACACCCACACCCTGGGCACGTTGGAGTACGGCGCGGCCGTCCTGAGCGTCCCGCTGATCGTCGTGCTGGGCCACGAGCGTTGCGGCGCGGTGGCGGCCGCCTGCGACATGGTCAGCAAGGGCAAGACCTATCCGGGTTCGATCGGCCCGATGGTCCAGGCCATTGCGCCGGCTGCGAAGGCCGTCGCGGGGCAGGCGGGTGACTTCGTGGAGAACGCCATCAAGGAAAACGCGCGTCAGAACGCGGCCCGGATCATCCAGCAAAGCCCCATCATTGCCGACTTGGTCAAGCAGGGCAAGGTGCGCATCGTGGCGGCGCGCTACGACCTGGATGACGGTAAGGTCGAATTCCTCGCCTGACGCCACACCGTGCCGACCGGGCTGTCCGCCGCGTCATCGGGCGGGGCTCGATTCACTCGCCGTCGCCACCCGCGCCACGCCCGCCATGGGAACCGGCGCGGGCGGTACCAGGCGGGCCAAGCCTGCGGCTTCCCGAGGACTTGCAGCGGCCGCCACCAAGCGCTGATGGAACCCCATCCTGCGACCGAGGTAGGCACTGCCCTCGTGCGACAGATGGCCGTCGTCGCGGTACATGAACACGCCGTCGAGCGTGGCCTTGCACACGCCCTCGAGGCACATCCCTTCGTCGAGCCAGACGACCGGCGCCACGGTCTGCACCTTCCTGAGGAACTCGCGCACCGGCGCCTGCCGCAACGATGACTGCGCGGCATCGATGTCGCACGCCGAGTGCGGGACGTCGAACAACGTCGCGCGCATCAGGCAGCGGCCGATGTTGTGGCCGTTGCCCGGCGTGGGCGAGAACACGACCGGGACCTTGCCGAGCTGCCTGATGCGCTCCAGCGTGCTCAGCATGGCCTGAGCGGCGACCTCGGCGCCCGCCACGATCTGCCCATCACGCGTCATCACCGTGGCGCCCGCACCCACGTACTGGCGAAACGGCGAGCTCATGACCACGTACTTGATGCTCGGCGAGTGGCGCAGGAACTCGAAGACGCGGTCATTGACTCGCATGCACTTCTCGGCCCACGAGGGCACGTAGCGCCCGGTGACGGGCGCGATGTCGAGGAAGGGGCCGCACATCGAGACCGTCTTCTGCACCAGTTGCAGCCCTGGCCTGGACGCCTGCAGGCCCTGCACAAGGTGCATGGCGTAGGAGTCGCCCCAGACCAGCACCTCGGGGTGCTCGCTGGTCCGGCACCGCGGGGAGTCGGTGTAATCGCCTTCGCAGTCGGCGCCCAGGCCGTGGTTGATGAGCATGCGGGCATCGAGGCCGGCGACCTTGTCGAGCCTGGGGCTCGCGTGGAAGGTGCCGTGGGTGAGGACGCCGACGATCCCGAAGCCGACGAAGAAGATCGACGCGATGACCGACAGCGCATAGACGTGGGTGCGCGAGAACACCGACCGCGACCGAAAGGGCTGCTCGACGTACTTCCAGCTCAGGAAAGCCAGGCCCAGCGACGCGACGACAAGGCCAGCGAAGACCAGCTCTCCCGGCGGCATCAGGCTGCGGTGGCGGGCAAAGGCGAACAAGGGCTGGTGCCACAGGTAGGCGCTGTAGCTGATCAGGCCGATGCCCACGAGCACCCTCGAGCCAAGCAGGCCGCCGACCACGGTGTCCCGGGACGCGAACAGGATCAGCAGCGCCGCGCCCAGCGTGGGAACCAGCGCGTACACGCCGGGGAAGGGCGTGGCTTCATCGAAGAAGAAGACGGCATACAGCAGCAGCGCCAGGCCGAGCGCGCCGCCCAGCTCGCCGGCCCATTTCGGCATGTTCAAGGGCTGGCCGGAGGTGGCATGGAAGGCCAGGAAGGCCCCGATCGACAGCTCCCAGGCGCGCGTGGGCAGCAGGTAGAAGGCCGCGTCAGGCTTCGCGGCTGACCCCCATTGCGCCAGACCCAGGCTGACCACGGCGGCCGCCAGCAGCAGGGCGAGCACGCTGCGCCGGCCCAGGCGCCAGGCCAGCAGGAGGAAGATCGGGAACAGGGCGTAGTACTGTTCCTCGACGGCCAGGCTCCAGGTGTGCAGCAGGGGCTTGAGCTCGGTGCCGGCGTCGAAGTAGACGCTCTCGCGCCAGAACAGGATGTTCGACACGAAGACGGGAACCGCCGCGAGACTGGCCGAGAAGTCCCTCATGTCGCCGGGCAGCAGCCAGAACCAGGCGAACGGGATGCACGCGAGCATGACGAGGAACAGCACCGGCAGGATGCGCCGCACCCTGCGCTCGTAGAAGCGCCCGATGGAGAAGGTGCCCGCGGCAAGCTCGGACAGGATGATCCGGGTGATCAGATACCCGCTGATGACGAAGAACACGTCGACGCCGACGAAGCCGCCGCCGAAGGGTTTGAAGCCCGCATGGAACAGGATGACCGGCAGCACGGCAAGCGCCCGCAGTCCATCGATCTCGCGTCGGTATTCCATCGTCTGGCGGGCCCCGGATCCGGATGCGCCAGGCCTGGTCGTCGCCGCCGCGCCCAGGCCTGCTTCCGGCGCGCGCAGTCTTTCGCGTCCGGCGCCGCAGCGCGCTGAGGGCGCTCAATGCGCGGCGGGGCGCGGGCGACGGCGCCGACCCGGGCATGCGGGTACGTGCGGACTTGACCGGCCCCCGCGCCGCTCCGATCATCCCGGGTTGACTTCCCAGGGAGCCGCGGTCATGAACCACGCGCAGCAGCAGCACATCGCCGACGTCGTCCGCCTCGCCACACACGGCGCCCAGGCCCTGCAGACGCGGCACGAGCGGCTGATCCGCGAGTCCTGGCTGCGCTGCGTCACCGAGCACCGCCTGGACCCCACGCGCATGCAGGAAGCCGTCATCCTGCCGCAGGCGCGGCTGCGCGAGCACCAGGACCAGATGGAGGCCTTCCTGCACATCGCGCGGCACGGGCTGGAGTCGCTCTACACCCAGGTGGCCGGGCTGGGCTACGTGGTGCTGCTGACGGACGCGCGCGGGGTGACGGTGGACTTCCTGGGTGACCTCGTGTTCGAGCCCAGCCTGCGCAAGGCCGGGCTCTACCTGGGCGCCGACTGGAGCGAGCAGCACGCCGGCACCTGCGGCGTTGGCACCTGCATCAGCACCGGGCAGGCGCTCACCGTTCACCTGGACGACCACTTCGACGCCACCCACATCCCGCTGACCTGCACCAGCGCGCCGGTGTACGACAGCGCCGGCCGGCTGCGCGCGGTGCTCGACATCTCGCAGCTCAGCTCCTCGCAGCCCAAGGACAGCCAGCACCTGGCGCTGCAGCTCGTCAAGCGCTTCGCGCAGGACATCGAGAACGCCGCCTTCCTGCACCGCCACCAGCGCGACTGGGTGCTGCGGCTGTCGCGCGCGCCGCAGTTCCTCGACGTGCAGCCCGAGTACCTGCTGGCGCTGGATGCGGGCGGGCGCGTGGTCGGCCACAACCGCGCGGCACAGCTCGGGCTGCGGCGCGAGGCCGGCCCGGCGCTGATCGGCGACCGCTTCGAGGCCCTGTTCGGCGTGCCTTTCGAGCAGATCGGCCGCTTCGTGCAGGCGCACCCCTCGGACCAGCGCGCGGTGATGCACGCGGGCGGACGGCAGGTGCTCTTTCTCTCGGCCACGCCGCCGCCGGTGCTGCAGGTGGCCACACGCGGCGCGGGCGGGGCGCCGCGCCTGCCGGCGCCCATGGCGGCGCTGTCGGCCGGCGACCCGCAGCTCGACCGCCAGGTCGAGCGCGTGGCGCGGCTCGTGAACTCGCCGATCAGCCTGCTGATCACGGGCGAGACCGGCGCCGGCAAGGAAGTCTTCGCCAAGGCCGTGCACGCCAGCAGCGAGCGCCGCGCCCGCCCCTTCGTGGCCGTGAACTGCGCCGCCATCCCCGAGGCGCTGATCGAGAGCGAGCTCTTCGGCCACCTGCCCGGCAGCTTCTCGGGCGCTGCGGCCAAGGGCAAGCGCGGTCTCGTGCAGGAAGCCGATGGCGGCACGCTCTTCCTCGACGAGATCGGCGACATGCCGCTGCCGCTGCAGGCGCGGCTGCTGCGCGTGCTGTCCGAGCGCGAGGTGCTGCCGGTGGGCGCCACACGCGCCGTGCCGGTCAACATCCGCGTCATCGCCGCCACCCACGCCCCGCTGGAGGCCCTGGTGCGCGAGGGCCGCTTCCGCGACGACCTGTACTACCGCCTGAACGGCGCGCTGGTGCAGCTGCCCCCGCTGCGCGAGCGCGCCGACCTGTCGGCAATGATCGACCGCCTGCTCGGTGGCCGTGCGCTGACACCCGAGGCACGCGCGCGGCTGCTTGCGCACCGCTGGCCGGGCAACCTGCGCGAGCTGCGCAACGCGCTGGACTTCGCCACCAGCGTGTGCCCCCAGGGCCCGATCGGGCCCGAGGACCTGCCCGAGCTGGGGCCGGCGCCCGCGGCGCACGCGGCGCACGCGGCATCTGCGCGCGCTGCGGGCGGCACCGATGCCGCCCTGCCGACCCCGCGCGCGGGCGCCGGGCTGGCACGGTCTGCATTCGCTGCCGCCCCCTGGAACGAGCCCGGCCCCCAGGCCGACGCGCCGCTGCACGAGGCCCTGCGCGCCGCGCAGTGGAACGTGAGCGCCGTGGCACGCACGCTGGGCTTGTCGCGCATGACGCTGTACCGCCGCATGAAGCGCGCGGGCATCGTGCCGCCGAACCGGCAGTAGCCCGCAGG
>JAIXWM010000054.1 GCA_027491255.1 Rubrivivax sp. | reverse complement strand
TTAAGCACACCATCCGGTCAGGCTTGTGGACAGTGGCGGTGTTGGGCTCGTTCATGCGGGTGCGCAGGTGCAGATGGAACGCACCCAGCCCTCACATATGCGCGGCGCCGACCAGCTGGGCAGGTCCGGCGCCGATCCGGTACTAAACTGCCATGGACGCGGAAAGTCCTGCGCCCCGACAACTGGAACCCGGCAGGTTCGAAGAGAGATGAGCGAGATGAAGACCCTCACGATCGCGCTGGCAGCACTGCTCATGGCAGGGTGCGCCAACCAACGGTTCGACCTGCGCGCCAGTGACACCCCGCCTGCGCAGACGCAGACGCACAGCTTCTGGGTTTCCGGGGTTGGCCAGAGCAAAGTCGAGGATGCCGCCAAGGTGTGCGGACAAGCTTCGAAAGTTGCTCGCATCGAAATGCAGCAGACCGCAGGGAATGTGCTCGTCGGCGCAGTGACCCTGGGCATCTACACGCCGCGCGAGATGCGCATCACCTGCGTTCGCTGACCCATCGGGAGGACCACGCCATGAAATCGAAGATGCTTGTTGCGGCCTTGGCTGCCGCTGTCCTGACTGGGTGCGCCACGCAGACTGCTGTGATCAACGGTGCGGACGGACCGGTGCGCAAGGAAGAAATGCAGACCTTCTTCGTCAGCGGCCTGGGCCAGACCCAGACCATCGACGCCGCGGCCGTTTGTGGCAACGCAGACAAGGTGGCCAAGGTCGAACGCACCTTCAGCCCGCTGAATTGGTTGCTCGGGACCCTGACGATGGGCATCTATACACCGCTGGACGCCAAGGTCCACTGCCGCTGAGGTACGGGCCCTACCGGGCTTCGCCCTTGCCGGGGGCCGGCCGGCGCATTTCACTCCCCTGCGTGCTCGATCGTCGTTGCTGGCCGGGTACGCGGGTGCCTTGCGCGATCCGAGCCTGTACGAGTCGCCGCACGCACTGCGGCTGGAGTGGCGATACAGCCCGCGCCATACGGCGACGCGGGCGTGCCGTCCAAGGTTGGCTCTGTCAATCGAAATCCGGCGCCCAGGGCACGCGCGACTTGTTGACGACGCGGTGCCCCACCGCGTTCAGTGCGTCGATGCGCGCCATGTCGATGGACGACAGCGTGAAGTCCATGACGTCGAAGTTGGCCTGGATATTGGCGCGCCGGGAAGACATCGTCGTCACCGGTACGCCTTTCTGCAGGATCCACCGCAGCGTGACCTGGGCTGCGCTCTTGCCGTAGCCGCGGCCGATCTCCTCGAGCACCGGGTACTTGAAGACCTCGCCGCGCGCCACCGAGCAGTAGGCGGACAGCGGGATGCCGGTCTGCGCTGCCGCGGCGAGCAGCTTGCGCTGGTCCAGCAGCGGGTGGAACTCGACCTGGTTCACGACCAACGGCACCTCCAGCGCGGCACGGGCGGTGCGCATCATGGCAGCGGTGAAATTGCTCACCCCCACGTGCCGGGCGAGCCCGCGCCGTGCCGCCTGCTCCAGGCG
Organism: Rubrivivax sp.; assembly: GCA_027491255.1. Lineage (GTDB taxonomy): Bacteria > Pseudomonadota > Gammaproteobacteria > Burkholderiales > Burkholderiaceae_C > Rubrivivax. The sequence goes on along the minus strand of JAIXWM010000054.1, from coordinate 101,076 downwards.
CCGCAAGGGCGGCACCACGTCGCCGTCGGCCGGCGGCCAGTGGATCAGCAGCACGTCGACCTGGTCCAGGCCGAGCGCGCGCAGGCTGGCTTCCACCGAGGGCAGGAAGCGGTCTTCCCCCAGATGGTCGGGCGCGACCTTGGTGGTCACGCACAACCCCTGACGCGCCAGGCCCGAGGCCCGGAGCACCGCACCGACTTCCGCTTCGTTGCCATAGAGCTGAGCCGTGTCGATGGCGCGGTAGCCGACGTCGAGCGCGGTCTCGAGCGCCGAGGTGAGTTCGCTGCCCTTGAGGGGCCAGGTGCCGAAGGCGCGCTCGTGGCCGTGGGTGAAGTAGAGATTCATGACTCAATCCACCTTCGCGCCGCTGGCCTTCACCACACCCTCGTACTTGGCCAGCTCGGCCTTGACGAAGGCGGCAAAGTCCTCGGGTGTGGTGGGCGCGGGCTCGGCCATCAGTGTGGCCATGCGGGTCTTGAGCTCGGGCGAGTTCAACGCGTCGACGAAGGCCTTGTTCAGGCGCTGTGTCGTCTCGGCGGGCAGACGTGCCGGGCCGAACAGGCCGAACCAGGTGCCGATGTCGAACGTTCGCAGGCCGACTGCGGCACCGGCTTCGGCTGCGGTGGGCAGCTCGGGCATGGCGCTGGAGCGCCGCGCGGTCGTCACGGCCAGCGCCTTGAGCTTGCCCGAGCGGATGTTGGCGGAGGCCGCGGCGATGTTGTCGAAGTTGAAGTCAACCTGGCCGCTGACGAGTGCCAGCTGCGCGGGCGGGCCGCCGGCGTAGGGCACGTGCACCGCGTCGATACCGGCCTGGGCCTTGAACATCTCGCCCGCCAGGTGCCCGGCGCTGCCGTTGCCGCCCGAACCGTAGTTCAACTTGCCCGGGTTGCGCCGCGCGTGGGCGACGAGGTCGGCGATGCCGTTGATCTGCAGGCGCTGCGCCGTGTCGGCGTTCATCACCAGCACATTGGGCACCTGGGCCACGAGCGTGATGGGCGTGAAGTCGCGGACCGGGTCGTAGGGTATGCGGCTGTAGAGCCAGGGGTTGATGGCGTGTGTGGCCACCGCGCCCATCACGATGGTGGCCCCGTCGGGGGCGGACTTGGCGACCAGGTCGGCGCCGAGGTTGCCGCCAGCGCCGGGACGGTTCTCGACGATGACCGGACCCAGGGTGTCCTTGACCTTGTCGGCAAGCGCGCGTGCCACGATGTCCAGCGGGCCGCCGGGCGGGTAGGGCACGACCAGGCGAACGGGTTTGGGCTGCGCCCAGACCGCAGGCGCGGTCACGGCGAGCGGGGCGGCGCAGAGCAGGGCGAGGGCGTGACGGCGCAGAGTCATCGCGGGTCTCCAGGGTGGGTGGTGCGGGAGCGGTGGGCTCGATGCGGGGCGGGCAGGACGGGTTCAGGACATCGCGCCGTTCAGGCGCCGGCGTCGGCTGCCGAGGTGAAGCTGTCGGCGAAGAACTCGTCCTGCGGCAGGCCGCAGCGGGCGGTGAAGTCGCGCCGCGCCGAGTCCACCATCACCGGCGCGCCGCAAGCGTAGACCTGGTGGCCGGACAGGTCGGGCAGGTCGGCCATCACGGCCTCGTGGACGAAGCCGGTGCGACCGGCCCAGGCGTCATCGGCCCGAGGCTCGCTGAGCACCGGCACATAGCGCAGGTTGGGCATCCGTGCGGCCGCCGCCTGCGCCCAGGCGTCGAGGTAGAGGTCTGCGCGGCTGCGGCAACCCCAGTAGAGCACCGTGGGGCGGGTGATGCCCTTGAGCTCCATGTGTTCGATGACGGCCTTGATCGGCGCGAAGCCGGTGCCGCTGGCCAGCAGCACGATGGGCTTGGCCGATTCCTCCCGCAGGAAGAAGCTGCCGTAGGGGCCTTCCAGGCGCAGGATGTCCTTCTCCTTGAGCGTGGAGAAGACCTGGTCGGTGAACTTGCCGCCCGGCATGTGGCGGATGTGCAGTTCCAGTCGCGGCGGCGTGTCCAGCAGGTGCGGTGCGTTGGCCATGCTGTAGCTGCGGCGTGCGCCGTCGCGCAGGATGAACTCCACGTACTGACCGGCGCGGTACTGCAGGTTCTGGTTCGCGGGCAGTTGCATCTTCAGCAGCGCGACGTCGGGGGCCGCTCGCTCGATGGACAGCACGCGCGACGGCATCTTCAGGATCGGGAATTCACCCGCCCCGGGCACGCTGCGCGCCTCGACCGTGCAGTCGGTCACCGGCGTGGCGCAGCAGGTGAGGACCCAGCCCGCGTCCTCCTCGGCCGGGCTCAGTGCCTTGGACTGGTGCGCGCCGTGGATCACCCGGCCTTCGAGAAGGCGGCTCTTGCACGAGCCGCAGGCGCCGTCGCGGCAGCCATAGGGCAGGCCGATGCCCTGGCGGATGGCCGCGGCGAGAATGCGCTCGTCGCGCTCGACGGTGAAGCTGCGCTCGGCGGGCTTCAGGGTGACGGTCAGGCTCATGGGGCTTGCATCGCGTGGGGCGCCAACCCAGGATTGTGCCCCGCCCATGCCTGTCGAACCTGCCCCCGCCCGCCGTCGCCCCACGCTGCTCGTCGTCGGTTGCGGAGACGTGGGCTTGCGCGTGCTCGCCCGCCTGCACCCGCGCTGGCGCGTGTTCGTGCTCACGTCCTCGCCGGCGCGCGTGCCCGCCTTGCGCGCCGCCGGCGCGGTGCCGCTGGTGGGCGATCTGGACGACCCGCACACGCTGGGCCGCCTGGGCGCGCTGGCCGACCGCGTGCTGCACCTGGCGCCGCCGCCGGCGCAGGGCGCGTGCGACACGCGCACCGCCGCGCTGCTGCGCGCGCTGGCGCGCGGCGGGCGCTGCACGCATCTGGTCTATGCCAGCACCAGTGGCGTGTATGGGGACTGCGGTGGCGCCTTTGTCGACGAGACCCGGCCCGTGCGTCCGACCACCGACCGGGCGCGCCGCCGCGTCGATGCCGAGACGCGTGTGCGCCACTTCGGCCGCGCTGCCGGGTGCCGCGTGGCGGTGCTTCGCATCCCGGGCATCTACGCCCCCGGCCGCCCGGGCGGCGATCCGCGCGAGCGTCTTTCGCGCGGGGCGCCGGTACTGCGCGCCGAGGACGATGTCCACACCAACCACATCCACGCCGACGACCTGGCGCGCGCCTGCCTGCGTGCCCTGTTCCGCGGCGGGCCGCAGCGCGTGTTCCATGTCAGCGACGACACGTCGCTGAAGATGGGCGATTACTTCGATCTCGCCGCCGACCTGGCCGGCCTGCCGCGTCCGCCGCGCATGAGCCGGGCCGAGGCCGCGGCGCTGCTGTCGCCGGTGCAGCTGAGCTTCATGAGCGAATCCAGGCGCCTGGGCAACGGGCGCATGAAGCGCGAGCTCGGTCTGCGGCTGCGCCACCCCACGGTGCGCGAGGGCCTGGCGCTGCTGGTGCCCGGCGCACCGGGAACCGCATCTACACCCCCTGCGCGCGCTTGAGCGTCTTCATCCGGTCGACCGTGCGCAGCGTCACTTCCAGCGGGCGGCCGTTGCGCAGCAGGGCGAGCGTGACGTTGCGCTCGGGCGGACCGCCGCTCCACAGCGCCTTGTAGAAGGACTCGAGCGTGACGACGGCGGCGCCGTCGATGCGCTCGATCGTGTCGCCGACCTCGAGCCCTGCCACGTCGGCCGGGCTGTCGGGGTTGACGCGCAGGATGCGCAGGCCGGCGCCTGTCTCGGCGCACTGCAGCCCGATCCAGGCGCGATCGCTGGCGCGACTGCTGCCGCGCGCGCGCAGCTCGGACAGCACAGGCGTCAGCAGGTCGACGGGCACGAACATGTTGCCGCTCTGGCGCGGACCCTCGCCGCTGCTGGCATCGGCCAGCCAGAGCGAGCCGATGCCCACCAACTCGCCCCGACCGTTGAACAGCCCGGCGCCGCTGTGGTCGCGCCGCGCGGGCGCGGTGAACAAGGCCCCGTCGATGTGGTATTCCCAGTTGCCCGAGAAACCTCGCCGAGACAACATCCGGGCGCCGCTGACCGCCCCCTCGTCGCCGCCGCTGACGACGATGAGCGGCTCGTTGCCGGCCACTTCGCCCGAGCGTCCGAGCGGCGCCGGCGCCAGCTTCAGCGGCAGCAGCGGCCGTACCATGCCCAAGCCGGTGGCCACGTCGTAGGCCACCACGGTGGCCGGCACCTCGCGGCCGTCGTCCGTGGTGAGCACCACGTCCTCGGCTTCGAGGATCAGATAGCCGATGGTGAGCACCGTGCCGTCTTCGCCGATGACGACGCCCGAGCCCTGGCGCTGCTGTCCCAGCGTCGCGGCCGAGCGCGCGTCCGAGGGCACGCGTGCGGTGAGCCCGATGACGGCATCGCTTGCGCGCTGCAGCGCGCGCGACTGCGCTTCCACTTCGGAGCCTTGTGCCGCGGCAAGCCCGCAAAGGAGCCCCAGCGTCGTGAAGAACCTGCACCACTTGTTCATCGTTGCTCCCTGGTTGGCGACCGCTCCTGCCCCGAGGCCGCGCGCAGGATTGCCGCGCGCCGCTGCCAAGCGGGGCAGACCCGCATGCGTCATGCCGCAGGATGCCTTTGTACCGTAGCCTACGTCAGCGTGTGGATTTGCACGCCGCTGGCGCTGCCTTGGGTTGTGCCAATGCAAGGTCGGTCGCGGTGTGTGGCGGCGGTGGCTTCCGGCAGAGCGCTCAGCGCCAGCGCCGCGGGCCTGCGCGGCGCCAGTGGAGGATCATCAGCCAACCGCCGAGCATGCCGCCCAGGTGCGCGAAGTGCGCGATTCCGCGGTGGCCGGCCAGACCGAGCACGAGTTCCAGCGCGCCGAAGACGAAGACGAAGGTGCGTGCCTTCATCGGGATGGGCGGGAACAGCGGCATGACCGTGCGGTGCGGGAACAGCATGCCGAAGGCCAGCAGCAGCCCGAACAGCGCGCCCGAGGCGCCGACCGTCGGTGCGTTCGAGCCGGTGGCGGCCGTGATCAGCAACTGCGCCGCCGCGGCCACGAGCACGCTGGCGAGCAGGTACTGCCCGTAGCGGCGCCGGCCCCAGAGCTGCTCGAGTTCGGCGCCGAACATCCACAGGCCCAGCATGTTGAAGAACAGGTGCAGCGTGTCGCCGTGCAGGAAGGCGTAGCTGAGCACCTGCCAGGGCATGAATTCGCCGCTGGCCAGCGGCCACAGGGCGAACCACTGTGTCAGCGGGAGGAAGAGGTTGACGCAGAAGATCGCGACGCAGGCCAGCAGCAGGCTCTTGGTGACGGGGGGCATCGGAGGCATGGCGTTAGGCGGTGCGGCAGTACAGGGTGCGGGTTTGTAGCATGGGGCGCGTGTGCCGGCGGTCGTCAGTCCATGCCTATGATGGCGACTCACCCCGCTCTCGTGGCGCCTGCAGCGCCCCTCCCCGTCATGTCGAACGACCCCATCGCCCGCCGGCTCGATGCCGGCATCGAGATTGCCACCGCGGCTGCCGCGCTCGCCTTGCAGCACTTCCGGCGCCGCGACAGCCTGCTCGTCGAGTCCAAGGGCCCGCAGGACATGGTCTCGCAGGCCGACCGCGCGGTCGAGCAGTTCATCCGCGAGCGCCTGTGCCAGCACTTCCCCGGCGACGCCATCCATGGTGAGGAGTTCGGGCGCAGCGCCGGCAGTGGCGGCAGCGCGGAAGATGCCTGCACCTGGGTCATCGATCCGATCGACGGCACCGCGAACTTCGTCGCCGGCATCCCGGCATGGTGCGTCGTGCTGGCCTGCATCCACCGAGGCGAGGTCGTCCTCGGCATCATCGTCGACCCCAACCACGACCACACCTATGCCGCGCGCAAGGGCCATGGTTCGCGCCTGAACGGGCAGCCGATGCGCGTGGCGCAGGCGCATTCACTGACCGAAGGCTCGGTCGGCGTGGGCTACTGCAACCGCATCACGCCTGACACGCTGTTCCGCTTCATGGTTCCCTTCACCGAAGCGGGTGGCATGTTCTACCGCAATGCGTCGGGTGCGCTGATGCTGGCCTACGTGGCCGCCGGCCATTTGCTGGCCTACCACGAGGGGCACATGAACCCCTGGGACTGCCTGGCCGCGCTGCTGATGATCGAGGAAGCCGGCGGCACGAGCTGGCCCTACAACACGCCCAAGATGTTCGAGCATGGCGACGCCATCCTCGCCGGCGCGCCGGCCGTGGTGGCCGAGCTCGAGCCGATGGCGGCATTCACGCGCGACGTGGAGCCGATCCGGCGCTGAGCTGAGGCAAGGCAAGGCCGCCAGTGCCTGTGCGCCGGCGGCCTTCGCGTGACAGGTGCCTGGTGTGCAGGCCGGCCGACGCCGGCCTGTCCGTCCTCAAGGCCGGATCACCTTGTCGATGACGTGGATCACGCCGTTGGACGTGAACACGTCGGTCGCCACGATCTGGGCGGTGTTGCTCTGCGCATCGGTGATGACCAGTGTGCCGTCCACGGTGAAGGTCTTGCCCGGCTCGAGCGTCTGGATCGGCGTGCCCACCGGAACATCGGCCTTCAGCACCCGGCCGCTGACGACGTGGTATCTCAGAACGCTGGGCAGCAAGACCGTGTCGGCCAGCAGCTGGGCCTTGGTGAGGCCCAGACTCGTCAGCAGGTCCGTGAACGCTGCGTTGGTGGGCGCGAAGACGGTGAACGGGCCCGGACCCGACAGCGCACCCGTCAGGTTTGCAGCGACCAGGGCCTCGACCAGGATGCTGAAATCGGGCAGGGCCTGTGCCGTCTGGACGATGTCGCGGTTGGCGGGCAGGATGACCTTGTCGACGACGTGCACGACGCCATTGCGAGCCGGCAGGTCCGTGGCTGAGATGGCGGCGATTCGGTTGCGACCGTCCTGGACCGTCAGCGCTCCACCGGCGCCGGACTCGATCTTGAAGAAGCCGCCTTCGACCGTGGTGATGGCCTTGCCCAGGGGCACCGCTGCCGCATTCACCTGCGTCGGCAGCACGTGGTAGGTCAGCACCGAGGTCAACAGGGCGGTATCGGCGAGCAACTGTGCCTTGGTCAGGCCCAGTTCGGTCAGCAGCGAAGCGAAGGCCGCGTCGGTGGGCGCGAAGAGGGTCAGGGGCCCGTCGCCGTCGAGCGTGGGCTGCAGCCCAGCCGTCTGCACGGCCTCGACGAGGATGGTGAACCGGGCGTCTTCCTGGGCGACATCCAGCACGCTGGGGTGATGGTGGCCGCCACAGGCGGACAGGAACACGATGCTGCTGGCGAGCAGCCACTTCTTCAGTCGGGTGAACATGACCGGGTCTCCGGGGTGGGCGCGTGCGACATGGACGGCCTGCCTGGCGGCAGGGCTGTTTTCCATGCTACGAAGGCCGGCGTGGACGCGATTGGGTATCGTCAATCGCCGCTGCCTCTGCCGCCCCGAGGCGTGCGCGCTCGCCCGCCTGTCACACTCTCCCGACGACAGCCTGCCGCCTCGCGGCCCTCAATCCCGCAGCAGCACCACCGCGTCCGCGGGCAGTTCCACGGCCACGCAGACGCCCGCATCCCAGGTGGTGTGGGTTTCGGGGCTGGCCACCAGGATGTCGCCCAGGTCGGTGGTGACGACATACTCCATCGTCTCCCCGAGGTAGCTCGCGCGCCGGACCGTGCCCGGCAGCGTGCCCGCAGGCGCCGCGCCCGCAGACGCTGCGTGCAGCCGCACTCGCCCGGGGCGGATGGCCACGTGGCGCTGCTCGCCGGCCGCCGCCTGGCCCGGCAGCACCAGACTGAGCGCACCCAACTGCACCCGCAGCCGCTGCGCATCCACTGCATTGCCCACCTGCGCCGGCAGCACATTGGCCTCGCCGATGAAGTCGGCCACGAAACGCGTCGCCGGGCGCTCGTGCAGGTCGCGCGGCGTGCCCATCTGTGCAACGACGGCGTTGTTCATCACCACGATCGTGTCCGAAACGGCCAGCGCCTCCTCCTGGTCGTGCGTGACGTAGATCGCCGTCAGGCCGAGCGTGCGCTGCAGTTCGCGGATCTCCTGGCGCACGTGCCGGCGCAGCTTGGCGTCCAGGTTCGACAGCGGCTCGTCGAACAGCAGCACCCGCGGCTCGAGGACGAGCGCGCGCGCCACTGCCACGCGCTGCTGCTGTCCGCCCGACAGCTCGTGCGGGTAGCGCTCGCCCAGGGCCTGCAGCCCCATCAGGCGCAGCACCTCCTGCGTTCGCTGCTCGATCACGTCGCGCGGCAGCCGGCTCACCTCCAGCCCGTAGCGCACGTTCTCGGTGACCCGCAGGTGCGGGAACAGCGCGTAGGACTGGAACACCATCGACACGTCGCGCTGCGTGGCCGGCAAGCGCGTCACGTCGTCGTCACCGATCAGGATGCGGCCCTCGGTCACCTTCTCCAGGCCGGCGATCATCCGCAGCGTGGTCGTCTTGCCGCAGCCCGAGGGGCCCAGCAGGGTCGTCAGGCAGCCGGCTTCGAAGCTCAGGGTGACGCGGTCCACCGCCGGCGGCGCCTTGGGCGCGTAGCGCTTGGTCACCGCGTGCAGGTGGACGGTGGCGGCCTGGGTGCGGGCGATGGTCTTCATGCGGCTCCAGAAATCACTGCGGTATCCGAGGTGCGCAGTCCGTGCCGGCCGAGGCGGCGTGTGCCCGTCAGCCACTGGAACAGCACGATGCCGGTGAGCATCACGACAATCAGCACGGTCGAGTAGGCGATCGCGATCCCGTACTCGTTGTTCTCGACCCGGCCGATGATGTAGGTGGTGGCCATGTCATGTTGTGCGCTGACAAGGAAGATCACCGCACTGATCGCGGTCATCGAGCGCACGAAGCTGTACACCATGGCCGAGAGGATGGCCGGGCGGATCAGAGGCAGCGTCACGCGGCGGAAGGTCGTGGCCGAGGACGCGCGCAGCGTCAGCGAGGCCTCGTCCAGGCTCTTGTCGATCTGCGCCAGCGAGGCAATGCCCGAGCGCACCCCCACCGGCATGTTGCGGAACACGAAGCACAGCACCAGGATGGCGGCCGTGCCGGTCAGCTCCAGCGGCGGCACGTTGAAGGCCACGATGTAGCTCACGCCGATCACCGTGCCCGGGATGGCGAAGCTCAGCATGGTGCCGAACTCGAACGCCGCCTTGCCCGCGAACTGCTGGCGTGTCAGCAGCCACGCCGTCAGCAGGCCGATCGCTGCCGTCAGCGGGGCCGACACGAGGGCGATCTTCAGCGTCGTGCCCAGGCTGCTCCAGGCCGAGCCCTTCCACTGCAGGCCGTGTTCGGTGAAGGTGATGGCAAAGCCCTGGAGGTAGTGGCGCAGTGTCAGCGACCAGTTGCGGCCCCAGAGCTCGACGAAGCTGCCGTAGATGATCATGGCGTAGAGCACGAGCGTGAACGCCGTCCAGACCACGGTCACGCCCACCGCCGTCCACAGCACCGGCCGCGGCAGCGGCGGGTGCACGCCACCGTCGCCCTTGCCGCTGACCGTGGTGTAGCGCTTGCGCCCGAGCCAGCGGTTCTGCGCCACGAAGGCGGCGATCGTGAACGCCAGCAGCACCAGCGCCAGAACCGCGGCGCGCGCCTGGTCGTTCTGCGAACCGACGATGGCGAAGAAGATCTCGGTCGACAGCACGTTGAAGTTGCCGCCCAGCACCAGCGGGTTGCCGAAATCGGCCATGCTCTCGATGAAGCCCAGCAGGAAGGCGTTGGCCAGCCCCGGGCGAAGCAGTGGCCAGGTCACCGTCTTGAAGGTGACCCAGTCGTCGGCCCGCAGTGTCTGTGACGCCTCCTCCATCGAGGCGCTGACACCCTCGACCACGCCGATCAGCACCATGAAGCTGATGGGGGTGAAGGCCAGCAACTGTGCCAGCAGCACGCCCTCGAAACCGTAGATCCAGCGCGAGGGTGCGATGCCGAAGGTGCCCGCCACCCACTGCGTCACGACCCCTGACAGCCCCAGCAGCAGGATGACGGCCAGCCCGATCACGAACGGCGGCGTGATGATGGGCAGCAGCGAGAGTGATTTGAAGAAGGACTTGAAGGGCAGTGAGGTGCGCACGATCACCAACGCGAAGGCCAGGCCCAGCAGTGTGCTGAGAAAGCCCACCGTGATGGCCAGCGCAAGCGAGTTCCAGGCCGCACCGCACTGCCCGCGCCCGTCCAGGCAGCCCAGTCGCCACAGCTTTGGGTCGACCAATCGGTCTGCGAAGGCCGCCAGCGCCGACCCGTCCTCCGAGCGCAGTCCCGCGAACAGCATCTGCACCACCGGCAGCAGGACGAACAGCCCGACCAGGGCAATGATGACGCCCAGCGAGCCGGCGACGAAGGGGTCCTGCACGATGCGGCCGCTCGCCGACAGGCCCCAGGTCAGCATGAACAGGAAAGCCGTGCCGCACAGGAGGGCGCCGTAGCCCATGCCGAACTGGCGCTGCTCGGTCTCGCCGAACCAGGTGTTGAGGAAACCGAAGGACCAGCCCTGGAGTCCGAGCCCGTACCCCTGCGCGAACAGGTAGACGAGCCCGGCGGCGCCGAGGACCAGATAGGCATGGCCCCGCTGCCGGCGGCTGATCGGCGCGAAGGCGGCAGCAAGCCCCGCCAGCGCCAGCAACGCCACGGGCCACAACCAGGGGTTGCGTCCCTGCAGCAGCAGGAAGAGCGCGGGCGCCGGTTCCGGCTGGAAGGGGTAATCGGCCAGCCAGGTGAAGCCCCAGAACCCGTCCTGCAGCAGGTACCAGGGCAGCAGCGCGACGGCCGCCGCGCACAGCAGTGCCAGCGCTCTCCCGCCCTGGCTGTCTCGCCGGATGTCGGGCGCCGCAGCCATGCGCCGCGTGTCCTGGCCGCGCTCAGTTGTTCGGGAGCGAGCCGACCTCGTCATCCCACTTCTTCAGCAGCCGCCGCCGCTCTGCCGACGACCCGTACTTGGCGAAGTCGTAGTTGATGAGCTTGATACGCGATAGGTCGGGCGTCAGCGGCGAGACCGCGGCGTCCAGGTTGGAGGGCACCTGGTAGGACTTCACGTCCTTGGCCCGGCCTTGCGACTCGGCAGTGAGCGCCCAGTCGTAGAACTTCTTTGCGTTCTCCAGGTTGCGGGCGCCGCGGATGATGCTCATCGAGCCGATCTCGTAGCCCGTGCCCTCGCAGGGAGCGACCGTCTTGATCGGCCGGCCCGCGTCGGCCACTGCCACGGCGTCATGCATGAAGACGATGCCGATCAGCGTCTCGCCCGCACCCGCGGCCTTGACCGGCGCCGAGCCGGACTTGGTGTACTGGTTGACGTTCTTGTGCAGAGCCTTCAGGTAGGTGAACGCGTCCTTCTCGCCCATCAACTGCACCAGCGTGGCCAGCGCCGTGTAGGCGGTGCCCGAGGAGTTGGGGTTGGCGATCTGGATCTTGCCCTTGTAGATGGGCTTGATCAGGTCGGCCCAGCACTGCGGTGCCGGCAGGCCTTCCTTCTTGAGCATCTCGTCGTTGTAGCCCCAGCCGAGCGCGCCGGAGTAGATGCCGATGGTGCGGTCCTTGGAGGCCTTGGCCTGGTTGATGGAGAACTCAGCCACCCGGCGGCGGTTCGGTGAGACGTAGGCCTGGGTCAGGTTCTCCTCGGCCGCCTGAAGGTGCGGGTCACCGGTGCCGCCCCACCAGATGTCACCTTTGGGGTTGGAGGCTTCGGCCTTGATCTGCGCGTAGGTCTCGCCTGAACTCTTGCGCGTCATGTCGACACGGATGCCGGTGGCCTTCTCGAATTCGGTCTTGGCCTGCTGGCACCAGGCCTCGTCGGAGCTGCAGTACAGCGTCAGCCGCCCCTGGGCCTGGGCGGCGCCGGCGGTGGCGAGGGTGAGGGCGGCGAGCAGGCTCAGTCGGCGCATCGGTGACATGGTCGGTCTCCTCGGGGAGGGCAGGTGCAGGGGGGTGTATGACCGTTCAATGACAGTCTTCTGACAGTGCGATTGTGCGGGCGCCCGCGACGATCGGTCATGGAGGGTTTCACTGAGACGCCGGTCGTGTGGGCGCCGTGCGCGCCCCGCATGGCCCGCGCCAGAATGGCACATGACTCTGCGAACACCTTACGACCGCCATGTGGCGGCCTGCCTCGCCGCACTGGCCTGCGGCGCCGATCCTGCGGTGTCGGCGACGGCCGGCGCTGTCACCGCGCCGTTGCGGGACGGCGCTCCGTGCTGCCTCGTCTTCTCGCCCCACCCCGATGACGAGGCGTTGGTCGGGGGGCTGGCGCTGCGGCTGCGGCAGCGCCACGGCTGGCGCGTGGTCAACGTCGCGGTGACGCTGGGCAGCCGGCTCGAGCGCCGTGCCGAGCGCTGGGCGGAGGCGCAGGCTTGCTGCGCCTACCTGGGCTTCGAACTCGTCAGCCCGGTCGGTGTCCCCGGCCGGGCTTTCGAGCGCATCACCCCCGAAGCGGCGGTGGTCGACCCCGCACATTGGCGGCGGGCTGTGGAGGCGGTGGCGGCGCTGCTGCGTGGCCTGCAGCCGCGCGCTGTCGTGGCGCCGCATGCTGGCGACGGCCACGCCGCCCACGTCGGCACCCACCGGCTGGTGCGCGACGCGCTCACGGCCTGTGGGGACGCGGTCGATGCGCACCTGTGCTGGTCGGAGTACTGGGCCACGCAGGCCGAGGCCCGCCTGCGGCTCGAACTCGAGGCGGCAGAGGTGGCGCAACTGATGACGGCCTGCGCGCTGCATGCGGGAGAGGTGGCCCGCCACCCTTACCACCTGCTGCTGCCCGCACTGCTGACCGACAGTGCCCGCCGCGGCACCGAGCGCGTGGGCGCCCCCGGTTCGGCGGCGGACGGCGTTGTGCTGGCGGCCCTTTACGGCTGGGAGCGATGGGCCGGCGGCCGGCTGGCGCCGGTGCCGCCGCGCTCGCTGCGGGCCACGGAAGACCTCGACGCCCTGCTGCGCTGAGCGTCCCGGGGGCCATGCCCGGGCCGTGCGCGTCAACGCGCGGGCCGCACGCCCGGGTCTACAACGCCAGTTCCGAGGGCAGGTACTTGGCCAGCAGGTCCTCGTAGTAGGGCTTCAGTTCGGCCAGCACCGGCGGGTTCGGCTGCTTCGAGTACAGGTCGTAGGGGTTGAACTTCTGCACCCAGGGCAGGTTGGCGCGGTCGGTCGCGTCGGTCAGGTGTCCGTACTGGCCCTCGCGGTGCCAGGCGTAGAAGGAGTGGTAGCGGATCATGTAGAGGGCCGGCTCGGGCAGGCGGTCCTTCAGCATGTGGTAGAGGTACTCGTCGTGACCCCAGGACAGGTGCACGTTCGACAGGCCGCAGCCCGGTTCGTAGACGCCGTTCTCGGTGCCGTAGACCGGGTGGTCGTGGTCCGGGTTGGCGGCGAAGAACTCGGCGCAGACGATGCGCTCGGAGTGCCGGCATCCGACCGGGAAGGTGTCACCGACCACGGCCCACTGCGGCTCGCCGAACAGGCACAGCACCTTGCCCAGGTCGTGCACGAATCCCGTGAGCACGAACCAGTCGGGGTGACCGTCGGCGCGGATGGCCTCGGCGGTCTGCAGCAGGTGATTGATCTGCGGCAGGGCGGTGTCGGGGTCGGACTCGTCGACCAGGGTGTTCAGGTAGTCCAGCGCTGCCCAGGGCGTCATGCGCTGGCGCTCGAAGCGCAGCCACTGGGCCTTCTTCGCCAGCACGAAGTCGTAGGTCTGGTGGCGGTGGTTCTGGCGGTAGAACTCGCGCACCCGATCGGCCTCGGGTTTGTCGTAGTCGCGGTAAGCCTTGCGCACACCGTCGGCTGCCAGCCAGTGATTTCCCGCGGGCTCGGCGCGCGTGTCGGTCATCGTATCCATCCCCACCCCCATGGGGCACGGGCGCCGGACGCGCACCGCGCCGTGAACCTGGTGCCCGCGGCCAGACTCGAACTGGCACGCCTTGCGGCGGCGGATTTTGAATCCGCTACGTCTACCGATTTCGTCACGCGGGCAGGGCCGACTCATGCCGGCATCAACGCAACGAGTATCGCACGCAGGACAGTCGGGCCCTGGGCTCGCGCCACGACAATGCACCGCAGGAGGACACTGAGATGGAACCCCGCTACCCCACGCTCGAGGACGCGATCGGTCATACCCCGCTGGTGCGCCTGCAACGCCTGCCTGGCGCCGAGGCTGCGCGTCGCGGCAACGTCGTGCTCGGCAAGCTCGAGGGCAACAACCCGGCCGGTTCGGTCAAGGACCGCCCAGCCATCCACATGATCCGCCGTGCCGAGGAGCGCGGCGAAATCCGCCCGGGCGACACGCTCATCGAGGCCACCTCGGGCAACACCGGCATCGCGCTGGCAATGGCCGCGGCGATCCGCGGCTACCGCATGGTGCTGATCATGCCCGAGGACCTGTCGATCGAGCGCGCCCAAACCATGCGCGCCTTTGGTGCCGAACTGCTGCTGACACCCAAGGCCGGCGGCATGGAGCATGCGCGTGACCTGGCCGAGCAGATGCAGCGCGAGGGCAAGGGCCGGGTGCTCGACCAGTTCGCGAACCCTGACAACCCGCGTGTTCACTACGAGACCACCGGCCCCGAGATCTGGGAGGACACGGCCGGCAGGGTGACGCACTTCGTCAGCGCCATGGGCACCACGGGCACCATCACCGGCGTCTCGCGCTTCCTCAAGGAGAAGAACCCCGCGGTGCGCGTCATCGGCGCGCAACCCTCGGAGGGCTCACGCATCCCCGGCATCCGCAAGTGGCCCGAGGCCTATCTGCCCAAGATCTACGACCCTGCCGGCGTGGACGAACTCGTGCTCGTCAGCCAGACCGATGCCGAGGAGATGGCCCGTCGCATGGCGCGCGAGGAGGGCCTGTTTGCCGGCATCTCCGCCGCCGGAGCCTGCTGGGTCGCCCTGCAGATCGCGCAACGGGTCGAGAACGCGACCATCGTCTTCATCGTCTGCGACCGCGGGGATCGCTATCTCTCCACCGGCGTGTTCCCGGCTTGAGCCGGCGGCACACCGGGTCTTGCCTGCTGCCTAGAATCCGGCGTTGCCCCTGACTCCGACCTGCCGCCAGATGACCGCCCTTCAAGCTCACAAGGAAATCGACACCCGCGGCCTGAACTGTCCGCTGCCCATCCTGAAGGCGAAGAAGGCCCTGGCGGACATGTCCAGCGGCGAGGTGCTGAAGGTGCTGGCGACCGACACCGGATCGCTGCGTGACTTCCAGGCCTTTGCCCGCCAGACCGGCAACGAACTGGTCCAACAGGACAACGTCGGCACGGAGTTCGTGCACTACCTGCGACGTCGTTGAAGCATGCGCGGGATGCCTGCGCTCTGCCCGTCATCCCGTCCCGAAGCGACGACGACGGGGACGGTCGACCTGTCGTGCGCCGGCTTCAGGCCGACAAACCTGCCAGATAGGCCTTGAAGCCCGGTCCGAGTTCCGGGTGCTGCAGTGCCAACTCGACGTTGGCCTGCAGGAAGCCCTCCTTGCTGCCGCAGTCGTAGCGCCGGCCGGCGTAGCGGTAGGCGAAGACCTTCTCGCGCCGCAGCAGCGAGGCGATGCCGTCGGTGAGCTGGATCTCGCCGCCCACGCCACGCGGCTGGTGCGCGATCTCGTGGAAGACGCCCGGTGTCAGGATGTAGCGCCCGGCCACGCCCAGGCGCGACGGTGCCGCCTCGGGGGCCGGCTTCTCGACGATGCGCGAGACGTCGAGCAGGCGCTCGTTGACCGGCGTGCCGGCGACGATGCCGTAGCGCCGCGTGTGGTCGGCGGGGACTTCCTGGACGGCGATGATCGAAGCCCGCCACTCGGCGTATTGCTCGACCATCTGCGCCAGGACGGGCGGCTCGCCCACCATCAGGTCGTCGGCCAGCAGCACCGCAAACGGCTCCTGGCCCACCAGACGCTGCCCGCACAGTACCGCGTGCCCGAGGCCCAGGGCCTGGGCCTGGCGCACGTAGATGCACTCCATGTCATCGGGCTTGACGCTGCGCACGATGTCCAGCAGTTCCTGCTTGCCCGCCTTCTCGAGCGCGACCTCCAGCTCGTAGGTCATGTCGAAGTGGTCCTCGATCGGCCGCTTGTGGCGGCCGGTGACGAAGATCATCTCGCGCACGCCGGCGGCATAGGCCTCCTCGACGGCGTACTGGATCAAGGGCTTGTCGACGACCGGCAGCATCTCCTTCGGTTGGGCCTTGGTGGCGGGCAGGAAGCGCGTGCCCAGACCGGCGACCGGGAAGATGGCTTTCTTGACAGGCATGAAGGGCAGGCGGGCGGTTGCGGTCATCGGAATTCTCCCGGCGCCTTCAGGCCGCCTGCGTGAGCCTGGACAACTGCTCGCGCAGCCGGGCGAGCGAGGAGGCATGGCCCTCGAGCCGCTCGCGCTCCTGCGCCACCACGGCCGCCGGCGCGCGCGCGACGAAGCTCTCGTTGGCCAAGCGCGCATTCGCCTTGCCGACCTCGGCCTCGAGCCGTGCGATTTCCTTGCCCAGGCGCTCGCGTTCGGCGCCGACGTCGATCTCGACGTGCAGCGCGATCCGCGCTGCGCCGACCACCGACACAGGTGCGGCCGAGGTCGCGGCCGCGAACGCGGCCTCGTCTTCGATCAGACGCACCTCGGACAGCCGCGCCAGCGCCTGCAGCAGCGGCGCGGCCTGCGCGGCAAAGTCGTCACCGTGCACCAGCAGCGGCATCCGCTGCGCCGGTGACAGGTTCATCTCCGAGCGCAGCGCGCGCACCGCGGCCGCCAGCGCCTTGAGCTTGCCGACCCATGCGTCGGCTGCGGCGTCCACGCGTTCGAGCTGCGCCTGCGGATAGGCGGCGGTGGCCACCGTGGCGTGCGAGCCTGCCGGCTTGCGACCCGCGACCTCGGCCACGGTGTCCCAGAGTTCGGCGGTGACGAAGGGCGCCACCGGATGCAGCAGTCGCAGCACCGTCTCGAGCGTGCGGATCAGCGTGCGCCGCGTCGCCCGCGCCGCGGGCTCGTTGCCGGCCTGCTGGGCCTGCGCGAGCTGCACCTTTGCAATCTCGAGGTACCAGTCACAGTACTCGTCCCAGACAAAGGCGTAGATGGCGTTGGCGACGTTGTCCAGCCGGTACTCGGCAAAGCCCTGCGCGACGGCGGCTTCCACGCGCTGCAACTCGCTCGAGATCCAGCGGTCGGCCTGCGAGAAGCGCAGGTAGCCGTGGAAAGGGCCGGCCGGCTGCACGACCCGGCCTTGGTCGTCGCGCACCGGCGCCGCGCATTCGGCCTTGGTGTGCTCGGCCAGCCCGCAGTCCTGGCCTTCGCAGTTCATCAGCACGAAGCGCGTGGCATTCCACAGCTTGTTGCAGAAGTTGCGGTAACCCTCGCAGCGCTTGGTGTCGAAGTTCACGTTGCGGCCGAGCGTGGCGTAGCTGGCCATCGTGAAGCGCAGCGCGTCGGCGCCAAAGGCCGGGATGCCCTGCGGGAACTCCTTGGCGGTCTCGTCGCGGATGCGCGGCGCGGTCTCGGGCTTGCGCAGGCCCGTGGCGCGCTTGACCAGCAGTTCGGGCAGGGCGATGCCGTCGATCAGGTCGACCGGGTCGAGCACGTTGCCCTCGCTCTTGCTCATCTTGCGGCCCTGCGAGTCGCGCACCAGGCCGTGGATGTAGACGTCGCGGAATGGGACCTTGCCGGTGAAGTGCGTCGTCATCATGATCATCCGGGCGACCCAGAAGAAGATGATGTCGAAGCCGGTCACCAGCACCGTGCTGGGCAGGAACAGGTCCTGCTCGACGCTCTTGGCGGGCCAGCCCAGCGTGGAGAAGGGCACCAGCGCCGACGAATACCAGGTGTCGAGCACGTCTTCGTCGCGCGTGAGCTCCCCGGTGTAGCCGGCGGCCGCGGCTCGGGCCCGGGCCTCGGCTTCGTCGCGTGCGACGAAGATCTCGCCGCCGCTGCCGTACCAGGCCGGGATCTGGTGTCCCCACCAGAGCTGGCGGCTGATGCACCAGTCCTGGATGTTGTGCATCCAGTGGTGGTAGGTATTGATCCACTGTTCGGGAACGAAGCGCACCTCGCCCTGATCGACCACCTCGATCGCCTTCTGCGCGATGCTCTTGCCGTCGGCCCCGGGCTTGTTGACGGCGACGAACCACTGGTGCGTGAGCATCGGCTCGACGACCTGCCCGGTGCGGGCGCAGCGCGGCACCATCAGGCGGTGCTTCTTCGCCTCCACCAGCAGGCCGAGCGCCTGCAGGTCGGCGACGACCCGCTTGCGGGCCTCGAAGCGGTCGAGTCCGCGGTAGGGCGCTGGCGCGTTGTCGTTGATGCGCGCCTGCAGGTCGAGCACGCACACCATCGGCAGGCCGTGGCGCTGGCCGACGGCGAAGTCGTTCGGGTCGTGGGCCGGCGTGACCTTGACGACGCCGGTGCCGAAGGCGCGGTCGACGTAGGCGTCGGCGATCACCGGGATGGTGCGGTCGCACAAGGGCAGGCGCACGTGCCGGCCCACCAGGGCCGTGTAGCGCTCGTCCTCGGGGTGGACCATCACCGCGGTGTCCCCGAGCATGGTCTCGGGCCGGGTCGTGGCCACGACCACCGAGTCGCTGCCGTCCTCGAGCGGGTAGCGGATGTGCCAGAGGAAGCCGTCCTCCTCCTCGCTCTCGACCTCCAGGTCGGAGACCGCGGACTTAAGCACCGGGTCCCAGCTGACCAGCCGCTCGCCGCGGTAGATCAGGCCCTCGTCGTACAGACGCACGAAGGTTTCGGTGACGACCGGCGACAGCTTGTCGTCCATCGTGAAGTATTCGCGCGACCAGTCGACGCTGGCGCCCAGGCGCCGCATCTGGCGCGTGATCGTCGCGCCCGAGCTCTGCTTCCAGTCCCACACGCGGGCGACGAAGTTCTTGCGCCCGAGCGCGTGCCGGTCCTGCCCCTGTTCCTGCAACTGCCGCTCGACGACGATCTGCGTCGCGATGCCGGCGTGGTCGGTGCCCGGCACCCACAGCGTGTTGTGGCCGCGCATGCGGTGGTAGCGGGTCAACGCGTCCATGATGGTCTGGTTGAACGCGTGCCCCATGTGCAACGTGCCCGTCACGTTGGGGGGCGGCAACTGGATGCTGAAGGACGGCCGCGCCGGGTACAGCGAGGGCGCGGTGATGCCCGGTTGCTCGAGGCGGGGGGCCCAGCGTGCCTCGATGGCGGCGGGTTCGAAGGACTTGGCGAGTTCGGTCATCGGCGCAGGCTTGTGTTCACATGAACAGGTGTTCGCCGGCGTTCTCGCCGCCGAGGATCACGTAGTTGACCTTCTTCAGGTCGGAGAGCTGGCGGCCGCCGGCGTAGCTGATCGAGCTCTGCACGTCTTCGCGCATCTCGCGCAGCGTGTCGGCCAGCCGGCCCTTGATCGGCTCGAGGATGCGCTTGCCCTCGACGTGCTTGTACTCGCCTTTGTTGAAATCGCTGGCCGAGCCGTAGTATTCCTTGTAGAGCTTGCCGTCGACCTCGACCGTCTGACCCGGGGATTCCTCGTGCCCGGCGAACAGCGAGCCGATCATCACCATCGAGGCGCCGAAGCGCACACTCTTGGCGATGTCGCCATGATGACGGATGCCGCCGTCGGCGATGATGGGCTTGGTGGCCACGCGGGCGCACCACTTCAGCGCGCTGAGCTGCCAGCCCCCGGTGCCGAAGCCGGTCTTCATCTTCGTGATGCAGACCTTGCCGGGGCCGACGCCGACCTTGGTTGCGTCGGCGCCCCAGTTCTCCAGGTCGATCACCGCCTCCGGCGTGGCCACGTTGCCGGCGATGACGAAGGTCCGAGGCAGCCTGGTCTTGATGTGCTCGATCGTGCGGCGCACGCTGTCGGCGTGGCCGTGGGCGATGTCGATCGTGACGTAGTCGGCGCCCACCCCCTCGGCTGCAAGCTGGTCGACGACGGCGTAGTCTGCGGGCTTCACCCCCGACGACAGCGACACGTACAAGCCTTGCTCGCGCATGCGCCGCGCGAAGGCGACGTTGTCGAGGTCGAAGCGGTGCATCACGTAGAAATGGTCGTGTCGTGCCAGGTACTGCGCGATCGGCTCGTCCAGCACCGTCTTCATGTTCGCGGGCACGACCGGCAGCGCGAAGCGGCGTCCGCCGAACTCCACCGAGGTGTCGCACTCGCTGCGACTGTCGACGCGGCACTTGCGCGGCAGCAGCAGGATGTTGTCGTAGTCGAAGATTTCCATGGCGTAGGCGGCTCCATCACGTGGGTGGTGAGCGCTTGACCGGGAGCCGGGCTTTCCTGGGGCGGTGCAGGGACCGCGGGCGCCTGCCGGGCAGGCGTTGCGCCGAAGGAGCGCCGCAAAGAAAAACCGGGCTCCTGAATTTGGGCCCGGTGGTCGATTCTACGCCCCGGCCTGCTGCCAGAATGCAGCGCATGCACGAGTTGATCGACGAGGCGGGGCGCACCGGCGCGCCCGAGGCGCCTGTGGCTGTTCCCGGTGCCTTGCTGCGCGGCCTGAACCCTGAACAACTGGCCGCCGTGACGCTGCCTGCCCGCCCGGCGCTGATCCTGGCCGGTGCCGGTTCGGGCAAGACCCGCGTGCTGACCACGCGCATCGCCTGGCTGCTGCAGACGGGCCAGGTCTCGCCCGGCGGCGTGATGGCGGTCACCTTCACCAACAAGGCGGCCAAGGAGATGCTGACGCGCCTGTCGGCGATGCTGCCGGTGAATGTGCGCGGCATGTGGATCGGCACTTTCCACGGCCTGTGCAATCGTTTCCTGCGCGCGCACTGGAAGCTCGCCGGCCTGCCGCAATCCTTCCAGATCCTCGACGCGCAGGACACGCTCGCCGCCGTCAAGCGCGTGATCAAGGGCATGCAGCTTGACGAGGAACGCTTCGTGCCCAAGCAGGTGTCCTGGTTCATCGCCGGCAGCAAGGAGGACGGTCTTCGCCCAGTCGATGTGGACGCGCGCGACGAGCACACGCGGCGCCTGGTGCAGATCTACCAAGCCTACGAGGACCAGTGCCAGCGCGAGGGCGTGGTCGATTTCGCCGAGCTGCTGCTGCGCAGCTACGAGTTGATGCGTGACCACGAGCCGCTGCGCGAGCACTACCGGCGCCGCTTCCACCACCTGCTGGTCGACGAGTTCCAGGACACGAACCGCCTGCAGTACCGCTGGCTGCAGATGTTCGCTCCGCCGAGCACCGACCAGGGTGTGTTCGCGGTGGGCGACGACGACCAGAGCATCTACGCCTTTCGCGGCGCGCGCGTGGGCAACATGGCCGATTTCGAGCGCGAGTACCGGGTCGACCACGTCGTCAAGCTCGAGCGCAACTACCGCTCCGCCGGCAACATCCTCGACGCGGCCAACGAGCTGATCTCTCACAACGAGCGCCGGCTGGGCAAGAACCTTCGCACCGAGGCCGGCCCGGGCGAGCCCGTGCGCGTGCACGAGGCCACGAGCGACTATGCCGAGGCGCAGTGGCTGCTCGAGGAACTGCAGCAACTGCACCGCGCCGGCACGGCGCGCAGCCAGACCGCGCTGCTGTACCGCAGCAATGCGCAGAGCCGGGTGCTGGAGAGCGGACTGTTCAACGCCGGCGTGCCCTACCGCGTCTACGGCGGGCTGCGCTTCTTCGAGCGTGCCGAGGTCAAGCACGCGCTGGCCTATCTGCGCCTGCTGGAGAACCCGAACGACGACACGAGCTACCTGCGTGTCGTCAACTTCCCGGCGCGCGGCATCGGCGGGCGCACGATCGAGCTGTTGCAGGATGCGGCGCGCTCGAGCGGGCGCAGCCTGTGGCAGAGCGCCGGCGCCGTGCCGGGCAAGGGCGGCGCCAACCTGCTGGCCTTCAACGCGCGGGTGGACGCGATGCGCGAGGCCACACGCGGGCTGACCCTGCGCCAGATCATCGAGCACGTCGTGGAGGCCAGTGGCCTGCTGGATTTCTACCGCACCGACAAGGAAGGCGCCGACCGCATCGAGAACCTGGAAGAGCTGGTCAACGCCGCCGAGGCCTTCGTCACGCAGGAGGGCTTCGGCAAGGATGCGGTGAGCCTGCCGCTGGACGAGGCCGCGGCGCCGGTGCTGTCGGCACCTGATGCCGACAGCGGCGAGGTGCTGTCGCCGCTGGCCGCCTTTCTGACGCACGCGGCGCTGGAGGCCGGCGACAACCAGGCCCAGGCCGGCCAGGACGCGGTGCAGCTCATGACGGTGCACTCCGCCAAGGGTCTGGAGTTCGACGCGGTGTTCATCACCGGCCTCGAGGAAGGCCTGTTCCCGCACGAGAACGCACTGTCCGACGCCGACGGCCTGGAGGAGGAGCGGCGTCTGATGTACGTGGCGATCACGCGCGCGCGCGACCGGCTGTACCTGAGCTACAGCCAGACCCGGCTGCTGCACGGGCAGACGCGCTACAACGTGCGCAGCCGCTTCTTCGACGAGCTCCCCGAGTCTGCGCTGAAGTGGCTGACGCCGCGCCACGCCGGCTTCGGCTCGGGCTACGCCCGCGACTACCAGGCAGCATGGGCGCGCGGCAGCGGACTGCACTCCATCGTCGGCGCCGGCCGCGTCGAGGCGCCCGCGCCCGTCGTGCCGCGCCACGTCCCGGCTGCAGCCGGCGGGCCCGGCGGCGGCGCGCGCCTGCGCCCCGGCCAGACCGTGTTCCACAACAAGTTCGGCGAGGGCGTCATCGTCACGCTCGAGGGCAGCGGCGACGACGCGCGTGCGCAGGTGAACTTCGGCCGTCACGGCATGAAGTGGCTCGCGCTGTCGATCGCCAAGCTGACACCGGTGGACTGACATGGAGCGCTGCCCCGCCTGCGCGCGCCCGGCGGGCCCGACGGGCGACGTCGTCGCTGTCGCAGAGCAAGGAGGCTGGTGAATTGAAGCTCGCGCACCGCCTTCTGCGGGCCTACACCGGCGTGCTGCTGGGTGTGGGCGGCTACCTCGCGCGCAAGCTGCACCACAACTTCTACCTGCTGCTGGCAGGTGTGTTCACGGTCGGTGTGCTCCTGGACGTGCTGTTCGTGCACGCCATCGTCGACATGCGCCACCGTGGCTACGACCTGGCGGTCAAGAACCGCATCGTCGTGCCCGCGCCCGACCTGGACATCGTCATCGTCGACGTCAACGAAGCCTCGCTTGCCGCACTCGCCAAGGACTATGGCCGCTGGCCCTGGCCGCGTCAGGTGTTCGGCGAGTTCCTCGAGCAGCTCCAGGCGCAGCGGCCGCAGGCGGTGGTGTTCGACATCCTCTTCAGCGACGCCGACGTGTTCAACCCCGACAGCGACGCGTACTTCAACGAGGTCGTGGCCGGCACCCGCAACACCTATTTCCCGCTGCTGCGGCTGCCTGCTGCAAACGACGCGCTGAGTCAGCTCAAGCCGTCGATGGTGCCGGGGCTGAAACCGATGCCCGGGATGCAGGCCGAGGACCGCCCGATCGCGCTCGTCCTGCCCTTCTTCAAGGCGGCCGTCGACAGCGGGCGCCTCGGAGCGCACAACATCCTGCCCGACGACGACGGCGTGGCGCGAGCCTATCCCCTGCACCACGTGGCCCACGGCTGGCGCGTGCCGTCGCTGCCGGCACGCCTGGCCGAGGACCTGGGTTGGCCGGTGCCGCAGCGCAGCGAGATCCTGCTGAACTGGCGCGGTCCGCCGTTCACCTACCGCTCGGTCAGCTTTGCCGACGTCTACCAGGACATGCTGAAGAAGGAGCGCCAGCGGCCGCAGGATGAGTTCAAGGGCAAGATCGTCATCATCGGCTCGACCGCGCCCAGCCTGTTCGACATCAAGGCGACCTCGGTGGCGCGGCAGTTTCCCGGCGTCGAGATCCTCGCCACGGCGGTCGACAACCTGAAGCACGACGACCACATCCGCGTGCCCGCCAGCCGCTGGCCCGTCTTTCTGGTGACGATGCTGCTGCTCTGGGGGACGGCCTGGGCATTGTTCCGCAATGTCGAGCCCGAGCGCTTCGCCCGCTTCTTCGGCTTCTCGCAGGTGGGGCTGCTGGCGGTGTCCTACCTGACGATCAATTTCACGAACTTCTACCTGAACCTGGCCGGCCCGGTCCTGCTGGTCTTCGCCTACTTCTCGGTGGCCAAGCTCTACGCGTACGCCACGGCCAAGGCGCTGGAGCGCAACGTCGTCGCCCAGACGCTGCGCGAGGGCGCGAGTGTGGTCGCGACGATGGCGGTCTTCGACTTCCGAAGCGAGGACGAGCTCGCGCTGCCGGCGTTCCTGCGCGCGCTCAAGAAGGAGGTCGAGAAGACCGGCACGCTGCCCAAGGACGTCGAGATGCTGCGCGGCAGCCAGCGCGGGATCTGGGGTGTGCTGGACAATCTGCTCGTCGTGAGCTGGGCCTGCGAGGCTGACGACGCCGCGACGCAGGCCGCGATCGGGCGCGAGGCGCGGGCCCTGGCCGACCAGATGCCGGCGCTGGTGCGCGCGGCGCGCGTGGCGGGTGAATCCTTGCGCGGTCAGGTGGTGCACACGCTCGCGCTCGGCCGCGGCGGTCAGCACCCGACGGAGACGGATTGGCGCGAGATCTTCGCGCAGACCTTGGAGAAGTTGAGGGCGCCATGAGTCGACGAGCATCTCGGGTCCCGCGGGCGTGGTCGGCCGCCGCGTTCGGCCTGGCTGTGGTGTTGTCTGCCGGGGGCGGAGCAGCCCGAGCCCAGGAGGCGGCCACGGCGCTGAAGGCCGACGAGATCCGGGCCGAACCGTTCGCTGACGCGCGAGCCGTCGGTGCGCTGAAGAAGGGCGAGACGGTGACGCTTCTGCGGCGCCAGGGCGGCTGGGCCGAGGTCAAGACGCCCCAGGCCAGCGGCTGGGTGCGCCTGCTCAGCGTGCGCCGAGGAACCGGTGGGGCGAATGCCGGCGGTGATGTGGCGGCGCTGGCCGGAATCGCCAGCGGGCGTGCCGGCACGGGGCAGGTGGTTTCGTCCACTGGCGTGCGCGGACTGGGGGAGGAAGACATGAAGGCGGCGCGGTTCGACCCCGTGGAACTCCAACGCGCCGAGGCCGGCGCAGTCCCCGCCGACCAGGCGCGGCGTTTCGCCGCCGAGGCGGGACTGGCGAGCCGTTCGCTGAGCTGGCTGCCGGCACCCGCTCCCACCGCTGCGCCGCAGGCCACGCCATGAACTCGCCCTCGCACTCGTGTCGGGCACGCCGGTGCCGTTTCGCGCTCTGCGGTGTGCTGGCGGTCCTGGCGCTGGCAGCGCACGCCCAGTCCGACCCCCTGCGCGACCCCCTGCGCGACCGCTTGCGTGATCTGCTGCAGCGTCCCCGGCCCGCGGCACCAGCCGCACCTTCCCAGCCCGTGGCTCCAGCCGCGCCGGTTGGGCCTCAGGCCCCTGCGGGCGCGCAGGCAGCCGCCCCGGCGCCCGACGCAGCGGCGGAAGCGCCTATCCGCATCCCACCCGTGGGCCGCGTGCCGGTGGAAGACGAACTGCGGCTTGGTCGCCAGGCGGCAGGCAACCTGCTCGGCGTAGCGCCCTTGGTCCGTGACGACCGCCTCCAGGCCTATGTCAACCTCGTCGGACGCTGGATCGCCTTGCACAGCGACCGGCCGGACCTGAAATGGACCTTTGGCGTCATCGAGTCGAAGGACATCAACGCCTTTGCCGCCCCCGGTGGCTACATCTTCGTCACGCGCGGGCTGTACGCGCGGCTGCGCGACGAGGCAGAACTGGCGGGTGTGCTTGCGCATGAAATCGCGCACGTGCAGGAACGGCACCACCTCAAGGTCCTGCAGAAAAGCCAGGCTGTGGACCTGGGCGCGCGCCTGTTGCGCCAGCGCGTGGCTGAGGCCGGCTCGACCGCACAGCGCCTCATCGGCAGCGGTGCCGAGATCATGGCCCGCGGGCTCGACAAGGACGCCGAATTCGAGGCCGATCGCGTGGGCGTCGTGCTCGCCACCCGGGCCGGCTACGACCCCTGGGGCCTGCCCTCCGTGCTCCAGGGCCTGGCGACGGTGAACGCCAAGGACAGCGCCGTGGGCCTGCTCTTCAAGACCCACCCGCACCCGGACGAACGCCTGCTGCGTCTGTCGGAGAGCATCGGCACCCGGCTCGACGACCTGCAGGCAGGGACTCTCCAGCCGGACCGGATGGTGAGGCTCGCGCCCTGAGCGATGTCCGGGCCTTGGGCCTGCTCAGGGCGCGTTCACGTCCGCCGTGCTGCCGCCGAAGCTGTCGTGGAAGGTGAACAGCAGCGAGACGTAGAACACCGTGGAGAAGATCAGCACCGAGGGCAGCAGCAGGATCCCGGCGATTTCGCGCGCCGAGAGCAGCGCGCTCAGGGTGGCGGTGACGGCGCCGAACAAGGCGACCATGACCATCCATGACACGATGTAGATGACGAAGGCCCCCTTGGCGCGCCAGACGGCCAGCGTGCTCGAGAACAGGGCCTGGCCCCAGCCTTGGCCACCCCAGTGCACGAGCGCCGGCGCGTGCCAGAAGGGAACCGACAACACGGCGATGGTGCTGAAGCGCACGAAAGCACCCCAGGCCAGGCGTGGGTCGGCGAGCAGGCCTTCGATCTCGGCGCCCGAGCCGCCTTGTGCAAACAGGCGCTGCAGGCGCTCGAAGCGGCCGCCGTCGATCCAGTCGCTCAGCAGCATCGCCACCAGGCAGGCCGCACCGTAGGCCAGGCACAAGCCCAGCAGCGCCGTCCGCCGGCCTGCCGAGCCCCGCAGCGGCTGGATGAACTGCCCCGGGTGGATCGGGCCACCCCGCAGCGCCGACTCGGCGGCGACCATGAAGCCCAGCGACATCAGCGGCAGCCCCGCCAGCATCACCAGGGGTCCCAGCAGCGGCACCATCGAAACCAGCAGGGCCGCGAACAGGAAGGACACGAGCATCAGGCTGAAGGCCAGCGGGTGGCGTCCGAACAGACGGAATCCGTCACGCATCCAACGGGCGCCCTGCGACGGGGCAACGGTCTTGAGCAGCAGTGCCATCGCCTATGCCGGAACCTGCCAGGGGTGGTCGATGCGATCGCGCAGCACGCGCTCGAAGTGTGCGGGATCCTTGGGCTGCAGCATGGCGGCAGCGCGGGGCAGGTGCCAATCCCACAGGCGCGACAGCCAGAAGCGGAAGGCGGCGGCGCGCAGCATGGCCGGCAACAGCGACACTTCCACCGGCGCCAGGGGGCGCGCCTGCCGGTAGGCCTCGAGGAAAGGGTGGGCGAGGGCGTCGACCAGGCGGCCGCTGGCGTGGTCGATGCACCAGTCGTTCAGGCACACGGCCACGTCGAACAGCAGCGCGTCGGTGCCGGCGAAGTAGAAGTCGAAGAAGCCGCACAGCCGGTCCTCGCCGGCGGTCTCGTCGAACATCGCGTTGTCGCGGAAGAGGTCGGCGTGGATGGGGCCGCGCGGCAGGGCCGCCGCATCGGGCGAGGCGGCGACCTGTCCCTGGAAGGCCAGTTCCCTGCTCAGCAGAAGGGCGGTCGGCGCCTGCAGGTGCGGCAGCACTTCGGGAACGGTACGCGTCCACCAATCCAGCCCGCGCAGGTGCGGCTGTTGGCCGGCGAAGTCCGCGCCGGCCACGTGCATCTGGCCCAGCATGGCGCCGACCTGACGCGCGTGGGCCGCCCCGGGCGCCAGGCGGTGGCTGCCGGGCAGGCGGGTGACCACGGCTGCCGGCTTGCCGGCCAGCGTGTGCAGCAGACTGCCCGCGGCGTCGGGTTGCGGCGCGGGCACCGGGATGCCGCGATGGGCCAGGTGGCGCATCAATTCCAGGTAGTAGGGCAGTTGCGAGCGTGTCAGGCGCTCGAACAGGGTCACCACCCACTGGCCGCGCGTGGTCAGCGCGTAGTAGTTCGTGTTCTCGATGCCCGAGCGTATGCCCTGCAGGTCCTTCAGATCGCCCAGCCCGAGGGACCGCAGCAGCGTCGCAGCGTCGTCGAATGCGACCTCGGTGTAGACCGCCATCGCGGCACCTGCCTCAGAAGCTGAACAGGCGCCAGCGGCGCTCTCCGCCGCGTGGCGTGGGGCTCCTGGAGGGGTCGGTCGTGGCCGACGGCGGCGTGATCTCGTAGCTGCCGCCGACCTTCTGCTCGACCACGATGCGCTGCACCGCGCCGCGCACGCGCGTCTCCTCGATGCGGACCTGATCGTCCTGCGTCACGGTGCGCACGACCACCGGCTCCGTCGTCTGGGCGCGGGCCGGCGAGACCGCGAATACGGCGGCAGCCAGCATCAGGCCGGCAGCGGCCCGGACGCTGAAGCGCGCGGACGCGACCAGCGGGACGAGGTTGTTAGCATCGGGCATGGGTGGATTCTATTGATTCGGCGGGATGATGCCCGAATCGACGCCGGCCTTGCGGGCTGCCGGATCCACAGGCGCTGACTGCCAGCCCTCCGAGGACACGATGACCGAACCGACGATGCTGCTGGTCGATGGATCCAGCTACCTCTACCGCGCGTACCACGCGATGCCCGACCTGCGCTCGCCCGACGGCTTCCCGACCGGGGCGATTCACGGCATGGTCAACATGATGCGCCGCCTGCGCGAGCAGGTACCGGCCGAACACGCCGTCTGCGTCTTCGACGCCAAGGGTGACACCTTCCGCAACGCCTGGTACGCCGAGTACAAGGCGCACCGCCCGCCGATGCCCGAGCCCCTGGCGCAGCAGATCGAGCCCATCCACGAGGTGGTGCGCCTGCTCGGCTGGCCGGTGCTCGAGGTCCCGGGCATCGAGGCCGACGACGCGATCGGCACGCTCGCGCGCGTGGCTGCGGACAGCGGCCACCGCGTCGTCGTCTCCACCGGCGACAAGGACCTGGCGCAACTGGTCACGTCGCGGGTGACGCTGATCAACACCATGAGCGGCGAGACCCTGGACGAGGCTGGCGTGCTGGCGAAGTTCGGCGTGCCGCCCCAGCGCATCATCGACTACCTGTCGTTGATCGGCGACACCGTGGACAACGTGCCCGGTGTCGACAAGGTCGGGCCGAAGACGGCTGTGAAGTGGCTGGCCGACTTCGGCTCGCTCGATGGCGTGATGGCCGCCGCCGGGGCGATCAAGGGCGCCACCGGGGAGAACCTGCGCCGTGCCCTGGACTGGCTGCCCCAGGCGCGCCGGCTCGTCACCGTCGTGACCGATTGCGATCTAGGCGCCCACGTGCCGGGTTGGCCCGCGCTGGAGGCGCTCGCCCTGCGCGAGCCTGATCGAGCCGGCCTGCTGGACTTCTTCGTCCGCCACGGATTCCGCACCTGGCGGCGCGAACTCGAGGAGTCCCTGGGCGTTCCCGCTGTCGCGACCGCAGCAGGGGCGTCGCCACGGGCGGTGCCGGCTGATGCCGGCAGCGGGCAGGCCGAGACGGCCGCGGCCCCCGCCCTGGCGGTGGCGCTGGCGCACGACTACGAGACCGTGCTGAGCGAGGACCGCCTCGCGCACTGGGTGGCCGCCGTGCGCGCCGCGCCGCTGGCCGCGGTCGACACCGAGACGGACTCGCTCGATCCGATGCGCGCCCGCATCGTCGGCATCAGCCTGGCCGTCGAGCCGGGGCGGGCCGCCTACATTCCGGTCGCGCACGACGGCCCTGGTGCGCCGGCACAGCTGCCCTTGGAGCGGGTGCTGGAGTGCTTGCGGCCCTGGCTCGAGGACGCGGGTGCGGCCAAGCTCGCCCAGCACGCGAAGTACGACACGCATGTCTTCGCCAACCACGGCATCGCGCTGGCGGGTGTGCGCCACGACACCATGCTCGAGAGCTACGTGCTCGAGGCCCATCGCTCCCACGGGCTGGAGAGTCTGGCCGAGCGCCACCTCGGTCGCCACGGCCTGAGCTACGAGGACCTCTGCGGCAAGGGCGCGAGCCAGATCCCGTTCTCGCAGGTCGACGTCGAGCGCGCGACGCGCTACTCGGGCGAGGACAGCGAGATGGCGTTGCACGTGCATCAGGCGCTGTGGCCGCAGTTGCAGGCCGAACCGCGGCTGCGCGAGGTGTACGAGCGCATCGAGATGCCCACCAGCCGCGTGCTCGGCCGCATCGAGCGTCATGGTGTGCTGATCGACACCGCACTGCTGGCGCGCCAGAGCCGCGAGCTTGCCGAGCGCATGGTGGCGATCGAGCAGCAGGCCCACGAGCTCGCCGGCCAGCCCTTCAACATGGGCTCGCCCAAGCAGATCGGCGAGATCCTCTTCGGCCGCCTGGGGCTGCCGGTGAAGAAGAAGACGGCCAGCGGCGCGCCCAGCACCGACGAGGAAGTGCTGCAGGAACTGGCGGCCGACTACCCGCTGCCGGCGCGCATCCTCGAGCACCGCAGCCTGGCCAAGCTCAAGGGCACCTACACCGACAAGCTGCCGCAGATGGTGAACCCGGCCACCGGGCGCGTCCACACGAAC
Organism: Rubrivivax sp.; assembly: GCA_027491255.1. Classification (GTDB taxonomy): domain Bacteria; phylum Pseudomonadota; class Gammaproteobacteria; order Burkholderiales; family Burkholderiaceae_C; genus Rubrivivax. The sequence goes on along the minus strand of JAIXWM010000054.1, from coordinate 70,930 downwards.
TACGCGCAGGCGGTGGCCGTCACCGGGCGGCTGTCGAGCAACGAGCCCAATCTGCAGAACATCCCGATCCGCACGCCCGAGGGCCGGCGCGTGCGCGAGGCCTTCATCGCGCCGCCGGGCCACCGCATCGTCAGTGCCGACTACTCGCAGATCGAACTGCGCATCATGGCCCACCTCAGCGGCGACTCCGGCATGCGGCGCGCCTTCGCCGAGGGCGAGGACATCCACCGTGCCACCGCGGGCGAGGTCTTCGGTGTGCCGCCGGCGGAGGTCACGAGCGAGCAGCGCCGCTACGCCAAGACCATCAACTTCGGACTGATCTACGGCATGGGTGCCTTCGGGCTGGCGCAGAGCCTGGGTATCGAGCAGAAGGCGGCGCGCGACTACATCGAGCGCTACTTCGCGCGCTTTGCGGGTGTGCGCCGCTACATGGAGGAGACCAAGGCGCGCGCCGCCGAACTCGGCTACGTCGAGACCGTCTTCGGCCGGCGCCTGGCGCTGCCGGAGATCCGCGGCGGCAGCGGCCCGCGGCGCGGCGGCGCCGAGCGTCAGGCGATCAACGCGCCGATGCAGGGCACGGCGGCAGACCTGATCAAGCTGGCGATGATCGCGGTGCAGGACGCGCTGGACCGCGAGGCCTGTGCGACGAAGATGATCATGCAGGTGCACGACGAACTGGTGTTCGAGGTGCCCGAGGCCGAAATCGACTGGGTGCGCGAGACGGTGCCGCGCCTGATGGCCGGTGTGGCCGAGCTCAGCGTTCCGCTGCTGGCCGAGGTGGGCGTGGGCGCGAACTGGGAAGAGGCGCACTGAGCGCACTGAGCGCCTGAGCCGGCTCAGGCTCAGGCGCTGGCCGGCGTCGCTCCATCGCACGCGCGCCAGCCCGCCGCGTGCGGGGCGCGCGAGGTGTCAGGCGGCCATCAGTCCGCGAAGGAAGCGCTCGCACGCGGCAAGCTGCTCCAGGCTGACGTACTCGTCGGCCTGGTGCGCCTGGGCGATCGACCCCGGCCCGCAGATCACGGTGGGGATGCCGGCGCGCTGGAACAGGCCCGCCTCGGTGCCGAAGGCCACGAGCGCGGTCTGCGGCGTGCCGGCCAGGCGCTGCGCCAGGGCCACCGCCGGGTCGCCTTCCGGCGCCTGGAATGCCGGCATCGAGGCGAAGGCCTCGAAGCTGAAGCCGGCCGTGGGCTCCACCGCCCGCATCGGCGCCGCCAACTGTGCCGCGCGCTCCCGCACGGCCTGCTGCATGGCCTCCTCGTCGGTGCCCGGCAGGTTGCGGAACTCGTAGTGGACGCGGCACTCCTCGGGCACCACGTTGTCGGCAATGCCGCCGTGCATCACGCAGGTGGCCGCCGTCGTGTAGGGCACGTCGAATCCGGGGTGGAAGGGCCCCTGGTCGCGCCAGCGATCGGCCATGTCGGCGATGTGGGCCACCAGGCGCGCGCCTGCCTCCACGGCGTTGACCGAGGTGGGGGTGAGCGACGAGTGCGCGGCCTTGCCGCGGATGCAGCAGCGCCAGCGGTGCACACCCTTGTGCGCCACCGCCGGCACCATGGTCGTGGGCTCGCCGACGATGCAGTGCGTGGGCGCGAAGCCGGCGCCCTGCATGTCGGCGATCAGGCGCCGCGCGCCGAAGCCGCCGACCTCCTCGTCGTAGCTGAAGGCGTAGTGGATGGCGTGCGGCAGATCGGCCTCCAGGAAGGCACGCGAATGCGCCACGACGATGCCGATCCAGCCTTTCATGTCGGCGCTGCCGCGGCCGTACAGGCGGCCGTCGCGCACCTCGCCGGACAGCGGGTCCATGGTCCAGTCCTGGCCGTCCCAGGGCACGGTGTCGGTGTGCCCGGACAAGACCACGCCAGCGGGCTTGCCGGCGCCCAGCGTGGCCACCAGATTGGCCTTGCGGCGCTCGTCGTCCCAGGTCAGGCGAGGCTCGACGCCGAGCGTGCGCAGGTGGTCGGCGATGCATTCGATCAGCGCCAGGTTGGACTGGTGGCTGACGGTGTTGATGCGCACAAGGCGCTGCGCCCAGGCGAGGGCGTCGGATGAGAGCTGCTGCATCGCAGTAGCATAGCCCGATGGACAAGACCGATGAAGCCGTGGGCCCCAGCCAGGGGGCCGTCGATCGCGAGGCCGTGCTCGCGGCCGCACACCGTACTGCAGGCGATGTGCGGCGCACCCCGCTGTGGCGCCTGCCGGGCAGCGCCTTGGGCCTCGATGTGGCGGAGGTCTGGCTGAAGCTCGAGCACCTGCAGGCCAGTGGCAGCTTCAAGGCGCGCGGCATGTTCAATCGCCTGCGCAGCGCGCGGGTTCCGGCTTCCGGTGTCGTCATCGCCTCCGGCGGCAACGCCGGCATCGCCGCCGCGCATGCGGCGCGCGCGCTGGGTGTGCGCTGTGAGGTCTTCCTGCCCGAGGTCTCGACGGCGGCCAAGCGCGCGCGGCTGGCCGGTCTCGGCGCGCTGGTTACGGTCGAGGGGGCCGTCTACCCTGAAGCATTGGCCGCCTGCCTGCGCCGGCAGGCGCAGACCGGCGCGCTGCTGATGCATGCCTACGACCAGCCCGAGGTGGTGGCTGGCGCCGGCACCCTGGGTGTGGAGATCGAGAGCGAGGCGGGCCTGCCCGACCGCGTGCTGGTCAGTGTCGGCGGCGGCGGCCTGGTGGCGGGGCTCGCGGCCTGGTTCGACGGCCGCTGCCGCATCGAGGCGCTGGAGCCGGCCAACGCGCCCACGCTCCACGCGGCGCGCGTGGCGGGCCGCCCGGTGGACGTTGCGGTGTCGGGCGTGGCGGCGGACTCGCTGGGCGCGCGCCGCATCGGCGACATCGCCTGGAAGCTGCAGGCCCTGGTGCATTCGGCCCACCTGCTGGACGACGATGCGATCGAGCGCGCCCGCCTGCGCATGTGGCGCGAGCTGCGTCTGGCTGTCGAGCCCGCGGCGGCGCTGCCCCTGGCTGCGCTGTGGGAGGGTGTGGTGCGCCCGGCACCGGCCGAGCGCCTGGCGCTGATCGTCTGCGGCGCGAACACCGATCCTTCCTCATTCGCCGACTGACAACTCGGGCGCCTGGTGCCCGGCAAGCGGCGTGCTTGTCCAAGCCTGCGCGCCCGATTGCCGAATCTGGCCCCACAGGCCGAGCCATCTCTTGTGATCTGTGGCCGGCGTGCGTTCGGGTAGATGCCGAGGTACGCTGTGCTGCGCTGGTGCACACTGCGGCGTCCCCCAGGGTCCCCGCGGGCCGGGCACTGCCCGGCTGCACACCCCGATCGCTCGTGGAGGCTTTATGCAACTGAATTCCAAGACCGGTCCCTATCTCCTGATGGCAGGCGGTGCCGCACTGCTGGCAGGCGCCCTGTTCAGCTTCAAATTGCCGCTTCTGCTGGGCGGAGCAGTCTTTCTCGGGCTGGGCTTCTGGGCTCTGCGCAGGCTGGACCTGAGCCTGTTCATGCGCGGATACATCCTGCTCGGAGCTTCGGCCGTCGTCATCGCGGTGGCGGCCGTCTTCAGCGCCAGCGCACTGCTGTTCATCGTGGCGCTGGCCCTGGCGGGGCTGGGTTTCTACACCTTCAACGACCGCGATCCCCACTGAAGGCGATTCGCTGCGGGGGCCTTCGGCCCTACGCCTCAGAGACTGAGAGTTTTCCCGCCGTGCCCGAGCCTGGGCCGGCTGGGAGCCGTCCTACATGACCGCGCCCAATTGCCAGGGCACGAACTCGTTCTGGCCGTAGCCGTGCAGTTCGCTCTTGGTTGCGCGGCCCGAGGCCGTGTCGAGCATCAGGCGGAAGATGCGCTCGCCGACCTCGTCCACCGACTCCAGCCCGTCGATGACGGTGCCGCAATCAATGTCGATGTCCTCCTGCTGCTTGTGCCACAGCGCGGTGTTGGTCGACAGCTTCAGCGAGGGGCTGGGCGCGCAGCCGTAGGCCGAACCGCGGCCGGTGGTGAAGCAGATCAGGTTGGCGCCGCCCGCCACCTGGCCCGTGGCCGAGACGGGGTCGTAGCCGGGGGTGTCCATGTAGACGAAGCCGCGTTGCTTGACCGCCTCGGCGAATTCGACCACGTCCACGAGCGCTGTCGTGCCGCTCTTGGCGATCGCGCCCAGGCTCTTCTCGAGGATGGTCGTCAGCCCGCCGGCCTTGTTGCCGGCCGAGGGGTTGTTGTCCATCTTCATGCCGTTGCGCGCGGTGTAGGCCTCCCACCAGGCGATGCGCTCGAGCAGCTTGTCGGCGACCTGGCGGCTGACGGCGCGGCGCGTCAGCAGGTGCTCGCCGCCATAGATCTCGGGCGTTTCCGACAGGATGGCGGTGCCGCCGTGGCGCACCAGCCGGTCCACCGCCGCACCCAGCGCCGGGTTGGCGCTGATGCCCGAGTAGCCGTCGCTGCCGCCGCACTGCAGGCCCACGGTGAGGTGGCGGGCCGGCACGGGCTGGCGCTTGACGCGGTTGGCGTGCGGCAGCATGCGCTTGATCAGTTCGACCCCGCGCGCAACTGTCTTCGCCGTGCCGCCGGTGTCCTGGATGCTGAAGGTCTGCAGGTTGGCGCCTTCTTCGAGGCCTTCCTGCGCGATCAGGCCCTGGATCTGGTTGGTCTCGCAGCCCAGGCCCACCACCAGCACGGCGGCGAAGTTGGCGTGGCGGGCGTAGCCGCCGAGCGTGCGACGCAGCACGAGCAGTTCCTCGCCCGCGCTGTCGGTGGCGCAGCCCATGCCGTGGGTCAGCGCCACCACGCCGTCGACATTCGGGTAGTCGGCCAGCGCCTCGGGCCTGATGTCGCGTCTGAAGTGGTCGGCGATCGCGCGCGCGGCCGTGGCCGAGCAGTTCACGCTGGTCAGCACGCCGATGTAGTTGCGCGTGGCCACGCGCCCGTCGGCCCGCACGATGCCGTCGAAGGTGGCGGGCTCGGGCACGTGGGCCGTGGGCAGCGCCCCGGCCCCGGGCTCGTGCGTGCGCGCGAACTCGCTGAAGGCGAGGTTGTGCACGTGCACGTGCTGGCCCGGGCCGATGGGCTGGGTCGCGCTGCCGATGATCTGCCCGTAGCGCCGCACCGGCTCGCCTGCGGCAATCGCCCGCGTGGCGATCTTGTGCCCCGGCGGCACCAGACCGGCCACGGTGACCCCTTCCTCGGCCAGTACCGTGCCGCCGAGCAACTGTCGACGCGCGATGACGACGTTGTCCTCGGGGTGGATGCGGATGGCGGCAGAGGTGGAGGTGGTCATGGTGGCGGTGTGGTGCGGATCGGGGCGGGTCTCAGGCGTCGATGCGTGCCGGGTCCCAGGCGTAGACGGTCTGGCGCTGCTCGCCCAGGCCGGCGATGCCCAGGTGCATGACGTCGCCGGGTTTCAGGAACACCGGATTGGGCTTGGCGCCCAGGCCCACGCCGGGAGGGGTGCCCGTGGTGATCAGGTCGCCCGGATACAGCGTCATGAAACGGCTGACATAGGAGACGAGTTCGGCCACGCCGAAGATCATGGTCTTCGTGCTGCCGTTCTGCCAACGGTGGCCGTTGACGTCGAGCCACATGGCCAGATCCTGCGGGTCGCCGACCTCGTCGGCAGTGACCATCCAGGGGCCCACCGGGCCGAAGGTGTCGCACCCCTTGCCCTTGTCCCAGGTGCCGCCCCGCTCGATCTGATATTCGCGCTCGGAGACGTCGTTGACGACACAGTAGCCGGCCACGTGCTTCAGCGCGTCGGCCTGGCTGACGTAGCGCGCGGTGCTGCCGATGACCACGCCGAGCTCGACCTCCCAGTCGCTCTTGACCGAGCCTTGCGGCAGCACGACGTCATGATTGCAGCCCACGGCCGCGCTCGTGGGCTTGGTGAAGATGATGGGCTCCTTCGGGATCGGCGCACCCGTCTCGGCCGCATGATCGCTGTAGTTCAGGCCGATGCACAGGAACTTGCCCATGCCGCTCCAGGGTACCTGCAGTTCGCCCTGAGGGACGACAGGCAGGGTCGAGACGTCGACGCTGGCCAGCGCTGCCAGGCCTGCCGGCGACAGCGTGGCGGGCGTGATGTCGGGCATCAACGCCGAGAGGTCGCGCACCTGACCCTGAGCGTCGAGCAGTGCGGGCCGGGGGTTCGACCGAGGGCCGTGGCGAAGGAGTTTCATCGGTTTTCCTGTTCAGTGGGGAGGGGGTGGAAGGAGCGCTCGCCCCCCGGCGGCGTGTCCGCTGCCGGGTGCGCGCGAGCGCATGCGGAGGTCAGAGCGCCCAGCCGCCGTCGACCAGGACGGTCGTGCCGGTGGTGAACCGCGACTCGTCGCTGGCGAGGTAGACCGCCATCATCGCGATCTCCTCGGCCGTGCCGAGCCGGCCCATGGGCTGGCGGCCGACGAACATCGCCTCGACCTGTTCGAGGCTCTGACCGCTGCTGGCCGAGAGCGCCTGCATGCGGTCGCGCAGCGAGGGCGACTCCACGGTGCCGGGGCAGATCGCATTGCAGCGCACGCCGCGGCGGATGTAGTCGATGGCGACGGACTTGGTCAGGCCGATGACGGCTGCCTTGGTGGCGCCGTAGACGAAGCGGTTGGGCGCACCCTTGACGCTGCTCGCACCCGAGGCGATGTTGACGATCGAGCCATTGCCGCGCTCGAGCATGCCGGGCAGGAAGGCCTTGATGGCGCGGTACATGGAGCGCACGTTCAGGTCGAAGGCGAAGTCCCACTGCTCCTCGGTGCAGTCGAGCACCGTGTTGTGGTGCACATAACCGGCCGCGTTGAAGAGGATGTCCACCTGCGGGTGGCGGCGCGCGGCGTCGGCGATGGCTGCGGCGTCGAGTGCGTCCAGGCGCTCGACCACGAGGCCGGGGGTGGCGGCGACGTCGGCCAGCAATTCGGTCTTCAGGTCGGTGGCGATGACACGTGCGCCCTCGCGTGCGAAGGCCAGCGCGGTGGCCCGGCCAATGCCGGCGCCGGCGGCGGTGACGAAGGCGGTCTTGCCGGCGAGTCTCTGGGTCATGTCGGTTGTCTCCTGGTCAGGTGCCGGCACAGGCCGGCGAGGTCGATATTGTCGGGGTCGGAAGGGGGCGTCGCGGCAAGGCGGGCGGCGCCGCCGAGCGGCACAGTCCGCGGCCGGGACGCTTAGCTTTTCAGACGTCGGCGACGAGCTGCACCTTGGTGCTGCGCGATTTGTCCAGCGCCAGATCGAAGGCCTCGCGCGAGCGCTGCAGCGGCAGCTGGGCGCTGATCAGCGGCCGTACGTCGACGCGGCGCGTGCGGATGGCCTGCACCGCCCAGTCGAACTCGAGGTGGGCACGGAAGGCGCCGCGGTAGTCGAGCTCGCGTGCCATCAGGCTGTTGGCAGGGAAGGGCAGCTCCGGTGGCAGTGTGCCGACCTGCACGATGCGCCCGCCGCGCCGCACTGCGGCCAGGCAGGTGCCCAGGGCCGCGGCGCTGCCAGCGGCCTCGATCGCAACCTCGGCCAGATCCGCCAGTTCCGCGGCGGCGACCTGGTCGGTACGGATGACACGGTCGGCGCCGCAGGTGCGGGCCATCTGCAGCGGGCGCTCGGCGATGTCGCAGCAGATGACCTGCGCTGCGCCGGCCAGGCGGGCCGCCAGCACGGTCATGCAGCCGATCGTGCCGCCGCCGGTGACAAGCACCGTCTCGCCCAGCACCGGGCCGGCGCGGTGCAGCGCGTGCAGGCCGATGGACAGGGGCTCGGCGCAGGCGATCTCTCCGAGGGAGATCTCGGGCTCGTCGATCGGCGTGAGCTGGCGCTCGCCCATGACGAATCGCTCGCGGAACATGCCCTGGGCATGAGGGAACACGCTCGCGCTGCCGAGGAAGAACATGTGCCGGCACAGGTTGCCCCGCCCGGCGCGGCAGTAGTCGCAGTGGCCGCAGGGGTGGGACGGGTTGATCGCCACCTTCTGACCCGGGCGCACGCGGCCGACCTCGCTGCCCACGGCCACCACCACGCCCGAGGCCTCGTGCCCGGGCACGAGCGGCTCGCGCACGACGAAGGCGCCCACCCGGCCCTCCTTGTAGTAATGCAGGTCGGAGCCGCAGATGCCGCCGGCGCCCAACTGAAGCAGCACGTCATGCGGCCCGAGCGGGCGGGGGCTCTCGTCCTGCAGGCGCAGGTCCAGGGCGGCGTGGATGACGCAGGCCAATGACATCAGGGTCTCCCTCGTTGCGTGTGCTCAACGGTGCGTAGCCGGGCGGCACTCTATGCCCTGGCATCGGCACGCGTCAATCGGTTTGCGCATGCCTGTGGCCACCATTGGCGGATCCGGCAGAAAGTTGCAGGGACCGGATGCGCAGAGGGCCCGCGGGTCGGCGAAGCCCGCAGCGCTTGACCGAGTAAACAGACTTTGGATTCTGCATTCGTACGAATTTTGCTATAAGTACAGTAACCAAAGCATCGGAACCTGGCCCGAGGCCGCTCGGGCGAGCTTTCGAGGCGATTGCTTCATCGGAGAACGACATGTCGGTTCAGCGTAGACGGGTGTTGGCCGCAGGCGTCCTGGCCGCCGGTGGTGCCTGCCTCGGTGCGGCGATCTCATCGACCTTGGCTCGGCCCTCCGGCCCGGTGATCCTGACAGTTCGCGGGAAGGTCTCGATCACCAACGGCAATGCGGGAGCCGATTTCGACATGGCCATGCTCGAGCGCATGCCCCAACGCAGCATCCTGACCAAGACCCCCTGGTACGACTCTGCACGACGATTCACGGGGCCTCTGTTGCGAGATGTGCTGGCGGCCAGCGGCGCCAAGGGATCGACCATCCGCGCCATCGCGCTGAACGACTACAAGGTCGAAATGCCGTTCGACGACCCACAGAAGATCGATGTGGTGATGGCAAGATTGCTGGACGACCGGCCCATGCTCGTGCGAGAGAAGGGTCCCCTGTTCATCATCTACCCCTTCGACGATCTTCCCGAGTTGCGCTCCGCGGTCTACTTCGCGCGGTGCGCCTGGCAGTTGAGAACCCTCGAGGTGGTCTGATTCCTTCACGTCATCGAGCCGTGGAGCCGACACCGCGACCTCAAGAGCCTGCCGAGGCGGCGGCGCCCTCGAGCAAGCGCGGCGGCGGCGCGTCGTTGCCTGGAGGTCGACGCTCCCATTGGTTGCTTTGGGTGGGCGGCCTTTTCGTGCTCATGCTTGGGGCCGTCGCATGGCTGCAGTGGCGCCAGAGTCAACTCGTCTCGCAGGCCTTGTTGTCTGGCGGCGACAACAAGGCCCACTTTCTCTACCAGGCCGACAACGAATACCTCAGGTTGCGGGAGTGCTGGCCGAGACCCGAGGGCCAGGCCACCGCGGACCTCGCCGCATTGCAACTGCGCTACGACATCTTCGTCAGCCGCGTGGGTGTGCTGCGGGATGCCGGGCGGACGCCGGGCATGACCTTGCAGCCCGAGATCGCCCGGGCTCTCGGTGAGGCCGAGAGCTTCATCGCCCGAGCCGACAGGCTGCTGGGCCCTGGTGCGTCGGCCCCCAAAGCCTCTGAGTTGGCTGTCCTGTACCCGGACCTGCTCAAGCTCGACGCCCAGATGCGCGCGCTGACCCAAAGTGCTTCGGATCTGGTGGCCGGATCGGCCACGCGCCTGACCGAGGCGGGCCGGGCCCAGAACCGCTTTGGTCTGATGATGACGCTGCTGCTGGCGCTGCTGGCTGCGGGCTTCGCCGTGCTGACGCTGCGAGAGTTGCGGCGCGAACAGAACAAGCGTCAGGAGCTCGAGGAACTGACCATCGATCTGCGCAACGCCCAGCGCGCGGCCGAGGCTGCAGCGGCAGCCAAGAGCGCATTCCTGGCCAACATGAGTCACGAGATCCGCACGCCCTTCCAGGGCTTGCAAGGCATGCTGGGCCTCCTCGGCAAGACCCGGCTGGACCAAACCCAGGCCGGCTACCTGCGTACTGCGGCGGGTTCTGCCAGCCACCTGTTGACGATCCTCAATGATGTCCTGGACGCCTCCAGCCTCGACTCCGGCAGCATCAAGATCGTGCCCGCCCCGGTCGACCTCGTCGACCTGTTGTCGGAGGTCCAGGCATTGATGCAGCCTCAGGCTTCCACGAAGGGCCTGCAACTGCGGGTGGTGGCGCTGCCCGGGCTGCCGCAGCAGGCGCTGCTCGACCCCACCCGCATGCGTCAGGTGTTGTTCAACCTGCTCTCCAATGCAATCAAGTTCACCGACGTGGGCTGGGTCACGCTCGAGGCAGGCTTGGCGCACCAGGGCGACGAGAACAGTGCTGTCAAAGCCCTGCGCTTCGTGGTCAGCGACACGGGAGTCGGCATGGACGCTGCGGGGATGTCGCGCCTTTTCGAGCGCTTCGCCCAGGCGGACAACTCCCGCTCGCGACGGTTCGGCGGGGCCGGTCTGGGGCTCGAGATATCGCGCCGCTTGGTGCGGTTGATGGGGGGCGACATCACCGCCACCAGCCGCCTGGGCGAGGGCAGCACCTTCGTGGTGAGCGTGCCCTGGGTCGAGCCGCTTGAAGAGGCGACCGAACGGGGGCCTGACAGGCCGGCAGTGTCGGCGACCGAACATGCGCAAGGGCATTCACAGGCCGCGGGCGGCCCTGCTCCTGGGCACGATCCGGCCGGCCAGAAGGGCTCAGCCGAGCACGAGACAGGCCGCAGGATGAGCATCCTCGTGGCGGAGGACAACGAAGTCAATCGCCTGGTCATGGAGGCGATCCTGGAGGAACTCGGGCACGAGGTCCACTTCGCCGTGGACGGGGTGCAAGCTGTCGAGATGGCCGCCCGGCGGCAATGGGATGCCGTCTTGATGGACCTGCACATGCCCAACATGGACGGTTTCGACGCCATGCGGGCGATCCGTGCCGGAACCGACCCTGTCAAGGCTGCCGTGCGCGTCGTCGCATTGACTGCGGATGTGTTCGAGACGACCCGTCAACGGTGCGAGGCGGAAGGCATCTCGGACTTTCTCACCAAGCCTGTCTCCGTGGCGGAACTCAAGGAGTGCCTCGACCGCCTTGGCGCCGCACGGGCTCCCACCGTGCAGGCGGCATGAACCGGTTCAGGGGCTGGCAGGGCCGTGGGCGCGCGGCACGATGTGCGCCCCGGTCAGTTGCTCCTGCGCTTCGACCAGCGAGGGCACGAACTTGCGTCCGTGCCCCAGCGCGCTGGCCAGCGTCAGCGACTGGTGCACGGCCTCGCCGATGACGCTGGGGATGGCCAGGCCCTCGGCCAGGTGCGTGTAGTAGCGCACGTCCTTGCGCGCGTTGTCGAGTTCGAACTTCAGCCCGTCCATCTGGCCGTTGAGTGTCTTGGCCATGGCCTGGAACAGCCCGCTGTTCACAGGCCCGGCGGAGATCAGGTCCACCAGCGCCTGCAGCTTCAGGCCGCTGCGCTGCCCCACCGCGAAGGCCTCGGCGGTGGCGGTGCAGATGGCCTGAGCGATGAAGTTGTTCAGCAGCTTGATCGTGTGGCCGGTCCCCGGGCCGCCGATGTGAAAGACGTTTTCGGCGAAACACTTCAGCACCGGATGCAGGCACTCGAAGACTGCGGGGTCGGCACCGACCATCACGTTCAGTCGGCCGGCCTCGGCCTCCACCGGGGTGCGCGACAGGGGCGCGTCGGTGTAGGTGACGCCGGCGGCTGCGCAACGCTCGCGCAGCCGCGCCGTCGACTCGGGCTCGCTCGTCGAGCAGTCGACGATCATCAGCCCGGCTCTCGCGCCTTCAAGCAGTCCGCCCGGGCCGCTGACACAGGCCTCGACCTGGGGTGAGCCTGTGACGCAGATGAAGACCATGTCGCTGTCGCGGGCCAGATCGGCGGCCGAGGCCGCCTCGTGCGCGCCGGCGGCGAGCAGGTCGGCCACGCGCTCGCGGTTGCGGTGCACGGTCAGGGTGAGCGCATGGCCCTTGGCGAGCAGGTTTCGAGCCATGCCGTGGCCCATCATGCCGCTGGCGCCGATGAATCCTATCCGTGCCATGTGATTTGTCTCCGAGGTGTTGCGTGCAGGGGGGGCGCCTGGCGCGGCTGTCGGGGCCTCAGCCCCGGCCGACGAAGGGCATCTTCGTGGCCATCACGGTCGTGAACAGCACATTGGCCGACAGGGGCAGTCGTGCCATCGCCGTGAAGGTCTCGACGACGGCCGACATGTCCATGCGCGGCTCTGCGCGGACGCTGCCGTCGGCCTGCGGCACGCCCACGGCCATCCGCGCCGTCATGTCGCTGGCCACGTTGCCGATGTCGATCTGGCCCACCGCGATGTCGAAGGGCCGACCGTCGAGCGAGGCGGTCTTCGTCAGGCCGCTGACGGCATGCTTGGTCGCCGTGTAGGCGATCGAGCCCGGGCGTGGCGCCGTGGCCGAGATCGAGCCGTTGTTGATGATGCGTCCGCCCTGGGGCTGCTGCTCGCGCATCAGCTTGAACGCCGCCGACAGGCAATAGAACATGCCGTGCAGGTTGACGTCCACGGCGGCGCGCCACTCGTCACCCGACAGATCGTCAGGCGTCGTGGCACGTGGCGACACCCCGGCGTTGTTGAAGAGCAGGTCGAGGCGGCCGAAGCGCTGGCGGATCTGCGCGAACAGCGCCGCGACGTCGTCTTCTTTCGAGACGTCGGCGGCCAGCGCCAGCCCGCGCGCCGCGTCGGCGCCGCAGGCGTCCACCGCCGCCTGCAGGGCATCGGCGCGCCGGCCGGTGAAGACCACGGTCCAGCCTTCGCGCAGCAGGGCCTGGGCGCAGGCTCTGCCGATGCCGCTGCTGGCGCCGGTGACGAGTGCGATCTTGGACATGAGGTGCTCTCTGATGGGGTGGGGGCTCTCGGCAAGACGCCGGGCCGCCCCCGGATTTCGTGATCCCCGCACAGGGCTCACAGGGGCTGACTGGGTACCACCTTGTTCGAGGGGGCTCGTGAGCAGGCGACGGGCCGCCCTCGAGTGTGCTCTCCCCCTCGAGCGGCGGCGTCAGATGGTGTTGACGACTTGCGAGGACGTTCTCAATGGTTGTCCTTGGGCACGAAGGCGCCACGCCGGCCGCGCAGGAAGTCGAGGTCCGCGCCCTCGTCGGCCTGCAGCACATGGTCGATGTAGAGCTTCCAGTAGCCACTGTCCAGCGGCGGCGTTGGCGGTGTCCAGGCGGCGCGGCGACGCTCGAGTTCCTCGTCGTCGACATGCAGATGCAGACTGCGCGCCGCCACGTCCAGCGTGATCAGGTCACCGCTGCGCACCAGGGCCAGCGGCCCGCCGGCCGCGGCCTCGGGCGCGGTGTGCAGCACCACCGTGCCGTAGGCGGTGCCGCTCATGCGCGCATCACTGATGCGCACCATGTCCGTGATGCCCTTGCGCAGCACCTTCGGCGGCAGCGGCATGTTGCCGACCTCGGCCATGCCCGGGTAGCCCTTGGGGCCGCAGTTCTTCAGCACCAGGATGCAGGTCTCGTCGACGTCCAGGCTCTCGTCGTCGATGCGGCGGTGGAAGTCGTCGCTGTCCTCGAAGACGACAGCGCGGCCGGTATGCTGCATCAGCGCCGGGGTGGCCGCGCTGGGCTTGATGACCGCGCCGCGCGGGGCGATGTTGCCGCGCAGGATCGCGATGCCGGCCTTCTCCTTGAAGGGCTCGGCGAAGGGCTTGATCACATCGGGGTTGAAATTCTCGGCCGCGGCGATGTTCTCGCCGACGGTGCGACCGTTCGCGGTGACGTGGTCGGTGTGCAGCAGGTGGGCAATCTCCTTCATCACCACGGGCAGGCCCCCGGCGTAGCAGAAGTCCTCCATCAGGTACTGGCCGCTGGGCTGCAGGTTGACCAGGCAGGGCATCTCGCTGCCCAGGCGCTCGAAGTCGTCGACGGTGAGCTTCACGCCGATGCGTCCGGCGATCGCGATCAGGTGGATCACCGCGTTCGTGCTGCCGCCGATGGCCGCCAGCGTGCGGATCGCGTTCTCGAAGGCCTGCCGTGTGAGGATCTTCGACAGCGTCATGTCCTCGTGCACCATCTCGACGATGCGCCGGCCGGCCTGGCGCGCGAGCACGTTGCGCCGGCCGTCCACGGCGGGAAAGGCCGCGTTGCCGGGCAGGCCCACGCCGAGGGCCTCGACCATGCTGGCCATCGTGCTGGCCGTGCCCATGGTCATGCAATGCCCGTGGCTGCGGTGCATGCAGCTCTCTGCCTCGAAGAAGTCCTGCAGCTTCAGCGTGCCCGCGCGCACCTGCTCGCTCATGCTCCACACGCCGGTGCCCGAGCCGAGTTCCTGACCCCGCCACTTGCCGCTGAGCATCGGACCGCCCGAGACGCCGATCGTCGGCACGTCGGTGCTGGAGGCGCCCATCAGCAGGCTGGGGGTGGTCTTGTCGCAGCCGAACAGCAGCACGACGCCGTCAACCGGGTTGCCGCGGATGCTCTCCTCGACGTCCATGCTGGCCAGGTTGCGGTACAGCATCGCGGTGGGCCGCATCAGCGTCTCGCCCAGCGACATCACCGGGAATTCCAGCGGGAAGCCGCCCGCTTCGTAGACACCGATCTTGACCTGCTCGGCCAGCGTGCGGAAGTGCGAGTTGCAGGGCGTCAGCTCGCTGAAGGTATTGCAGATCCCGATCACCGGCCGGCCGTCGAACTGGTCGTGCGGGATGCCCTTGCCCTTGACCCAGCTGCGGTAGGCGAAGCCGTCGCGGTCCTGGCGGCCGAACCACTGCTGGCTGCGCAGCGTGGAGGGGTCTCGGCGGGGCTTTTTCGGAGATGGGTTCTGGTCGTCGCTCATCGGGCTGCTCGCTTTCCCGGGGGTGTCGGGAGGGTTAATCGGCCTATTATGGTATGACGATTGCAACGAGCTGGGCCTTATCAGCCCCGAGGAAACCCCGGTGTCCGACATCCACGTACTTGGAACTGCCAAGTTCTCGCCGACCTATCTGGCCCAACTGCAGGCCGCCTTTGCCTTGCACGACCGGGTTCATCAGACCGACCCGGCCGCCTTCGACCGCATCGCGCCGGCGGTACGCGCTGTGGCCGCGAGCGGGGAGTCGCGCGTCGACGCGGCGCTGATCGCGGCATTGCCGGCGCTGGAGATCATCTCGGTTTTCGGGGTCGGTTACGACGGAGTCGATGTCCAGGCGGCGCGCCAGCGCGGCGTCATGGTGACGCACACGCCCAACGTCCTCAACGACGACGTGGCCGATCTCGCCATCGGCCTGATGCTGTGCGCCGCGCGCCAGCTCCCGGCGGCTGACCGACACGTGCGCGGCGGACACTGGCTTCAGGGTCCGCTGCCGCTCGGGCGCAAGGTCTCGGGTGCGCGCCTGGGCATCGTCGGCATGGGCCGCATCGGACAGGTCATCGCGCGCCGGGCGCAGGCCTTCGACATGCGCATCGCCTACACCGCGCGCTCGGCCCGGCCCGGACTGCCCTATGCCTACCACGCCGACCCGGTCTCGCTGGCGGCCGACAGCGACTTCCTGATCGTCATCACCCCCGGTGGCGCCGCCACCCGGCACCTCGTCGACGCGCGCGTGCTTCAGGCCCTCGGCTCCAAGGGCATCCTGGTCAATGTGGCGCGTGGCTCGGTGGTCGACGAGAACGCCCTGGTCGAGGCCTTGGAGAGCGGCGTGCTGGGCGGCGCGGCGCTGGACGTGTTCCAGGACGAGCCGCGCGTGCCGGCGCGCCTGATGGGCCTGCCGCATGTGGTGCTGGCCCCGCACATCGGCAGCGCGACGACGCAGACACGCCAGGCCATGGCCGACCTCGCCTTCGGCAATCTGCGCGAGCACTTCGCCGGCCGGCCGGTGCTCAGCCCGGTGCCGGAGTGCGCGCCGCGCTGACGCCGGCTGGCGCGAGGGTGCCACGATGCATCGTGTGGTCGTGATGGGCGTGTCCGGCAGCGGCAAGTCCACGGTCGGCCAGCTCTTGTCAGCCCGCCTCGGACTGCCCTTCGTCGAGGGCGATGAACTGCACCCGCCGCACAACGTGCGCAAGATGGCCGCAGGCACGCCCTTGACGGACGAGGACCGCGCCGGCTGGCTCGACGCCGTCGCCGCACGCCTGGTGGCGGCTCCGGGCGGCACGGTCGTGTCGTGCTCGGCGCTGAAGCGGCGCTACCGCGAGCGCCTGCGCGTGGACGTGCCGACGCTGCGCTTCGTGCATCTGCACGGCCCGCGCGAGTTGCTGGCGCAGCGCCTGGCCGGCCGGCGCGGGCATTACATGCCGACGTCGTTGCTGGACAGCCAGCTGCAAACGCTCGAGACTCCCGGGCCCGACGAGTTCGCCCTCTCCCTGAGCATCGAACACCCCCCCGAAACCCTGGCCGCGCTCGCGGCCGCTGCCTTGCAGGCCTGACCCGATGATCGACGACAAGACTTTCCGTCTCGACGGCCGCCTCGCACTCGTCACCGGGTCTTCGGCCGGCATCGGCCGCGCGTTGGCGCGCGGCCTGGCCCAGGCCGGGGCCACCGTGGTCCTCAACGGGCGTGATGCGGCACGGCTCGAGGCCACGGCCGTGGCGCTGCGCGCCGAGGGTCTGACGGTGCACGAGCGCGCCTTCGACGTCTGCGATGCCGCCGCCGTGGAGGCGGCCGTCGGCGGCATCGAGGCTGACATCGGCCCGATCGACATCCTCGTCAACAACGCGGGCATCCAGCGCCGGGCGCCTTTCCATGAGTTCGCGCACGCCGACTGGCACGAACTCATGCGCACCAACCTCGACAGCGTGTTCATCGTCGGCCAGGCGGTCGCCCGGCGCATGGTGCCGCGTCGGCGCGGGCGCATCATCAACATCTGCTCGGTCATGAGCGAGCTCGGCCGCGCCTCGGTCGTGCCGTATACCGCGAGCAAGGGCGGGGTGAAGATGCTGACCAAGGGCATGGCGGTGGATCTCGGCCCCCACGGCATCACCGTCAACGGCATCGGGCCGGGGTATTACAAGACCGAGCTCAACGCCAAGCTGGTCGCCGACGAGGCTTTCAGCACCTGGCTCGTCAATCGCACCCCGAGCCGCCGCTGGGGCGAGGTCGAGGACCTTGCGCCCGCAGCGGTCTTCCTGGCCAGCGATGCCGGTCGATTCGTCAACGGTCATATCCTCTACGTCGACGGCGGCGTCACCGCCGCGCTCTGACCATGGCCGCGTTCACACGGGTGAGCCTCGAAACCGTCCCTGACAGGCGGGCGCGCTTGCGCGAGGCGGCGATCGCGCTCGACGAAGGCACGCCGCGGGCCAGGCTGTCGAACCCGATGCCCAGCGGGCGGCTGCAGCGGCGCATGAGCCCCTTGGGCGCCCGCAGTGCCCCCCGCTGCACCAGGACGCCGCCACGGCAGCTCGTGCGCTCGGGCGGCATGCCGTTCGGGCCGCAGCCGCTGGTCACCGCGTTCGCGCGCGGCTGAACGGCGCGTCCGGATGGCGGCTTCTTCGACACGCTGCTCGCTCCCGCCGATGAAGAATGCCCTGGCACAGACGCTCGACGCCCTCGGGCGGGCCATTGCCGAGGGTCGCCACCCACCGGGCGCGACCTTGCCGCCCGAGCCCATGCTGGGCTCCACCCTGGGGGTCAGCCGCACCGTGGTGCGCGAGGCGGTCAAGTCGCTCGTGGCCAAGGGCATGCTCGTCACCGGCCCCAAGCTCGGCACGCG
Organism: Rubrivivax sp.; assembly: GCA_027491255.1. GTDB lineage: Bacteria > Pseudomonadota > Gammaproteobacteria > Burkholderiales > Burkholderiaceae_C > Rubrivivax. Next base: position 53,413 of record JAIXWM010000054.1, on the reverse strand, counting down.
GGTGCTGCCGGCCGACCACTGGAACTGGTTCGACCCCGAGCTGGTCGCCTGGCAGGGCGCCGCCGGACTGACCCGCGACTTCCTGCTCGACCTGCAGGAACTGCGCCGCATCGTCGAGCCTGCAGCGGTGCGGCTGGCGGCGCAGCGCGCCGACGCACAGGACCTGGCCGGGCTCGAGGCCGCCTACGCCGGCATGCGTGAGGCGATCGAGCACGGCGGCGACTACGTCAGCCACGACCTGCGCTTTCACCAGGGGCTGATGCAGGCCTCCCACAATCGCATGCTGGTGCAGATGAGCAAGGCGCTGGGCGCCCTGCTGCGCACCAGCTTCGAGATCTCGACCTCGCGCGCTCCGGGGCCTGCGCAATCCCTGCCGCTGCACCGGGCGGTGCTCGATGCCGTCGCTTCCCGCTTGCCGGCGCAGGCCGAACGCGCCATCGTCGAACTCATCGACGGTGCGGCGGAGGACATCGAGCACGTGCTCGCCACCCGTGGCGATCTGCCTTCCCTTGCCATGCCGCCCAAGCCGCTCGTCGCACGCGGCGTGCTTGCGTCCGCCTCCCCCCGAAACTCATCCCCCCCTCTTGCGGAGACTCCCCCATGAAGATCCTGATCACCGGCGGCGCCGGCTTTGTCGGTACCCGGCTTGCGCGCGCGCTGCTCGAGCGCGGCCATCTTGGAGGTCGTCCTGTGGACACCCTGGTGCTGACCGACCAGTTCCCCGCGCGGCCCGAGATGGCGCAGCACCCTCGCGTGCAGGTGCGCACCGGCCCGCTGCTTGCTCAGTGCGAGGCGCTGCGCGACGAACCCTTCGATGCCGTGTTCCACCTGGCCTCGGCCGTTTCGGGCGAATGCGAAACCGACTTCGATCTCGGTCTGCGCTCCAATCTGGACAGCACGCGCGCACTGCTGGACGCGTTGCGGCACCGCACCGAGCGCGGTGCGGCGCCGACGTGCCTGGTGTTCTCGAGTTCGATCGCGGTCTTCGGCCCCGACCCGGCGTACCCCTTTCCGGAAGTCGTCGGTGACAGCACGCTGCCTATGCCGCAGACCAGCTACGGCACGCAGAAGCTCGTGTGCGAGCACCTGATCGCCGACTACACCCGCAAGGGCTACATCGACGGGCGCGCGGCCCGCCTGGTGACGGTGACGGTGCGGCCTGGCCGACCCAACGGCGCGGCGAGTTCCTTCTTCAGTGGCATCATCCGCGAGCCCTTGGCGGGCGAGGATGCGGCGCTCCCGGTGGATCTGTCGGTGCGTCACCCCGTGGGCTCGGTGCAGAGCATGGTCCGGGGCCTGATCGCGGTGGCCGAGGCCAGCCGCGAGGCCTTCGTCGGGCGCTCGGCGATCACGCTGCCCGGCCTGAACGTCAGCGTGCAGGAGATGCTGGACGCGCTCGAGAAGGTGGCCGGTCCGAAGGTGAGGGCGCGCGTGAAGCCGCAGCGCGACGAGCGCATCGCCGGCATCGTGGCCAACTGGCCGCGCGGCGTGGTCACTCCGCGGGCGAACGCGCTCGGGCTGCAGGCCGAGGCGAGCTTCGAGGACATCATCCGCCTCTACATCGAGGACTGCCGGCGAGAAAACCCGCAGGCGCTGCGCGGGCTGGACGCCTGAGAAGCCGGCGCTCTGTGACCGGGGCAGGGCGCGGGGCAGGGTGCGGGGCCGCGCCCCGCGGCATCACCCGATGCGGCCGAGCAGCAGGTACTCCATCAGCGCCTTCTGCACGTGCATCCGGTTCTCGGCCTCGTCCCAGACCACCGACTGCGGGCCGTCGATGACCTCTGCGGCCACTTCCTCGCCGCGGTGGGCCGGCAGGCAGTGCATGAACAAGGCGTCGGGCCGCGCCGCAGCCATCATGTCCTCGTCGACGCACCAGTCGACGAAAGCCTTGCGGCGCTCCTCGTTCTGGGCCTCGTAGCCCATGCTGGTCCAGACGTCGGTGGTGACGAGGTCGGCGCCGGCGCAGGCATCCATCGGGTGGTCGAAGACGCGCCAGCAGTCCTGGCGCGCCACCCCGGCCACGCCCGGGTCGACGGCATAGCCCTCGGGCGTGCTGACGTGGACCGTGAAGCCCAGGATATCGGCCGCCTGCAGCCAGGTGTTGGCCATGTTGTTGCCGTCGCCCACCCAGGCCACGACCTTGCCTGCAATGGAGCCCCGGTGCTCGATGTAGGTGTAGATGTCGGCCAGGATCTGGCAGGGGTGGAACTCGTTGGTCAGCCCGTTGATCACCGGCACGCGTGAATGCGCTGCGAAGCGCTCGATCTTGGCCTGCTCGTAGGTGCGGATCATCACCAGGTCGACCATGCGGCTGATCACGCGCGCGCTGTCCTCGATGGGCTCGGCGCGGCCGAGCTGGCTGTCGCCGGTGGTCAGGTGCACGACCGAGCCGCCCATCTGGTACATGCCGGCCTCGAAGCTGACGCGGGTGCGCGTGCTTGCCTTCTCGAAGATCATCGCCAGCGTGCGGTCGGCCAGCGGCTGGTAGCGCTCGTAGTTCTTGAAGCGCGTCTTGATGATGCGGGTGCGCTCGAAGAGGTAGGCGTATTCCTCGGCGCGCAGGTCCTTGAACTGCAGGAAATGCTTCATCAGCCGGTCCCCCGGTTTCATGCCGCCGGCTCCGCGAGGAAGGCCTTCACCAGCGGGGCGAGCAAGGCCACGATCTGGTCGGCTTCGTCGGCGGAAAGGATCAGCGGCGGCACGAGGCGGATCACGCTGTCGGCGGTGACGCTGATCAGCAGGCCGGCCTGCAGCGCGCGCGTCATCAGCACGCCGCAGGGGCGGGCGAGTTCGATGCCGAGCATCAGGCCCTGGCCGCGGATGTCGACCACGCCCGGCAGCGCGGCGAGTTCACGCTCCAGGCCGGCGCGCAACCGCGCGCCCACGCGCGTCGCGTTGTCCATCACGCCGTCGTCGCGCAGGATGCGCAGCGTCTCGACACCGGCACGCATGGCCAGCGGGTTGCCGCCGAAGGTGGTGCCGTGGTTGCCCGGCCCGAGCACGCCGGTGGCCTTCGGGCCGGTGGCCACCGCGCCCACCGGCACCCCCGAGCCCAGGCCCTTGGCCATGGGCATCACGTCGGGCACGATCCCGGCCCACTGGTGCGCGAACCACTTGCCCGTGCGGCCGATGCCGCACTGCACCTCGTCGAGCATCAGGAGCCAGCCGCGCTCGTCGCACAGGCGGCGCAGGCCCTGCAGATAGTCGGCGCGGGCCGGGTTGATGCCGCCCTCGCCCTGGATCGTCTCGAGGAAGACGGCGACGACGTTGGGGTTCGTCCGCGCCAGGGACTCGACTGCACCCAGGTCGTTCAGCGGCACGCGCACGAAGCCCTCGACCAGCGGCTCGAAGCCCTTCTGCACCTTGACGTTGCCGGTGGCCGACAAGGTGGCGATGGAGCGGCCGTGGAAGGCGCGCTCGTAGACGATGACCTCGGGCCGGTCTATGCCGCGGTCGTGACCGTATTTGCGCGCGATCTTCAGCGCCGCCTCGTTGGCCTCGAGCCCGCTGTTGCAGAAGAACACGCTTTCCAGGCCCGAGAACTCGCACAGCATCGCGGCCAGTTCCTCCTGCAGCGGTATCTCGTAGTAGTTGCAGCAGTGGATCATCTTCGCCACCTGGTCCTGCAGCGCCGGCACCAGCTTCGGGTGGCCATGGCCCAGCGTGTTGACCGCGATGCCGGCCAGCGCGTCGAGGTACTCGCGGCCCTCGGTGTCCCAGACCCTGCTGCCTCGGCCGTGCGACATCGCAATCGGCAGGCGGCCGTAGGTGTTCATCACGTGCGGCATGGGCCGGGTGACGGCGGGATGGGCGGGCGCGTTCATCGGGTGACTTCTCCTTGGCGGTGGAAAAGAAAAAGGCCGGGGCACCTTCCGGTACAGCCCGGCCAGCCTGGATTTTAGGGGCGGGCAGGGGACGCGGCCCCTGTCAGGTGCGGGCCAGCGTCGTGCGCGATGCTGCGACGCAACACGGCGGCGTCACAATGCAGGGCGCTGGCCAGAGGTGCTGTTCCGACGGTCGGTCCCGCGCGGGCCCGACGTGCCTCCACCCGCTGCGAACACCTGTCCCATGCCTGCTTCGAAACGCCAGATCTTCATCCAGGGCATCACGCATGAGGGGCGTGCCTTCCGCCCCAGCGACTGGGCCGAGCGGCTTGCCGGGGCGATGTCGAGCTTCCGTCCCGGCGGTGCCCAGTCGGGCATCGGCGCCTACATCGGCTACTCGCCGTTGTGCTTTCCGCGCCTGGTCGACGGCGTCAAGTGCGTGATCGTGGACGAAGGCCTGCGGGAGGTCGAGCCCATGGCCTGGGACTTCGTGATGAACTTCGCGCGCGACAACGACTTGCGCGTCGTCGAAGCGTGCCTGCTGCCCGAGCCGCCGCCTGGCGCGGCAACCGATCCGCGCTGAACACCCGTGCCGTTCGGTCCACAAGACAAAAGGCCTGCTCGCGCAGGCCTTTTGTGCGGTAGGGCAAGCCCCGTGTCAGGCAGCCAGCGCCTTGATCTTGGCCGACAGGCGGCTCTTGTGGCGCGCAGCCTTGTTCTTGTGGAACAGCCCCTTGTCGGCCACCGAGTCGATCACGCTCTGACCGGCCTTGAAGAGATCGGCGGCCTTGGCCTTGTCCCCGGCAACGACCGCCTTCTGGACGTTCTTGACCACCGTGCGGAACTGCGAACGCAACGAGCTGTTGTGGGCGTTCAACTTGACGTCCTGGCGGGCGCGCTTGCGGCCGGAGGCGAGGCGGACAGTTCTCTTCTTGGCTTTGGACGAGGTGGCCATGGACTTGAGCGTGGTCGGTATTCGGTAAGGGCGCCAGACCTGGTCTGGTGCTCCGTGGCGTTCATTGCCTGGGCGTGAACCCAACGCAAAGACCGTCGAGTATAGCGGATCCAGCCGATTCGGGCGGCTTGCCCCGCGGCGAGGCGTCCGCCTCCCGTAAACTGCAGCTGCTGCAAGGCCGCACTGGCGCCGATTCCGGCCCCGGCGGTTCGCGGCCCCGAAGCTGCCCGACGATGAACCTGCTCAAGGCGGCATCGACCGTTTCACTGCTGACGCTCGCCTCACGCATCACGGGGCTGGTGCGTGAGCAGATCATGGCCGCATCCTTCGGCGCGAGCGCGGCCACCGACGCCTTCAACGTCGCCTTCCGCATCCCGAACCTGTTGCGGCGACTGTTCGCGGAGGGCGCCTTTTCGCAGGCTTTCGTGCCGCTGCTGGCGGCCTCGCGCGAGCAGGACGGCGACGATGCGACACGCGTGCTGCTGGACGCCGTGGCCACGGTCCTGACCTGGGCCCTGCTGGTGACGGTGGCCCTGGGCATCGTGGGCGCTCCGCTGCTGGTGTGGGCGATGGCCGCGGGGCTGGCTGCTTTCGACGAGGCCGTCTTCATGACGCGGCTGATGTTCCCCTACATCGCCTGCATGTCGCTCGTGGCGCTGGCCGCCGGCGTGCTCAACACCTGGCGACGCTTCGCCGTGCCGGCGGCCACGCCGGTGCTGCTCAACCTGAGCTGGATCGCCGCCGCATGGTGGGGCGCGCCGTGGTTCGCCTCGATGGGCTGGCAGCCCATCCATGCCGTGGCTGCGGGCGTCATGGTCGGCGGCATGCTGCAACTGGCAGTGCAGTGGCCGGCCCTGCGGCGCCTGGGGATGTCACCGCGCATCGGTCTGACGCTGCCGGCGGTGCGCCGGGCGTGGGCGCACCCGGGCGTGAAGCGGGTTCTGACGCTGATGGCGCCGGCACTGCTGGGGGTGTCGGTGGCGCAACTGTCCTTGCTGATCAACACGCAGATCGCCTCGCATCTGACGGTGGGCTCGGTGTCGTGGCTGACCTACGCCGACCGGCTGATGGAGTTCCCGACTGCGCTGCTGGGCGTCGCGCTCGGGGTCGTGCTGCTGCCGCAGTTGTCGGCCGCGCAGGCGCGCCAGGACTCGGCCGCCACCTCGGGGATGCTGGACTGGGGCTTGCGCCTGGCCGTGCTGCTGGCGCTGCCGTGCGCGGTGGCGCTGCTCGTCTTTCCGCAGCCGCTGGTGGCCGTGCTGTACCACTACGGCCGATTCAGCGATCAGGACGTGGCGCAGACGGTGCTGGCGCTGCGCGGCTATGGGGTTGGCCTGATCGGCCTCATCGGCGTCAAGGTGCTGGCGCCGGGCTACTACGCGCGCCAGGACATACGCACCCCGGTGAAGATCGCGGTGGTCGTGCTCGTCGGCACCCAGGTCATGAACCTCGCGCTCGTGCCTTGGCTGGCGCACGCGGGGCTGGCGCTGTCCATCGGGCTGGGTGCGCTGCTGAATGCCGGGTGGTTGCTCGGGGGGCTGCTGCGGCGCGGCGTCTGGCGCCCGGCCGCCGGCTGGGCGGGCTTCATCCTGCGCGTGGCACTGGCCAGCGCCGTCATGGGGGCGCTGCTGGCGGTCTCGGCGCAGCGTCTGGACTGGCTGGGTCTGCAGCACACGCCCGGCTTGCGCGCGCTCTGGCTGGCCGGCGTGCTCGGCGCGGCGGCGGGGCTGTACCTGGGGCTCCTGCACGTCCTCGGTCTGCGGCTGCGCCAGTTTGCGCGCCGCGGGAACTGACAGGCTGAGAACCGCCGGCGATGGCGGGCTCGGGCAACGCGGACCCGGGCAACAGTGCCCTGCGGCTAGACTCGCGCTGTGAACAAGCCTTCGGAGCGCCAGACATGAACGCGATGCATCTGCATGCGCCGTCGCGGCTGGACTACTTCGCCACCCTGGTGGCCGAGGATGAGGGCTTCCCCCTGCTCGAGGCCGCCATTGCGGTGGGGCAGGATGTCGACGCCCAGCTCGATCCGCAGGCCGTACTGGTGGAGATGGACACGCTCGGCCGGCGGCTTGCGCGTCGCATCCCGGCCGATGCCGTTCCGCTGCAGCGCCTGCGCTTCCTGAACCGCTACTTCTTCGACGAGCTGGCCTTCGGCGGCAACGTCAACGATTACTACGCTCCGGCCAACAGCTACCTCCATCTGGTCTTGGACAGCCGGCGCGGGATCCCCATCACGCTTGCGCTGCTGTATTTGGAGTTCGCGTCCCACGCGGGCTTGAGAGCGCGCGGCGTCAATTTCCCCGGGCATTTCCTGGTCAAGCTGCGCATGCCGCGCGGCGAGGTGGTCGTCGACCCCTTCAGCGGGCACTCGCTCTCGCGCGAGGACCTGGAGGAGCGTCTGGCGCCCTACCGGCGCCAGCGCGGACTCGTCGGGGACTTCGACGTTCCTCTCGGCCTGTTCCTACAGACCGCATCCGCGCGCGAAACATTGGCCCGGCTGCTGCGCAACCTGAAGGAGATCCACCGCACGGGAGGCGACTGGACCGGCCTGCTGGCAGTGCAGCAGCGTCTCGTCATCCTGCTGCCGCAGGCGTGGGAGGAGCGGCGCGACCGCGGACTCGCGCTGGCCGAGCTCGGGCACCGCGACGCCGCGGCCGTCGACATCGAGACCTACCTCGAGCACCGCGGTGACGCCACCGATGCCGCGGCGCTGCGCGAGCGCCTGGCGGTTCTGCGTGGCGACGATGCGACAGGGTGGCGGACTTGACGCTGAGCCTGACCCAGCGGCGCGCGCTCACCTGGGCGGCTATCGGCGCGGTCGCTTTGTGCTTGCTCGCGCTGCTCGCGCCTGTCCTGACCCCCTTCCTGATCGGGGCGATCGCGGCCTATGCGCTTCATCCGCTGGTCAAGAGGCTGGTCGCGCGGCGCGTCCCCCGTCTGGTGGCCGTCCTGGCAGTCGAACTCGCCCTGATCGCCGGCCTGCTGGCGGTGGCGCTGCTGATCGTTCCTGTGCTGTCGAAGGAAATCCCCTTGCTTCAGGCACAGATCCCGCAACTGGCGGAAAAGCTCAACCAGACGCTCGCCCCGTGGCTGGCGCAGCTGGGCATCGAACTGCGGCTGGACGTGGCGAGCATCAAGGCCTTCGTGCTGAAGTACCTGAGCGCCAATGCAGAGGAGTGGAGTGCGGCGCTGCTGAGCTCTCTGCGCATCGGCGGCAGCGTGGCCCTGGCGGTGCTCGGCAATGCGCTGCTGGTGCCCGTGGTGCTGTACTACCTGCTGATGGATTGGCCACACATCATGCAGAGGTTGCGGGGCCTTGTGCCGCAGCGCATGCAGGCGGCGGTCGAGGGCTTCTTTTCGGAGTGCGACTCGCTGCTGGGCCAGTACCTTCGCGGCCAGCTGGCCGTGATGCTGGTGCTGGCGGCCTACTACTCCGCCGCGCTGGCGCTGTTCGGCTTCGACCTGGCGCTTCCTGTGGGTGTGTTCACCGGCCTGGCCGTCTTCATCCCCTATGTCGGCTTCGGCCTCGGTCTGGTGCTGGCGCTGATGGCGGGCATCCTGCAGTTCGCCTCGCTGCAGGGCTTGCTGGTGGTGGCCGTGGTCTACGGCATCGGCCAGTTGCTGGAGAGCTTCTGGCTCACGCCCCGCCTCGTCGGCGAGCGCATCGGCCTGAACCCGCTGGCCGTGATCTTCGCGCTGATGGCTTTCGGGCACTTGTTCGGCTTCGTCGGCGTGCTGGTCGCGCTGCCCTTGAGCGCCGTCGCGCTCGTGGCGGTGAGGCGTCTGCAGACCTTGTACCTGGGCAGCGAACTCTTCCGTCAATGAGACAGGTGCCGCTGGCTTTGCGGCCCGAGCCGCAGGCGACTTTCGAGGATTTCCTGGCCGAACCCGGCGCCGTGGTCCTGGAGCACCTGCGCGCTGCCTTGCCGCCCCGCGCTCCGGTCTATCTGTGGGGCCCGCCTGGCAGCGGCAAGACGCACCTTCTGCGCGCGCTGGCCCAGGCCTGCGCCGCGGGTGGGCTGGGCGTCGTCTGGTTCGATGCCAGCCTGGCAGCAGCGCCGGCCATCTTCCCCGGCACGGCATTGGTGCTGGTCGACGATGTGCACGGCCTGGACGCGGCAGCGCAGCAGCGCCTGTTCGCGGCATTGGTCGAGGCTCAGGGCCAGGGCTGCACCTGGGCTGCGGCCGGGGACGCGCCGCCCGTGGACCTGCCCTTGCGCGAAGACCTGCGCACCCGGATCGCCTGGGGGCATGTCTTCGCGCTGCAGGCGCTGGACGACGCCGGAACCCGGCGCGTGCTGCTGCGAGAGGCCGCGCGCCGCGGCATCGCTCTTGGCGAAGAGGTGCTGACCTGGCTGCTGTACCGGTTCGAGCGCGACCTGGGCTCGCTGATGCGGCTGCTGGATCGGCTGGACGACTACGCGCTGGCGCAATCGCGGGCGGTCACCGTGCCGCTGCTGCGGCAGATGCTGGCCGAGGACGAGCAGGATTGCGCCGCATGAGACTCACCCTGTTCGATCTGGACGGCACCTTGCTGCCGCTCGACTCCGACCACGCCTTCGGCGAGTTCATCGTCCGTGTCGGCTGGGCGGACGCCGCCGAGCACGGGCGGCGCAATGACGCCTTCTACCGCGACTACCAGGCCGGCTGCCTGGACATGAATGCCTACATCGACTTCGCCACCGCCGCGTGGCGTGACCGCGCCGCCGATGAGGTCGCCGGCCTGTCTGAGCGCTTCATGGCCGAGGTCATCGCACCGGCGCTGCGGCCGCAGGCGCGCGCGCTCATCGAGCGGCATCGCGCCGCCGGTGACGTGCTGGCCATCGTGACGGCGACCAATGACTTCATCACCCGCCCGATCGCGCACGCGCTGCGCGTGGACGAACTCATCGCCACCGAACTCGAGCGCGACGGCGCCGGGCGCGTGACCGGACGCATCCGCGGCGTGCCGGCCTTGCGTGAAGGCAAAATCACCCGCGTTCAGGCATGGCTGCACGCGCGCGGTCAGCGCCTGGAGGACTGCGCCGAGATCACCTTCTACAGTGACTCGACGAACGACCTGCCTTTGCTGGAACTGGCTTCCCGGCCCGTGGCCACCAACCCGGGGCCGGCCCTGGAGGCCATCGCGCGCGATCGCGGCTGGCCCGTTCTGAAGCTCTTCGAATGATCAGGAAATTCATCGACCGCCTGCTCGGCAAGAGCGCTGACCCGCCGCCGGCAGGTCCTGTGCTCGGCCAGCGCGTCGAGGTCGCGGCCGAGCAGCACGGCATCGACCCCGGGCTGCTGGACGAGCACTCGGTGCGGGTCGTGCGTACGCTGAAGGACGCAGGCCATCAGGCCTACATCGTCGGCGGTGCGGTGCGGGACCTGCTCGTCGGGCGTCGGCCCAAGGATTTCGACGTCGCCACCGACGCCACGCCAGAGCAGGTGAAGGCCCTTTTCCGGCGCGCCTTCATCATCGGGCGGCGCTTTCGCATCGTGCACGTGGTCTTCGGCCGGGGGCGGGAGCACGAGGTCATCGAGGTCTCGACCTTCCGGGCGCTGCTGGCTGCCGACGGAGCCGACCAGATCGAGGGCAACGAGAAGACCTCGCGCGCGGAACTCGCCGGCAAGACCCACGTCGTCGATGCCAGCGGGCGTGTGCTGCGCGACAACGTCTGGGGGCCGCAGATCGAGGACGCGGCGCGGCGCGACTTCACCGTCAACGCGATGTACTACGACCCGGTGTCGCGCGTCGTCGTCGACTACCACGCCGGTCTGACCGACGTGCGCGCCCGCACGCTGCGCATCATCGGAGACCCGGTCACGCGCTACCGCGAGGACCCGGTGCGCTTGCTGCGCGTGGTGCGATTCGCCGCCAAGCTCGGCTTTTCGATCGAGCCGCGCACGCTGGCGCCGATCCGCGAGCTCGCGCCCCTGCTGGCCAATGTGCCGGGCTCGCGCCTGTTCGACGAGATGGTCAAGCTGCTGCAGACGGGGCACGCGATCGCCAGCGTCGAGGAACTGCAGCGCCACGGGCTCGTCACCGGTGTGTTCCCCATCCTCGAGGCGGCGCTGGCCGGCAGCGCGAACGACCCGGTGCGGCAGAAGTTCATCCGTCTGGCGCTCGAGGATACGGACCGCCGTGTCGCCGAGGGCCGCTCGGTCGTTCCGAGCTTCCTGCTGGCCTGCCTGTTGTGGCACGACGTGCAGGTGCGCTGGAGCGCGCTGCGGGCCGCGGGCGAAGGCGCTTTCCCGGCCCTTCAGCAGGCTGTCGACACCGTCTTCGACGCCCGTATCGGCGACATCTCCGGCCGTGGCAAGCTCGCGGCCGACATGCGCGAGATCTGGCAGATGCAGCCCCGCTTCGAGCGCCGCACCTTGGCCTCGGTGCCGGCGCTGGTCGAACAGCCCCGCTACCGCGCCGGCTACGACTTCCTGCGCCTTCGCGCTGACGTCGGCGAGGTGCCCGCGGAACTGGCGGATTGGTGGGAGGACTACGCGCTCGGCAGCGACGAGGAACGCGAGGCGCTGCTCGCCGAGCTGCGCTTGGCGCAGACGCGCCGCGTGGCCGGGGGGCGCGGTGGCGGTGGCGGCAAAGGCACGCAGGCGGTGTCCGACGCGCCGCCCGCCGCCGCCTCGGCCGGGGCTGCGTCGAGGGTAGCTTCTTCTGGCCAGGGCGCGGCGCCGGACGCCGCCGGATCCGCCGCGTCACCGTCCGCGGACGGTGACGAGCACGCCGTGGGAGAGACCGGTGAGCGGCGCCGGCGCAGGCGCAGGCGGCGTCCCCCTCGGCACGACGACGCGCCCGCCCCTGACACGCCGGAGCGCGCTTGATCTTCGGCAAGCTGCTGCCGCGCGAGGAGAGCTTCTCCGGCCTCTTTGCCGAGCACGCCCAGCGCATCGCCGACGGCGCGCGTGCCTTCGCGGCGATGATCGAACACTACGACGAGCCGGCACTGCGCGCGCAGCATGCTGATGAAGTGGACGCGGCCGAGCGCTCGGCCGACCATGTCACGGTGCAGGTGAGCGAGGCCTTGCGCAAGTCGCTGCTGACCCCGGCGCGGCGCGAGCGCGTGCACGCCCTGATCAGCGCGCTGGACGACGTGCTCGACCTGCTGCGGGACGTCACCGGCATGCTGCAGCTCTACGACGTGCGCACCATCCCGCCCAATGTGCGCCGCCTGAGCGACATCACGTTGCGGTGCTGCCTGCGCGTGCAGCATGCGGTCAACCTGCTGCAGCGCCTGGGCGACGCCGATGTCGCCGAGGCGATGATGAAGACCTGCTCCGAGATCGACTTTCTCGAGAGCGACGCCGACCGCGTCATGCACGAGGCCGTCGGCCTGCTGTTCCGCGAAGAGCCCGACGTGCGCGAGCTGATCAAGCTCAAGGCGGTCTACGAGCAGCTCGAGTCCGTGACCGACCGTTGCGAGGACGTGGCCAAGCTGATCGAGAGCATCGTGCTCGAGTCGGCCTGAACAGCCGCAGTCCGGGCCGCGCCTTGCGACTCGAGATCCCACTCGAAGAACTTCTGCACGCCGTAGGCGATGCTGCTCGTCAGCGCGGCGGCGCCGATCAGCAGGGCGGCAATCACGCCCAGCACCGCGCCCCATCCCGTGGGGGTCGGCGGATGGTCCGGGTTTCGCCGTGCGTCCCAACGCTCGTCGGGCGTGAGGCCGTAGATGATCGCGCACAGCATGCCCTGGGCGATCATCAGTCCGAGCAGGGGCGACAGGGCCCAGCCCAGGCGGTCGTCCTGGCCGAGGTCGCGCAGGCGCTGCACGCCGATCAGCCCGAGCGCGGTGGGAACGGCGTGCAACCAGGCCCACAGGTCGCGCAGTCCGTGCAGGTACATGCGGTGCAGGCCCAAGGTGCCGCCGAACACGGCGACCCAGGTGGCGAGCGTCTTCGAGCGATAGTGCGCGTCTGGCATCCGGGCGCCTTGGTACATTGCGGCACAGCACTATAATGCGCGGTTTTCGGCGACGGCCCCGGCAGGGGTGTATCTACGGCGTCGAAGCAGCGGCCCAGGCCGGTTCGCAGCGAGGCTGCGCTGACCTGGGTCAACATTGATTGCCCGCACCTGCGTGTCTCCTGGAGCGGCGGTCACCGACACACCGACAAGGCAGAGTTCACCATGGTCGTGATCCGGCTGGCACGGGGCGGCGCCAAGGGCCGTCCTTTCTACAACGTGGTCGTCGCCGATTCGCGCGAGCGGCGCGACGGGCGCTTCATCGAGCGCGTGGGTTTCTACAACCCGATGGCCGCAGGTGGCGAGCAGCCGCTGCGCATGGCGCTGGACCGCATCGCCTACTGGGCGGGCGTGGGCGCCAAGCTGTCGCCGACGGTCGAGCGCCTGGTCGGCCAGGCCAAGGTGGCCACCACGGCCTGAGGCGCTGAGCGGCTGAGCGTCTTTGCCTCCTGCCGGCCTTGGACGCCAGAACCCCCCTTCACTTCAGCGTGAGTCCTCGCCCTGGCCCGAGCCATGGTGGCGGTTTGCGCCTGAACACAGGTCGTTCTGGCGCGGCTTTCGGCCACGGCGGAGAAACGCTCAGCCCGTCTCTCAGCGCTTGAGAGCCTGAGAATTCTTCCCTCCAGCCTGGCCGCTGTGCCCATGCAGGCCGGCGGCGTCATCGCAATGCAAGACGCTGAGGACCCTTCTTTCCCGGTCGATGCCGTGGAAGTCGGCTGGATCGCCGGGGCCTGGGGGGTCAAGGGCTGGTTCAAGGTCGAACCTTTCTCGGCCGATCCGCAGGCGTTGTTCTCGTCTCGGCGCTGGTTCCTCAAGCCCGCGGAGTCAGCGCTGCCTGCTCCTGCGGCGGTGACTGCTGCCGCGTCTTCCAGGTCCGCGCCGGATCATGCGGGGCATCGCCCAGTCCTGCCCGCCTTGCTGCGAATCACCCAGGCACGTGAGCATGGTGGCGGAGTGATCGCCAGCGCGCGGGACATCGAAGACCGTGGCGCCGCACAGGCCTTGCGCGGGGCGCGTGTGTTCGTGTCGCGCGCGAGCTTTCCGACGGCAGGCGATGACGAGTATTACTGGATCGACCTGATCGGCCTGAGTGTCGTCAACCGGACCGGCGAGACGCTCGGGCGGGTCACCGGCCTGCTCGAGACGGGCGCCCACTGCGTTCTGCGCGTGCAAGCCGAGGGTGTGGCCGAGCGCCTGATCCCCTTCGTGGCCGCGTACGTCGACGAGGTCGATCTGCCGGGCCGCTCCATCCGGGTCGACTGGGGCGCGGACTACTGACCCAGGCCCCAGTCCGCCTGCTGCATGGCGCAGCCGAACTTGCCCGCGATGCGCTTCGACGTCATCACCCTTTTCCCGGAACTCTTTGCGCCCCACCTGGCGCACGGCATCACGCGCCGCGCCTTCGAGACCGGGCTCGTCGACGTGCGGCTGTGGCCGCTGCGCGAGCATGCGCTGGACGCCTACCGGCGGGTCGACGACCGACCCTTCGGTGGTGGCCCGGGCATGGTGATGCTGGCCGAGCCGCTGGAGCGCGCGCTGGCCGTGGTGCGCAGCGAGCGTGTTGGCGAGGTGGGTTTGCCGGTGATCCACTTCACGCCCGGGGGCCGGCGCCTTGACCAGGCCCTGGTCCAGGATATCGCCCGCGGTCCGGGAGCGGTGCTGCTGTGCGGTCGCTACGAGGGCGTCGACCAGCGTGTCGTCGATCGTCACGTGACGCTTGAAATCAGCCTGGGCGACTACGTGCTGTCAGGCGGCGAGCTGCCCGCGCTCGTGCTGCTGGATGCCGTGGCGCGGCTGCAGCCCGGCGTCCTCCACCCGCCGTCGCACGAGCAGGAAAGCTTCGCCGACGGTCTGTTGGAAGGTCCGTCCTACACGCGCCCGGAAGTGCTGCCCGACGGTACGGCCGTGCCTGCGGTGCTGTTGTCGGGGCACCACGGCGAGATCGCGCGCTGGCGGCGTGAGCGCTCGCTGGAGCTCACGGCACGCAGGCGTCCGGACCTGCTCGTCGCCGCGCGCGAGGCCGGGCGACTGTCGGACGCGGACGAGCGCTTCCTGGCCCGTCTCGGCCTATAATCTTTGGCTTTGCGATCCTCTGCCGGGAACCAATCTCGGGCACCCAATGTGCTGCAACGACCGCTTGCGGCGCCACAGGCTCCCAAGCCTGAGTACCGTGCCCGACTCCACAACCGCCCGCGCATGATCGTCCCCGGAGCTTCGATGAACCTGATCCAGACTCTCGAGAAGGAAGAGATTGCCCGCCTGGGCAAGGCGCTTCCGCCCTTCGCCCCCGGCGACACCGTCATCGTCAACGTCAACGTGGTCGAGGGCACACGCAAGCGTGTCCAGGCCTACGAAGGTGTGGTCATCGCCAAGCGCAACCGCGGCCTCAACAGCAGCTTCATCGTGCGCAAGATCTCCAGCGGCGAGGGCGTCGAGCGTACTTTCCAGCTCTACAGCCCGCTGATCGCCGGGATCGAGGTCAAGCGCCGCGGCGACGTCCGCCGTGCCAAGCTGTACTTCCTGCGCCAGCGCAGCGGCAAGTCGGCGCGTATCAAGGCCAAGCTCGACTGAGTGCCTCGGGGTCGCCGGGCACGCCCGGCGACACAGGCCTTCGAGGCGCCGCGCCCCGCGGCGCTTGCGGCTACGATCGACAGCCCGATGTCGTCTTCAGTGCCCGCAAACCCTCCTCGCATCACCGACCCGCAGGCGGTCCCGGTGCACAGTGTGGACAGTCATCTGCCCGCCGTGCCCCCCGCGCTGCTGCGCCTGGACGCGATACGGGCTCGATTTCCGATTCCCGATGGCTGGAAGCCCGAGGTTGCTGGAGACGGCCGTTTCTCCAGCGACCAGGCGCCGGCGTCGGCGGCGGTGCTGGTGCCGCTGGTGCGACGTGACGACGGTCTGCACGTGCTGTTGACCCAGCGCACCGCGCACCTGAAGAACCACCCGGGCCAGATCAGTTTCCCAGGCGGGAAGGCCGAACCTGGGGATGCCGACCTCGAGGCGACCGCGCTTCGTGAGGCCCAGGAAGAAGTCGGGCTGCACCGACGCCATGTCGAGATCGTCGGACGCCTGCCGTCCTACACCACGGTGACCTCCTTCGTCGTAACGCCGGTGGTTGCGTTCGTGCAGCCGCCGTTCGACCTGACGCCCGACGGGCGCGAGGTGGCCGAAGTCTTCGAGGTCCCGCTGGCCTTCCTGATGAATCCGGCGCACCACCGGCGTCATCTCTACCACTACGACGGTGGATCGCGTCAGTTCCTGTCCATGCCCTGGCGGTCCGGCGCCGGGGCGGGTGGATCGAAGGAGTTCTTCATCTGGGGCGCAACGGCATCGATGCTGCGCAATTTCTACCGCCTGCTGGCCGATGTGCCGCCGGCTGGGGTGATGTGATGGGGTGGTTGAACCTTGCCGGCGGGCGGCAGCGTGCGCCGGCCGGCTTCGAGTGGACCCTCTGGCAGCGACTGCCCGCCGTGATGGCCTGGGGCTCGGCGCTGCCGGTGGCCGTCATGACCTGGCTGTGGTTCGCTGCGCCGTCGCTGCCGACGCCGGCCCAGGAGCGCGAACTGCTGATCGCCGTCTACCGCCTGCTCGGGCTGGTCGGCCTGCACTGGATGCTCGTGCTGGCGGCGGCCATCGGCTGCGTGGTCGTCATGGTGATGAAGGGCCCGGCGTACACGGCCGACAGCTGCCCGCTGCCCGACGGTCACGAACGGCCCCCGCAGCGCTGACATCGATCAGCCCCGGCGGCGCGGATACACCCCTGATCCGGGAGTCATGCGCGTCCGAGCGGGCCGCCGTCGGCCGCACCCCGGTTCAGTTCCTATCCGCTTCGTCGCCCTCGGTGCTGGACATGGCCAGTGCCCATGCGATGTACTCGGGAAGGCCGTCGACCACGGGCAGCGCAAACAACTCCGGCACCTCGTAAGGATGCAACCGCGCCAGGGCCTGCTTCAGTGCCGGCACCCGCGCTGCCGCGGCCTTGATCATCAGCGGCCACTCCTGCGCCGTCTCCACGGCACCCTGCCAGCGGTAAACCGAGGTCGCCGGCGCCAGGATGCTGACGCAGGCAGCCAGGCGCGTGTCGACCAGTTCGCGCGCCATGCGTGCGGCCGACTCGCCGTCGGGTGCGGTGGTGAACAGCACGCGCAGGCCGGTGTCGCCTGGGGTGGCACGGGTGGGGGAATCCATCGTCACGCTCCATCGCGGGTGCTGTCCACAGCAAGGGCCGGCCGCGGTCTTCGCCGCATTGGAGCACGCGTTCTCGCGCATCGGTGGTGAGCCGACGGGTTGCAACTGTCGTGCATCAAGCCGGTGCAGACGGGGTGGTGCGAACATCGAGGGGTGCCCCGTCTGCCTCCGCCTGCCCCACCCGCCGCTGACGTTGTGCTCACCGAGTTGCTGCGGCGCCATGACGAGCTCGTCGACGCCCTGACGCGCGCAGTCGAGCTTGATCCGTCATTGGCGTCGGTCTGGCCTGTCCCGCTGCCGCAGGGCAGTCGTGTCGAGCGCGTGCAGACGCACATCTCGACCGTGCTGCTGGCCGGCGGGCATGCGCTGAAGTTGAAGAGGCCCGTGCAATGGCCTTTCGCCGACTTCTCCACGCTCGATCGCCGCGAGCGTTTCTGCCGCGAGGAACTGCGCATCAATCGCCGCACGGCGCCCGGGCTGTACCTGGATGTCCTGCCGATCACGGGCACGCCGGGCGCGCCGCGTGTGGGGGGCGCCGGGCCCGTCATCGACTGGGGCGTGTGGATGCGGCGGTTCGACGAGGCAGCGCTGTTCGACCACCTGGCCCGCGAGGGACACCTGACCGAGCAGCATGTCGTCGCGCTGGCCGCGACGGTGGTGGCCTTCCAGGCGGCCCAGGCACCTTCACCGCGCTATGGCGACCCGGGCGAGGTCCTGCGCTGGGCGCAGGACAACCTGGCCGAACTGCGCGCCCTGTGCAGCCGGCGCCCGGGGTGGTCGGTCGCATCCGTCCAGGGGCTGGACATGCTGGACGACTGGACGTCAACGCGGCACGCGCAACTGGCGACGCTTGTGCAGCGGCGCCGCGTCGAGGGCGCCGTGATCGAAGGCCACGGAGACCTGCACCTGGCCAACATCGCCTGGCACGAGGGGGCGCCGCTGCTGTTCGACGCGATCGAGTTCGAGCCATCGCTGCGGCATGCCGACCGCATGTCCGATCTCGCCTTCGTCTTCATGGACCTGCTCGACCATGGGCTGCCGCGACTGGCCTGGCGCTGGCTCAGCGGTGTGCTCGAGCAGGGCGGCGACTATGACGGCCTGCCCCTGCTGCGCTGGTTCGCGGTCTACCGCGCACTCGTGCGTGCCAAGGTGGCCTTGCTGGGGGAGGGCTCGCAGGCCGATGCCGTCGCCCGCCGCCGGATCGCGCTCGCGCAGGCCCTGGCCTGGCCCTCGGCGCCTGCCCGCCTCGTGGTGGTCTGCGGCCTGAGCGGCAGCGGCAAGAGCACGGTGGCGCTCGGCCTGGTGGAGGCCCTGGGGGCTGTTCGCGTGCGCTCGGATGTCGAGCGCAAGCGCCTGCATGGGCTGGCGCCCACCCAGCGCCCCGTCGAGCCGGCGCTCATCTACAACGCCGCGAGCACGGAACTCACCTACGCGCGCCTGGGCGCGGCGGCGTGTGCCGCGCTGGCCGGAGGCGTCAGCGTCATCGTTGACGCGGTCTTCAACCGCCGCGACGAGCGCGATGCGATGCGCAGGATCGCCGCCGAGTCGGGTGCAGACTGTGTCGTGGTCGACTGCCGCGCAGGCGAGGCCACGATGCGGGCGCGCATCGAACGCCGCCTGGCTGCAGGGACGGACGCTTCCGATGCCGATGCCGCCGTCCTCGCGATGCAGCAGCGCTCCCGCGAGGTCCCCGATCCCCGCGAAGGTGCCACGTTCGTGATGGACACCGACTGCGCGTTGCCGCAATGCCGCGCCCGCGTCGAGGCTCTGGCGAAGGCGATGGCAGGCAGCGGTACGATGGGCGTTCGATGAAGACGTCACGCCGTTTCGCGACTCGAGCCGTGCCCAGGCCGGCGCTTGGCCTGCTTGCGGTCCTCGCCGCCCTGCTGTCGGCCTGCGCAGGCTACGCCCCGCCTTCCGACCTGTCCCCCGGCACGAGCCAAACCTCGGTGATCGCCGCGATGGGGCCGCCTGCGCTGCGCCTGCCGCTGCCCGACGGCAGCGGCACGCGTCTGGTCTTCGCGCGCGGCCCCATGGGGGCGCACACCTGGATGATCGATGTGGATCGGGCAGGGCAGGTCCGACACTGGCATCAGGCGCTCGGCGAGGAGCAGTTCGCGCGAATTCGCCCCGGTCTGAGCGCCGACGACCTCCTTTTCGCCCTGGGCCCGCCCGCCGAGCGTCGACGCATGGGCTGGACACCCACCGAAGTGTGGTCCTACCGCTTTGCCGACGCGCAGTGCCGCTGGTTCCGCATCGAGCTCGACCGCCGGCAGGTGGTCATCGCCAGCGACTATGCCGAGGATCCCCTCTGCCGACGCCCGTTCTGGGATTGGTGAGCCGAGGACGGGCCTGCGATCCGAATCCAGGCTCAGTGCTTCAGCCGCGTGACCTTCGTGCCCTCGATGCTGACCCCCGCCATCAGGCCCTGCTGGTCGGAGAAGAAGGCGTAGACGTCGTCCTTGAGCGTCTGCGTCGACAGGTTGCGCGCCACGCCCTCGTTGACGACGACGACCGTCGGGCCGACGCCGAGTTCCCAGCCCTTGGCCTGTTCCATGTGCTTCAGGGCGCCGTCGGTCATCAGGAACAGCGCATAGGAATAGGTCTGCGCGCCCGCCTGCCAGCCCCAGGATGCCGACACGGAGTTGAAGTGCGCCGTCACCTGGCCGGCCTGCATCAGGACGCCTTCGCCATAGCTGCCCCCGAACACGAGCCCGGCCTTGACGATCTTCGGGAAGACGAGGATGGCCTTGGCCTGCTTGCCGATGACGGCAGCAGTCGGGTTCTGCCGGTACAGCGTTCCCAGGGCGCGCGCGGCGTCCTTCTCCAGGTCGGCATCGCTCGCAGCCAAGGCCAGCCCGGCAGGCGAGGCCAGCAGCGTGACCGCGGCGCCGGCCAGCAGGGTCTCATGGACCTCCCGCCGCGTCTTGAGTTCGGCCCGCTCGGGCGCACAAGGCGAAGCCCCCGAGGGCGCTGCCGGACGGGTTGGGTCGGAAGGCGAGGGCGGATGCATGCGGCGGGGTCCTGTTCAGTCCGGGACCCCGCAGCGTAGGCTGCGGCTGCCTGCACCGCCTTGCGCGAACGCAAGGTGTGCAGACAGACGCCGACTCAATCGCCGTCGAGCACCGCGCCGCGGCTGGCGGTGGCCGCGTTGCGTGCGAACTTCGCCAGCACGCCGCGGGTGTAGCGCGGCGCGGGTTGCTTCCAGGCGGCGCGGCGGGCGGCGATCTCGGCGTCGGGCACGTTCAGTTGCAGCAGGAGCTGGTGCGCGTCGATCGTGATCGTGTCCCCCTCCTGGACGAGCGCGATCAAACCGCCTGCGTAGGCTTCCGGCGCCACGTGGCCCACGACCATGCCCCAGGTGCCGCCGGAGAAGCGGCCGTCGGTGATCAGGCCCACGCTCTCGCCCAGCCCCTGGCCGATCAGCGCGCCGGTGGGCGCCAGCATCTCGGGCATGCCCGGGCCGCCCTTGGGTCCCAGGTAGCGCAGCACCATCACGTCGCCGGCCTTGATCTTGCCGGCCATGATGGCCGCCAGCGCCGACTGCTCGTCGTCGAACACGCGCGCCGGGCCGGTGATGACCGGGTTCTTCAGGCCCGTGATCTTGGCCACGCAGCCCTCGGGCGAGAGGTTGCCCTTCAGGATGGCGAGGTGCCCCTGCTCGTACATCGGGTTGCTGATCGGACGGATCACATCCTGGTCGGCGCGCGGCTGCGCCGGCACGTCGGCCAGGTTCTCGGCCACGGTCTTGCCGGTGATCGTGATGCAGTCGCCGTGCAGAAGGCCGGCGTCCAGCAGCACCTTCATCACCTGCGGGATGCCGCCGGCACGGTGCAGATCGATGGCCATGTAGCGCCCGCTGGGCTTGAGGTCGCAGATCACCGGCACCTTGCGGCGCACGCGCTCGAAGTCGTCGATCGTCCATTCCACCCCGGCAGCGTGCGCGATGGCCAGGAAGTGCAGCACGGCGTTGGTGGAGCCGCCGGTGGCCATGATCACGGCGACCGCGTTCTCGATCGACTTGCGCGTGACGATGTCGCGCGGCTTCAGGTCGGCCTTGACGGCTTCGACCAGCACGCGCGCGGCCTCGGCGGTGTAGGCGACGATCGGATCCTCGACGTTGGCCATCGTCGACGAGAAGGGCAGGCTCATGCCCAGGGCCTCGAACGACGAGGACATCGTGTTGGCGGTGTACATGCCGCCGCAGGAGCCGCTGCCGGGGATGGCGCGGCGCTCGATCTGGCAGAAGTCCTCTTCGCTCATCTTGCCGGCGCTGAACTGGCCCACGGCCTCGAAGACGCTGACGATGTTCAGGTCCTGGCCCTTGTACTTGCCAGGCAGGATGGTGCCGCCGTAGACGTAGATGGCCGGCACGTTGGCGCGCAGCATGCCCATCATCCCGCCGGGCATGTTCTTGTCGCAGCCGCCGATGACGACCACGCCGTCCATCCACTGGCCGCCCACGCAGGTCTCGACGCAGTCGGCGATCACCTCGCGCGAGGCCAGGCTGTATTTCATGCCCTCGGTACCCATCGACATGCCGTCGCTGATGGTGGGCACGCCGAAGACCTGCGGGTTCGCCCCGGCGGCCTTCAGGCCGTCCACGGCCGCATCCGCCAGGCGCTGCAGCCCCGAGTTGCACGGCGTGATCGTCGAGTGGCCGTTGGCCACGCCGATCATCGGCTTGCCGAAGTCGCCCTCGGTGTAGCCCATGCCGTAGTACATGGAGCGGTTGGGCGCGCGCGCCACGCCTTCGGTGATGTTCTTCGAGCGGCGGTTGTAGGCCATCGGGTCGGTCTCCGGGAAGTGGGATGAATCAAGCCGGGAAGGAAAACCCGGCACTGTAGCCGCTGACCGAGCCGGCGGCGTGGAAGCCGGGTTCGGGCGGTGGACAATGACGCCGAAGGAACAGGACCGCCGCCGATGCTCGTGCACCCCCAGTTCGACCCCGTGGCGCTGTCGCTCGGCCCGGTGCAGGTGCACTGGTACGGGCTGACCTATCTGGTGGCCTTCGGGTTGTTCTACATGCTGGCCTCGCTGCGTGTGCGGCAGGCGCCCTATGCCGGCGCGGGCTGGAGCCGCCGTGACGTCGAAGACCTGCTGTTCTGGGGCGTGCTCGGCGTGATCGTCGGCGGGCGTCTGGGCTACGCGCTGTTCTACAAGGGCGGCCACTACCTGCACAACCCGCTCGAGATCCTGATGGTGTGGAAGGGCGGCATGTCCTTCCACGGCGGGCTGCTGGGGGTCGTTGCGGCGATGGCGCTGTACGCGCGCGCTCGCGGGCGACCGTTCTGGCAGGTGACCGATCTGATCGCGCCCTGCGTGCCGGTGGGGCTGGCCAGCGGGCGCGTGGGCAACTTCATCAACGGCGAACTCTGGGGCCGCGCGGCCGATCCGTCCTTGCCCTGGGCGATGGTCTTTCCGCAGTCGGGCAGCGCCCTGGCGCGCCACCCCTCGCAGCTGTACCAGGTGGCACTGGAAGGGCTGCTGCTGTTCGCCTTGCTGTGGTGGTATGCGCGCAAGCCGCGTGCGCTGGGTCAGGTTTCGGGGGCCTTCCTGGTGGGCTACGGCGTGCTGCGCTTCGTGGCCGAGTACTTCCGCGAGCCTGATTCCTTCCTGGGCCTGTTGGCGCTGGGGCTGAGCATGGGCCAGTGGCTGTGCCTGCCGATGGTGGCGGCCGGCGTCTGGCTGATGGCTCGGCCGGCCCGCTGACGGCCTGCCCCGGCCCGCCGTCACCCCGGCCCCCAACCCTGCGGAGCGTTCCCTCGTGCGCATCGTCTTCCTCGACACCGAAACCACCGGCCTGGACGCCGCCGCGGGCGACCGCATCGTCGAGATCGGCTGCATCGAGATGCTGGGCCGGCGGCTGACCGGCCGCCACCTGCACCGCCACTTCAACCCCGAGCGCCCGGTGCACCCCGACGCAGCGCGCGTGCACGGGCTGACCGACGAGTTCCTTGCCGACAAGCCGCTGTTCGGCGAGCACGTGGCCGAATTGCTGGACTTCCTGCGTGATGCCGAGGTGGTGATCCACAACGCCCCCTTCGACACCGGCTTCCTGAACGCCGAGTTCCAGCGCCTGGGGCACCCGCCGCTGGCCCGGTTGGTCGCGCGGGTGACCGATTCGCTGGCGATGGCGCGCAACCAGTTCCCGGGCAAGAGCAACTCGCTGGACGCGCTGTGCCGCCGGCTGGAGGTGGACAACAGCCACCGAAGCTTCCACGGCGCGCTGCTGGACGCCGGGCTGCTGGCCGAGGTCTACGTGCGCATGACGCGCGGCCAGGACACGCTGGTCATCGACGCTGGCGACGGCGCAGGCCCCGGCGGCCAGGCGGTCGCGCGCGCCGACCTCAGCGGCTACGTCCTTCCCGTCGTCGAGCCCAGCGCCGACGAGCTGGCTGCGCACGAAGCCTGGCTGCAGGACCTGGACAAGGCCAGCGGTGGCAAGACGGTGTGGCGGGTCCTGGCCAACGCTGCCTGACCCGGGCCCGCGCGCAATGATCTCAGGCCGCCCGGGCTGAGCCTGTCGGCGGGTGGCGCCGGCGCCTCAGGCATGCATCACCTGCCCGCCGTCGATGTTCAGCGTCTGCCCGGTGATGTTGCGCGCGTGGTCGCTGGCCAGGTAGCAGGCCATCGTCGCGTATTCCAGCGGCGTCTGCCAACGGCCCAGGTGCGAGACCTTGCGGATCTTCTCGTCGGCCCAGGTGTCGTAGTCCTGCCGCTGAGCCGGGTCCAGACGCTGCTGGCCCGCGGCCCACACGGCACGGTTCAGGTCGGTCTTCACCATGCCCGGCGCCAGCGCGTTCACGCGGATGCCGTGCGGGCCCAGGTCCTTGGCGGCGCAGTGGACGAAGTTGATCAGCCCCGCCTTGGCCGCGCTGTAGGGCGGGTCGGTCTGCGAGCCCATCTGCCCGGCCACCGACACCAGGAACAGCATGCTGCCCGCGCCGCGCGCGATCAGCTTTGGCGCGAAGGCGTGTGCCGCGCGCACCGCGCCGGTGAGGTTGACGTCCAGCACCCGGGGCCAGTCTTCGGGCTCGAGGTTCCAGAACGGAAAGCCGAACTTGCCCGAGCCGACGCCGACGCAGTAGATGACGTGATCGACCCGGTCGAAGCCGGCGGCGAAGGCCGCCACCTGCGCCGTGGACGTCACGTCGCCGACGGTGGTGTCGATCGAGGGGTGTGCGATGCGGTCGAAGCCCTGCACCACACAGCCTTCCGCCACGAAGCCCTCGGCGATTGCACGCCCGATACCGCTGGCCATGCCGAACACAGCCACGCGCTGCCCACCCAGCCCCAGATCCATCGTTGCCTCCCAGATGCTTGTTTGAACTCGCGGGGATTGTGTCGCAGGCCCGCGGTGGTGGCATAATGATGAGCTTTCCGGGACATTGGCCCGGGCGGTTAGCTCAGCGGTAGAGCACTGCCTTCACACGGCAGGGGTCGCAGGTTCGAACCCTGCACCGCCCACCAAAACTACCAACGACTTGCGCCACCTTCGGGTGGCGTTGGCGTTTGTGGGCAACGCCATGCCTCATCCTGCTCGGATTGTTTCCTCTATCGATGGGGAGCTTGGTCGTCCGGTCTGCCGTGAGCCCGCAAGCGCAGTTCAGTGCCCGTTGACCCAGTTCTCGACGATCAGGCCGTCGTAGCCGCGAAAGTCAGCCTCGTGGTTCGTCACCAGCGTCACGCCCATCGACAGGGCGTGGGAGGCGATGAGCTTGTCCAGCGCATCGCGCTGGCGCTCCCGGTGAGCAGCGCGCGAAGGCCCGTAGGCGCGCGCGGCGCCGGCCTCGAAGGGCGCCACCATGATGTCGTCCAGAAGGCTTTCCAGGGCAGCCTGATTGCGCGCCATGGACGGGCCCGAGCAGGCAACCCCGAACTCGAGTTCCGCCAGCGTGATGGCAGAGATCACCACATCGCCCACGAAGCATTCGGCGAACCGCGCCCGAACCTGCGGTGGCTGGTGCTTCATCAAGTAGATGCAGATGTTGGTGTCGAGCATGTACCTGGCATTCATAGCGCCTCACGCTCGCCCTCGGCGTTGATCCCGCGGCCCTGGCTCATGAAATCGGGGGAGAACCGGGCCAGCTTGCCCAGCACGTCGCCCATGCGGCGGCGCGCCGGCCGAATGAGCAACACGTCTCCACGGCGCTCGATCACCAGATCGATGTCGTAGCTGCTGTAGGCCAGCTCAGCTGGTATGCGCACGGCCTGGGAGTTGCCATTACGGAAGAGTTTCGTGCTGGTCATGGTTGATCGCTCGTTGCAGCTGGCTGGATGTACGTGTACATCTTATCGACTGCGGGCAGTCTTGTGAACACGCGCAAAGCATCGAAGCGCAGGCGCCGCAGTTCAGGCCCGCGCTCGGATTCCCTATGATCCGCCGACGCGGCGCGCGCCTGCAGGCCGCCCCAGCACCCGGGTGGAGCACCATGGAAGCCAACCTCGCCAGCATCGATCAGATCAAGCGCACGGCCATCGACCTGGGCATGAATTTCGGGCCGCGGCTGGTCGTCGCGGTGCTGATCCTGGCGGCGGGCTACTTTGCGGGGCGTTGGGTGGGCCGGGTGTTCGGGCGCGGGCTGGCCCGCATCGAGCTCGAGCCTCCGGTGCGCCTGCTTCTGGTACGGGTGGCCAGGGTGCTGGTACTGCTGCTGTTCGGCATCCTCGCGCTGCAGAACCTGGGCGTCCAGCTCTTGCCGCTGATCGCCGGGCTGGGGGTGCTGGGCGCCGGCGTGGCGCTGGCCACGCAGGGGGTGCTGAGCAATGTCGTCGCGGGCTTGACGGTGATCTTCACCAAGCCCTTCCGCGTGGGCGAGTACATCAGCCTGCTCGGCGAGGAGGGCGAGGTGCTGCAGATCACGCTGTTCAGCACCACGCTCGGCCACCCTGACCGGTCGCGGGTGGTGATCCCGAACCGCAAGGTCGTCGGCGAGATCCTGCACAACCATGGGCTGGTGCGCCAGATCGAGGTGACGGTGGGCGTGGCCTACGACACCGACCTGAACCGTG
Source organism: Rubrivivax sp. (assembly GCA_027491255.1). Classification (GTDB taxonomy): domain Bacteria; phylum Pseudomonadota; class Gammaproteobacteria; order Burkholderiales; family Burkholderiaceae_C; genus Rubrivivax. The sequence continues at coordinate 27,474 of JAIXWM010000054.1, read as the reverse complement.
CCGTGGCAGAGATCGACGAGATCCTGCGCGCCAACCCGCGTGTGCTGCACGACCCTCGGCCGCTGGTGGCCGTGCGGCTGCTGGGTGAATCGTCCATCGACATCGCCGTCAAGCCCTGGGTGCGCGTGCCCGACTACGAGGTGGCCCAGGGAGAAGTCAACCGCGCCATCGTCGAGCGCTTCCGCGCCGGTGGCATCGTGATCCCCTTCCCGCAGCGCGAGGTCAGGATGCTGGCCGGCTGAGCGGCGCGGGCGGCAGGTCTCAGGCCCGAGCCGCCGCCAGCCGCCGGCGCCGCTTGCGCCGCACGCGCCAGTGCCACACGGTGTTGCACAGCACCCAGGCCAGCGTGGAGAAGCCGAATGAGAAGATCAGCGTGCCCACCAGCAGCGGCTTGCCTATGGACTGCACCCCCTGCATGGTGCGCGCCCACCAGGAAACATCGGCCTCCCCGCCACCGGCGCCGGCCTGCGGGGCCCGGGATTCGGCGGCAGAGGCAGGCACGGCCGGCGCCGACGCCGCCTCGGGCGCCGCGCGCGCCAGCATCTGCGGTGCGTTTTCGGCATCCGCAGGCTCGACCAGCACCCAACTGCCCACCTTCCAGGCCGCGTAGTACACGGGCCCGAAGGTGGGTGGCGTGTTGACGAGCGTGGCAACGATGGACACCGGCACGTTGGCGCGCAGCACCACGCAGGCCGCGGCCGACAGCGGGATCTGCGCGATCGGCGTGATGAAGGCGAAGAAGACGCCGATGGCCGCGCCGGTGGCCACGCCGCGCCGGCTCAGGTGGAACAGCCGCGGGTGCAGCACCGAAGGCCCGAGCCACCGCAGCCAGCGGTTGCTGGCCACGCTCTCGTGCGAGGGCATCAGTCGGCGCAGGCGTTCGAACATGGCGAGGAGGTCTCCCAGGCACCGGGGATGTTCTTGCAGACAGCAAGGTTTCCAGGGCGCCGGGTCTGCGGCCCGGTGGTCGCACGGGGAAGCGAAGCGAGGGGATTGTGCATGCTCTGCATGGCCTTGCGAGGCCGCAGGCCGAGCCGGCCCGGCGGGCTGACGCGCAGGCCGATGCCAGCCCCTCACCCCGAGAAGCGCAGCCCGACGTTGCCTAGCGACTCGATCCGGATCTCGATGTGCTGGCCGGGCTGGGCCCAGCAGGGCAGGGGCAGGCTGCCGGTGGAGACGATCTCGCCGGCCTCCAGGCGCTGCCCGCGCGCGGCCAGATGCCCGGCCAGCCAGGCGACCGAATTCAGCGGGTGGCCCAGCACGTCGGCGCCGGTGCCCACCAGGGCCTCGCGCCCGTCCACCCAGGTGGCGCCGCGCAGCGCGGCCAGATCCAGGCTGCGCCAGTGCGGCACGGCCGCGCCCAGCACCAGCCCGGCGTGGAAGAACTGGTCGCTCGCCATCAGCGCCGCCCCGGCAGCGGCGAAGTCGCCATAGCGGTCGTCCACCAACTCGATGGCCGGGTGCACGCTGTCGACCGCCGCCGCCACGTCGGCGAGCGACGGCGTGCCTTCGCGGGCGTCCAGCGGCCGGGCCAGGCGCACCGCGATCTCGCACTCCACCGCCGGCCGGCGGTAGCGGCCGAAGTCGACCACCGCGCCAGCGGCGATGCGGCTGGACTCGAACATGCGGCCTGCCACAGGCTGCGGCACGCCCAGCAGCCGCTGCATTGCCGGCGTGGTGCTGCCGACCTTCCAGCCTATCGTCGCGCCGCGGCCGCGCGCGGTCAGCAGCGCGCTCACGCGATCCTGCAGCGCGTAGCCGGCGGGCAGGTCTTGCGGGCGCAGGGCGGGCGGCATCGCGCCGGTGTGCGGTGCGCGGTGTTCCAGGGTGTCGGCGATCCAGGTGGCGGCGTCGGGGGTGTTCATCGGCGTAGTGTCTGCGCAAGCGGGCAGGATTGCAGGCGACCGGTCGGCGCGCCCAGTTGAAACCCGCGACGCCAGCCCTGGCCGTTGTCACGGATCGTTGTTCTCCGCCGCCGCCTGCGCTTCCTGCTGGCACACTCCGAGCGCATGAAGGTGCTTCTCTACAAGGACCTGAACCTCGGCCGCGTCAAGGCGGCCTTCCAGAAGGTGAAGGCGGCCATCGAGGCCGGTGACTTCCGCTCGGCCGACGTCAAGAAGTTGCACGCCGGCCCCTACTACCGCGCCAGGCTCGACTACGCGAACCGGCTGCTGCTGCAGTTCGCGCGGGTCGAGCGCCCGCAGGCCGAAGGCGGCGCCGAGACGGTGTGTCTGGCGCTGGAAGTCATCGAGAACCACGCCTACGAGCGCTCGCGCTTCCTGCGCGGGGCTTCGGTGGACGAATCGCGCATCGAGCCCGAGCCGCCGGCCGAGCCCGAGGCGCCCGCGCTCGCAGCACAGGCCACCCCGCTGCGCTGGCTGGGCGCGGGCCGCACGCAGTTCGAACTGCTCGACAAGCCCGTCGTCTTCGACGAGGCGCAGGAAGAGGCCTACCGCCACCCCGCGCCCCTGGTGGTCATCGGCTCGGCGGGCTCGGGCAAGACGGCCGTCACGCTGGCCCGCCTGCGGGAAGCCGAGGGGCGCGTGCTCTACGTCACGCTGTCAGCCTACCTGGCCCAGGCAGCGCGCGCGCTGCACGCCGCACACGGCTTCGAGAACCCGCGACAGGAGGTCGACTTCCTCAGCTACCGCGAACTTCTCGAGACGCTGCGCGTGCCGCCGGGGCGCGAGGTGACGCTGCCGATGTTCGCCGCCTGGTGCGAGCGCCACCGCCAGAGCCTGCGCGCCTTGGGCGACATCGACGCGCAGGCCCTGTTCGAAGAGTTTCGCGGCGTCATCGGTGCCCAGCCCCAGGGGCCGCTGAGCCTGCCCGAGTACCTGGCGCTGGGCCGGCGGCAGAGCCTGCTCGGGCCTGCACAGCGCGAGCTGGCGCACGGCCTGTTCCAGCGTTACCGTGCCTGGCTGTCCGAGGCGGGCCTCTACGACGGCAACCTGGTCGCGCACGCCTGGCGCACCGAGATCGCCGAAACCCAGCCACCCCCGTACGACTTCGTTGTCGTCGACGAGGTTCAGGACCTCACCCCGGTGCAGCTGGCGCTGGCGCTGGCATTGCTGAAGCACCCCGGGCAGTTCATCCTGTGCGGCGACAGCCACCAGATCGTGCACCCGAACTTCTTCAGCTGGGCGGCGCTGAAGAGCCTGTTCTGGCGCGGGCTGGCCGGCGAGGCCGCGCAGCGCCAGCCGCTGAAGCTGCTGCAGGCCAACTTCCGCAACACCCATGCGGTGACGGCGCTGGCCAACCGGCTGCTGCAGGTCAAGCAGGCGCGCTTCGGCTCGGTGGATCGCGAGAGCAACTTCCTGGTGCGCAGTGCGGCGGCGGCGGCGGGCGAGGTGCAGCTGCTCGATACGAAGGACAGGACGCTGGCGCAACTGGACGCCGCCACCCGGCAGTCGGCGCGGCACGCCGTGATCGTGCTGCGCGACGACGACAAGCCCGCGGCGCGGCAGGTGCTGCGCACGCCGCTGGTCTTCTCGGTGCACGAGGCCAAGGGGCTGGAGTACCCGCATGTGCTGCTGTTCAAGCTCGTGTCGGGCCAGCGCCAGGCCTACGCCGAGGTATGCGACGGTGTCACCGAGGCCGATCTCGGCGCCGAGGAGCTCGACTACCGGCGTGCCCGCGACAAGGGCGACAAGTCGCTGGAGCTGTACAAGTTCCAGGTCAACGCGCTGTACGTGGCGATCACCCGGGCCGTGGAGACGCTGACCCTGGTCGAGCACGACACCGGCCACCCGCTGCTGGCGCTGCTGGGCCTGCGGCCGGGCGAGGCGCAGGCACGGCCGGCGGTCCAGTCCAGTCAGGAGGAATGGGCGCAGGAAGCACGCCGGCTCGAACTCCAGGGCAAGGCCGAGCAGGCGCAGGCCATCCGCGACGCCTTCCTCCAGCACAAGCCTGTGCCCTGGGTGCCCTGGACGCGCCGCCTGATCGAGGACCTCGCCCCGAAGGCGCTGGACCCCGGCAACCCCAGCGCCAAGCCCCGGCAGGCGCTGCTCGACTACGCCTTGTGGCACGGGCAGCATCAGTGGATCCAGGCCCTGGGTGATTCGGGTTTCAGCCCGGCGCGCGCCTTGATCGAACGGGGCGAATTCGCCGGTGCCGGCTCGCTGCAGCTCTCGTCCTATGGTTTCGAGTCCCCCGCCTGGAAGGCGCGCCAGGAGCAGGTGCGGCGCAACGTCAACGCCCTGCGGCAGCGCCACCTGCAGCCCTACCAGGCCCGCAACTTCAAGGAGATCCTTCGCCTGGCCGATCTGCACGGTCCCGACCACGGCACGCCGGTGGGCGCCACGCCGCTGATGCTGGCGGCCGCGGCCGGCAATGCGCCGCTGGTGCAGGCGTTGCTGGCCAAGGGCGCCGATCCGCGGCGTCGCGACGAGTTCGGGCACACCGCCTGGGACCATGCCGTGAGCCGCGCGATGCGGGAGGCCGCTTTCGCGGGGGCCGGGCTGCCGGCGCTGTTCGAACTGCTCGCTCCCGCGGCGCTCGATGTGCAGACCGGCCAGCGCCTGGTGCGGCTCGACCGCCGCCAGGGCGAGTACTGGGTGCTGACGCTGATGCTGGCCGGGCTGAAGACCCAGTGGTCACAGTGCGTGACGCGCCGCCTGGAAGCCCACCGCTACGTCTCGGGCTTCTTCGCCGACCAGCTGAACGACGTGCTGCAGGCACTGCCGGCCTGGCTGTGGCCCGAGCAGCGCCGCAAGCGTACCTACGTCAACCAGGTGCTGGCGCGCGCCGAGGTGCACGGCAGCTACCAGCCGGCGCGCCGCCTGTGGGTGCGTGGCAAGAACGGCCACTACTTCCCCAACCCGCAGTTGAAGTTGCGCGCTGGCGAGGGTTGGCAGCCCGTCTACGAGTACCTGGCGCTCGACTGGATCGATCGCGGTTGCGGCCGAGACCATCAATTCCTGCCGCGGCCGGCTGAGGTGATCGGCTGGATGGTCGAAGCGGTGGGGGACACCGCGTCGTCCGCTTCGCAGGGGCAGACCGTGTCCCACCGCGTGGTGTAACTCCACAGCCCGGACAGGCTGGGATGCACGCGGTGCTCAGCGCTGCACACCAGGCAGGCGAGCAGGGTCAGCATCGCTGAGGGCCTGCAGGCACTCGAAGACGGCCACACCCCCGAACGCACAGAGCTTGTCGAAGTGCCCGCGAGGGCTTCGACAGGATCAGCCCGAACGGGCTGTGGCTGAGTCCGAGCAGTCTCTGGCCAGGCTGGAATGGCTCTGGCCCAACCCGAATGGCTCTGGCCAAGCGCGAACGGCTCATGTTCAGCCCCACGTCGATGTGCGAACACGTCTTTTGAAGGTATGCATGCGATGAACACCCACGAAGCCGTCACTTGGATCGCGGATGCGCTGGAGCGGCCCGCGCCGGACATCAGCGCCATGCCGCCGGCCCTGTGCCCGCGGGACCTGCCGACCGGCCATGCGCTGCAGGACCCGTTGACCGCGCTGCTGGCATCCCGTGGACGCGGGGCAACCATCGGGTGGAAGGTGGACAGCACGACGCCAGCCATCGAACTGGTGGGCGCACCTGCGGCGACTTTGCCGCCGCAGGTGCGCCCTTGATGGCCAGCGACCAGTGATTCCATGCCGGGCTCGTGCTGGGCGAGGCCGTGCCGCAGTGGCGCGGCTTTGGACCTCGCCGCCATGCACGGCAGCACCTGGCTCGACGGGCGTGAAGCGTTGGTGGGCACCGGTGCCGGCGTGCCGGGACACCCGCTGTGAAAAGGGTCCTGGCCTTGATATTCGAAGAAAATCCCTCCGTGATCCGTTTTTGCGGCTTTGAGCAGCCGCAACCTTGATACACCTGCTTGCAACGCTTGCCGCTTGAAACCCGGAAATTCTGACGGCTCCATCAGAATATCCCTGTCAGCAGGTCGAGTCCCGCAGCGGCACGTCAGCCGATGAATAGGGAAATTCCCTGCTGGGGCAATCAATTGGGAGCGAAGTCATGGCAGCAGATTCGGCCCTCGGGGGCGTTCTCGAAAAAATTGGCGATCACCTTCATGAAAAGACCAGGGCCATCCTGAAGGAGGTGCAGGCGAAGTTCCAGTCCAAGCACGGTGCTGCGCATGAAAGCGATGGCGGCACAGGCGGCCATCATGGGGGCAACGGGGGATCGGGACACGACACGCTCACCGGGGGCCATGACACCATGGTGGGCGGGCACGATTCAGGCGTCTGCCTCACCGACCTCGGTGCGGTGAAGCTGCCTGATCTGTCGTGGATCAAGGCTGTCGGCGGCGTCGCTCCCGTGGACCCGAGCACCATCATCCCATCGGCGGCTTCGGCTGCGGATGCAGTGATCGCCAAAGTCGCTCCAGCCGTCCATGTCGATCTCACGCTCATCGGGCAGTCGGTCGATGCATTGACGAAGAAGCTGTCCAAGCTCGTCGGCGGATCCTGAGCAGGCATCAGCCATGTCCCAAGGCAAGTCGGTATTTCAGTACCGCCTTGCCGGCGGGATACGAATGATCTGATCACGTGAGTTATTCCGTGCCGCTCCCGATCAATAGTGCCTCCTGCGAGGTGGTGGGCTATGTGGAGGTGGTGACCCCATTTCGTATTGCCGGGTGGGCGATGGATCTCAATGTGCCCGATATCGCTGTCGATCTGGCCCTGCAGATCGATGGCGAAATAGCGGTTTCCTTTCGTCCTCAATTCGTCCGTCCCGCCTTGAACGAAAACATCGGCGCTGGCGTTGATCAGGTCGGGCTGGTTTGGTTCGAAATCACGCCTCCCGCGGCATTGGCCGACGGACAAGAGCATCGTGTGGCCGTCATGGCAGTGGCAGATGGCTGCGTTCTGCCGGCCGTTGCCACACTGGTTCGCCACGACGAAAGGCGCGTGCCGTGGCCGCGCATCGTCCGGCCCGCAGGCGACACCCCGCGCCGCAGCGCAGAGCCCCATGTCTCGGTGATCGTCCTGAACCGAAATGGCAGTGGCCTGCTGAACCAGCTCTTTACCAGCTGGCAGCAGCAGGACCGGTCGCCGTTTCCGGTGGAGTGGATCGTCATCGATCACGGGTCATCGGACGACAGCCTGGCACTTCTCGGCCGATGGTCCGAACACCTCGACCTGCGGGTCGTCGCCCTGGATCGCAACGACTCGTTCTCGGCCTCTTGCAATCTCGGCGCCTCCTTGGCGAACGCCCCGAACCTGCTGTTCATGAACAACGACATCCGTTGGTGCATGGATGCATTGCCGCAGATGCTGCACACGCTGCGGGCGAACGGCGCGTGCGCCGTGGGGCTGAAATTGCTGAAGCCCAACCCCGCCCACGTCTCGGGCCACGAGGTCCAGCATCTGGGCGTGCGCTTCAAGCTGCGAGAGCAGGCCTACTGGCCGTACGAAGCCGGTCTCGAACATCTCGACCGGGAGGCGGCCCACGGTGCACAGCGTGTCCCCGCGGCCACCGCTGCCGTGCTGTTGGTGCGGCGCGACGACTTCCACCACGCGGGCGGGTTCCATACCGACTACTTCTACGGCTTCGAAGATGTCGAACTGTGTCTTCGGCTCGAGCGCCTCACGGGTCGACCGGTGGTCTGTCGCAACGACCTGGCCGCACTGCACCACCACGGGCACACCCGGCTCACCGGTCGCGAAAGCGGCATCTTCGAGCGGCTGATGCGCAATGAGCGCGTCCTTCAGCAGCATGTCGGCGCGTGGCTCAAGCGCCAATGGTGGATCAGCCTGGTCCGTGGCGATCGCTCGCTGTGCAATGAGCCGCTCGTGATTGGTCTGGCGGGGGCGACGGAGTCGGCGCTTGGTGGCAAGGGTGCCGCAGCCCAGTTGGCGCAGGAGGTCTCGCAATCCTGCCCGCACGCTCGAATGCTGCTGCTGCCCGCGGCGCCTGGCGCCCACGATCTGCGTGACATCCACGTGCTGATCGTCCTGGACCCCCAGGTCAACCTGCGCGAAGCCCGGCACCGACGGGCCGACTTGCTGGTGGTGGCGTGGGCGGCCCGCGCGCCGGACGTGAAGAGGTGGGCGCGGTCCCTCGATGAGGGTGTGACCGAGGCCTTCGACGTCTGCCTGACCCGGTCTTCGACCGCGCTGCAGGCCGCGCTGGACGCCGGTTTTCCGAGCTGCCGCTCAACGCCCGATGCGCCGCTGGGCCATGTGCTGACGGCCGGCCTGCCCTTGCGTCTGAGTGTGATGGCCGCAGGGCAGGCGCCTGGCAGCCTGCGCCGCGCCGCAGCCCTGGTCGCAGCGTTGCGCGCCCAAGGTGCACTGGCCCACCTCCACGATGCCCAGCGGCCCCGCCTGTCGGAGGTCGTGCTTCACCTCGGCAGCGCCAGCGCGCCCGTGCCGGGCTGCGTCAACCTTCTTTGCAAATCCGGTGAACGGGGCGACGCGCAGCCGCGCCCCGGCTTTGACGGCGTGCTGGACAACAAGCCCGCGCTGGCGGCTGTGCGTACGGTTTGGGAGAGCGTCGTTGGACCTCTTGTTTCTGCACCCTAACTTTCCGGGCCAGTTCCGCCGGATCGCGCAGGCGCTCGCGAAGGAGCAGGGCGTGCGCGTCTGGGGCATGGGAGACGAGTCCTGGATCGGCAAGACGCAGGGAATGCCGGGCGTGGAAGTCATCCGCTATCCGGCTGTGGCGGCTGCGCCCGAGGAAACGCACACCTGGGTTCGCAGCTTCGAGCAGTCGGTGCGGCGCGGCATTGCGGTGATCGAGCGCCTGGCCGAGATGAAGCGTGGCGGCTTCGAGCCCGACGTGATCGTGACCCATCCAGGCTGGGGTGACGCCTACTTTGTGCGTGACTACTTCCCCGGTGCAGACGTCATCGGCCTGTTCGAGTACTACTACCGCCCCCGCGGCGCTGACGTCGGCTTCGACCCGGAGTTCCCGACCCGGGTGGACGACATCTTCCGGCTTCACGTCACGAACAGCGCGCAACTGCTGGCGCTCGAGAGCTGCCACAGGGGTGTGTGCCCGACCCCCTGGCAGAAGGGCCTGTACCCGGCGGCCTATCAATCCAGGCTTCAGGTTCTGCATGAAGGCATCGACACGGCGCGTGTTGCGCCCCTGGAGGGCGCCCGGTTCACCCTGCCGGACGGCCGGACACTCGGCCAAGGCGATGAAGTGCTGACCTTTGCCAGCCGCTGCCTGGAGCCGTACCGTGGCTTTCATCAGTTCATGCGGGCACTGCCGCGCATCCTGCGTGAGCGCCCGCAGGCCCAGGTGCTGGTGCTGGGGGACAACGCCGCCCACTACGGGCCCCAGCCACCCGACGCAGGCGGATGGAAGCAGGTCTATCAGGCCCAACTGCGCGGCCAGGTGGATTGGCGCCGCGTCCACTTCCTCGGTGCCTTGCCTTACGACCAGTACCTGCGCGTGCTGCAGGTGTCCAGCGCCCACGTCTACCTGACCTACCCCTTCATCCTGTCCTGGTCGATGCTGGAGGCCATGTCGGCAGGGTGCCGGCTGATCGCCTCGGATACGGCGCCCGTGCGCGATGTCGTTCAGGACGGCGAGAACGGCTTCCTGTTCGACTTCTTCGACACCTCGCGGCTCGCCACCCTGGCCATTCAGGCCCTGTCGGAGCCCAGGGCGCACGCCGACATGCGTGAACGCGCCCGCCAGACCGTCGTCGACCACTACGACTTCCAGCAGGTCTGCCTCCCCCAGTACAGGGCCTTGATCGGCCTGACATGAGCCTATGCCGCCGAACATACACGCATCCACTGTCTTCGTCGACTTTCTTTCGTCAAGTCCCGAAGTCCTTCATCGAGCCGCCGGGAGAACGGCGCCATGAGCAAGATGGACGGTCTGCTGGCCACCGCGGCCGCCCGGATGGAGGCGTTGGACTTCGGCTCGGCCATTGACGCCTACCGCCGCGTCCTCCAGCAGGTGCCGAGCCAGGCGCCGGCGCTGATGGGCCTGTCGATTGCGTACAACCGGGTGGGCCGATCGGCCGAAGCCTTGTCGCTGCTCGGGCGCCTGTGGGCGGTCGCCAGCAAGCTCGACAGCGCGCAAGGCAAGCTGTTCAAGGCCGCTGTCCTGGCCCAGATCGGCTACGCGCGCCAGCAACTGGGGCAGTTCCAACTGGCCCATGACGCCTTCGACGGCGCCTGCCGACTGACGCCGTCCGACGAATTGAAGGCCCGCCTGGCTGCGCTGGACCCGCATGTCAACAACCAGGATCCGCTCAAGCAGTTGCTGCACCACGCGCGCGCCCTGGAGGCGTCCTTACAGCCCGAAGAGGCCCTGAAGGCCTACCGTGCAGCCGCGCAACTGCGCCCGAATGATGTGAGCGTGCTCCAGGGAATGGCCTGGGTGTTGCGGCGCCTGGGTCACGTCGACGACGCCTTGCCGCTGTTGCAAAAGGCCTTGGTGCTGGCGCCCGACCGCCCTGAGCTTCACAACGACATGGGCGTGCTGTTCCAGGACCGTGACGACTTTCCCAAGGCCATCGCGTTCCACAAGCGTGCCCTCAAGTTCAACCCCCGGTTCACGCCAGCGCTCATCAACATGGGCGTGGCGCAAAAGCGCCTGGGGCACATCGAAGCGGCCATCGAGGCCTGCCGGGCGGCGCTCGACATCGACATGAACTTGCCCGAGGCCCACAACAACCTGGGCAATCTGTATCGCATCCAGGGCAAGCCCGCCGAGGCCTTCAAGCACATCCAGCGCGCGCTGCAATTGCGGCCCGACTACGCCGACGCGCAAGCCAACTGGGACGAGTTGAAGCAAGAGGCGCCGCGCCTGTTCCTGGCGCGGCCCCAGCCCCGCGTGTTGCGGCCCGCCACCAGCGCGGCCCGCAGCAAGAAGAACTTCCCAGCGATGCGCGCCCCCAAGCCATGCAATCCGTGACCTCCAAGCCCAAGTTGTCGGCGTCGAAGCCCGTGACGACCCATCCTGCGAGCCCCAGGAAGGACGTGGCCGTCAGGGCGCCTGCGTCCACGCCTTCGCCCGTGCTGCGGGTGCCCGACCGTGGTGACGCGCAGCGCGGGCCGATCAGTCTGGTGGTGGGCGACGAGGACTTGGCCACCTTCAGCATCGACAGCGCCAGGATGCGCGGTCGCAAGCGGCTGCAACTGGAAGGATGGTCTCTGGGCAAGCTTTCGTTCGCGCTCGAACTTGACGGGAAGCCCATAGACCATGCCATCGGCCGCACCAGCCGGCCCGACGTCGCCCTTGCCCGCGGCGTGCCCGAGGACGGTGACGGGCACGGATGGACGATCGTGTCGGCTCCCGATGCCGCGGCCAGCCGCGGTGAATGGACCCTGCGCGTCACGCTCGACCACCCCAGGCATGGCGCCTCGCATGGCCAGCGCATCGCCGTTGATGCGTCAACCCTGCCGGCAGACCCTCTGGACCTGATCCAGCCGGCGGGCTTCCTCGAGGCGGCCAGCGTTTCGTCGGTTTCGGGCGAGGCCGTCGTCGTGGGCTGGGCGATCGCGCCACAGGGCCAGCCTTTGTTCATCGAGCAAAACGGCGTCCTGCATGAACTCGAGGGGCCCGCCGTGCGCTTCTCGCGGCAGGATGTCATGGATGCGTACCGCGTATCGCATGGCGACCTGACCTCCAACGCGGGCTTCCTGATCCGCGTGGATGACCTTGCCGTCGGCCAGCCCGTCAGGCTGGTCACTCGGCGAGGCGACGAGATGATCGTCCTGGGCTCCACCCAGGCCAGCGCCTTGCCTTCTGACCCTGTGGTCGCCGCCCGTTGGCTGTTCGGCTTGCACACCCCGCGCCACCTGTTGGCGCAGCGCATGGCGAACATCGACCTGCCGCTGCTCGAGCCCCTGATCGCGCTGCAGCGCAGTGGCCAGCAGCAGCAGCCGGTGGAAGTGCATCAACTGGGCCAGCCTGTGGCCCAGCCGCAGGCCAGCGTCATCGTGCCGCTGTACGGGCGACTGGATTTCGTGGAGCACCAGCTCATCGAGTTCTCGCGTGATCCCTGGGTCAGCGCGCATGCCGAGATCGTCTATGTGCTGGACGACCCCAGGCTGGTCGAGCCCTTCGCGCAACAGGCCCCTGCCTGGCACCGGCTGTACCGCTTGCCCTTCAAGTGGGTGTGGGGCAGCACCAACCGCGGGTTCTCGGGCGCCAACAACCTGGGGGCTGCCCACAGCCGCGCGCCGGTGCTGGCATTCCTCAACAGCGACGCCTTCCCGCAGCAGCCCGGTTGGCTGCAGGCGCTGATCGCCGAACTGCACGGCAACCCCAGCTATGGCGCCGTGGCGCCGCGCCTGGTGTTCGGCGATGGCTCGATGCAGCATGCGGGCATGGCGTTCGTGCGCCGGGACGAATGGGGCATCTGGATCAACCATCACCCGCGCATGGGGTTGGCGCCTTTGCTGGACCCGCATACCCAGACCACCACCCTGCCGGCCGTCACGGGAGCCTGCCTGGTGATCGAGCGCGACACCTTCGATGCCGCCGGCGCCTGGGACACCGGCTACCTGATCGGCGACTTCGAAGACTCCGACCTGTGCCTGAAGCTGCGGGCCAATGGCTTGCGCGTGGCCTACGTGCCTCGCGTGCAATTGACACACCTGGAGCGGCAAAGCTTCAAGCTGCTGGGGCAGGACGACTTCAGGCAGAAGGTGGTCGTCTACAACGCCGTGCGACACCAAAGCCGCTGGGCTGACGCGCTGCTGGAACTCGGACAAGCCCTATGACTCGCGCTGCCACCCCCACCATGAACAGCCCCCGACGCAAGAAGGTGCCCGCCTTGGCGCCCACCGTGGTCGCCACCTGTCCCCCGCCCGGCGGCCGCCACCGCGTCCTGGTGATGGCGCATGCCCACCCGGACTTCAGCCTGGGCGGCGGCGAGATCGCGGCCTACAACCTGTTCAACGCCTACTGCAGCGACGCCGATGTTCAAGAGGCGTGGTTCCTGGCCCGGGCCGACCGAGGCCGTGGCGCCACGGGTCAGATCAGCCTGCGACGGCCCAACGAGTACCTGTGGGAACAGGCGGTGCACGACTGGCATCGCATGAAGGCGTTGCACCAGGAGTCGGTGGTCACCTGGTTTGCCGATCTCATTCGTGCGCTCAAGCCCACCGTGGTGCACACCCACCACTACGCGCACCTGGGCCTGGAATACCTGCGCGTCATCAAGCAGGTGGACCCTGCCATCAAGATATTGATGACATTGCACGAATACATGGCCATCTGCCGCAATCAGGGTCAGATGATCAAGACCGGCGGGTTTCGGCTGTGCAGCCGGTCGAGCCCCGACGACTGCTCGCGGTGTTTTCCGGACTCCTCCTCAGAGGATTTCTGGCTGCGCAAACACTACTTCATGAGTCACTTTGAATTCGTCGATCAATTCGTGTCGCCATCGGAGTTCCTGAGGCAGCGCTACATCGAATGGGGACTGAAGCCTGACAAGATCATGGTGATCGAGAACGGCCAATCCGACGAAGAGCCGCTTCCCCCGCGCCCGCTGGCCGCCGGCGAAGCACGCAATCGATTCGGATTTTTCGGCCAGATCACGCCCTTCAAGGGGCTGGATGTGGTGCTGGAAGCGCTGGCGCTGTTGAAGGAGGAAGACAGCGGCAAGATCGTCCTGGAGGTGCATGGCGCGAACCTCGAGCTGCAGCCCGAGGATTACTGCAAGAAGGTGGAGCGCTTGCGTGCACCGCTGATGGAGCGCGGTGTGGTGCAGTGGGTGGGGCCCTACCAGCCGCACGAGCTGCGCAGCCGCATGGCAGGCGTGGACTGGGTTGTGGTGCCCTCCATCTGGTGGGAGAACTCACCGATGGTGATACAGGAGGCGTTCGTGTGCGGCAGGCCCTTGGTGGTTTCGGACATCGGGGGGATGAAGGAAAAGGTAAGAGACGGTGTGGACGGTGTGCATGCAGCCGTCGGCAATGCACTTCAGTGGAAAGCTGTCCTGATGAATTGCGCGACAAGCAAGAAGATTCACGACCAGCTGCGCTCGGGCATTGCTCGCCCCAATGACCACCGAAGCACCGCCAGGCGCCACTGCGAACTGATGACCAAGGCTTGATCGTCATGCGACTGCATATCTACGGTACCTCACCCTACCTACCTGACGCCTCCTGTCTGAGTGCCGACGAGTTGAGTCAACAATCTGGCGGCAATACGGGAAATCTGATGTTCTGTCATTCGGTATCGAGGATGACAGGCGCCGGTCCGAGATCGATTCCATGGGGAGCGTCGCTGGACGAATTGGATCCTTCGCATGATCTCTTGGTGCTGCCGCTTGCGAATCAACTGGGGGCTCACGTAGACCTTGGAGTGCTGGCCGAAAAGATGGCGCGCCAGAAGATACCGATGGTGGGCCTGGGTCTGGGGGCTCAGGGGCCGATCCACGGGGTTGATGCCGCAGCGATCCCGCAAGGCAGCTGGAAGTGGCTGCGCGTCATTCTTGAAAGATCGGTCGACGGCAAGCCCAACATCGCGCTGCGCGGTGAAGAAACGCTGCGTGTCATCGAGGAACAAGGGCTCGCGGATGGTTGCATCGTCACGGGGTGTCCTTCAAATTTCATCAATCCTTCCGCCACTTTGGGCAGAGAGATCTCACGCCGGCGTGCTCGTCCGGTCAAGCGAATTTCTGTTCCGGCGGGAAACCCATTTCTTCCGCAGCACAGACTGCTCGAGCAGAGCCTGCGGGGTCTTGTCGAATCGACCCATGGAATCTACGTTTGCCAACATCCGATAGACATGCTCCGTTTGACGAAGCATGAATACGATGACATCGACAGGGCAACGTTTCATAAGTACAGAAATTATATTCATCCCGAACTGGACGATGCGGGATTCATGGATTGGTTCCGTGCCCATGCCCATGCATTTGCCAGCGTACCCGAGTGGATTTCGATGATGACTCGAAATGATGTGGTCATCGGGACTCGAATCCATGGCGTCATGGCAGGAATTCAAGCGGGAGTGCCATCGGTATGTCTGTGCATCGATTCCCGGACAAAAGAATTGTGTCAAACCATGGCGATTCCCTATGCAGATGCGAACGACTACCGTGATGGTATCTGCGTGGACGCCATTCGAGAAATCATTGACCGATGGGATGGCCGGCAATACGACGACAACCGGCGCATGTTAGGGGCGCGACTGGCCAGCCTTCTTCGAGACAACCGGATCGAGCCGCGTGGCGCATTGCCGGAACTGCTCCGTGCTCGAGTTCACGCGCCTGGTTTTGAAGCTTCGGTCGCTGTTGACGCAGCACATCAGGTTTCCACGCATTCGTCCAGGGATCGCTACCGTGATATTTTTTCTGCGGCCGCATTGGCTTTGAATGTCGTGAATCCCAGCGTGCTGTCTTTCGGGTGCGCCGATGGTTACGAACTGGACGAGCTGGCAGCCGAGCATTTTCACCACGGGCGCATTGTCGGCTGCGATATTGATCTGGATGCCCGGCGTATCGCCAAGCTTTGCAATGCTCATCCGGGGCGAGTGCAGGTCATCGGCTCTGATCCGCAGCTTCTCGCGGCACACGGCCCTTACCATCTTGTCGTGGCGATGGGAGTTCTCTGTCAATGGCCAGAGACAAAAACGATGGATGATATCTCTGAATATTATCCGTTCAGTCGATTCGAGGCTCAGCTTGAACAGTTCATGGATCTGCTCGTGCCTGAGGGCCTGCTCTGTGTCTACAACTCGAACTATCGCGTCATCGACTCCAGATTCATGGCTCATTTGGAGGTTGTCAAAAATCCAGAATTGATCCCGGCATTGCAAGCCGTGCGTCTGTTTCATCCGTCGGGGCGGCCTCGGGCCGACAACGTATCGGGCGGATTCCTGTTTCGCAAGGTGAGACCTTGAAGCCCCCATCTGCATTCGGTTCATGGGTGGGGCCGGCAAGAAGATGCCAAGGCACCACCGGCCATCCCGCTGCGGCCGCCGCAGCGGGCGGCGCCTGACCGTCAGGTCCGGACATGGCGAACTCGGCCCGACAGAGGACGGTGGCGGAACTGACAGCCTGCGTGGGCCGCCTGTGGCCGTGGCTGGTCAAGGCCGAGGGGCTGTGCCTGGTTGCGGGCTTGTTGAGCTTGGCGCCCCTGGCCTTCATCATGCTGGTGTACGACCGCGTGGTGACCAGCCGCAACGCCGAGACCCTGGTGATGCTGCTGCTGCTGATGCTGCTGGTGTACGCGGTGGCTGAGGCCTGCGAGTGGGCGGCGAGCGAGACGCTGCGCGAGGCCGGTGCCTTGCTGGACCACCGCCTGGCCGTGCGCTGCTTCGGACTGGTCTACACCCAGCGCCTGAGCAGCCCCGGCGCAGGCGCCCAGCCGCTGAGCGATCTGCACGGCATCACCAGCTTCATGTCCAGCCCCCAGGCGGCAGCCCTTCTGCAACTGCCCGTGGCCCTGGTCTGCCTGGCGCTGATTGCGTGGTTGAGCCCGGTGCTGTGCGCCTTTGCGCTTGGGGGCATGCTGCTGCAAGGTCTGCTCGCTTACCTGAACGAGCGGGCCACCCAGGTGCCGCTTCAGGAAGCCAACCGCCTGGCCAGCAGTGCCCAGCGCTATGCCGAAGAAGGCCTGCGCACCGCCGAGGTGGTGCAGGCCCTGGGCATGGGGACGGGGGTGCGGGCCCGCTGGGCGCGGGACCGCTTCGCGGCGCTGGCCTTGCAGCAGCAGGCCTCGGAGGCCGCGGGGCCCATCCAGGCGGCGGCGCGCTGGGTGGCCAGCAACACCATGACGCTGATGATGGCGCTGGGGGCGCTGCAGATGATCCAGGGCGAGCTGGACAAGGGGCGCTCCGGCATCTTCATCGCCGCGCTGCTCAGTGCACGGGCCATGAGCCCCTTGTTGCAGTTGATCACCGGCTGGCGCAGCGTGGTGAACGCGCGAGACGCCTTTGCGCGTCTGTCCCTGGCCCTGCAAGACCACCTCCCCCAGGAGCGCAGCATGCCGCTGCCTGCGCCTGCGGGCCACCTGAAAGTCGAAAACCTCGTCGCCAGCGCTCCCGGCGGCGGCGCGCTCATCTTGCGCGGGGTCGCCTTCGAGCTACATCCCGGGCAGCTCCTTGCCGTGATGGGCCACTCCGGCGCCGGCAAGAGCACGCTGGCGCGGCTGTTGATCGGCCTGTGGCCCGCCATGCAGGGCAAGGTGCGCCTGGACGGGGTGGATGTCCACCGCTGGAACAAGGCCGAGCTGGGGCCGTTCGTGGGCTATGTCGGTCAGACGGTGGACCTGATCGAGGGCAGCCTGGCCGAGAACATCGCCCGGTTTGCAGATCCCGACCCTGCCTTGGTGGAGGCCGCGGCGCGCGCCGTGGGCATCCACGACACCATCACTGCGCTGCCCCTGGGTTACGCCACGCCGGTGGGGCCCGGCGGGGCCTTCCTGTCCGGCGGTCAACGGCAACGCGTCGCCCTGGCCCGCGCGCTCTACGGCCATCCGCGCTTCGTGGTGCTCGACGAGCCCAACGCCAGCCTGGACGAAGCCGGCGACCAGGCCTTGCTGGACGCCCTGCAAGCCCTCAGGCAGCGGGGCACGACGGTGGTGGTGGTGACGCACCGCCCCGGCATCCTTCGGGTGGCCGATCGCATGTTGTTGCTGCACGACGGAGCGCAGCAGGCCTTCGGTACGCCTCAGCAGGTGCTTGTCAGCATCAACCAGGCACTGGCGGCACAACAGCGGGCGGGCTTGTCCGCATGACCGAGGTCCGCAGCACCCTGCGCAGCACCGTGCTGGCCTGCAAGGGCGAGTTCATGGCGGTGGGCATTTTCAGCCTGGTGACCAATGTGCTCATGCTGGTGCCGGCGCTCTTCGTCATGCACATCACCGACAGCGTGCTGGTGAACCGCAACGAGATGACGCTGCTGTTCCTCACGCTGACGGCCGTGTGGATGTTCTGCATGGTGTCCGTGGCGGAGTGGAGCCGCAGCCGGGTGCTGGCGCGCGTCAGTACCCGGCTCGACACCGAGCTGGCAGGGCCGCTGTTCGACGGCGCCTTCAGGGCGCGGCTGGCGCAGACCGTGCCCGAGCCTGCGCGGGCGCTCGCCGACCTGACCCTCGTGCGGCAGTTCCTGACCGGCCACGCGATATTCGCCTTCTTCGACCTGCCGTGGACGCTGCTGTACCTGGGCGTGCTGTTTGCCCTGCACCCGGTGCTGGGCAGTGGCTGCCTGGTCTTGGCAGTGCTGCAAGCGCTGCTGACGCTTTGGAGCCAGCGCCGCGAACGCGCCCCCTCGGCCCTGGTGGTCGAGGCGGAAACCGCCCAACGGGTGTTCACCAGCAACAAGCTGCAGAACGTGGAGGTGGTCGAGGCCATGGGCATGTTTCCGCAGCTCTGCTTTCGGTGGCTTCAGCGGCACGCTGCCTGGCTCAAGGCGCGCGCTGCGGCGGCCCGGCTGGCCCACGTCAACGAGGCCCTGAACGGCTACGGTCGCCACCTCCTGCACACCGGCGCGGTGGCCCTGGCGGCCTGGCTGGTCACCCGGGGTGAACTCAGCGCCGGGGGCATGCTGGCGGTGTACATGCTGATCCTGCGGGCGTTGACACCGGTGGAGTCCCTGTTGACCAGCTGGCGGGGCCTCAGCGCCGCGAAACAGGCCATGGGCCGGGTGGACGCGTTGCTGGCCAACCATCGGGCTCCCCGTACCGCAGCGTCTGTCGAGCCAGCGCGGGGACGGCTGGTTCTCCAAGCCGTCAACGCCCAGGCCCCTGGCCCGGCCCGTGCTCGCATCCTCCATGAGGTCACGCTGAGCTTCGAGCCCGGCACCGTCACCACGGTGCTCGGGCCCTCCGGTGCGGGCAAAAGCACCTTGGCACGCGTGATGTTGGGCATCTGGCCCCAGGTGACCGGCGCCGTGACCCTGGACGACCGACCGCTGGAGACCTGGCGTCGCGAGGATCTGGGCCCGGCCCTGGGCTACCTTCCGCAGGACGTGGAGCTGATGGACGGAACCTTTGCCGAGAACATTGCCCGCTTCGGGCTGGTCGATCCCGCCCAGGTGGTCGCCGCGGCCAAGGCCGCAAGCCTGCATGAGGTGATCCTGCGCTTCCCGAAAGGCTACGACACCCCGGTGGGTGAGCGGGGGAGCCTGCTGGCAGGCGGCCTGCGTCAGCGCATCGGCTTGGCCCGCGCGCTTTACGGCAGCCCGGTGCTCGTGGTGCTGGACGAGCCGAACGCCCATCTCGACGACGTGGGCGAGGCCGCCTTGCTGCAGGCCCTGCAGGGGCTGCGCCACCGCGGTGCCACGGTGGTGATGGTGACCCACGAAAAACGCTTGCTGAGCGTGACCGACCGGGTGGTGATCCTGAATCAGGGCCGAGTTCACTTCGCAGGCAGCATGGAAGAGCTCGTCCGCTCAGCCGCTGACGAGCAGGACGGCGGCTCGCCTCCGCTGCTGGGAGACCCTGAACACCAGGAACGATCCGATCAAGCCCAGGCGCGAAGCCTGCACGCCTGAAACAGGCAGGAGCCGACCATGAACGGGCAGACATTGTTCAATCTGGTGGCCAAAGACCGCGGCCCGCGGGCACTGGTCACCCTGGACGCGACGGTGACCTTGACGCCCGCCATGGCGCAGGAGTTGAACCTGCACACCGCGCAGCTGGCGCCCCCTGCGGACGCTGGACGGGCCGCACGCACGGGCTTGTGGATCCTGCTCATCGGCCTGGGGGGCTTCCTGGCCTGGGCAGCGCTGGCGCCGCTGGACAGGGGCGTGCCCACCGTGGGGCGCGTGGCGGTGGAAACCAGGCTCAAGGCCGTGCAGCACCTGACGGGGGGCATCGTCAAGGAGGTGCTCGTTCGTGAAGGCGGCATGATCAAGGAGGGGCAGGCCATGTTCCGCCTGGAGGAATCCACCAGCAAGGCCAACTTCGAGGGTGTCCGACAGGACTACCTGGGGGGCCTGGCGGTCAAGGCCAGGCTCTCGGCCGAGCTGTCCGGCGCCGCCCGGATCGACTTTCCCGCCGAGCTGACCGGCTTGAGCGCCGATCGGCAGATCCAGCAGCTGATCCGCACCCAGGAGCAGCTGTTCAGTTCCCGCAGGGCTGCCTTGCGGGCCGACCTGCTGGTGATCGAAGAAGGCGTGCGTGGCCAGGAAGAACAGCTCCGCGCCTATGCCAGCATGGCCGAAAGCCGACGGGCGCAGCTGGCGCTGCTCAAGGACGAACTCAAGTCGGCAGAGGATCTGGTGAAGGACGGCTACTTGCCGCGCAGTCGCGCCCGCGAACTGGAGCGCTTTGTTTCCGAGGCCCAGGGCCAGATCCAGGAGCAAGTGGGCAACATCGCCAGGGCGCGCCAGGCCATTGCGGAATTCAAGGTCCGGGCGGTGGCCCGACAGCAGGAATACCGCAAGGAGATCGAGACCCAGATGGCCGAGACCTCCAAGGGCGTGCAAGCGGGCTCGGAGCGTTTCGGCGCCGCGCAAGGTGATCTCGACAGAACCATCATTCGCGCACCGGCCTCCGGCCAGGTGGTGGGCCTGCAGATGCAAACCGTCGGCGGCGTGGTGACCCCCGGCCAGAAACTGGCCGACATCGTGCCCGACGGGGCACCGCTGCTGCTGGAAGCGATGGTCAAACCGCAATTGATCGACCGCCTGCGGCCCGGGCTGATGGCCGATGTGCGGTTTCAAGCCTTTGCGAACACCCCCGAGCTCGTGGTGGAGAGCAAGCTGGTGTCGGTGTCGGGCGACCTGATCGCCGACCCCCAGCGCACCAACGAGGCCCACTACCTCGCCCTCCTGAAGATCACCGACAAGGGCATGCAAACCCTGGGCAGCCGGGCACTCCAGCCCGGCATGCCCGCTGAAATCATCGTCAAGACGGGAGAGCAGACCCTGCTCAACTACCTGCTGGGCCCGTTCCTGAAACGGCTGGCTTCATCGATGAAGGAGGGCTGAGCGGCGCAGCGTCTTTCCTCGGCGCGCGCCTTGCACGCCAAGATGCCCCGTCTCGTCGTTGCCACCTGGTTCGGCAGGGGCAGCCCGCCCAGCCATGGCTTCCGCAAGCTTCGAGACCGGCGCTAGACTCGGGCAGGATCTGCGCGCGCGGCCTTTAAGTACCCGCGCGGAGTGTCTTGAACGGAGAAATGTCGATGCATGACACTGCCGCCGAGCTGGCCCGACGGGGCAAGCTGCTGCCGCTCGAAGAGCGACAAGAACTCGTGGCTGAACTGCTGGCTTCTTTGAACGAGCCCGCGGTTGCAGAACTCGACGCCGCGTGGTCCACGGAGATCGCAGCGCGCCTCGCGGCTTATGACCGCGGCGAGGTTCAGGCGGTCCCTGGCGAGGAGGTCCTCGCCAGGGCGCGCGCCCTCGCGAAGTGACCGCACTGCGGTTTCTGCCGCAGGCTCAGGCCGAGTTGCTGCACGAGGTGGCGTACTACTCGGCGGCGAGGCCCGGCGCCGGTGCGCGCTTCCAGGCGGCCTTCGAGGACGCGCTGGCGCTGGTCCAGGCCCATCCTTCCGGTGGCGCACCGTCGCCGCAGGGCACGCGAAGCATGCTGTTGAAGGGATTCCCGTTCAGCCTCGTCTATCGGTCCAGCGCGACGGAGTTGCTCATCGTCGCCATTGCACCGCACCGCCGCAAGCCGGGCTACTGGCTCGACCGTTTCCCGGGCAGGTAGCCTCTGGCTCGGTGCGGGCGACCTGTTCGATCTGACGTTTCTGTCGCTCCCGTCGTCTGTTCCCTCCAAGCCCCGACGCGCGCCAGAGGCCCGCCCCTCGCCGCCCCGTACCGCCCGTCCCCCAACTCCGGGCAGTCAAGGTGGCGCGAAGTGGCCGGAGGCTCGTAACATCAGGGCGAGTGTTCTTCAGTCTGTGGCAGGCAGCGGATGAACGGATTCGACGACGGTGAAAGCGCGGCTGCGGGCGCGCTTGCGTGGCGGTGCGCCGCAACGCTGTGCATGACATGGAAGCGCTCCGCGCTCGCCGCGTTGCTGATCGACAGCCAGACCGCTTCGCGCCGCACCAGAGACTCGTAGACAGCCGTCTCGGGGCTCTCTGCAAAGTAGCCGCTCGCGGCTGCGGTCAGCGCGAAGCGCCCCGACATGTCGCCGATCGGTGCCGTCTTCAAGGGTCCGGTCGTCACCGCGCCCGGCCGAGCCTTGATGCGCTGCACCCGGTAGACCGTCTGCGAGGCCGACAGGGTGACCGGCGGCAGGTATTGAAGCTCCTGCAGTTGCATCGCAGGGGGCTTTCAGTTCCCCTCGTGCTCTGCAATCCTGATTACCTGGTCCGTCAGGCCTTGCTCGATGGCCTGGCGCGGCGTGATGCCGTTGAGTGCACCATGGGGCGATTCCAGGAAGGACAGCAGCGCCCAGCCTTCGGTGACGCCGAGCGCCGCCGAGAGCCGGGGAAGGGCTTCCCACATCGAAGGCTCGAACTGCCAGCGTGGCAGGCGGTATCCGCGCTTGGTCTGCGTCAGGCCGATGGCACAGCCCTTGGCGATCCAGGCGTTGATGGTCACGCGGGTCGTCTGCACGAGTCGGGCGGCTTCGTCGGTGGAGACGATGTCGGCCGCACCCAGCCGCGCCTGGCGCGCGGCCAGACTGTCGGCCAGCAATGCACGCACCTCGGAAGCGGGCACGTAGTCGGCGCGCTGGCGGCTCGATCCGGCGGATCTCACCCGAGCGCGCACCGGGCTTGTGGGGGTGGGGGATGGCGCGATGTCTTTCATTTGCAGCCTTTCGCAGCTTGGGGGCCACCGTTCGGCCGGCGCGGCACCGGCGCCGGGCACCGCCGGCCTTTGAACATTGAACCGGATACTTTGTTTGTCTCGTAAAGTTAGATCATATCGTCCAGTGTAGGAGAGGCCGAAGACGGCCAGTGCACCTGACGACGCCCCGCAGTCTGTCCCGCGGCGCGAGCCATCCCGGCGGGATCTGACACTTGCCGGTGGACATCCACCTCAAGGCTCTCTGCAAAGCATCCAGTCGCGGCCCCGGTCAACACGAGCGCTGGACTCGACCACGTTGGAACCTGCGCAGCCCCGCCTTCGGTGCAGACTTCAGATCCCCTCGAACGGAGAAACATCCATGCGCGACACGGCTGCCGATCTGGCCCGACGGGGCAAGCTGCTGCCGCCCGAAGAGCGGCAGCAACTCGTGGCTGAACTGCCGGCCTCTCTGAACGAGCCTGCGGTGTCCGAACTGGACGCCGCCTGGTCGGCGGAGATTGCCGAGCGTCTGGCGGCTTATGACCGCGGCGAGGTTCAGGCGATCCCCGCCGACGAGGTGCTGGCCAGGGTGCGCGCGCTTGCGAAGTGACCTCGGTGCCCACCAAACACCGCGGCCGGGCGGACTGCGCCCGGCACGCGGCCGGTCCCTTATCATCACCAAGACGATCCGGAGATTTGGTAATGCCCGAAGAAGTCGATGCGCACGGTCATATCGCCCTGGGAAAGCGTTTCGCTGGGCGGCGCTTCGACGTCCACATCCTGGAGTCGGGTGCCGTGATCCTGGAGCCTGTGTCCGACCACGCCGAGGCTCGCGAACCACGGGTCGCTGAGTTGGCGCCGGGCCTCGGCGATGAAGACAGGCGCTGGGCCGAGGCGAACCGACCGTCCATCGAGGCCTACAACGCGTGGGCCGATCAGCGGCCCCCGTTCAGCCACAGCGTCCTTGAATGGCGGCGTGGCCGGGGCGGGCAGGCGGCGGGCTGACGCGTCTTCTTGGACGGAGTCGACGGTGCGGCATGACGTCTACGCCAATCCCATCACGGAGTTGAGCGCGCAGTTCCCGTGCGTGCTCGAAATCCAGAGCGACCGCCTCTACGCCTACTCGGAACGTGTGTGCCTGCCGTTGGCCAGGCCCGGCGCCTTCCCCGGAATGAACGACCGGCTCAATCCGTCAGTCTCCGTTGAAGGCTTTGGCACGCCTTTGCATCTGCACCCCTTAGGCCTCGCCGTCTTTCACCAGCGCGAACTCAGGATCAAGCTTTGCAGCCTGCGGACCCAGGCCCTGACGATCGACGCCGCCCTCGACTTCCTGTTGCGCGGCTACTGATCTGACATTTCGGCCCCTCCCGTCGTCTCTGCTTTTCAAACCCCGGCGCGCGCTGGCAACCAGCCCCCGATCGCGCTGCCTTGCGCTGCCAAGACCCCACCCCCGGGCAGTCACGGTGGCGCGCCGGGGCCCGAGGCTCGTAACATCGGGACAAGCGTTCTTCAGTCTGTGGCAGGCAGCGGATGAGCCGATTCAACGACAGGAAAGGTGCGGCCACGGTGGCGTGGCCGGGCGTGGCGGTGCTGTGCATGCCAGGGCCGGGCGCCGCGCCAGCTCTGCACGCCCGTCTGCCGTGGGCCCTGGCCTGGCTGGCCGGGCTGTTCTTCCTGGCCAGCGCGTTCGGTCTGCTGACCCCACCCGCCTGGGCCCAGCCCGCCGCCGAGCGCCGCGTGGCGCTGGTCATCGGCAACGCCGACTACCCGCGCGCGCCGCTGGTCAACCCGGTCAATGACGCGGCCGATCTGTCGGCGGCGCTGCGGCGGTTGGGTTTCGAGGTGATCGAGCGGCGCAACCGCAACGCCGACGAACTGAAGCGCGACCTGATCGAGTTCCAGGACCGGTTGGGCCCCGGGGCCGTGGGCCTGTTCTACTTTGCCGGGCACGGCATGCAGGCCGGCCGGGGCGGGCGCAACTACCTGCTGCCCGTGGGCGTGGACTACCGGCGCGAGCGCGACGTCGAACTCTTCGGCCTGGACGCCGGCAGCGTGCTGGCGCGCATGGAGGAATCGGGCGCCGCACTCAGCCTGGTGATCCTGGACGCCTGCCGCGATTCACCGCTGCCGCCCGAAGGCCGCACCACCGCCAGCCGCGGCCTGGGGCGGATGGAAGCGCCCAGCGGCTCGCTCGTGGCCTTTGCCACCGCGCCGGGCCGCACCGCCGACGAGAACCGCGCCGGGCGCAACGGCCTGTACACGCAGTACCTGCTGCGCGCGATCGAGACGCCGGGCCTGCGCCTGGAAGACGTCTTCCAGCAGGTGCGCCGCGACGTCGAGCGCGCGTCCAACCGGCGGCAGAGCCCGGAAGAGATCAGCAAGCTGACCAGCGCGTTCTTTTTCCGGCCGGCGGTGGGGGTTGCTGCGGCGCCGGCCGTGGTGCCTGCGCTGCCCGGGCCGCCGGCAGCGCAGGGCGGCGGTGTCAGTCTGGCCGACCTGGAACGCGAGCATCAGGCGCGTCAGGCCTGGGCGGACTGGCAGCAGCGGATGCAGTCGGATTTCGACCGGATCGTGGGGTTTCAGGGAGCGGCCGATCTGCGGGTGCAGGCCTGGCAAAGATTTCTGGAGGCTTGGAAGACCGATAACCCTACGTCGACAAATGACGAGCGTCTTCGAGAGCAGGCGATTCAGTCTTTGAGACATGCAACTCAGGGATCCCAAGCAATTGCAGAGATCCGTCACGCGGATCCTCAGGGTCTATCCGTTTCTTCAGTGCCGCAGTCATCTTCGGTCTTGACAGCTGCGCCCGTTATTATTGCGGGATCCAGTTCGCAATTGTCAACTCCTGTATTACAAGATGATAGTGTGGGGTCTAGCTCACCTGGAATAAATCCAAGACCTGCTGATAGTGGCAATGTGAGTTCTGCGATTTCGGTAGTGAATGCGCCTCCTTCAGTGACTGTGTCTCCGGCCGAATTGCCTTCGTCGGTTATTTCAAGGATGGATGCATCGCCTCAAAGTGTGCTATCAGTCGAAGGCGATTTAATTTCGAATCGGAATCCTGAGATGTTGCTAATCGCAATGCTTGATTCTGTTATTCGTCAAGTTGAAGATAGTCCTCTTGGAGATTTCAAGAAATGGAATGGTGCTCCGCCGGAGTCGAGAGATAAGATTGATATGCTCGCCAATCTTCGAGCAATGCCATCCCGACAAATTCGCTATTTTGCGTTCGGCCTGTTTACGATATTTTCGGACGGAGTGATTTATTCTGCTTGCAAGCAAGGAAAAGGGATAAATCTAGACTGTGTGGATTTCGGTCGGCAGTTAAATATCCGGCCTGATTATCAGAGGGCCATGATTCTTGCCAATTATCTTAGTCAAGTTCACAGGCTTTCCTCAACATTGGGTAAGTTATATGAAAATGGTTGGGGAGTTCGCGTCGATCTTCCTAGAGCATGGGTTTTGTACAAGTCAGATAAGGGTGAATATGGGTGGACAGATGCCAATCGTTTGGTTCAGCGAATTCTGGTTTCACTTGGGGAAAAATTGAAAATTGATGGTGATTTCGGTCCCTCCTCCTGTTTGGCACTCAGAAAGCATATCAAGAACGCCAACTGTTCATCGATTAGCGAAGATACAGTGCGCGCACTCGTGGGCATGTTGCCTAAAAATTGATTATTAAATTCTAATTTATTGCAATTCCTTGACCGCCCTCAGATTATGTTTGGTCGCACAAATTTTGTCTGTTTTTGTCATTCGTTGGGTTTTGAGGCTCAACCAAGGGGACTGTTAATTCACGTTTTTCTTCTTGCTGCGTTGTTTTTCCCTGGGCGGCTTCAAATCTGAAGTGCAACACCCCGTTTCGGGTAAGGTGCACTGATGCAGACCAGAACGACCTACCGCCAGCTTCAGCCTGAGGAGCGCATGACGCTCGCGAGCATGTGCCAGGCGCGTTCGAGCGTGCGGGCCATGGCCCGCGCGCTCGAACGTTCGCCCTCGACCATCAGCCGTGAGATCGCGCGCAACGCCAGTGCCGAGGGCGTCTATGCGAGCGTGCCTGCACAGGCGCTGAGCCAGACGCGACGCATCCAGGCGCGTGCGGCGCCCAAGCTCCACCCTGACCACGTCCTTTGGGGTACCGTGCTTACCTTGCTGGAGTGGAAGTGGTCGCCCCAGCAGATCGCGGCTACCCTCAAGCGCGTGTGGCCAGAGGACCCAACCATGCACGTCTCGCACGAGACGATCTACACGGCGATCTACGCGCATCCGCGCGGCGAGCTGCGCCGCCAGCTCATCGCCTGCCTGCGCCACGGTCGCAGCACGCGCCTGCCCCGCAAGCGTGGCGTCGACCGGCGCGGTCAGATCCCCGAGATGGTCAGCATCCATGTGCGTCCGCCCGAGATCGAGGACCGCCTCATGCCGGGCCACTGGGAGGGCGACTTCATCAAGGGCGCTGGCAACAAGTCCTCCGTCGGTGTCCTCGTCGAGCGAACGAGCCGTCTTGTCCTGCTGGCCAGAATGGACGACTCGACGGCAGCTTCCGCGCTGGCGGGCTTCACTGCCAAGCTGAATTCGATCGCCGCGCCGATGCGCCACAGCTTGACCTACGACCAGGGCAAGGAGATGGCGCGCCACCGTGAGCTCACTGCCAGCACGGGCGTGAAGGTCTACTTCTGTGACCCGCACAGCCCCTGGCAACGAGGCAGCTGCGAGAACACCAACGGGCTGCTGCGCCAGTACCTGCCCAAGGGCACCGATCTGTCCGTCCACACTCAAGCCGACCTCGACGCCATCGCCGACAGCCTGAACAACCGACCACGCGCCACGCACGCCTTCCACTCCCCGCTGGAGGTGTTCGCCGCGATGCTCCAAGCCGCCCATCAACCCTCAACTTCCGTCCACTG
>JAIXWM010000008.1 GCA_027491255.1 Rubrivivax sp. | reverse complement strand
CGTTGCCCACCGCGCCGACCTTCGCCCACAAGCTCCACAGCCTCCCACCACCATTTGGATGAACTTGGAAGTCAAAGACCAAGTTCTATCGGGGCGACAACTATTCTGACGCGGGGGGATACCTGAGCGGCATTGCGCACCAACGAAGAGTATGGCCACACGCTGGTCAAGTTCGGACAGCTCATCGTGACCAGTGGTTTCAACCTCGGTCCGGTGATCGGCGCTTCGTTCGGCGACACCACTCTGACCAGTCCGGGATGCGACGAACGAAGGCGAGGGCATGCGATCGACTCGGTCCTCTTCAACTGCCGGGATTCTGAAGCGCCGCGCATCGAAGTGCGCAGCGTGGGGTGCGCGGCTATGCTACGGCGATGCCCTCGCCATGTGCCATTCGCGATCGGCCATAATCAAGTCGACCAAAGGCTGTCATGGTTGAACCAAGCGATGCGGGGCCGTGACATGTATCTGGAGCACCGCTTGCGGCTGAGGCCTTTTTCCTGGCGGAGGACTGCTCGGCGAACCGGGCACACGGCGTGGAAAGTCTGCCTTAGTGCTGTGCGCACGACATTCGTGGACAAGATGATTGCAAGTGGAATAGAACGTCATCGGCAGACGGTGTGATGATCGCCCGCCTGCCTTTCGATTTGCCACAGCTGCGTTGCTTGGTAGTATTGGCTGAGACGCTGCATTTTGGACGAGCTGCTGTCAGGCTCAACATGACGCAGCCGCCGCTAAGCAGGCAAATCGCCTTGCTGGAGGCGAGCATGGGAGTGCTGCTTTTCCAGCGCGACCGTCGCACAGTGACGTTGACTCCTGCGGGACGTTACTTTGCAGAGGAAGCAAGAGCAATCTTGCAGCGGGCGGGAGAGGCCGCCGAGCAAACACGGCTGTCAGCTGAAGGCAGACATGGCACCTTGACGATCGGCTTCACCCAGGCCGCCTCGTACGAATTGCTTCCGCAACTCATCGGTCTTCATCATGCGCGCTATCCCGGTGTGAGTTATGTCTTCAAGGAGCTGCTCATCGATGATCAGTTGCGGCAATTGGAAGCGGGTTCGCTGGATGTGGGGATAGTCCGTCCCCCGTTGGATCACGAACGGTTGGACTCGTTGATTCTTCACCGCGATTGTTTCGTCGTCGCGCTCCCGGCTGGGGATTCGTTGGCGTGTCTTGAAGAGGTTCCGATCCGGGCGCTGCACCAGCGCAACTACATTGCATGGTCACCGCTGGCCAAATACTTTTTTCTGATTCTGAATCGATTGTTCCATGATGCTGGCGTGCGACCGCGCACCGTGGTTTCGATGGCACAGCCTCCGGGGATACTTGCCATGGTGCGTGCCGGATTGGGGCTAGCAGTTGTCCCAGCCGCCATGGCATCATTAGGGTTTAGCGGTATTGAGCTTCGTCCTCTTGTTGCACCTGGAATAGATTCGAGCGCATTGAAGCTGCAGCATCTGCTCGCTTGGTGTCGTGAGAATCAAGAAGCTACCGTACGGCGCCTGATAGAAACTGCAAGTGACTTGGCCGTAAGGACTTGATCTCTCCTACCAGAAATATTTGATTTCACTGAAGCACTCGCTCGAGTACCGTGCCGCGAACATCCATTTCGAAAGCGAGTCCTTCCACCGGGAGTTGCGCGTACGACCACACCAAGCCACCAGGAATAGCGCCGCGTGCTGCCAGCAATTCGCCGACCAGATGACCGATATTCTGCACTGTATAGCACTGCGTACTGATCGCGTCGGCCCATCCGAAGCCCAGCAAACTCATCCGTCGTTCCATCTCGGCGATAACGTGTTCCACTTTCTCCCGCAGGCCTTCGGCCGAGGTGTCGCCACGTCGAACACAACGCTCCATGAAGCTACCTGATCCTCGACGTACGTCACCGCCACCGGCGAGCATGAAACTGCGACGCGCTGATGTGTTCGTTGGTACCGTGTAAGTGAAGGCATGCATTGACGGCTGCTGCGGCGCCTCATACACCGGGCAGACATGGGTCCGCGCCACTGGGGTCACTGTTCCGTCGCAGAGGTCCCAGGCTTCAAGGGTCTTGACGTAGCGCCGGTTGAAGGCGAGAAAGCCTTCTTCGGTGTAGGGGCGCGGCGAGCGCAACTCGCACTGCGCGAAGGCCTGAAGCGGTCGCCCGAGCGTGCGCAGGTGCGCCTCGATGGCGGCGAAGCCCTGGTCCAGCGGCACAGGGCGATGGAAACGGGCCCTTACGAGCTCGAAGCCGTCCTCCGCCGCGACACCGGACGAATACTGAAAGACCGAAGGAATGTAGCGATAGCCTCCAGCCGTATTGACCTTGGTAGCGTCAGCTTGTGCAGGCATGTTCATGACTGGTATCCAGATTTAGGCAGGGCACAGCGCCGCGCGGGTTTCAGCGAGCAAGTTTTGCATACCGGTTCGGAAGAAATGCACGTCGCTGCACAATGTGGTCAGATGAAATCCGGCTTTTTGCATATAGGCTACCATGGTCGGAGAGCCGCAAGCAATGCCAGCCAGTTTACCGGCTGCACGTACTTTTGCAAAGATAGAGAATATCTGTTCGAGCACTGGCTCGGCAGGTATCAGGTTCGGCGGCACCAGCTGAGGCGGGAGGCCCATCGATAATGCAAGATCATTGGGGCCAACATAAACTCCAGATATACCTGGTACAGACAGGATCTCTTCCAGATTTTGCACGGCCTCCATCGTCTCGATCATGGGCAGAACGACAATCCAATCATTTGCACGGTCGAAGTAATTCGCGCCATGCGTTGCAGTTGCCCGATACGGACCGAACGATCGTCCGCCCATCGGCGGATAGTAACAGGCACGCGCAAGTGCCTCGGCCTCCTGTCGTGTGTTCACCAAGGGACAGATCACCCCATTGAAGCCAGCGTCGAGCACTTTCATCAGAGTGCCGGGCTCGTTCCAATGCACGCGGCACAGTACCGGTACTCCTCGTCCATCGATGGCCTGCAGCGAACTGACTGCATGACCGTACTCCTGCACTCCGTGCTGCAGGTCAATGGTGATCGCGTCAAAGCCTGAGCAAGCCATCGTTTCGGCCAAGAAGGGCGACGGCATAGCGCACCAAGCGGCCACCAGACCACCGCGTGCCATACGCTCTTTGAGGTCGGTCATGTCCGTGCTCTTACTGCGGTTGGATGTTGGCACGGGCGGCCACTGTTTTCCACAACGCGAGTTCCTTGCGTATGGCTTCGGTGAATTCAGTTGTACTCATGGTGGTGGCGTCTAGTCCGGCTCGGTCGAGTTCCTGCTGGGTTTCTGGCATCGCCATCACGCGGGTCATGGCTTGTTCTAGGCGCTGCACTACCGACCTAGGTGTGGCCTTGGGTGCCCACAAGCCGACCCATGTCAATACAGAGAAATCCGGAAACCCTTGTTCAGCGATCGTTGGCACTTGGGGCAACACGCTGGATCGCTTTGGACCAAATACGCCCAATGCTCGTGCACGACCTGTTTCAATATTGCTCTTGGTCAAACCTGGACCATCTAGCATGACATGTATCCGCCCACCAATAAGATCGGCCCAGGCGTCCGGCGAACCTTTGTACGGGACGGACTCTAGTTGAACACCCGTCGCCATTTTCAGGTACTCAAAAACCAAGGTAGTGCCACCCGATGCCGTACCGTAGAAAAGCTTGCCTGGATTTTCTTTTGAATACTTTATTAAGTCTGGTAAATTTTTGCTGGGCAGCGCTGACGAACCGACCAGCACGTTGTTGCTGGTTGCAGCCATTGTGATTGGCTGAAAGTCGCGAATGGGGTCGAACTCGAATGACTTCATTAGCACCGGGGCAGCGGCGAAGCCGCCGGTGGACCATAGCAGCGTATGGCCATCTGGGTTTGCACGTGCCACTTGGCCGATACCCACAGCCTGGGCCCCGCCCGGCCGGTTCTCGACGACCACAGCAGTGCCTAGTACTTCGGCTAATTTTTTAGCGACGATGCGGGCCCCTGTATCTGCGACTCCACCAGCACCCAGCGGGACGATGAGTTGAACTGTCCGATTGGGAAATCCGACGCTGGATTGAGCGACTGTATTCAATGATGTCAGGAGTCCAGATGACGACGCCAAGCCGACTGCCGCTTTGGAAAGGAGGCACCTGCGGGTGGTACGCTGTGACATAGAGGGTCTCCGTTTGTGGATGATCCGGGCAACGCGGCAATGCCGAATGAAAAAAGCGTAGCGTGTCAGACATCATGCTAGGAGGCCGAACGATTCCTGTCCAATCCAAGTTCGGCATTTCTTGATACCTAAAGTAGATAGATCTGCAGCGCGGCATCGATTGGTGGTGCACAGAATCCCCGGCAACAGTCACCAGACGGCTTGCATGAGAGGCCGACATCGATCACCGCATCGGGGCGCTCGTAGCGGAGCGAAGCATTCTTCGATCAGGCGATGTCCTCGACCGTGATGAACCGGTTGGTTCGCCAGGCTTCCGGACGCCTGACGCCTGACTGCCAGTAGGGCACGGAGATCGACCCCCGCGCCTACGTGCTCATCGAATCTGGCCACCGTCAACGACCTCTGCGGCCGCATCGGGCGCGCCGGCGGCCCGAAGTGGGCCGCGCGGCTTCGCTCGCTGGCAGGTAGCGTCGAGCAGCGGTTCAACGTGGCGGCCAGCCGGGCCCGCGACCGCATGTATCTGGTGTCTCACGCCGCAAGTGAAGGCAGGCGCTTACCGGATCGACATGCTCGTCGAAGGCGCCGACGACACGCGGCTGGCCATCGAGTGCGACGGCGACGAATTCCACGGGCCCGACCGCTGGCCCGCCGACATGCAGCGCC
This sequence comes from Rubrivivax sp., assembly GCA_027491255.1. Taxonomy (GTDB): domain Bacteria; phylum Pseudomonadota; class Gammaproteobacteria; order Burkholderiales; family Burkholderiaceae_C; genus Rubrivivax. The sequence goes on along the minus strand of JAIXWM010000008.1, from coordinate 172,688 downwards.
AGCGCATCCTCGAGCGCGCGGGCTGGGTCTTCTGGCGCTGCTTCGCCTCGACATGGTCACTGCGCAAGGACGATGTGCTGGCCGAGCTGCGCGCCAGGCTGCACGCCATGGGCATCGAGGCGGCCGGCGCCCAGGAACGCACGCCGCTGGTGGTGGAGAGCCGGAACTGGCGACCGCGAATGGTGAGTGCCGGTGAAGGAGGTGCGGCCCCTGATGCGGCGCTCCCCCTGCCGTCATCGTCTGAATGACCAGGGGCGCCCGCCTCGTCGCACCGATGATCTCCATGCCGGATCATCTGTTTGACCGATGAGATGTTCGCGCGCCGTGTTCAAGAAGGCGGGGCGGCCAAAGTCGGTCCATCCGAAGCAGATGATCAGCCTGCGCCTGCCCGCCGAGGTCGTCGTCATCTTGTGCAACTTGGCGCGCGGCACGCTCGGGCGGACCAGCTCGGGCTTGCCAGCCGGGTTAACCCCGTGCACCGCAAACACGCTCTTGGCGAGATCGATGCCGACGAATGCGATAGCCATGGACTTCCCCTTCCGAGTGAGTTGATGAGAGTTCGCACTTCCCATCGTGGCACTTTGTGGCCGGTTGCCGCTTTGCGGCTGGTTCGGGACGGGGAAGTCCCTTTCATTCGTTAGGCATCACAGGTCGAGCGCCCTTGCGCACCATGGTTGTTGTAGATACAATAACCATGTGCTCATCACCTACGATCCTGCGAAGCGCGCCAAAGCCCTTGCCGAAAGGCAGCTCGATTTTGAAGATGCGAGGGTCGTCTTCGAGTCAACCAACTTCGAGACGGAAGACACTCGCAAGGACTACGGGGAACGGCGGATCCTCTGTTTCGGCATGCTCCGGGATCGGATGGTGGTGATTGGGTACACACCGCGTGGCGCGGCTCGCCATGTGTTCAGCATGAGGAAAGCCAATGACCGCGAGCAGGCGCTCATCGCCCCGCTCCTTGGGATCTGACCTCGCCAAGGTGGCGACGCACGTCATTCAGCTGGAGGAGTACGAGGAACTTCCCGAGTTGACCGAAGACATGCTCGCGCGAGGAAAGGTCAACAAGGGCGGGAGACCCGTTTCCCTGAACCCGAGAAAGTTGATCTCCATCCGCCTACCTGAGGATGTCATTCTCAAATGGCGCGCCACTGGACCAGGATGGCAAACGCGCATGGCAGAGAGGCTCTCGCGGATCGAGCCCAAGTGAAGCCTAACTGGCCTCATGGACAGTTCTCTGATAGCCAAGCACATCGTCGGTACATTCGCCGACATTCGCCCTATCTCGGCATGGGGAGAAACTTCGTTTTTCTACGACCCTGGCGGGAAGCTGCCGCGTGGGATCTACTTCGCGACCATCAAGGACAAAGACGGAGACAATGATCGTGCGTCTAACTTACAGCGCCCCGGTGTTTTCCGCCTGAACATTGGCATCAGCAAACCTACCTATCGCGTACTGTTCGGGCCGCAGCCAGCACGACCCGCCGCTGGTGGTGTCGTAGGGACGGGGCATGATTTCACTGTGCTCGACCAACTGCTCCCTCATCCCGTCTATGGCTGGATGTCGTGGGTCTCTGTGCTCAATCCCAGCGCTGCCACCTTCGATAAGGTAAAGCCATTGCTGTCAGAGGCGTACGATCTGGCCGTCGGCAAGTTTGCAAAGCGGGTGACGGGCAGGTGAGGCCTGACAATTCGCTTGGCTCAAACGTTTGCCCACAAAACCGGATCGACATGGTCGTCGAAGGCGCCAGCGACACGCGGCTGGCCATCGAGTGCGACGGCGACGAATTCCACGGGCCCGACCGCTGGCCCGCCGACATGCAGCGCCAGCGCATCCTCGAGCGCGCGGGCTGGGTCTTCTGGCGGTGCTTCGCTTCGACATGGTCGCTGCGCAAGGACGATGTGCTGGCAGAGCTGCGCGCCAGGCTGCACGCCATGGGCATCGAGCCGGCCGGCGCCCAGGAACGCACGCCGCTGGTGGTGGAGAGCCGGAACTGGCAGCCGCGCATGGGGGCTGCCGCAGAGGATGACGCTGCGGGCTCAGGGGTGGGGGTGCGAGCTGAGGGGGCGGTATCGCCGATCGTGGAACCTTGACACACGTAGCCCCGGGGCTACACTTCGTCTGTGCGAGTAGCCAAGACTGACGCATACGCCCAATGGATCGACGCGCTCGAAGACGCGGCGGGTCGGGCCCGGATTCTGGTTCGCGTCGAGCGATTGATCGCCGGCAATCCAGGCCAGCACCGTCACCTGACCGGCGGTGTGTCTGAACTCAAGATAGACGTCGGTCCTGGCTACCGGGTCTACTACTCGCAGCGCGGGTCGAGACTGTTGCTTCTGCTGGCCGGGGGCGACAAGTCGAGCCTGTCCAAGGACATCGAGGCGGCCATCAGGCTGGCTCGGAACTTTCAGGAGTAGCGCGCCATGCCCCGTGCGCCGAGCAAAGCGTCCATGACACGGACCACACCCTACGACGTGGCAGAGCATCTGCGCACGCCCGAGGAAATGGCCGCCTACCTCGATGCCTGGCTGGAGGAGGCGCCCGACGATGCGTCTGGCATTGCCAAGGCGCTGGGCGACATCGCCCGGGCCAAGGGCATGAGCCAAGTGGCGAGGGACGCGGGTCTCAGCCGAGAGAGCCTGTACAGGGCCCTGAGCGCCGAAGGCAACCCGAGCTTCGCCACGGTGCTCAAGGTTGCGCGTGCCCTCGGCGTGAGGCTCCACGCGCAGGCCGCGTAGCGGTGTGGTGCCCGAGCGGCAACCTTGCCGGTGCCGTGCTCAAGGAGATACGTCGTGCCCTCGAAGACCAAGCCATTGCCCCCCAAGGAGCTTGCCCTGTTCGAGGCCAACCGCGACCTTGGCGCTGAACTCCTGCAGTCCATCCGCGAAATGAAGGCGGGCCAGGTGCGGGTGGTTCACAGCCCGGCCACCGAGGCACGCGAGAAGACGGGCTTGTCCCAGAGCCCCTTCGCAGCGCTGCTGGGCGTGTCGGTTCGCACGCTACAGGGGTGGGAGCAGGGCCGCAAGCAACCCAGTGGTGCCGCGCGCACCTTGCTGACGATTGCGCGTACCAACCCGAAGGCGCTTCTGGCGGTGGCCGGCATCCAAAGCAGATGATCAGCCTGCGCCTGCCCGCCGAGGTCGTCGCCCGCTGGAAGGCCACGGGCCCGGGCTGGCAGACAAGAATGGCCGAGCGTCTGGCCAAGGCGCCGCTTCCGCGCGCGCCGGGCGGGGCTTGAGGTGCATCAGGAACGCACGCCGCTGCTGGTGGAGAGCCGGAACTGACAGCTGCGCATGGTGGCTGCCACGGAAGGGGGAGCGGCCCGTGACGCGGCGTTCCCCTTGCTGTCGTCGTCTGAGTGACCAGGGGCGCGCGCCTCGTCGCACTGCATATTCTTTTTCTTTCACTCCGGAGTCACCAATCTGATGCTCGGAAAATAATTCCTGTATCGCCGAGTATCCCGGGTCAATACCGGCAGCCCGCTGACAGCAGCGTGGGCGCCAATGAAAAAATCCCCAAGCACATTGTTTCTCACACCACCACTGCGACGGTATTGCACAAAGGCTTTTCCGGCCAGGAACAAGGCAGGCTTGGGTATCTCCAGCATCTGGAGTTCCATGCCATCGAGCACATGGTCCAGTGCTTCGACGGTAGAAAACGTCAGCGACAGCTCGGAGTAGATGATCGGGTTGATGACCAGCCGGTGCACCTTGGACTGCGCTTGCAGTTGTGCCACGGACCAGTCGACCCAATCGGGGTCGTTTTCCAGGACATCGACCAGAACGTTGGTGTCGACCAGCATCAGGCCTCGCCTCGGAGCAAGGCCATCAGGTCTTGGGTACGCCACTTCACATCGGCTTGGCCACGGGCGGCCTCGAACCGGTCAGGCTTGCGCTTGGCTGAACCTTCGGCCTTGTGGATCACCACCTCACCCTCTTGGTTGACGGCGAAGTCCACCGGCATGCCGGGCCTCAAGCCCAGTGCGTCACGGATCTGCTTGGGGATGGTGACTTGCCCCTTGATGGTGAGCGTGGTCGGCATGCGGTCCCCGGTGTTTTACGATAGATCGTATGGTAATACTCGCCGCCATGTCGGGCCCGCGACCGCATGTATCTGGTGCGCTCGGTCAAGCTGGCCGAGCTGTCGATGACTGAAAGACCAAGGGCGCCCGCCTCGTCGCACCGATGATCTCCATGCCGGATCATCTGCTTCGGTTTGCTGCGGGGGCGCCTGGTGGTGATCGGGTACACCCCAAGGGGCGCGGTGCGCCATGTGTTCAGCATGAGAAAGGCCAATGATCGTGAGCAAGCCCGCTTCGCGCCGTACTTTGGGCTCTGACCTCGGGCGCGTCGACGCGCATGTCATCAAGCCCGAGGAATACGAGGAACTGCCCGAGATGACCGATGAGATGTTCGCGCGCGCCGTGTTCAAGAAGGCGGGGCGGCCGAAGTCGGTCCATCCAAAGCAGATGATCAGCCTGCGCCTACCCGCCGAGGTCGTCGCCCGCTGGAAGGCCACGGGCCCGGGCTGGCAGACAAGAATGGCCGAGCGTCTGGCCAAGGCGCCGCTTCCGCGCGCGCCGGACGGGGCTTGAGGTGCATCGCCGGGCCACGGCGCGCAGGAATGCTCGGTCTGCAGGCTGAAGTGCCGTGCGTGCTAGTCTTGGGCCATCCTGCCAGCCCGTGCTGATGCCACCAGCTTCCGCGGGCAGGTTGGCTCAACGTCATGCGTCACACAGGCCCAGCCTGCGCGCCACCTCTGTAAGCTGTCGCCGCTGTATGCGGAGGTCATCATGCCCACCCTGGTCGAAGAACTGTCCGCCCGAGCCAAGGCCTTGTCTGCCGAAGATCGAGCGCGCCTCGCCGAGGAGTTGTTGGATTCGCTCCATGGACAGGCCGATTTCGACGCAGAGGCTGCCTGGGACCGCGAGATCGAGCGCCGTGTCGCAGAGATCGAGTCCGGTACGGTCAAGCTTGTTCCGGCTGAAGATGTTCACGCAGAAGCTCGCCGCCTGATCCGGCGGTGAGAAACGTCCGGTATCACCCGCAGGCTCGAGCAGAGTTCTTGCACGCGGTCGAGTACTTCGCGGCCATCAGTCCTCGGCTTGCTGAGCACTATGACAGAGCGGTCCACGCGGCAGAGGAACAGGCGGCCGCGAATCCTGAGTTTTGGCCGAAGTACAAGCACAGGACGCGCCGAGTCGTTGACCGGAGGTTCAAGTTCTCGCTGGTGTACCTGCAAGGCGAGACCGAGATCTATGTGATCGCCATCGCGCCGACGCGGCGAAAGCCTGGCTACTGGCGGGCGCGGCTCAGCGACGCATGACCCCTCGCCAGGCATGGGTGTCGGCAATCATTGCAGCCCAACCCTTCGCATTCATTCGCTCTGACAGTACCGGCCGCGCCATGTACTGCTTTCTTGCCGGCAGACGGGTGGTCGTCGTGCACGCGTTCATCAAGAAGACCCCGCAGACACCCGAGAAGGAGCTGCAGGTCGCCCGCAAGCGGGTGAAGGAGATCCAAGATGCCTGAGTTGAAGCACAGTCCCCTGAAGCATGACCCCGCGGCCTTCCTGGCCAAGGCCAGCAAGCGCAAGGGGTTCACCGAGGCTTATGAGTCCCTGGAACTGGAGTACGAAGTGGTCAAGCAGCTCCTGCGCGCGCGCACCCAGGCCGGACTGACGCAAGACGCTGTGGCAGAACGTATGGGAACCACCAAGAGCGCCGTTTCCCGGTTGGAGTCAGCGGGCAAGCACACTCCGTCGCTGAGCACCTTGAAGCGGTACGCCGAGGCGGTGGGTTGCGACCTCCAGGTCAAGCTCGTGCCGCAGAGGTGACAACAGCTGACGCGAGGTCGAGGTGGCATGGGATGAAGAGCTACGTCGCCGTATCGATGAAGTCGAACGCGGTGCGGTCCAGCTCATTCCCGCAGCCCAGGCGTTTTCCCGAGCCAGGCGCGTACTCGGGCGGTGAAGCCGCGCGCCTTTCATCCGGATGCACTGGCCGAGTTCCAAGCGCAGGCCATCTACTACGAGGAACGCAGCGCAGGTCTTGGTGTGAGGTTCGCCGAGCAGGTCGAGGCGGCCACGCTGGCCATGCGCATTGCGAGCTGAGGCCAGATTGCTCCACAGGGACATCCCCTGGGGGGAGCACCACCATGCCAGCGGCGCTGAGAATCCGCTACGTCGCCGTCGACAGCCTCTCCCAGGGAACCGCCGCCATGCCGACCTTCCCTATGACGCCCTCGAGGACGCCCTCGAGTGGGTCTCCTCGTTGCCGCCTTTTCAGCATGCGGCCTACATCTCCGAGACGACCGGCCAGGTCTTCTACGATTCGGCGCACGGCGACGCGGTCGACAAACTGCCCGACGACTACGAGGACGCGGGGCTCTACTGGACGGTGCCGCACAAGAACGAGCTCGATCTGGGCAGCCGGCTCGCACATCGCTTCGCCGAAGAGCGCGCGCCCCAATACCAGCAAGACGTTGTCGATATCTTCGGCCGCGAGGGCGCCTACGCCCGGTTCAAGGCACTGCTGGAGCGGCTGGGTCTGCTCGAGACCTGGTGCGAGTTCGAGCGTGAAGCGACGCAGGCTGCCCTGCTCGCCTGGGCCGAGGAGCAGGGCATGTCCGTCGAGGGGCGCGGCGCGCCCGGCGGGGCGTGACCGGCATCCAGGCCACCGGCACGGGCACGGGAAGCAGGGGCCTGACAGCGACCCCGGCCGACAGCCCCGCGCTCCGCAGCCGACCCGGCCCCGAGCTCAGCCCGCACCAAGCAAGCTCATGCGCCTTGGAAATGCCTTCGCGAGCTTGGCGTCGGCCATCACCAACGTCAGATCCAGAAACTCTGCCAGGGCCACGTACTCGCAGTCGTAGGTGTCGGATCCCGGATGATTGGCTTCCTCACTCTCGACATGGAGCGAACTGGACTCTTGGCTGTCACATCCCATGCTTTCAATCATCGGAGCCGTGCTTTGCACAGCGATGGGGCTCTTGGGTGTCCTCGCACCGAATCGAGCGGCCAGGCTTGTGTCGATCGAACCCATTGGGGGCCTCGGCGTATCGGAAATCAGGGCGACCTACGGTGGTCTCTTTCTCGCCATGGGCGTGACCTGCCTTGTGATCCAGTCTCCAGACGCCTATCTGATCGCGGGCGCATCATGGCTCGGCGCTGGCTTGCTCCGGTTTCCTTCTCTTGTACTGGATAAAGGCAGCTTTCCCAAAGCCCTCGCAGGCGCCGCTCTCGAACTGACGATCGGTCTGCTCTTGCTCACTGGTGCTGCCGGGCCTCCAGCTGGCTTCACGTAAGGCCCCGCCGAGAACATGCGTGTCATGCCGAAAGCCTTTGAATTCAGACCCGCCTCGGCCGCGGATATAGCCCAGTGCATCGAGATTCGTGGCATGACACGAGAGAATGCAGTATCTGCATCGCGCCTGAACGCGATGGGTATCACTCTTGAATCCTGGCGTGGACAGGTAAAAGCGGATTCGCTGCCTGGCGTGGTTTGTGTCTTCGAGAGAAGAATTGTTGGCTATTGCTTTGGCGACAGGTTGTCAGGCGAAATCGTGGTCTTGGCGTTGCTTCCTGAATTTGAAGATCGGGGAATTGGCAGGACGCTTCTTGAACAAACTGTCGAAGTCCTGATCGCTCAGGGTCACGCCAGACTGTATCTTGGCTGTTCGCCTGACCCAAATAGCCGCTCCTACGGGTTCTATCGGCATCTCGGGTGGCGAACCACCAACAGGTTCGACGAAAACCAGGATGAAATACTTGAACTCCATGTCAAAGCAAGAAGCGTGGCCCGACCATCATTCCAACCAGAGCCTACAGATTGCAAAATGCCCTTGTCGCGCTTCACCTATATTGTCAAGGCACCCGGGTATTCGCCCGACGTTCACCGCGCCATGCTCACGTCGGAGCATTTCACGACAACCATCATCGGTGTCGCCGACCTGGCTTGCGCAATACGCGTTGCCCAGGAGCAGGCTCGATCCGGCACCCAGCTCATCGAGCTGTGTGGCGGCTTCACGCAGGCACAGGCCCGTGAAGTGCGCCTTCAGCTGCCCTCGACCATCCCTGTCGGCGCCGTTGCCTACACCCCCGAAGAGGAGGCGCAGATGGCTCGACTGTTCGCCTGAAGATGCCACATCGGCGCCTGGGCCTGGTCTCTCGGGTCGTCCGTGACTACGACGAAGCGATCTCGTTCTACGTGCCCAAGACCACCGGCCAGATCTTCTACGGCTCGGCGCACGGCGACGCGGTCGACGAGCTGCCCGACGACCACGAGGACGCCGATCTCTACTGGACGGTGCCGCACAGGACCGATCTCGATCTCGGCAGCCGACCCGTCCCCCAGATCAGTCCGCCCAAAGCACGCTCGTGCGCCTTGGAAATGCCTTCGCGAGCTTGGTGTCGGCCGTCCCCAGCGCCGGATCCAGAAACTCTGCCAGGGCCACGTACTCGCAGTCACAGGCCGGGCAGCGGCTTTGCCGGCTGAGGCGGTGAACTTGCCCGGGATCAGCAGGTAGGCCAGGACATTGACGTCGACGTCGATCACGCCCGTCCCTGGCGCTTGGCCCGGTCGATCGCGTCGTGATCGAAGGTGATACGGGTAAGCCGCTCTCTGGTGGCCCGGATGGCCGCCAGTTGCTCGGCGGCAGACCGCCAGGGCAGGATCTGCGCTTCCAGCGCGGGCGATGATCTCGCTGTTCAGGCTGCGATGGTTGACCTGGGCCGAGGTCTTCAGGCACCCGACTGTCGCCCCCTGTTGCTGGCAAGATCGGCGATGGTGCGCCACAGCGCCAGCCACTCCAGAGGGCCCCCCCATGCAGATTCCCGGCCGTTGCCATTGCGGCGCCATCTCGTTCACGGCCCTGATCGACCCGAGCCGGGTCATCGCCTGCCATTGCACGGACTGCCAGCAGTTCTCGGGGGCGCCGTTCCGGGCGGTCATCCCCACGCCGGTGGAAAACGTCCGCCTGTCCGGCGCGCCCCGGCACTACGTGAAGGTGGCCGAGAGCGGCAACCGCAGGGCGCAGGCCTTCTGCGCCGAGTGCGGCACTCAGCTCTACGCCACCGAGGCCGAAGCGCCCCGGGTGCTGAACCTGCGGCTGGGCTGTGTCGCCGAGCGGGCCATGCTGCCGCCCCGCGCGCAGATCTGGTGCGAGTCTTCGATGCCGTGGCTGCAGGACCTGGGCGCCCTGCCCAGGCATGCCAAGGGCACGTCGAGCCCGGTGCTTGCGCCCGCCGGGGCGGCCGGGGGGCGGCCTGAAGTGCGGAACCGACCCGGTGGAGACCCCGATGATCGAATTCAGCAAGTCCCAGCGCAAGGCCCTGCGTGAACTCGCCGCCCGGATCCGCGAAGCCGAAACGCGCCAGATGCTCGAAAGCCTGGACGAGCAGTTCGCCCGGTGGCGCGGCGGGCAGCTCGGCAGCGGGGATCTCCTGGACGCGATCCATGAATTCCAGAAGGGGCCGGCGCGGCAGCTCTGGTCGATGCATCAGTCGCTGAAGGAGCCCGAGCTGGTGGCGCGTGGTGTGGCGCTGGGGCTTGCCTCGCTGGCGGAGCTGCCGGAAGATGTCCGCCCCGGGCTGGCGCCGCTGGTCGAGTTCTTCGCCCGCGGGTCAGGCCGGAACCCCCCTTGAAAGGACGCCCCCTCATGCCCACCGGCACCGTTCGACTGCACCGCGTCCTGGCCGCTCCGCCCGGGCGGGTCTACCGCGCCTTCGTCAGCCCTGAGGCGCTGGCGAAATGGCTGCCGCCGCATGGCTTTGTCGGCCACGTCCACCACTTCGACGGCCGGGTCGGCGGCGGCTACCGGATGTCCTTCACCCACCTGGGCAGCGGCCACAGCCATGCCTTCAGCGCCGAGTTCGTCGAACTCGAGCCCGACCGGCGCATCCGCCACACCGACCGCTTTGAAGATCCGGGCCTGCCCGGCGCGATGGACGTCAGCGTGACGCTGCAGCCGGTCTCGGTCGGCACCGAGCTCACGATCGTGCAGGAAGGCATCCCCGAGCCGATCCCGGTGGAGGCCTGCTACGCAGGTTGGCAGCAGTCGCTCGCGCTGCTGACCCTGCTGGTGGAGGCCGAGGGCGCCTAGTTCGGCTCGTCATCGGTGAGCCTGCATGTCCACCACCCCAGGATCCAGGCGTTCGCTTTGGGCAACTCGCGGGAACGACCTTTGCTTGCGCCGGCGGTGTTGTCAAATACGCATTCGGCTTCGTCACACCGCCGTCATCCCCGAAGGAGTTCCTCCATGTCCCTGACCCGTCGTCACACCCTGACCCTCGCCCTGGCCACGTCTGCCGTCCTGGCCGCGGGCGCCTCGCCCGTCTTTGCACAGGCCAAGATGAAGGTGGCCGCCATCTACACCGTGCCGGTGGAGCAGCAGTGGGTCAGCCGCATCGACAAGGCGCTGAAGGCCGCCGTCGCCCGCGGCGAGATCGAGTACGTCTTCAGCGAGAACGTCGCCAACGCCGACTACGAGCGCGTGATGCGCCAGTACGCCGAGAAGGGCAACACGCTCATCGTCGGCGAGTCCTTCGCGGTCGAGGCCGCGGCGCGCAAGGTCGCCAAGGACTACCCCAAGGTCAGCTTCCTGATGGGCTCGTCGGGCAAGCCGCAGGCGCCGAACTTCAGCGTCTTCGACAACTACATCCAGGAACCCGCCTACCTCACCGGCATGATCGCCGGCGGCATGACCAAGTCCAACAAGATCGGCATGGTCGGCGGCTACCCCATCCCCGAGGTCAACCGCCTGATGAACGCCTTCATGGCCGGCGCCAAGGAGGTCAACCCCAAGGTGGAGTTCATGGTGACCTTCATCAACAGCTGGTTCGACCCGCCCAAGGCCAAGGAAGCCGCCTTCGCGATGATCGACAAGGGCGCCGACGTGATGTATGCCGAGCGTTTCGGCGTCAGCGACGCCGCCAAGGAGCGCAAGATCCTGGCCATCGGCAACGTCATCAACACGCAGAAGGACTACCCCGAGACCGTGGTCTCCTCGGCGCTGTGGAACATGGAGCCGACGATCGACCGCGCGCTCAAGGCGGTGAAGGACGGCAAGTTCAAGGCCGAGGACTACGGCCAGTACTCGATGATGAAGCACAAGGGCTCCGAGCTCTCGCCGCTGGGCACCTTCGAGGGCAAGGTGCCGGCCGACCTGGTCGCCAAGGTCAAGGCCAAGGAAAAGGCGATCTACGACGGCAAGTTCAGCGTCAAGGTCAACGACAACCAGCCCAAGCCGACGGCGAAGTGACGCCGCCCCGAACCCGGGGGCTGTGGTCCCCGCCCCGCGGCCGCGGGGTGGGGCGTTCTAGAAATCGCCAGGCCGCCCGCCGTGTTGCCGCCCCGCCTCGCGGGGTGGGACGGGCGCGGCGCGGCCCGGGGGCGCGCATGATGATGGCCGACCGCGCGCGCCCTTGGCGCCGAGAGCCGGCGCACAGCGCGGCATGACGCCCATCCTGCGCCTGCAAGGCATCACCAAGCGCTTCGGCACGCTGGTGGCCAACGACGCCATCTCGCTGCAGCTGGCCGCCGGCGAGGTGCTGGCGCTGCTGGGCGAAAACGGCGCGGGCAAGAGCACGCTGGTGTCCATCCTGTTCGGCCACTACGTGGCCGACGCGGGCACGGTCGAGGTCTTCGGCCGGCCGCTGCCGCCCGGGCAGCCCAAGGCGGCGCTGGCGGCGGGGATCGGCATGGTGCACCAGCACTTCACGCTCGCCGACAACCTGAGCGTGCTCGACAACGTGATGCTGGGCACCGAGCCGCTGTGGCAGCCGTTCTCGCGCCGCGCCGCCGCGCGCCAGCGCCTGCTGGAGGCTGCGCGCACCTTCGGCCTGCACGTGGAGCCCGACGCGCGCGTGGGCGAGCTCTCGGTGGGCGAGCGCCAGCGCGTGGAGATCCTGAAGGCGCTGTTCCGCGGCGCGCGCATCCTGATCCTGGACGAGCCGACCGCGGTGCTGACGCCGCAGGAGAGCGAGTCGCTGTTCGCGACGCTGGCGCAGATGGTGGCGCGCGGGCTGGGGGTGATCTTCATCAGCCACAAGCTCGACGAGGTGCTGCGCGTGTCCGACCGCGTCGCGGTGCTGCGCGGCGGCCGCCTGGTGGCCGAGCTGCCCGCCCGCGGCGCGCGCAAGGAGGACCTGGCCGAGGCCATGGTCGGGCGCGCGGTGGCGCCGGCGGTGCGGCGCGGCGCGCGACCCGGCGTCACCGTCGACGCTGAGGTGCCGACCGTTGCGACCACCACGGCGCGAGCGCCGTCGACGCCCGCTGCAGCAGCGGCTTCGGCATCTGGCAGCGCGGCGCAGGCGCTGCCCGCGCCCGAGGCGCCCTGGCAGGCCGCGCACGGCGATCCGACCGCCCCCACCCTTCCCACCCTTCCAACCATTTGCGCGCTGCGCGGCGCCACCCTGCGGGGCAGCGGCGCGCGGCCCCTGCTGGACGGCGTGGACCTGACGCTGCGCGCCGGCGAGGTGGTCGCCGTGGCCGGTGTGGCCGGCAACGGGCAGGCGGCGCTGGCCGAGCTGCTGTGCGGCGAGCGCGCGCTCGACAGCGGCAGCCTGCTGCTGGACGGCCGGCCGCTGCCGGCGCGGCCCGGCGCGGTGGTGCGGGCCGGCGTGGCGCGCATCCCCGAGGACCGCCACGCGGTGGGCGTCGTCGGCGACCTGCCGCTGTGGGAGAACGCCGTACTCGAGCGCTACGCCTCGCCCGCGTTCGCGCGCCTGGGCTTCGTCAAGCGGGCCGCGGCGCGGGCGCACGCCCGGGCGCTGGTGAGCCGCTACGACGTGCGCGGCACCGAAGCCGGCGGCGTCGACACCGTGACGCGCTCGCTGTCGGGCGGCAACATGCAGAAGCTGATCCTGGGCCGCGCGCTGATGGCGCCGGCGCACGGCGGCGCGGCGGCCGTGGGGGCCGTGGGGGCCCGCGAAGCGACGGCTGGCGCCACCACGGCCACGGCCACGGCCACCGGCACCAGCACCAGCACCAGCACCAGCACCAGCACCAGCACCGCCACCGCCACCGCCACCGCCACCGCCACCGCCACCGCCACCGCCACCGCCACCGCTGGGGCAGCGCCGGCCGCGGCGCCTTCGGTGCCACGCCTGATCGTCGCCAACCAGCCCACCTGGGGGCTGGACGTCGGCGCCGTGGCCTATGTGCACCAGCAGCTGCTCGACGCATGCGCTGCCGGCAGCGCGGTGCTGCTCATCAGCGAGGACCTGGACGAGATCTTCGCGCTGGCCGACCGCATCGCGGTCATGCACCACGGCCGCCTGACCGAGGCGCGGCCGCTGGCGCAGTGGACGCTGGCGTCGATCGGGCTGGCGATGGCTGGCGGCGGCGATCACGGCCCTTCGTCGACGCCCGTGGCAGACGGGCAGGGGGCCGGGGACAGCGTCGCGCTGCCCGGCGCCATGCGGGGCACCCATGCGCCTTGAACGCCGCGTCCGCGTCCCGCGCGCGCTGCTGCTGGCCGCGCCGCTGGCTGCCATCGCCTTCACGCTGCTCGTCACCTCGGCGCTGGTCGCCTGGGCCGGCGCGCCGGTCGGGCGCGCCTACGCGCTGCTGCTCGAGGGCGGCTTCGGCTCGCGCTTCGCGATCACCGAGACGCTGACGCGCGCCACCCCGCTGATCCTCACCGGCCTGGCCGCCGCGGTGGCCTTCCGCGCCCGCCTGTTCAACATCGGCGCCGAGGGCCAGCTCTACGCCGGCGCGCTGGCGGCGGTGGCGGTGGGCGGCCTGCACGGCGGCAGCGGCTTCGACGCGCCGGCCGCGCTGCTGTTCCCGCTGATGATCGTCGCGGCCATGGCCGCGGGCGCGCTGCTGCTGCTGGGGCCCGCGCTGCTGAAGTCGCGCCTGGGCGTGGACGAGGTCGTGACCACGCTGCTGCTGAACTTCGTCGTCCTGCTGGCCGTCTCGGCGCTGCTGGACGGGCCGATGAAGGACCCGTCCGCGATGGGCTGGCCGCAGAGCGTGGCGCTGCAGGACGCGCTGCAGCTGGACAAGCTGATCGAGCGCAGCCGCGTCCACACCGGACTGCTGGCCGCGCTGGGGCTGGCACTGGCGCTGTGGGTGCTGATGCAGCGCACGACCACGGGCTTCGAGATCCGCGCCGTCGGCTCGGGCCCGCGCGCGGCGGCCTTCGCCGGCATGCCGGTGGGCTGGGTCACCGTCAAGGTGGCGCTGCTGTCAGGCGCGCTGGCCGGCCTGGCGGGCGCGGTGGAGGTGGCCGGCCGTGCGTCCTACGTCACGCTCGACATGAGCCCGGGCTATGGCTACAGCGGCATCGTCATCGCGATGCTGGCGATGCTCAACCCGCTGGGCGTGGTCGCCGGCGCCGTCTTCGTCGCCGGCATCCTGGTGGGCGCCGACACCATGAGCCGCGCCGTCAACGTGCCGACCTACATCGCCGATGTCATCGTCGCCGTGGCGCTGATCTCGATGCTGGTGGCCACGATGCTGACGCAGTACCGGGTGCGGCGCGGCTGAGCGGCGCGACCTGCGCGCAAGCCGCGCACAGGTCGGTCTCGCCCCCCGTGACAGCACTGTCCAGCCGCGAGCCGAGCAGCCTCCCGCGCCCGGCCCCCGTGAGCCCAAGGGCCCGCTCGCGCGCGGCCTGGGCCCGACGTTCGTATCCGCCCGCCGCAGCGTCCGAAAAGCGCAGGGCCGTGGGTGGCCGGCCTGGTCCGAAGTGCGCGGCACGTGGCGGCCGCGCCCCACCAGGCAGGGGCGGCCATCAGGCCGCGCTCAGCCCCTTCCCGCGGGGACGCCCACCCCCAACACGCCCACCCCGGCCGCGCGCAGCGCCGCGTTCAGGGCGGCCAGCTCGCCGCGCTCGAGAGCGCGCAGGCGCGCGAGTTCGGCATCGGCCTGGGCCAGCACCTCGGCCGCGACCTCCCGCGACGGCCGTGTGGGCGCCTCGTCGGCGATCGCAACCACGCTGACGAGGTCGGCGATCGCGTCGTTCACGCCGGCGCGGTGGCGCAGCACGTCGCGCGGCGACTCGCGGTGCGGGTCGACGAGCTCGGCTTCGACAGCCGACAGGGCCTCGTGCAGGGCCTGCGCGCGCTGCGCCAGGGCCGCGTGGGGGCCGGCCAGGCGCGGCTGCAGCGCGTGCAGCTGGCGCTTGAGCAGGCGCAGACGGTTCACGCCCTCGTTGACGCGGCCCCAGGCGGCGTACAGACGCTCCAGCAGGGCGTGCTGGCGCTCGAAGGCGCGCTGCGGCGTGAGCAGGCGCGGGTCCTTGACGACGTCGAAGGCGGCCTCGAGCCTGAGCGTGGGTTCCCAGGCGGCGGTGCCGGCCGGGGCCTCGTCGGCCGCGCCGGCCGCCGTCGACGCGGCCGGGTCGGGCCGGGGCCCGCACTCGAGCACGAGGGCGTAGCGCCCCGGCACCACCGCCGGGCCGGCGATCTCGTCGGATTCCTCGGCCAGCGGCTGGTTGCGCCGCGGCGACAGCGACAGGTCCAGCCGCGCCGGGCCCTGGTGGCGCAGGTCCCAGACGACGCGGTTCAGGCCCGGCTTCGTGCCGGGCCGGCGCGCGGGCGCGAGCCCCGGGTCGTCGCTGGCGAGCACGCGCACCACGCGCGCCTGCGCGTCGAGTACCCTCAACCGCACCACGCCGTCGAACCCCTCGGGCAGCAGGTAGTGCAGCAGCGCCCCCACGGGCGGGTTCTCGCCCGTGTCCAGGTGGCGGCGTCGGCTCGAGCCGTCGGCTTCGACCACCATCTCGCTGCCGCCGCCGATGCCGAAGGCCGGCCCGTAGCTCAGGCCGTGTTTCGCGTAGCCGCTGCCCGAGCTCCACGCCAGACGCGTGCGCACGGTGGCACGCGGCGCGACCAGTTGCACGCCGCCGCGGCGCAGGTCGAGCGCGCGCAGCGGGCCGATGTCGTCGAGGATCCAGAACGCGCGGCCATGCGTGGCGGCGACGAGGTCGCTGCCCTTGATCTTGAGGTCGTAGACCGGCACCACCGGCAGCCCGCCGCGCATGCGGCGCCAGTGCGCGCCGTCGTCCGCGCTGAAGAACACACCGGTCTCGGTGCCGACGAACAGCAGCCCCGGGCGCGCCGGGTCGGCGCGGATGACGCGCGTGATCTCGTCGCGCGGCAGGTCGCCGCTGATGTCCTGCCAGCGCCGGCCGCCGTCGCGGCTGCGAAACAGCCAGGGCCGGTAGTCGGCGAGCTTGTAGCGCGTGGCGCTGACGTAGACCGTGTCGGCGTCGTGCGCTGCGATCTCGACGCAGCCCACGTAGGCGAGCTCGGGCATGCCCGGCGGCGTGACGTTGGTCCAGGTGGCGCCGTCGTCGCGCGTGACGTGCACCAACCCGTCGTCGGTGGAGGCCCAGATCTCGCCCGGCCGGTGCGGCGAAGGCGTGACGCAGGCGCAGGTGGCGTGCACCTCGGCGCCGGCGGTGTCACGCGTGATCTCGCCGCCCGAATGGCCCTGGCGCTCGGCGTCGTTCAGGCTCAGGTCGGGCGAGATCGCGGTCCAGCTCGCGCCCTCGTCGCGGGTGCGGAAGACGCGGTTGCCGCCCGCGTACAGGGTCTTGCGGTCGTGCGGTGAGAACACCAGCGGGAAGGTCCAGGCGAAGCGGTAGCGCAGGTCGCGCGGGGGCACGCCGCGGGACTTCTCGGGCCAGACGTTGACGAGCCGGATCTGGCGCGTGCGGTGGTCGTAGCGCTGCAGCGCGCCGGCCCCGCCGGGGCTGGAGCCGACGGCGCCGCAGTAGACGACGTCGGGCTCCTGCGGATGGACGGCGATGAAGCCGCTTTCGCCGGTGCCCGGGTAGGTGCAGTCGCCGAGCGTGATCGCGCCCCACTCCGAGGCGCTGGGCACCGAGATCGAGGTGTTGTCCTGCTGCGTGCCGTAGACGCGGTAGGGGTGGCGGTCGTCGACGTCGAGGCGGTAGAACTGCGAGGTCGGCTGGTTGTAGATCGACGACCAGCTCTGCCCGCCGTTGAACGACACGCAGGCCCCGCCGTCGTTGCCCTCGATCATGCGCCGGGGGTCGGCCGGGTCGATCCACAGGTCGTGGTTGTCGCCGTGCGGCGTCGTCACCTCGGTGAAGCTCGCGCCGCCGTCGCTGGACTTCCACATCTGCAGGTTGGTCACGTAGACGGTGTCGGCGTGACCGGGGTCGGCGAAGACGTGGGTGTAGTACCAGGGGCGGTGCATCAGGTCGCGGTGGCTGCTGACCTGCACCCAGCGCCCGCCGTGGTCGTCGCTGCGGTACAGGCCGGTGTGCTCGCCCTCGGCCTCCACGAGCGCGTAGACGCGCCCGGCGCGTGCCGCCGAGGCCGACACGCCGTGCTTGCCGAGCAGGCCGCCGGGCAGGCCGTTGCGGCCGGACAGTTCCTGCCAGGTGTCGCCGCCGTCCATCGAGCGCCACAGCCCGCTGCCCGGGCCGCCGCTGTTGAGATGCCAGAAACTGCGCCGCGCGCGCCAGAAGGCGGCGTAGAGGATGCGCGGGTTCAGCGGGTCCATCGACAGGTCGACCGCGCCGGCGTCCGGGCCCTGGTGAAGGACCCGCTCCCAGTGGCGCCCGCCGTCGCGCGAGCGGAAGACGCCGCGCTCCTCGTTCGGGCCGAAGGCGTCGCCGAGCGCGGCCACGTAGACGAGGTCCGGGTCCTGCGGGTGGACGCAGATGCGGCCGATGTGCTTGGTCGCCTTCAAGCCCACCGACTGCCAGCTGCGCCCGGCGTCCGACGAGCGGTACACGCCGTCGCCGTAGGAGACGTCGACGCGGATCGTGGTCTCGCCGGTGCCGGCGTAGACGACGTTGGCATCCGACGGCGCGACCGCGATCGCGCCGATGGCCGCGCTGCCGAGGAAGCCGTCGGACACGCAGCGCCAGTAGGTGCCGCCGTCCACCGTCTTCCAGACGCCCCCGGCGCAGGCGCCGAAGTAGAAGGTCATGCGGTCGCGCGGGTCGCCCGCGACGGCCACCACCCGACCGCCGCGCGGCGGGCCGATGCAGCGCCAGCGCAGCGCCTCGGGCGCTTCCATCACCGGCGGGGGCGCGGCGCTGCGGGCGCGGCTGCGGGCGGGCGGGGGGCTGGAGGCGGCGGGGGATCGGGGCACGGACAGACTCCTCGGGATGCGGACAGACCGCGGCACGCCGGCCCTGCGGACCCGCGCTGCCGCGAACGGTCGATTGTTCGGGCGAGGTTCACGGGCGCGCAAGCGCAGGAAAACCCGGGAGGGCGGCACCTGGTCCGGCGATACCGGGCGCGCCCCCTTGCGATACTGCCGCCCCCATGCAGGCCATCCTCGCCGTCACCATCCCCTTCTTCGCTCTCGTGCTGTGCGGCTATCTCGCCGCGCGCCAGGGCGTCCTGCCGGAAAGCGCGATCGGGGGCCTGAACGCCTTCGTGCTGTACTTTGCGCTGCCGTGCATGCTGTTTCGCTTCGGTGCCGGCACGCCGGTGCTGGAATTGCTGAACCCCACACTGCTGGCGGTGTGGCTGCTGTGCGCGCTGGTGGTCGTGGGCTTCACGGTCGCGCTCACCTTGAGCGCGCGCGTGCACCTCAAGGACGCGGCCTTCGGCGCGCTCGTGGCGGCCTTCCCGAACACCGGCTTCATGGGCGTGCCCCTGCTGGTGGCGCTGCTGGGCAGCGGCGCGGCCGGGCCGGCGATCTGCACCATCCTGGTGGACATCTTCTTCACGAGCTCGCTGTGCATCGCGCTCGCGCAGGCCCACGACGCCTCGGGCCAGGGCGCACGCGCGGCGCTGGTGAAGGCCCTGAAGGGCACGCTGTCGAACCCGCTGCCGTGGGCGATCGCGCTCGGCGCGGCAAGCTCGGCCAGCGGCCTGCGCCTGTCGGGGCCGGTGGACACGGCGGTGCGCATGCTCGCCGACGCCGCCTCGCCGGTGGCGCTGTTCACGATCGGCGCCGTGCTGTGGCGCGCCGGGCGCCACGCGCACACGCGCACGCCGGCGGCGCTGTACCTGCCGGTGGCGGCGATCAAGCTGGTGCTGCATCCGCTGCTGGCCTTCGCCGTGTGCGCCGCCGCGCACGCGCTCGGGGCGCCGATCAACGCCTTCCAGATCCTCGTCATCACGCTCGTGGCGGCGCTGCCGAGCGCGAGCAACGTGTCGCTGCTGGCCGAGCGCTTCGGCGCCGACAACGGGCGCGTGGCGCGCATCATCATGGCCAGCACGGTGGCCGCCTTCGCGACCTTCACGTTGCTGGTGTGGGCCCTGGACGTGCAGCCGGTGACGCGTTGACGGCCTCGCGGCCCGGGCTCAGCTCTGCATCAGGCCGCGGCTGCGCGCCACCGACATCACGATCCCGAGCCCCAGGCCCAGCGTCACCATCGCCGTGCCGCCGTAGCTGACGAAGGGCAGCGGCACCCCGACCACCGGCAGGATGCCGCTGACCATGCCCATGTTGACGAAGGCGTAGGTGAACACGCTGAGGGTGAGCGCGCCGGCCAGCAGGCGCCCGAAGAGCATGGGCGCCTCGCCGGCGATCGTCAGCCCGCGCAGGATGAGGAAGACGAACCCGGCCAGCAGCATGAGCACGCCGAGCAGGCCGAACTCCTCGCTGAGCGCGGCGAAGATGAAGTCGGTCGTGCGCTCGGGGATGAATTCCAGGTGCGTCTGCGTGCCCTGCATGAAGCCCTTGCCGGTGAGGCCGCCCGAACCGATCGCGATCATGCCCTGGATGATGTGGAAGCCCTTGCCCAGCGGGTCGCGGGTCGGGTCGAGCAGGGTGCAGACGCGGTGCTGCTGGTATTCACGCAGCACCGGCCAGCGCACCCCGGCCTCGCAGATCCAGGGCTCGCTGACGACGATGGCGACGATGCCGACCATGCCGACCACGAACACGGGCACGATCAGCTTCCAGCTCAGCCCGGCGAAGAAGATCACGTACAGCCCGGCGGCCAGCACCAGCAGCGAGGTGCCGAGATCGGGCTGGCGCGCGATCAGCACCACGGGCACGGCCAGGATCAGCCCGGCGACGGCGAAGTCGGGCGCGCGCAGCTGGCCCTCGCGTTTCTGGAACCACCACGCCAGCATCAGCGGCAGCGCGATCTTCAGGATTTCGCTGGGCTGGATGACGACGAAGCCCAGGTCGAGCCAGCGCGTCGCGCCCTTCTTCGTGATGCCGAACAGCGCCGTGGCCACCAGCAGCACCACGCCCAGCGCGTACAGCGGCGCGGCCAGCGCCATCAGCCGCTGCGGCGGCACCTGCGCGGCGACGAACATCACCGCCAACGCGATCAGCATGTTGCGACCGTGGTCGACGAAGCGCGTGCCATGGTCGTAGCCGGCCGAATACATCACCACCAGGCCCAAGGCCGCCAGCAGGCCGATGGCCAGCATCAGCCAGCCGTCGAAGCCGCTGAACCAGGGCTGCAGCCGCTGCCACAGGCCGGGGCGCTGGACGACGGCGGTCAACGCATCCGCTCCGGCACCGGCCCGCGCTGCACGATCCGCGCGCCGTCCAGGCTGGCGCGCGGCGCAGGCGCCGCCGGGACCACGGCCGCCTCGACGGCGCCCGGGATGCCCGGCAGCGGCAGGTCCTCGGCACGCCGCGGGGTGCCGATGGGCGCGGCCGCGCGGCCCTGGCGTACGGCCGCGAGGTCCTGTTCGCTGGGCGCCTGGCCCAGCAGCAGGTAGTCGAAGACACGGCGCGCGATCGGCGCCGCGGCCTCGGCGCCGAAGCCGGCGTTCTCGACGATCACCGCCAGCACGACGGTGGGGGCGTCGATCGGCGCGGCCGCGATGTACAGCGAATGGTCTCGCTGGTGCTCCTCGAGCTTGGCGGCGTTGTACTTCTCGTTCTGGCGGATCCCCACCGCCTGGGCCGTGCCGGTCTTGCCGCCGCTGGCGTAGGGCGCTCCGGCGAACACGCGCGTGGCCGTGCCCTCGAGCGTGACCGCATGCAGCGCGCGGCGGATGACCTCGACATGCTCGGGCTTCAGCGCCAGCGGCGGCAGGTCCTCGCGCGCGACGGGACGGCGCGCGTGCGTGACGGCATCCTCGACCTCGCGCACCAGACGCGGCTGGAAGCGCTGGCCGCCGTTGACCAGCGTGGCCGTCGCGCTGGCCAGTTGCAGCATCGTGAAGTTGTTGTAGCCCTGCCCGATGCCCAGCGAGATGGTCTCGCCGGCGTACCACTTCTGCTGCTCGGGGCGCTTGAAGCGCTGGCGCTTCCACTCGGTGGACGGCAGCACGCCCGAGACCTCGTTGTCGAGGTCCACACCCGTGGGCCGGCCGAAGCCGAAGGGCGACAGCTGCTCGTGCATCAGGTCCACACCCATCTCGCTGGCCAGCGAGTAGTAGTAGACGTTGCTGGACAGCACGATCGAGCGGTGCATGTCCACCGCGCCCAGACCGGTGTCGCCATGGCTGCGAAAGACGTGGTTGCCGAACTGGAAGGTGCCTGCGTCGTTGACGGTCTGCGCCGCATTGCGCTTGCCGGAGTTCAGCGCGGCCAGCGCCATGAAGGGCTTGAAGGTCGAGCCCGGCGGGTAGGTGCCGCGCAGCGCCCGGTTCAGCAGCGGCTTTTCGATCGACTCGTTGAGCTCGCGCCAGCTCTCGACGTCGATGCCGTCGACGAAGAGGTTGGGGTCGAAGGTGGGCTTGCTGACGAAGGCCAGCACCTCGCCGTTGCGCGGGTCGAGCGCGACGAGCGCGCCGCGGCGCTCGCCGAACATCTGCTCGACCAGCCCCTGCAGCCGGACGTCGATGGACAGCACGAGCTTGTCGCCGGGCGTGGGCGGCTGGCTGCTCAGGCGCCGCACCGCGCGCCCGCCGGCGCTGGTTTCCACCTCCTCGAAGCCGGCCACGCCGTGCAGCTCGGCCTCGTAGCGCTGCTCCAGGCCGAGCTTGCCGATGTACTCGGTGCCGCGGTAGTTGGCCGCCCGCTCCTCGGCCCAGTCTTCCATTGCCGCCTTCTCGGCGGCGTTGATGCGGCCGATGTAGCCCAGCAGGTGGCTGCCGGTCTCGCCCAGCGGGTATTGCCGGAACAGCCGCGCCTTGATCTCGACCCCGGGGAAGCGGTAGCGCTGGGCGAGGAAGCGCGCGACCTCGGCGTCGCTCAGGCGGCTGCGCAGGGGCAGCGACTCCGCGCCCTTCATCTCCTCGCGCAGGCGCCGGAAGCGGCGCACGTCGCGCGGGGTGACCTCGACCACGCCGGCCAGGGCCTCGACCAGCGCGTCAAGCTGCGCCGCGGCGCGCGGGGTGACCTCCAGCGTGTACGCGGAGTAGTTGGTGGCGAGGACGACGCCGTGGCGGTCGACGATCAGCCCGCGGTTCGGGACGACCGGCACCACGGCGATGCGGTTGGCCTCGGCCTGCAGCGCCAGCTCGTCGTGGCGCACGACCTGCAGCCACACCAGGCGCGCCAGCACGAGGCTGAAGCACAGCAGCACGAAAGCCGCAGCCGCGAGCAGGCGACCGCGAAAGCGGTGCAACTCGAGTTCGACGTTGCGGATCTCGGCCATGGTGGGACGGCCGCATTCTCGGGCCTGCGGCTGGCCTTTCGGGGGGACAGGCCACTTACAACGGGCGGGTCTTGTCAGGGTCGGGCGGACGGCGCTGTGGCGCCAGCAACAGCGCATGGGCCACGGGCCACAGCAGCGCGTCGAACACCGGCGCCAGAAAGATGCCCCAGCCGGGGAACATGCCGCCCACCGCCAGGCGCACGGTCAACGCCACCCCCGTGGCCAGGGCGAACAGCGGCAGCACTTGCACCATCTGGGCGGCCAGCCCGAACCACAGCAGGCGGCGGTGCATCATCACCGCCGCGTAGCCGAGCACGGTGTAGGCCAGCGCATGCTGGCCGAGCAAGGCGCCCATGTGCACATCCATCGCCATGCCGCACAGGAAGGCCACGCCCACGCCGACACGGCGCGGCTGGTGCACGCTCCAGAACGCGAGCACCACGGCCAGCACGTCGGGGGCCGCCGCGTGACGCCCCAGCGGCAGCAGGTTCAGCGCCAGGGCCAGCGCCAGCGACAGCGCGATGAAGAAGGGATTGACCGGCAGCAGCAGCTGGTCGGCCGAGCGCCCGAGGCTCACCGCCCCGCTCCTCGAGGCGCTGGCATCCCCGACCGGGCAGCGCCGGCGGCGCCGCGCGCCCCGGCGGCCGTGGCGTCGGCCTCGGGACGCGGCGGCAGTTGCGCGGACGTGGGCTCGAGCACGAGCACATGGCGCACACCGTCGGGCGGGGCCGCGGGTGCGAGCGCGATGCGCGCGAAGCCCGAATCCGCCCGGCGCTCCACGGCGATCACCCGCGCCACCGGCAGCCCCGCAGGGTAGACGCCGTCCAGGCCGCTGGTCATGAGCAGGTCGCCGGGCTGGACGTCGGCATTGCCGGCCATGAAGCGCAGTTCCATCCCCGGATTGGCACCGCCGCCGGCGCCGCCGAAGGCGGCGCTGCGCTGTTGGGTGCGCGTGTTCAGCACCGGGATCGCCGCGTCGCGGTCGGTCAGCAGCGTGACCTCGGACGTCAGCGGGTGCACGCGCGTGACCTGACCGAGCACGCCGGCCTCGTTGACCACCGGCGCGCCGCGCTGCACGCCCTGCGTGGCGCCGCGGTCGATGACGACCTTGCGCGAGTAGGGGTCGGCGGCTTCGTAGAGGATCTCTGCGGGCGTGGAAGGCACTGCCAGCGCCGGGCGCAGTTCCAGCAGCGCGCGCAGGCGCTGGTTCTCGGCCGCGAGCTCTCCAGCGCGCGCCGCGCGCTCGGCCTGCAGCGCCAGCGCGGCGCGGGCCGCCTGCTCGCCGGCCCGCGCCTGCTCCAGACCGCGCAGGTAGTCGGCCGCCGCGTCCCAGGCGCGCACCGGCACCGCCAAGGCCTGTTGCAGCGGCAGCAGCGCGGTCGCAATGGCCGCGCGCAGCGGGTCCACGATGCGCCAGCGCGCGTCGGCCACCATCATCAGCAGGGCCAGGGCCGAGAAGAAGACCAGCTTCGTCAGGGCCGAGAAGCCCTGGCGGAAGATAGGCGGCGGGGTCCGGTCGAGCGTCCCCAGCGGCATCAGCGCGCCTTTACTCGGAGGTGAAGATGCTGCCCAGGCGCTCCATGCGCTCCAGCGCCATGCCGCAGCCGCGCACGACGCAGGTCAGCGGGTCCTCGGCCACGAGCACGGGCAGGCCGGTCTCCTCGGCCAGCAGGCGGTCGAGGTCGCGCAGCAGCGCGCCGCCGCCGGTGAGCATCATGCCGCGCTCGGCGATGTCGGCACCGAGCTCGGGCGGGGTCTGCTCGAGCGCGTTCTTCACTGCGCTGACGATCTGGTTCAGCGGGTCGGTCAGTGCCTCGAGGATCTCGTTGCTGCTGACGGTGAAGCTGCGCGGCACGCCTTCGGAGAGGTTGCGGCCCTTGACCTCCATCTCCTTGACTTCGCTGCCAGGGAAGGCGCTGCCGATGTTCTTCTTGATCGACTCGGCCGTGGGCTCGCCGATCAGCATGCCGTAGTTGCGACGGATGTAGTTGATGATGGCGTCGTCGAACTTGTCGCCACCCACCCGGATGCTGCCCTTGTAGACGATGCCGCCGAGCGCGATCACGCCGACCTCGGTGGTGCCGCCGCCGATGTCGATCACCATCGAGCCCGAGGCCTCGCTGACCGGCAGCCCGGCGCCGATGGCCGCGGCCATCGGCTCCTCGATCAGATACACCTCGGAGGCGCCGGCGCCGAGCGCCGACTCGCGGATCGCGCGGCGTTCGACCTGCGTCGAGCCGCAAGGCACGCAGATGATGATGCGCGGGCTCGCCTTGATCAGCGAACGCGGGTGCACCATCTTGATGAACTGCTTGAGCATCTGCTCCGTGACCGTGAAGTCGGCGATCACGCCGTCCTTCATCGGGCGGATGGCCTCGATGTTGCCCGGCACCTTGCCGAGCATCGCCTTGGCCTCGTGGCCCACGGCCTGGATCGTCTTCTTGCCGTTGGGCCCGCCCTCGTGGCGGATCGAGACGACCGAGGGCTCGTCGAGGACGATGCCCTTGCCGCGCACGTAGATCAGCGTGTTGGCCGTGCCAAGGTCGATGGCCAGGTCGGTGGAGAAATGGCTGCGCAGGAAGGAGAACATGGCGGGCGGCGTGCGGTGCGGGGGCCGCAGCAGAAGAGCGGCCGCCAGCGGCCGCAAAAGGGGTCGCGGATAATACCGCACCCCCCCGCCACGGGCAGCAATGTCCGGACACTTGTAACCCTTAGCAGGGTCTGCGGCTCGGCCACGCGCGCCGTCGTGCCGTGCCGCCCCGGACCCTGAGCACTGCACCTCATGGCTCTCACCCCCCAGGACGTCGAGCGCATCGCGCACCTCGCCCGGCTCGAACTCTCGGCCGGCGAGCGCGAGTCCATGCTCGGCCAGCTCAACGGCTTCTTCCGCATCGTCGACGCGATGAGCGCCGTCGACACGCGCGGCGTCGAGCCGCTGTACACCCCGCTGTCGGCGGTGCAGGCGGTGACGCTGCGCCTGCGCGACGACGCCGTGACCGAGGCCGACGACCGCGAGCGCAACCAGCGCAGCGCCCCTGCGGCCGAGGGCGGGCTCTTCCTTGTGCCGAGGGTGATCGAATGAGCGCCGCCCTGCACCAGCGCGGCGTGGCCGAGCTGGGCCGTGCCCTGGCCGAAGGCGAGTGCTCCAGCGTCGAGCTGACGCAGACCCTGCTCGCGCGCGCCGCCGAGCACGACCGCTGCGGCGCCTTCCTCGCCACCCACGCGGAGTCGGCGCTGGCTCAGGCACGCGCTGCCGACGCGCTGCGCGCGCGCGGCCTGGCCGGGCCGCTGACCGGGGTGCCGGTCGCGCACAAGGACATCTTCGTCACCGACTTCGACACCAGCGGCCTGCCGTCGACGGCCGGGTCGAAGATGCTCGAAGGCTACAAGAGCCCCTTCGACGCCACGGTGGTGGCCCGCCTGGGCGCGGGCGAGGCCGCCGCGCCCGGCAGCCCGGCCAGCGGCGGCGCCGGCATGGTGACGCTGGGCAAGCTCAACTGCGACGAGTTCGCGATGGGTTCGGCGAACGAGAACTCGGCCTTCGGCCCCGCGCGCAACCCCTGGGACCTGGCCCGCGTGCCGGGGGGCTCCTCGGGGGGCTCGGCGGCGGCCGTGGCGGCCGGGTTGGTGCCGGCGGCCACCGGCACCGACACCGGCGGCTCGATCCGCCAGCCCGCGGCCTTCTGCGGCGTCACCGGCATCAAGCCCACCTACGGCGTGTGCTCGCGCTACGGCATGATCGCCTTCGCCTCCAGCCTCGACCAGGCCGGGCCGATCGCGCGCAGCGCCGAGGACTGCGCGCTGCTGCTGTCGGCGATGAGCGGCTTCGACGCGCGTGACTCCACCAGCGCGCAGCGCCCGCCGCAGGACTACACCGCGCAGATGCGCGCGCCGCGCCCGGGCGCCACGCCCGCCCGCCCGCTGCAGGGCCTGCGCATCGGCCTGCCGCGCGAATTCTTCCCCGCCGCGCTCGCCGCCGACGTCCACGCGGCCTTGCGCGCCGCGTTGGCCGAGCTCGAGGGTCTGGGCGCCACGCTGGTCGACGTCAGCCTGCCGCGCACCGAGCTGTCCATCCCCGTCTACTACATCATCGCCCCGGCCGAGGCCAGCTCCAACCTCGGCCGCTTCGACGGCGTGAAGTTCGGCCACCGCGCCGCGCGCTACGACGACCTGCTCGACATGTACCGCAAGACCCGCGCCGAGGGCTTCGGCGCCGAGGTCAAGCGCCGCATCATGATCGGCACCTACGTGCTCAGCCACGGCTACTACGACGCCTACTACCTGCAGGCGCAGAAGCTGCGGCGCATGATCGCCGACGACTTCCAGGCCTGCTTCCGCGACTGCGACCTGATCGCCGGCCCGGTGGCGCCGACGGTGGCATGGAAGCTCGGCGAGCAGGGTGACGACCCGGTCAAGGCCTACCTGGCCGACATCTTCACGCTGCCTGCCAGCCTGGCCGGCCTGCCCGGCATGAGCGTGCCCGCCGGCTTTGGCGAGGCCGGCATGCCCGTGGGCTTGCAGCTGATCGGCAACTACTTTGCCGAGGGCGCGCTGCTGCAGGCGGCGCACGCCTTCCAGCAGGCCACCGACTTCCACGCGCGCCGGCCCGCTGCGGCCTGAGCGCGCCAGCCAGGATTGCCCCCCGATGAGCCAGCCCCCTCTCGTGCGCGGCTTCGAGGTCGTGATCGGCCTCGAGACGCACGCGCAGCTCTCGACCCAGAGCAAGATCTTCAGCGGCGCGAGCACG
Organism: Rubrivivax sp.; assembly: GCA_027491255.1. GTDB lineage: Bacteria > Pseudomonadota > Gammaproteobacteria > Burkholderiales > Burkholderiaceae_C > Rubrivivax. Next base: position 145,486 of record JAIXWM010000008.1, on the reverse strand, counting down.
CGCTTCGGCGCCGCGCCCAACACCCAGGCCTGCGCGGTGGACATGGCGCTGCCCGGCACGCTGCCGGTGCTCAACCGCGGCGCGGTCGAGCGCGCCATCCGCCTCGGCCTGGCCGTGGGCGCCACGGTGGCGCCGCTGTCGATCTTCGCGCGCAAGAACTACTTCTATCCCGACCTGCCCAAGGGCTACCAGATCAGCCAGTACGAGATCCCGGTGGTGCAGGGCGGCCACATCGACTTCCTGCTCGACGGCCAGCCCAAGTTGGTGCGGCTGACGCGCGCGCACCTCGAAGAGGACGCGGGCAAGAGCATGCACGAGGGCATCGAGGCCCACGACGCGCTCGGACACGGCCTGTCGGGCATAGACCTGAACCGCGCCGGCACGCCGCTGCTGGAGATCGTCTCCGAGCCCGACATGCGCTCGGCGGCCGAGGCCGTGGAATACGCGCGCGCGCTGCACGCGCTGGTGGTGTGGCTGGGCATCTGCGACGGCAACATGCAGGAGGGCAGCTTCCGCTGCGACGCCAACGTCTCGGTGCGGCGCCCCGGCGCGCCCTTCGGCACGCGGCGCGAGATCAAGAACCTGAACTCCTTCCGCTTCCTGCAGCAGGCCATCGACTACGAGGTGCAGTGGCAGATCGACCGCATCGAGGACGGGCTGGCCATCGAGCAGGCCACCGTGCTCTTCAACCCCGACAAGGGCGAGACGCGGGCGATGCGCACCAAGGAAGACGCGCACGACTACCGCTACTTCCCCGACCCCGACCTGCCGCCGCTGGTCATCGAGCCGGCCTGGGTGGAGCGGGTACGCGCGGCCATGCCCGAGCTGCCCGCCGCGATGGCGCAGCGCTTCCAGCGCGACGACGGCCTGCCGGCCTACGACGCGGCGATGATGACGCAGGGCCTGGCCTTCGCGCGTTGGTACGAGGCCGTGCGTGACGCCGGCGCGCCGGCCAAGCTGGCCGCCAACTGGCTGATGGGCGAGGTCTCCAAGCGCCTGAACGCCCAGGGCCTGGGCATCGAGGCCTGCCCGGTGGCGCCCGCCGTGCTGGCCGCGCTGATCGGCCGCGTCGTCGACGGCACGGTGTCGAACAACGGCGCGCGCCAGGTCTTCGACGCACTGTGGGCCGGCGAAGGCGCCGACGTCGACGCGCTGATCGACGCCCGCGGCCTGCGCCAGATGAGCGACACCAGTGCGCTCGAGGCCCTCGTCGACGAGGTGCTGGCCGCCAACGAGAAATCGGTGGCCGAGTTCCGCGCCGGCAAGGACAAGGCCTTCAACGCCCTGGTCGGCCAGGTGATGAAGGCCAGCAAGGGCAAGGCCAATCCGGCGCAGGCCGGGGAACTGCTGCGGCGCAAGCTGGGCTGAGCCTGCGGCGCGTCAGCCTCGGCCGGCTACCGGTCATGCTCTAGAGGCCCCGAGGAGTGGCCGGCGCCGGCAGGCGCGAGGTGAGCCATTCCCGGGCCGTCAGCACCTCGATGCCTGCCGCTGCCGGGAAATGCCGCGTGTTGCCCGTCAACACGGGGCAGCCCGCGGCGAGCGCACAGGCCACGAACGGCCAGTCGTCGGGATCGGGCAGCGCCGGCTGACCGTCGTAGGGCGGCAGCGTCACCCAGGCAGACTGCTGCCCCAGCAGCATGAGCAGTTCGTCGACGGCCCTCGCCGGGAAGGCGAAACGCTGCCGCGACAGCACCTCGGCGTACTCGGCCATGATGGCGTCGCAGACGACCGGTGCGAGCCTGCCCGAAACGATGGCCTGCAAGACGGCGTCGGGCGTACTGCCCGGTCGCAACAAGGCCGACACCAGGATGTTGGTGTCAATGACCGCCCGCATCGTCGGCCATCGCGTCGGCGCCGCTGGCCGCGGTGGCCCGCTCGCGGCGCAGGGCATCGATTTCCGCCTGGACCTCGTCGTCACTCAAGCGATCCAGCCCCTTCGAGCGGGCGTGCTCCTGCAGGCGTCGAATCGCCGCACCCAGGCGCGCAGCCCGGTGCGCGCGCAGCAGTTCTTCCACCTGACTGGGCTCGGCGTGCAGCAGCAGGGCGCACGGCCGGCCATTGCGGGTGACGACGAACTCCTCGCCGGCCTCCACACGCTGCCAGACCTGCCCCGACTTGTCACGCAGTTCCCTGACCGTCACATAGTCCATGGCCGACCGCCTCCCCAGATGTGTACCGGATAGTAGTCCAAACTCGGTCCAGCTTGGTGCTCGAGCTGGCTGCAGCACCGCGGACCGCCGAACCCGTGTGCGGGCTCCCACCTCTCGGGTTGCCGCGCGGCGGGCTGAACGTTCCCCCGCCTTGAGGAACGCCTCTCAGCCTCTCACGCTGTCAGACCCCGTAGCGCTCCCGGTAGGCCCGCACCGGCGCCCGGTGCTGGCGCAGCTCGGCGTCGTCGCTGGTCTCGAGCAGCTGCAGCAGGTCGGCCAGCGTGGCCACGGCGGCCACCGGCAGGCCCAGGTGCTGCTGCACGTACTGCACCGCCGACCACGGCGCGTCGGCGCCGCCTTCGGTGGCCTTTTCCTGGCGGTCGAGCGCGATCGCCACGCCACACGGTGTGGCGCCGGCGGCGCTGATCAGCGCGATCGACTCCCGCACCGAGGTGCCGGCGCTGATGACGTCGTCGACGATCAGCACCCGCCCGCGCACCGGCGCGCCCACGAGCACGCCGCCCTCGCCGTGGTCCTTGGCTTCCTTGCGGTTGTAGGCGTAGGGCACGTTGCGCCCGGCACGCGCGAGCTCGATGGCCACCGCCGCCGCCAGCGTGATGCCCTTGTAGGCCGGGCCGAAGAGCATGTCGAATTCCAGCCCCGAGGCCAGCAGGCGCCGTGCATAGAATTCCGCGAGACGGCCGAGCTTGGCGCCGTCGTCGAACAGGCCGGCGTTGAAGAAGTAGGGCGACAGCCGCCCGGCCTTGGTCTTGAACTCGCCGAAGCGCAGCACGCCAGCCTGCAGGGAGAAGCGCACGAACTCCTGGGCCAGGGCGTCGGGGGCCGGCACTTGCATGGGGGTGTTCCGGTGGGGTTTCGGTTGGTTTCGCTCAACCTGAACGGCATCCGTTCAGCGGCGTCCAAGGGCCTGGCCGACTGGCTGGCCGCAGCGGGCGCGGATTGTATGGGGGTGCAGGAGCTCAAGGCCCAGGTCGAGGACATCGCCGGGCGCTTCGAGCGCTTCGGTGAACTGGCCGGGCACTTCCACTGTGCGCAGAAGAAGGGCTACTCGGGCGTGGGCCTGTACACACGCCACGAGCCCAGCGACGTGCGCACCGGCATCGGCGTGCCCGAGTTCGACGAGGAGGGGCGCTGGGTCGAGCTGCGCTTCGACCGCCCGGGGCGCCGGCTGAGCATCGTCAGCAGCTACTTCCCCAGCGGCTCGAGCAGCGACGAGCGCCAGCAGGCCAAGTACCGCTTCCTCGACGCCGTCTTCCCGCGCCTGCAGGCGCTGGCACGCGAGCGCGAGTTCATCCTCGTGGGCGACGTCAACATCGCCCACACCGAGGCCGACCTGAAGAACTGGAAGGGCAACCTGAAGAACAGCGGCTTCCTGCCCGAGGAGCGCGCCTGGATGACGCGGCTGTTCGAGCAGACCGCTCTGGTGGACGTCTACCGCCGCCTGCACCCGCAGGCCACCGAGGAGGGCTACACCTGGTGGAGCAACCGCGGCCAGGCCTGGGCGAAGAACGTGGGCTGGCGCATCGACTACCAGCTTGCCACCCCGGCGCTGGCCGCCACCGCCCGCGAGGCCCGCATCCACAAGGCCAGCCGCTTCAGCGACCACGCGCCGCTGACGGTGGATTACGGCTTCGACCTCTAGGGACTTCGCGGCACGGCGAGACTTCCGGCCGCACGAACAACACGTCTGCGCATCACAAGGAGGACCCAACCATGAATACCACCACCCGCCGCTGCTTCATGCTGCAGGCTGCCGCCACGGCCGGCGCGACGCTGACGGCCGCATCGGTGGGCGCACAGCCCGCCCGTATCGACGAGAAGGACCCCCAGGCCGTCGCGCTGGGATACCGGCACGACACGAACCAGGTCGACAAGGCGAAGTTTCCGCGGCACGCGGCTTCGCAGCGCTGCGACAACTGCCAGCTCTACCAGGCCAAGGCCACCGACCCCTGGGGCGGCTGCCCGCTGTTCGGCGCCCGCCAGGTGGCCGGGCCGGGCTGGTGCAGCGCCTGGGTGCGCAAGGGCTGACGGGCCCGCAGGCCCGGACGGGGCGACCGCGGCAGGCGGGCGCGCCGCTCACACCCCTTCGACGATGCGGATCTCGCGCACCACGGCGTCGGTGCCCAGCGCGGCCAGGGCTTCCCGGTAGCCCGGGCTGTCATAGGCGGCCAGCGCAGCCTGCAGGCTGTCGAACTCGACGATGACCGTGCGCTGCATCAGGCCGGCCTCCTTGACGGCCGAAGGCATGCCGCGCACGACGAAGCGGCCGCCGGCGGCGGCCAGCGCGGGGCCGGCGAGCTTGGCGTAGGCCGCCAGGGCTTCGGGATTGCGGACTTCCTGGTAAGCGCTGATCCAGTAGGCCTTGGGCATCTGTGCAACTCCTGAGGGATGAGGGGGAGGGAGGGTGAGCGGAATGATGCGGACCGCATCATCCTCGATCCGGCCGTCGGGCGCGCCCGAGCCGGCCGTCACGGGCCGCGCATCATTCCAGAGCCCGACGGGGCTGCGCCCCCCGGGTTTGCCCGCAGACCGGCCACGCGAAGGCCCGGCCTAGACTCGCCGCGGATGGCGATAACAGCCGTCCGCCGAGCCCAGGAGCGCGCATGATCGACGAAGCCCCCCCTATCCGGACGCAGGATTTCACGCGCCCGCCGCCCGAGGCCGTGCAGGCGCTGCGGGGAACGCCCACGGGCTTCGTCGTCGACGCGATGGGCGGCAGCGGCGCGCTGGACCACCGGCTGCGCCCGGCGATCGCCGAGCAATACGCCTTCTGCGGCGTGGCGCTGACCTGCCACACCGGCCCGGCCGACAACCTGGCGCTGGTGCACGCGCTGGCCGCGGTGCGCCCGGACGACGTCATCGTGGCCGCGGCCGAGGGCCACACCGGCTGCGCCGTCACCGGCGACCTGCTGCTGGGCATGGCGCGCAACGCCGGCGCGGTGGGCTTCGTCACCGACGGCTGCGTTCGCGACCTCGTCGGGCTGCGCCAGGTCGGCCTGCCGGCCTGGGCCCGGGGCGTGACGCCGAACTCGCCGCACCGCAGCGGGCCGGGCACGGTGGGCTTCCCGGTCACGATCGCGGGCCACCCGGTGTGCAGCGGCGACCTGATCCTGGCCGACCTCGACGGCGTGGTCGTGGTGCCGCAGGCACGCATCGCGCAGGTGCTGGCGCGGCTGCCGGCCATCCGCGAGGCCGAGGCCCGCGCCGACGAGTCGGTGCGGCGCGGCGCGACGCGCCCGGCTTTCCTGGCTTGAGCCACGGGCCGCCCGGGGCCGCGCCAACGCACCCCCGGCGCGGGCGTCAGGTGCCGGACTCGGAGCCCGAGCGCGTGACCCCGCTGGCCAGGGCGTGCCGCGCGGGCGACCGGGCTGCGGCCACTCGGTGCGAGCCCAGCGCGCTTTGACCGCGCGCCGGAGCACCCCGGCGTCCCGGCCGGGCCCGTGCGGTCGCCACACCGTCCGCAGCCCGGTCAGCCGCTGCGGCGGTATCCATCACGGCTGCGCCGTCGAACGGCCCGGCGACACCGGGTGCGTGGACGGGTGCGTCGCCGGCCTCGCCAGCTTGCGTCCAGGCGGCCCGCCCGCCTTGTCCCACGGCCCAGGCCTCGGTGGCCGCATCGTCGTCCAGCCAGCGTGTGCCCGCCGCCACGCCACGCCGGGCGGCCAGGCGCAGCAGGCGCGCGCAGCCCGCCACGCCCAGCGCCTGCGCCAGGGCCTGCCAGCGCCCGCGCACGACCGGATGCGCCCAGGCGTCCTCGAGCACCTCGCGCAGTTGCGCCGCATCGGCGTCGGCGCGGGCCGACATGCGTCGCGCCAGCAGCGCGCTCATGAGCTGGAAGTAGGCGCGGCGCGCGCCCGGCTGCGGCAGCAGGGCGGCGACCTCGCCCATGCGCCGGCCGTAGCCGGGCGCGGCGAACAACTGCGTCAGCAGCGCCTGCAGGCCCGGCACCGGGTTCAGCACGCGCACGCGCGGCGGCGGCAACAGGTGCAGGGCCTCACCCGCCGGCCAGCCGCTGCGCTCGGCCGGCGCGACCAGCGCCAGCAGCGTGGCCAGACGGCACCAGGCCGGCGCGTCCAGGGTCATCGCCTCGTCGGCAGCCACCGGGCCGACCCCGGCGCGCCCCGCACGCTCGCGTGCCCGCGCCAGCGCCTGCGCGGCATCGAGGCCCACCGCGGCGTCGGCGGCACGGCGGCTGACCACGGCCAGGTGGCCGGCGCTGACGGCGGCCGCCGGGCACAGCGGCAGCACGACCGCGTCCTGCGGCGTCGGGGCGCCGACGGGGTCGCGCAGCGGCTCGCGCGTGACGGGGCAGCGCCCGACGTCGATGCGCGCCACCAGGCGCGGCGTCACCAGCAGCGCGTCGAAGGCGCGGCCGCGCAGCCAGCATTGCAGACGCAACTGCAGCCACAGCCGCGCCGCCCGTGACGGCGCCAGGGCGCGCGCGCCGAAGGCGTCGCGGCCGGCCTGCCAGCCCTCGCGCACCGGATGACCGGGGTGCAGGTGGTCGGCCGGCGGCGCGATGCCGTGGCGCGCATGTTCCCAGCCGATGCGCCAGCCCTCGGCGTCGAAGCCGGCGTCGGGGGCGCTTGCCTGCGGCCGCGCGGCCGGAGCCGGCAGCAAAGGCTGGGGGCGGGAGAAGGTCTCGAGCGGAAGGGCGGTTTGCGTCATGGCCGGAGGTCTGCAGTGCCGCCGGGACGGCCCCGGCAAAGACAGTGTGCGGCCTCGGTAGCTCATGGCGTGAGCTACCGCGACGCCGGGCGGCATCTCGTGGCGCACGCCCCGGGCCGCAGGACATCCAAGGTGTCGCTTTCGCACCACCTGCGCGCGGCCAGGCCGGCTACCATCGGGCTGATGGACATGCTGCTGCGCAACGCCTTCGTCTACACCGGCGATGTCCACCACACCTGCTTCCCCCGGGGGGCGCTGCTCGTCTGCGACGGCCGGCTGCGCTGGGTCGGCGACGAATCCGACCTCCCGGAAGGTCTGCCGGCGCAGGTCGTCGATCTCGGCGGCCGGGTCGTCATGCCGGGACTGATCAACACCCACACGCACGGCGGGCTGAGCCTGCACCGGGGCTGTTGCGACTGCGGCAACCTGTTCCAGTGGGCGCAGACGCTCGCGCCGTTCACCTCGCCGCTGACGCTCGAAGACAACCGCCTGGGCTGCTACCTCGCCGTGCTGGAGATGGTGCGCGGCGGCGTGACGACGGCCTGCGACTGCACGCGCTACGGGGCGGGCCTGTTCGCCGCGGTTGCAGCCGAGGTCGGCATGCGCTCGCTGGGGGGCGCGCTCGCGAATTCGCCCGCCTTGCGCCCGATGGGCCGGCCCAACTGGCCCCTGGCGCTGGAAGAGACGCTGCGCGCGATGTCCGAGCTCGGCGGCGACAGCCGCTGCCGCTTCTACCTCGGTGCTCACTCGCCGTACAGCTGCACCCCGGAACTGCTGGTCGAGGTCAAGCAGCAGGCCGATCGCCTGGGCCTGCCTTTCGTGATCCATGCCGCCGAGAGCCAGGAGGAGGTGCAGATCGTGCGCAGCCGCCATGGTCGACGCCCGATCGAGCACCTGCACCACCTGGGTGTGCTCGACGCGCGCACCCTGCTCGCCCACTGCATCTGGGTCGACGAGGACGAGATCGGGTTGATCGCGGCCACCGGGGCCGCCGTGGCCCACAACCCGATCAGCAACGCCAAGCTCGCCAGCGGCATCGCGCCGGTGCAGGCCCTGCGCGCGCGCGGCGTGCCGGTGGGCCTGGGCACCGACAGCATGCTCAGCAACAACGCCCAGAACCTGTTCCAGGAGATGAAGTTCGCCGTGCTGCTGCAGCGCGCCCACCGCCTCGACGGTCATGCCCTGTCATCGCGCGAGGTGCTGTCCATGGCCACGCGCGAGGGTGCCCGGGCCCTGGGGTGGGAGTCCGAGATCGGCAGCCTCGAGGCGGGCAAGGAAGCGGACCTGGTGGTCCTGGACCTCGATCATCCGCTGGGGCTGACGCCCGAGCGCGTCCTGTCGGACCTGGTGTTCGCAGCCGGCCCCGAGCATGTGCGCACCGTCATGGTGCGCGGAGAGACCATCTTCGACCAAGGCCGTTTCACGCGCATCGACGAGCGGGAAGTCCGCGACCGCATCCGCCGCCACGCAGCAGGCCTGTCCAGCCATGTGACCTGACGAAGGAAGTGCCCTGATGAATCCGAAGACCGAAACGCCCGCGCGAGCCCCCGTCGGGCTGATCTCGAGCGCGGCCTCGCCGCGCCTGCTGACGGACCGGCGCGAGCAGCAGGTGGCCACCCCCTGGGGCACCGCGTCCGTCCTGACAGGCCGCATTGGTGAACGCGAGGCGGCCGTCGTGCTGCGTTACGGCCCCAAGCTCACGATACCGAGCCACAAGATCAACTACCGCGCCAACATCTGGGCCTTGCGTGAGTTGGGCGTGCAGCGGATCATCTCGCAGAACGCCATCGGCTCCGTCAACCCCGTCGTGAAGCCCGGGGACATCGTCATCTCGCACGATTTCCTGGACCGCACCAAGAGCCGTCCGCTGTCCTTGTTCGACGACTCCGAGTGCTGGGTCCGCGTGGACATGACGGAGCCTTTCTGCCCGGAAGTTCGCGCGTCCTTGCTGGAGGCCACCGCGTCGATGCCCGACCGTGTGCTCCACCGCGGTGTCTTCGCCTGCGTCGAGGGCCCGCGCTTCGAGACCCCGGCCGAGATCCGTGCCCTGCAGCGCGAGGGCGCCGACATCGTCGGCACGCCGATGGTGCCCGAGGTGACCATGGCGCGCGAGGCGGAGATGTGCTTTGCATCCATCGCGCCGGTGATCAACTACGGTGCCGGAATGGCGCCTGCGGTCATCCACGTCGGGCCCGGCAGCATGAACGACGAGTACTACGCCGGGGGCTTGCACGATCGCATCGAGAAGGCCCTCATCGACGCCATGGCCCGGCTGCCCGATCACCGGGGCTGCAAGTGCGGCCAGGCCCTGCGCGGGGGCTTCCACGGCCAGCGCCCGGGCTGGCTCGCGAATTGCAGCATCGACGAGCAGGCCGGGTCCACCCTGCCTGCAGCCCTCGAGGACGCGTGAAGCCCGTCCCGAGCCCACACCCCGCCCCACCCCACCCCACCCTACCCCGCCTATTCACCACAGGTCTCTCATCATGCGCAGGATGTTGCTCAGCCTCGGGATCGCTTTCGCCGCAGGCGCCTTGTCGATGCCCGCTTCCGCCCAGACAGCCGCCCCGTGGCCGGCGGCCAAGCCGATCTCGGTGGTGGTGCCGTTCGCGGCGGGGGGCGCCGTGGACTACGCGGCCCGGATGGTGGTGAACCGTCTGGCCGAACGCCTGGGCCAGACGGTGGTCGTCGACAACGTCGCGGGCGCCGGCGGCATCCTGGGCACCGCGAAGGCGGCGCGCGCCACGCCCGACGGCTACACCCTGCTCGTGGCGCCCGACAGCACCATCGTCATCGCGCCCCTGGTGACCCCCGACGCGGTCAAGTACGACGCCCTCAAGGACCTGATCCCCGTCGGGCTGATCAACATCACGCCCCTCATCCTCGCAGCCAGCCCGAGTCTGCCCGTCAACAACTTCGCCGAACTCGTGCGCTACGCGCGCGCCAATCCGGGAAAGCTCAATTACGCCAGTCCGGGCGTGGGCAATCTGCTGCACGTGGCGATGGAGTCCCTGCGCCAGCAGGCCGGCATCGACATCGTGCACATCCCCTACAAGGCCACCCCCCAGATCGTCAGCGACCTGATCGGCAACCAGGTGCAGCTCGCGCTGCTGGTGCCCTCGACCGGGCTGCCGCACATCAAGTCCGGCAAGATCAAGGCCCTGGGCCTGACGGTGAGCGAGCGCCTCGCGGCCAGCCCCGAGATCCCGCCGCTGTCCGACGCGCCGGAACTCAAGGGGTACAGCGTCACGACCTCGATCGGGCTCTTCGTCCCCGCCAAGACCCCCCAGGCCATCATCGACAGGCTCAACCGCGAACTGAACGCGGTCCTGGCATCGCCCGAGGTGCGCAAGCCTTTCGAAGACCAGGCCGCGACGATAGGCAAGGGTTCGGGTGCGGACTACGCCGAGTTCCTGCGCAAGGAGCTGTCGCGCAACGCGGCGGTGGTGAAGACCGCCAACATCAAGGGCGAGTGAACGCAGCCGGCCCGGCGCGGGCTTCCTGCTCTGATGCGGGTGCATCCGCCCGGCCGCGCCCGCGGCAGCGCTCCTCTGGGCACCGGGGAAAGACTCTCGGCCCGTCGGCCTCTCAGCCCGTCTGGCGTGCCAACTCCACCGCCACGCGCGCGGCCAGCCGGGCGTTGCCGGCGACGAGCTCGACGTTGGCCGCCAGGCTGTCGCCGCCGCTGAGTGCGTTCACGCGCGCCAGCAGGTAGGGCGTGATCGCCTTGCCGGCCACGCCCGCGCGCGCGGCCTCGTCCAGCGCCTGCGCGATCAAGGCTTCCATGCGGTCGGCCGGCAGCGCGTGCGCGGCGTCGATCGGGTTGGCGAGCACGATGCCCTGCTCCAGGCCGAGCGCGCGCTGCGCGCGCACCAGCGCGGCGGCCTGGCCCGGGCTGTCCACCCGCAGCGCCAGCGCGTGCGGGCTCTCGCGCACGAAGAAGGCGGGCAGCCGGTCGGTGCCGTAGCCGACCACCGGCACGCCCTGCGTCTCCAGGTATTCCAGCGTCAGGCCCAGGTCGAGGATGGACTTCGCGCCGGCGCAGACCACGGTGACCGGCGTGCGCGCGAGCTCCTGCAAGTCGGCCGAGATGTCGAAGCTTTGCGCCGCGCCGCGGTGCACGCCGCCGATGCCGCCGGTGGCGAACAGCGCGATGCCTGCGCGCGCGGCCAGCAGCATGGTCGTGGCCACCGTCGTCGCGCCGCTGTGCCCGCCGGCCACCGCATGGGCGAGGTCGCGCCGGCTGAGCTTGAGCCAGCGCGGCCCCTCGCGCGCCAGCGCCTCCAGCTCGGCCGCTTCCAGGCCGACGCAGGGCCGGCCGGCGACGACGGCGACCGTCGCCGGCACCGCGCCCTGCGCACGCACCTCGGCCTCGACCCGGCGCGCGGTCTCGAGGTTGCGTGGCCAGGGCATGCCGTGGGCGACGATGGTCGATTCCAGCGCCACCACGGCGCGGCCCTCGGCCAGCGCCTGCGCGACTTCGGGCGCGATGCGCAGCCCCGCGGGGGACGGCAGAGAAGCCCGCGCCGAGGAAGCGGGCCGGTCGGTCGAAGTGGCAGCGTCGAGGCTCATGCCGCCGATTGTGCGGGCGCCGTGCCCCGCAGCGCCTGGACCGCGGCCACCGACAGCCCGGGGTGGTTGGCTCCGTAGGCCTGCAGCGTCAGCGCGGCGCAGCCCTGGGCAAAGCGCAGCGCGGCCTCGAGCGGCCAGCCGGCGAGCCGGCCGTGTGTCAGCCCCGCCAGCAGCGCGTCGCCGGCGCCGCTGGTGCTGCGCAGCGCCGCCGCATCGACCGGCGGTGCCGGCGCGAAGCCGCTCGGGGCGGGGGCGCCGCGCTCGGCCCAGGCCGCGCCGCGCGCCCCGAGACTCAGCACCACCTGCCGCGCGCCGCGCGCCACCAGCGCCAAGGCCGCCGCGCAGGCCGCGGCCTCGTCGCGCACCGGCTCGCCCAGCAGCGCCTCGGCTTCGAAACCGTTGAGCTTCAACAGGTCGACGTGCGCCAGCAGCGGGCCCGCACGCACCGCCTTGTGCGCCGACACCGCGTCGACGCAGCGCAGGCCGCGCCGCCCGCGCTGCAGCAGCCAGGCCAGTGCGTCGGCGCGCAGATTGCAGTCCAGCACCCAGGCGTCGGCCCGGTCCAGCGCCTGGGCCAGCGGCGCGCCAGGCGCCGCTTGCGCTGCAAGCCAGGCGGGGTCCAGCCGGTCCATCAGCGCCATGTCGTTGACGGCAGTGGCCATGTCGCCACCGGCGCCGTGCAGCGACAGGTAGCTGCAGGTCGACGCGCCGGCGACGACGGGCGCGAGCGCCAGGTCCACCCCGGCGGCGGCGGTGGCTTCGCGCAGCAGGGTGCCGAAGGGGTCGTCACCGAACAGCGCGACCAGCCGCACCCGGTGCCCCAGGCGCGCCAGGTTTTCCGCCACGTTGCGCGCCACACCGCCCGGGGAACAGCCGATGCGCCCGGGGTTCGACTCGGCTGCGTGCAGGGTCGGCGCCGACGCGACGATGTCCATGTTGGCGCCGCCCAGCACCAGCACGAAGGTCCCGGGGGCGGCCGACGGTGTGCTCATGCCCGGCATGTTCGCACGCCACGCGCTGCGGCCTGCGCCCCGCGTCCACCGCGGCAGGCGCCGCACCGAACGCGGCCACGGCTGCGCCGACCGCGACCGTCAGTCCGGCTGCGCCGCCAGCACCCCGCGCCGGATCTGGTCGCGCTCCATCGACTCGAACAGGGCCTTGAAGTTGCCCTCGCCGAAGCCCTCGTCGGCCTGGCGCTCGATGAACTCGAAGAACACCGGGCCGAGCAGGGGCTGGCTGAAGATCTGCAGCAGGAGCCTGCACTGCCCGCCGGCAGTGGAGCCATCGAGCAGGATGCCGCGCGCCTGCAAGGCCGCCACGGGCTGGCCGTGGCCGGGCAGCCGCTCTTGCAGCATCTCGTAGTAGATGTCGTTGGGCGGCGTCATCAGCGGCACGCCGGCCATCTGCAGCGCGTCCACGGTGGCGACGAGGTCCTCGGTCAGCAGCGCGATGTGCTGGATGCCCTCGCCGTTGAACTGCATCAGGAACTCCTCGATCTGGCCGCTGCCGCCGCGCCCGGCCTCCTCGTTCAGCGGAATGCGGATCAGCCCGTCGGGAGCCGTCATCGCCTTGCTCGTCAGGCCGGTGTGCTGGCCGCGGATGTCGAAGTAGCGGATCTCGCGGAAGTTGAACAGCCGCTCGTAGAAGCCGGCCCAGTAGGCCATGCGGCCGCGGTAGACGTTGTGCGTCAGGTGGTCGATGGCCCGCAGCCCGTGCCCGTGCGGGCGACGCTCGGCGCCCGGCACCCACTCGAAGTCGATGTCGTAGATGCTGCGCCCATCCTCGAAGCGGTCGATCAGGTACAGCGGTGCCCCGCCGATGCCCTTGACCGCGGGCAGCTTCAGCTCCATCGGCCCGGTGGGCACGTCCACCGGCTGCGCGCCGAGCTCGAGCGCGCGCGCGTACGCTTGGTGAGAGTCCTTGACACGGAAGGCCAGCGCGCAGGCGCTGGGCCCGTGCTCGGCCGCGAAGTAGCCGGCCAGGCTGCGCGGCTCGCGGTTGACGACGAAGTTGATGCCGCCCTGGCGGTACAGCAGCACGTCCTTGCTGCGGTGGCGCGCCACGAGGCTGAAGCCCATCTGCTCGAACAGCGGCTCGAGCACACCGGGCGTCGGCGCGGCGAACTCCACGAACTCGAAGCCGCACAGGCCCATGGGGTTGTCGAAGAGGTCGGGCATCGCGAAAGCTCCTGCGAAAGGGGAGGGGACAGACCGCTGCACAATCTATCGCGCCCAGCGCGCAATGTGCTTGCATCTGACGGCAGGTAAACCGCCGATCTGCGGAAGATCCTTTCATCTGAGTGGCGAAAGACACAACAATGTATCAAGCTGAGGACAGCCCGGCCCTGGACGCGCTAGACCGCCGCCTGCTGCAGGTGCTGCAGCAGCAGGGCCGCATCTCCAACCTGGAGCTGGCGCAGGCGGTGGGCCTGTCACCCGCGCAGTGCCACCGCCGCCACCGTCGGCTCGAGGAGCGGGGCATCGTGCGCGGCTACGAAGCCCGCCTGGACCCGGCGCGCCTGGGGCTGGGCGTGACTGCCTTCGTGCATGTGACGATGGAGCGCGGCCACATGAAGCAGCTCGAGCAGTTCCGCGCCTCGATCGCCCGCACGCCGCAGGTGCTGGAATGCCACGCCGTCAGCGGCGACTTCGACTACGTGCTGAAGGTCGTGGCGCAGGATCTGCGCGCGCTGTCGGACTTCCTGCTGCGCACGCTGGCGCAGAGCCCGGGCGTCAGCGCCGTGCGCTCCAGCGTCTGCCTGGAAGAGGTGAAGAACACCGGGGCTCTGCCGGTCGATTGACGACCTGGCGGCAGCGCGGGGGGCGGGCCGGTCCTTCACCTTGACCTGGCCGGATGGCCGGCCCGCTACCAGCTGGTCTCGCGCTCGGGTGTCGCGCCGATGCGGTGGATCGACAGGTCGGCGCCTTCGTGTTCCTCCTCGGGACTCAGGCGCAGTCCGACACTGAACTTGAGCGCGCCATAGATCACGCCGCCGGCGATCACGGCCCAGACCACGCCCCCCACGGTGCCGAACACCTGGGCGCCGAAACTGACCCCACCCAAGCCGCCCAGGGCCTTCTGGCCGAAGACGCCGCAGGCCAGGCCGCCCCAGGCGCCGCACAGTCCGTGCAAGGGCCAGACACCGAGGACGTCGTCGATCTTCCACCGGTTCTGCGTCAGCGTGAACATCTTCACGAAGATCGCGCCGGCCACCGCGCCGACGAACAGCGCGCCGGCCGGGTGCATGACGTCGGAGCCCGCGCACACGGCCACCAGGCCGGCCAGCGGACCGTTGTAGGCAAAGCCGGGGTCGTTGCGTCCCATCAGCACCGCCACCAGCGTGCCACCCGCCATGGCCATCAAGGAATTGAGCGCCACCAGCCCGGAGATCTTGTCCACGGTCTGCGCGCTCATGACGTTGAAGCCGAACCAACCCACCGCCAGCACCCAGGCGCCCAGCGAGAGGAAGGGGATGCTGGAAGGCGGGTGGGCGCTGATGGCGCCGTCCTTGCGGTAACGGTTGGCCCGCGGCCCCAGCCAGAGCACGGCCATCAAGCCGACCCAGCCGCCGAAGGTGTGGACGACGACGCTGCCGGCGAAATCGTGGAACTCGGCACCCGTGACGTCCTTGATCCACGCCTGCAGACCGAAGCCCTGGTTCCAGACGGCCCCCTCCATCAGGGGATAGGCCAGACCCACCAGCACCGCCGTGGCGGCGAGTTGTGGCGCGAAGCGCGCGCGCTCGGCAATCCCGCCCGAGACGATCGCCGGCACGGCCGCGGCGAAGGTGAGCAGGAAGAAGAACTTCACGAGTTCGTAGCCGTTGCGCTGCGCCAGCGTCTCGGCCCCGGTGAAGAAGTGCACGCCGTAGGCCACGGTGTAGCCGACGAGGAAGTAGGCCACCGTCGAGACCGCGAAGTCGACCAGGATCTTGACCAGTGCATTGACCTGGTTCTTCTTGCGCACTGTGCCGAGTTCGAGGAAGGCAAAGCCCGAATGCATCGCCAGCACCATGATGGCGCCCAAGAGGATGAAGAGGGTGTCGCTGCCTTGCTTGAGAGGTTCCAAAGCCTGTTCTCCTGGAAGTTTTCGCACACCTTTGGGGCGTTTCCAGCGGTGTGTTGCTCGATTTGTCTTCCTGGCAAGCAAGAAATGCGCCTGTTAGGTGCGCCCTTTGCGCTCAATGTTGGTGCATGCCTGTGATATCGCTGGGGCAACCATCGGCTCGATCGCCCTGCCCAGGCGGAGCCGGGCGGCACCGCGGGGCCGTCAGCGGCGCCAGTCAGGCGGTCCCGCCCGGGTCAAGCCAGGGCCGCCAGCCACTCCAGCAGCAAGGCATTCACCCGCGCCGGCTGCTCCCAGGTCAGCAGATGGCCGCAGTCGGCCAGGATCTCGAGCCGGGCGTGGGGCACCGCAGCGGCGATCTCGCGCGAGCACTCGGGCGGGGTCAGCGCGTCGGTGTCCCCGCAGGCCACGAGCAGCGGGCAGCGCAGGCGCCGCAGCAGCGGACGGCTGTCGGGACGGGCCATCAGCGCGCGGTTCTGCCGCATGAGCTGCGCGGCCCCGGCGCGGGCGATCATCTCGAAATAGGCCTGCAGCAGGGCCTCGTCACGCTGCCGGCTGGGGTGGAAGGCGAAGGGGATGTTGGCGCGCAGCACCTCGTCCGTGCGGCCCCGCTCGAACAGCGCGACGGCGTCGCTGCGCAGGCGGATCATCTGCGGCGTGTCGGGCCGGGCGCTGCTGCCCAGCAGCGCCAGCGCCGCCACGCGCTGCGGCGCCTGGCGGAAGACCTCGAGCGCGACGATCCCGCCCATCGAGGTGCCGGCCAGCACGAGCGGGCCGTCGTGCTCGGCCAGCAGCGTGAGCGCCATGCCTGTCAAGGTGGCGGCACGGACGTGCGTGTCCGCCACGTGGACGGCGTGGCCGGCCGCCTGCAGCGCCGGGATCTGGTCGCGCCAGAGCGCGGCGTCGCTGGCCAGCCCGGGCAACAGGATGACGCGGTGGTGGGGCATGGGGCGGGCCTCGCGAAGGGTTGACGAGCCGCTTCAGCGTAGCAGGTCTGCACGACGCGTCTTCGGGGGCCTCTGGGATACTCCACGCCCCCGGCCTGCCCCTCGATTGCTTGCCTCACCCCCCCAGCCAATGATGACCTGGACCCTGGCCTACCTCGTCACCGGCGCTGTCATCGGGCTGCTGGCCGGCTTGCTGGGCATCGGCGGCGGGATGACGGTGGTGCCCGTGCTGGCGGCGTTGTTCTCGGCCCAGCAGCTCGCGCCGGCGCACGTGATGCACCTGGCCCTGGGAACGGCGATGGCCTCGATCCTGTTCACGGGCTCCTCGAGCGTGCGCGCGCACCACCGGCTGGGCTCGGTCGACTGGGGCATCGTGCGCCGGCTGGCCCCGCCGATGACGCTGGGCACGCTGCTGGCCACGCTGGGCGCGGGCTGGGTGCCGCAGCGCGCGCTCGCGCTGGCCTTCGCCGTCATCGTCGTCGGCGCGGCCACGCAGATCTGGTTCGGGCGCAAGCCCGCCGCAGGCGCCCAGGGCCTGCCCGGCTCGACGGCACTGTGGGCCATCGGGGGCGCCATCGGCCTCGTCTGCGGGCTGGTGTCGGCCGGTGGCGCCTTCATGACCATGCCCTTCCTGCTGTGGCGCGGCGTGCCGGCCCGCACCGCCATCGGCACCGGCGCGGCGCTCGGCCTGCCGGTGGCGCTGCTGGGCACCGTGGGCTACGTGGCGAGCGGCTGGAGCGCGCCGGGTCTGCCGGACGGCACGCTGGGCTTCGTGCTGCTGCCTGCGCTGCTGCCGGTGGTGCTGGCCAGCATGCTGGTGGCGCCCTACGGCGCGCGCCTAGCGCACCGGCTGCCGGTGGCCACGCTGCGCCGCGTCTTCGCCGTCGTGCTGTGGCTGCTGGCAGCGAAGATGGTGTGGTCCTACGCCTGAGCGGCTGCGGCCGGGCGGGGCTCGACCCCGGGCACGCGCCGATCCGCGTGGGATGATCGGCGCATGAACCGGCACCTGCTCCTTCTTGCGTTCTGTCAGGGCATGTTCCTGACCAACACCGTCGCCTTCATCGCGATGAACGGTCTGGTCGGGCTGGCGCTGGCGCCGGTGGGCTGGATGGCCACGCTGCCGGTGACGAGCTATGTCATCGGCGGCGCGATCAGCGCGCCCATCGTCGCGCGGATCCAGGCCCGCTGGGGGCGCAGGCGCTCGTTCCAGCTCGGCCTGCTGATGGCTGCGGTCTCGGCCGCGGCCTGCGCCGCCGCGGTGCAGGCGCAGCACTTCGGGCTGCTGATGGCCGCCACCACGCTGGCAGGCTTCTACCAGGCCAACGCAGCGCTTTACCGATTCGCCGGCACCGAACTCGTCGAACCATCGTACAAGGAGAAGGCGATCTCGCTCGTGCTGGCCGGCGGCATCGTCGGCGCCTTCCTGGGCCCGAACCTCGCCGATGCGACAGTGGGCCTGCTGCCCACGCGCTATGTGGGCGCCTACCTGTCGCTGATCGGTGTGGCGGCGGTGGCTTTCGTCGCGCTGTCCTTCATCCGCTTCCCGCCGCATCAGACGCCGAAGCCGGGCAGCAGCACGGGCCGGCCGATTCGAGAGATCGCGCGCCAGCCGGTCTTCGTCGTCGCCGTGGCCGCCGGGGCGCTGGGCTATGGAGTGATGAACCTGCTGATGTCCGCCACGCCTATCGCGATGCAGCAGTGCAAGCATCCCTTCAGCAGCGCGACGCTGGTGCTCGAGTGGCACGTGCTCGGCATGTTCGTGCCGAGCTTCTTCACCGGCCACCTGATCAAGCGTTTCGGCGCCCTGCCCATCATGGGCGTGGGTGTGCTGCTGAACCTCGTGTGCGTCGCCGTGGCCTTGTCGGGCGTGGACCTGATGCAGTTCCTCGTGGCATTGTTCCTGCTCGGTGTGGGCTGGAATTTCCTCTACACCGGCGGTTCCACACTGCTGACCGCCACCTACCGCCCCGAGGAGAAGAACAAGGCCCAGGGCGCGATGGACACCTGCGTGTTCGCCACCATGGCGCTGAGCTCCTTCGCGTCGGGCGCGCTCATCACCACCCAGGGCTGGACGCTGCTGAACCTGGGCTCGCTGCTGCCGATCGCCGCCGTCGGCCTGGCGCTGCTGTGGCTGGCGCGGCGCCAGCGCGCCCTTCGGCCGGCCTGAGCCCGCCGGCACGCCCAGAGTCTTCAGCGCTGCGGCCCTCGGTCTGCAACCGGCCGCCGGTAGATCACTCAGTACACCAGCGCGACGAGCACGCTGCCGCCCAGCAGGTTGCCGGCGATGACCGGCAGCAGGGTGCCCAGCGCCGCGCCCAGGCTCGGCGCAGCACCCGGATGCAGCAATGCAATTGGTGCCTATTGCGGTGGTGGGCGGGGCACTGCATTGATTCGCGGGCAAGCAGCGGACGGCGGGCCGGACGGGTGTAGGCAGGTGCGCGACGCGTCGTGATCAGAGCGACTGCACCATCCTGAGCACCGCGACCATGCCCGGATCGTCGTAGGCCGCGATGCGCCCAGCATGCAGCCTTGCACGGCCAATGCGTCCAGGCTGGTGATGCAATGCCTTCAGGGCCGCGTGCAGTGCCTGTTCTGCGTGGAACACGGTCCAGGGCGTACCGTCCAGCGGCCTGGAGCGCTGGACCGCCAGCATGGCGTCGAGCAGGGTCTTGTCACCTTCCTGAACTTCGCCGAGGTGTGCGACTCCCGCCGCGGCGCAGCCCAGCAGTTCACCCAAGGCAACGTCCCCCAAGGTGTGCGATACCCCCGCCTGCCGGCAGCCTCGCGCAGCGGCGCGCAAGGCGGCCCCCAGCAGGGTGGCAAAGCTGGAGCCTGAAGCGGCGGCGCAGCGGCCCCCGGCTTCCTGCAAGAGGTCCGCCACCGTGCCACCGACAAAGGGCACGCCATCCAGAGCGTCGGCGCACCGGGCCAGGGTGGTGCCCAGGTCGCCATCACCCACCACCGCATCCAGGGCGTTGAGTTCGTCGGCGGCCTGCCGCAAGCCCTGACTCACCCGCAACAGGGCGCGCTCAACCGCCGCCCGGTCGACCCTCATGCCGGCCGCCAGAACGGCGAGCCGGCCGGCGCCAGCAGCAGCGGCTCCAACCGGCCGTCGAGGCGCAGCACGCTGAGCGAGGCCCCGGCCATCTCCATGGAGGTGGCGTACTGTCCGATGAGGGGAGCCACAACCGTCTGCCCCTGCATTCGGAGGCTGCGCTCGACTGCGCGGTACAGGATGTAGAGTTCCTCCAGCGGGGTGGCGCCCAAGCTGTTGACCATGACCGACACACGGTCGCCGCGCGATAGGCCGAGTTCCGGCAGGACGGCCTCGAGCATGGTCTGGGCCACCTGATCGGCCGTCTGAAGGGGGCCGGTCCACAGGCCCGGCTCCCCGTGAATGCCCATGCCGAAGGCCATGTCGTCTGCCCCGATGTCGAAGCCCGGTCGGCCCGCTTCAGGAATGGTGCAGGGTGACAGCGCCACGCCCACGCTGCGCAGGCTGTCGCAAGCCTGCTGCGCCACCGCGGCGACCTCCTCCAGCTTGCCTCCGGCCTCGGCGCAGGCGCCTGCCAGCTTGAACGCGTAGACCATGCCCGCCACGCCGCGGCGCAGTTGGCGCTGCGACGCCGCAGCACTGGCCACGTCGTCGGCCACCCGCACGGCCCGCACCTCCACGCCCTCGTCCTGCAGCGCCTCGGCCGCGAGGTTGAAGTTCATCTTGTCGCCGCCGTAGTTGCCGTACAACTGCAAGACCCCGGCGCCAGCGCTCACGGCGCGCATCGCGGCCTCGGCGTCTGCCACTGTCTGCCCGGCGAAGACGTTGCCCACAGCGCAGGCATCCAGCAGGCCCGGGCCGACGTAGCCCACGAACATCGGCAAGTGCCCGGAGCCGCCGCCTGTGACGATGCCCACCTTGCCGGGCCGGGGTGGGGCCGCGCGCAGGACGACGCGCGGGCGCCCGGGCAGTTGGCGGTACTGTCCCGGGTGCGCCGAGCACAGGCCCTCGAGCATCTCGTCGACGTAGTCGCCTGGTTGGTTCAGGAACTTCTTCATCGTTCTCGGCCTCGGTGAATCGGCGGGCAGCCGGCGCGATCAGGCCGCCAACACCGGCCGCAGCGCCTGGGCGATGCGCGCCTTCAGGCCCTCGTCAGGCGGGACCATGGGCGCACGCGGGTGGTACAGCGGCAGGCCCTGCAGATGCTGGATGTACTTGACGCAGCCCGGCAGGATCTCGTGCGGTAGCGTGTTCCACAGCCGGTTGAGGTGAAAGTGCAACTGGCGGGCCTCGTCGTGCCGGCCGGCCTTGACCATGTTCTGAAGACGGACCACGGGCCCGGGCACGGCACTGGTCAGGGCCGAGATGGCGCCGTGCATGCCCAGGGCGAAGCCGGGGTACAGCAGGGCGTCGATCCCACTCAACACGATGTTGGGCTCCTTGACGTTGAGCAGCAGGTCCGACAACGACTTCAGATCGCCGCTGCTCTGCTTCATGCCGATCACGCCCGGCACCTCGTCCATGATCCGGAGCATGGAATCCACGCTCAGGTAGTTCCACGGGATCACGTTGTAGATGAGGATGGGAATGCCGGTTTCCTCCCAAATGGTGCGGAAATGCTCGATGGTCGCGCGCTCGTCGGGTTTGAAGAGGTAGTGGACGGGAGTGACCTGCAATGCGACCACCTTCATGCCCTCCAGCATGCGCGTGCGCCGAATGGCCTGCACCGTGCTGTTGACGATGAGGCCAGCCAGGAAGGGCACGCGCCCGGCGGTGGCTTCGTAGGCGTCCTGCATCGAATCGACGAACTCGGCGTCCGACAAGGTGTGGCCCTCGCCCGTGCTGCCCCCCACCACCACGCCATTGGCGCCGGCGTTGACGATCAGGTCGATCTGCTCACGCATGGCGTTTCGCACCAGGCGACCCTGCTCGTCGAAGGGCATGGCAATGGGGGGCAAAACGCCGTGCAAGAGATGGCGCAGATCGGGGGTCATGGAGCTCATCTTGGGGTTCCTGTGGAGGATCTTGTGAGGGGTGCGCCGATGCGGACCGCGGAACCGGGAGACCGTGAAGTGCGCAGATCAGGGTGTTCAGCACTTGACACGGGGGGGGCCGGTTCATAAAGTGTCTCAGCGTTCCGCATTTCGGTCAAGTATTCCGCAATCCGGACGCTTTGGCTGAAGTCACCACCTCAACCCCTACAGGAATCCGCATGAAGCCTTCAGGAATCACCCGCAGAGCCGGACTGGTCGCCATGAGCGCCTGGCCGCTCGCAGCCACCTCGCCCTTGGCCTTTGCGCAATCGGGCGACGCCTATCCCAACCGGGCGGTGGAACTGGTGGTGCCGTTCGGCGCCGGCGGCGGCACCGACGTGCTGGCCCGAGTGTTCGCCGAGGCCGCCAAGAAACACTTCAGCCAGCCCTTCACCGTGCTCAACCGGCCCGGAGCCAGCGGTGCGATCGGCCTGGGCGAGGTGGCGCAGAGCAAACCCGACGGCTACAAGATCGCGATGATGACGCTCGAGATGGTGATCCTGCCCCACCTGGGCATCGGCAGATACCAGCCCGAGGACTTCGTGCCCATCGTCCGCCTCAACCAGGATCCCGTGGTGCTGGCCGTGAGCGCCCAGTCCCCCTGGAACACCATCGAGGAGCTCGTGGACGCTGCCAAACGCAGCAAGGATGGCCTGCGCTTTGGTAACGCAGGTGTGGGCGGGGTCTCCCACCTGGCAGCCCTGGGCCTGCAGCAAAAGCTGGGCGTCACGTTCAACCACATCCCGTACCAGGGCAACGCCCCAGCCGTGGTGGCCTTGCTGGGCGGCCACATTGATGCCGTGGTGCCTTCACCGTCGGAAGTCTCGTCGCAGGTGGCCTCGGGCAGGTTGCGGATGTTGGCAGTGATGGGCGACCAAAGGCTGAAAGGCTTCGAGAGCGTGCCCACACTGAAGGAGCGGCGCATCGACCTGGCCATCGGCACCTGGCGCGGGTTGGGTGCGCCGAGGGGACTGCCGCCCGATGTCCTGGCGAAGCTGTCAGAGGCCGCCATGAAGGCCGCGCAGGACCCCGCCGTGAAGGAGGCGATGGACAAGCTCAACCTGGGCTATTCCGTGGCCGACGGCGCCCGGTTCAAGGCCGAGATCGACCGTGACAGCGCCTACTTCAAGGCCCTCATCACCCAGCTCAACCTGAAGGTGAACTGAGCGCCCACCGCGTGGCCCGGAAGGATGGGCAACGCTCACGCCGAAGCTCGGCGCGCGAGGGGTCGGTAAACTGCCACATCGCTGGGGAAGCGCTGCCGGAAAAGGCGGATCGTGATGGTCTGTTCGGGCTCCCGGCACCGCATGGCGCACCGTGACGGCGCATCCCCAGCCCACCACACCCTCGCTGAACAAATCCATGGCCCTGACCGCGCCCGCTGAAAAGGACGACAAGAACCGAATCCAGTCCTATCAGCGCATGATGGATGTGCTGCAGTGCTTCTCAAGCGTATCGAGGCGCCTGACGCTTGCACAGATTGCCACAGGCACCGGATTGCCCAGACCGACGGTGCACCGCATTCTTGGAGCCCTCAAGGAGATCGGCTTCATCGAGCAGGATGTCAGGGGCGGTGGCTACATGCTGGGTATCGGCTTGTACGAGCTGGGCAGCCTGTCCCTGGCCAACATGGACCTGCACCGCGAAGCACAGCCCTTCGTCGACCAGCTGGCGCGGCACTCCGGCGCCTCCGTTCACCTGGGGGTCTTCAACGGACAGAGCGTTGTCGTGATCGAGCGGGAGGACTTCGAAGAGCCCCGCAAGAGCCTGGCCAGCCGAGTGGAGATCGCACCTATCCACTGCACTGGGGTGGGCAAGGCAGTGGGCGCATACCTGCCAAAGGACCTTGTGGCGCGCATCGCGGCGGGGGGGCTGCGCTCCTACACCTCGCACACGATCACCTCACTGGCCGCCCTGGAGCGAGACTTGGCCAAGGTGCGCAAGCGCGGCTACGCCTTGGACAACGAAGAACTGCAGCTGTTCGTGCGCTGCGTGGCTGCGCCCATCCGCAATGCCGCCGGCCGCGTGTTCGCGGCCATCAGCGTCTCCGGTCCGCCTGAGCGCATGACGCCAGAGCGTCAACTGCAGCTCTCATCAGTCGTGATCGACACGGCTGGCGCCATCTCACGGCATCTGGGGTTCGACGGCACCGTGGTGGGCTGATCGCAACAGCGGCTCCTCATCTTCAGGCACGGGGCGCCCGAAAGCCGACGATGTGCCCGGCTCAATGCTCATTGCGTCGATACACCACCCAATACACCCCCGCGACCAGCACACTGCCGCCCACCAGGTTGCCCCCTATCACGGGCAGGAGATTGGCCATGATCGCGCCCACCCCAGGCGCAGGCAGGCCGGCCGCAGTGGCCCCATGCTCCAGCAACGCCGCCAGCGGGAAGAAGAAGAAGTTGGCCACCGAGTGCTCGAGGCCCAACGCGACGAAGGCGGTGACCGGCGGCACCACGGCCACGGCCTTGTCGACCACGCTGCGGCCGGCCATCGCCATCCACACCGCCAGGCACACCAGCACGTTGCACAGCAGGCCGCGCACCAGGGCCACGTCCCAGGGCAGCGCGGCCTTGGCCTGCGCCAGCTTCAGCGCCTGCTGCGCGAGCTGCCCGCCGTTGAAGGCGCCCAGGCCCGCCCAGGCCACGGCCAGCGCCAGCGCCGCGGCGCCCAACGCATTGCCGGCGCCGACCACGGCCCAGTTGCGCAGCACCTCGCCGGTGCGCAGCCGACCGTCGGCCCAGGCGATGGCCAGCAGGTGGTTGCCGGTGAACAGCTCGGCGCCGGCCACCACCACCGTCAGCAGCCCGAGCGAGAACACCAGCCCGCCCAGCAGCCGCGCCACCGCGAAGGGCAGCATGGGGTCGGCCATGACGAGCAGGAACATCAGCGCGCCGAAGCCGATGTAGACCCCGCCCAGCAGCGCCAGCAGCGCCATCGCCGGCAGCGGCAGCCGTGCCTTGGCCACGCCCGCGGTCTCGATGCGCGCGGCCACCTCCCGGGGTGAGAAGGCGTCGAAGCCGAACAGCGGCGGGGCGGGGGCTTCGGGCGGGGGTTCTGCAGGGGGCATCACAGGGTCAGGGGGCCCAGAGGCTGGGGTCGACATCCTTGTTCAAGGGTCGGGGCGCGGCCGACGGTCCGGTCTCGAGCGAACACCCGTTCAAAGATCCTTACCGTTCGGGCTGAGCCTGTCGATGCCCTTCGAAGCGCTCAGGGCGAACGGCAGGGCTTCGCATCGCACGAAGCGGTCCGCATCAGTCTTCGCGTGCGCCCAGCTTCTCGAGCAGGCCGTTCAGCTCGTCCAGCGAGCCGAAGGCGATCGCGATCTCACCCTGCTCGCCACGGCGCGTCTTGCGGTGCACGCGGATCTCCACCGCCGTGGCCAGGGCGTCGGCGAGCTTCTCCTCCAGGCGCAAGAGGTCGCGCGACTTCTCCTGGCGCACGCGCAGCAGCGGCACCTGGCGGCCGTTGTTGAGCGCCTTGACCGCCAACCGCTCGGCGTCGCGCACGCTGAGCTTGCGCGCGACGACCTCGTTGGCATGAAGGATCTGCTGCGCCGGCTCCAGCGACAGCAGCGCGCGTGCGTGGCCCATCTCCAGATCTCCCGCCAACAGCATCTGCTGCACCGGCGCGGCCAGGTTGAGCAGGCGCAACAGATTGCTCGCCGCGCTGCGCGAGCGCCCCACCGCCTGCGCCGCTTGTTCGTGCGTGAGCTTGAATTCGGCAATCAGGCGCTGCAGGCCCTGCGCCTCTTCCAGCGGGTTCAGGTCCTCGCGCTGCAGGTTCTCGACCAGCGCCATCACGGCGGCGGCCTGGTCGCTCACCTCGCGCACCAGCACCGGCACCTCTTCGAGCCCGGCCAGGCGCGCGGCGCGCACGCGGCGTTCGCCGGCGATGATCTCGTAGCGCCCTTCGGCCGGCGCACCGGTGGGCCGCACCAGCACGGGTTGCATCACGCCCTGCGACTTGATGCTCTCGGCCAACTCGTAGAGCGCGCCCTCGTCCATGCGCGTGCGCGGCTGGTACTTGCCGGCCTGCAGGCGCTCAAGCTTCAGGTGCGACGGCACACCGGGCACGTCGCCACCGACCACGGCAGCCTGCGGCGCTGCCGGGCCCAGCAGCGCCTCCAGGCCCAACCCCAGGCCCTTGGGTTTCTTCGTCACCATGGGGCCGATTGTGGCGCCTGCGCGGGCCGGCCGGGCCCCTCCCGTCCCGGGGCCCGACGGCTGAGCGCACCGCGAGCCGCCGCCAGGGCCGGATCTGGGTTTATCCTCGCGGGTTTTCCTCCCACCCTTGCCCGGAGCCCTGCCATGCCCGCCTCAGTCTTCGTCGACGGTCAGGAAGGCACGACCGGTTTGCGCATCCACGAGGTGCTGGCCGGCCGCAGCGACGTCGAACTGCTGCGCATCGCCCCCGAGCGCCGCAAGGACGTGGCCGAGCGCGCACGACTGCTGAACGCTGCGGACGTGGTCTTCCTGTGCCTGCCCGACGCCGCGGCGCGGGAATCGGCTGCGCTGGTGACCAACCCGCACACCTGCGTCATCGACGCCAGCACCGCGCACCGCACCGACCCCGGCTGGGTCTTCGGCCTGCCGGAGCTGGCGCCAGGCCAGCGCGAGGCCATCCGCCACAGCAAGCGCCTTGCCAACCCGGGCTGCCACGCCAGCGCCTTCATCCTGCTGCTGCGACCGCTGGTGGACGCGGGCCTGGTGCCGCGCGCGCTGCCGGTGTCGGCCACGTCCCTCACGGGCTACTCCGGCGGCGGCAAGAAGATGATCGCCGACTACGAGGCCGCTGCCCAGCCTGGCGGCGATCCGCGCCTGGGCTCGCCGCGGCCCTACGCGCTGGGTCTGGCGCACAAGCACATCCCCGAGATGCTCGCCCACACGGGCCTGCAGGCCCGCCCGGCCTTCGTGCCGGTGGTCGGCAACTTCTACAAGGGCCTGGCGGTGACGGTGCCCCTGCACTTCAGCCAGCTCGCCCCCGGCACGGACGGCGCAGCGCTGCACCGTGCGCTGCAGGCGCACTATGCCGGCGAGCCCTTCGTGCGCGTGATGCCCCTGTCGGACCCGGCCACGTTGGCCGAGGGCTTCTTCGACGTCCAGGCCTGCAATGACACGAACCGTGTCGATCTCTTCGTCTTCGCCGCGGCCGACCAGGCGGTGCTCATCGCCCGCCTGGACAACCTGGGCAAGGGTGCCAGCGGGGCCGCGGTTCAGTGCATGAACGTGCACCTGGGCTGTGACGAGGGGCGCGGACTCTGACACGCCAGCCAAGTCACAAGTAAGCGCACGCTCACAAAGTCCGGTAGTGGTAGCCGTAGGCCTCGGCAAAGCCGAGCCTGCGGTAGACCTGCAGCGCCGGCGTGTTGCCGGCGTCGACCTGCAGGTAGGCCGAGCGTGCGCCCTGCCCGACCGCGCGCTCGAGCAGGCCCGAGCACAGCGCCGTGGCCAGGCCCCGGCCGCGCGCCGCGGCGGCGGTGGCCACGTCGTACAGTCCGGCCAGGTCGCCCTCGACGGCCACCTGCGCGCAGGCCTGCACCGCACCATCGGCTGCACGCCAGACCACGCCGGTGTAGGGCACGGGCGAGGTCCGCAGGCGTTCGGCGTGGGCAGCGATCTCCTCGGGCGGCGAGCCCCGCAGCATCCCCACGGCCTGCGCATAGGCCTGCGGGCCCTCCACCGTCTCCGTGAGGCCGGGAGGTGTGGCCCCGCGCCAGGCCCGGGCCGCGGTGCCGACCGGGCCGTGCAGATCGGCCAGCACCATGACCAGCGACTCGTCCTCGAGGCGCCAGCCCAGCGCCGCCAGCGTCGCATCCAGGTCGGCCGGGGCGCTGTAGGGCGTGATGCGGGCCAGCGGCGGCAGCCCATGGCAGCGGTACAGGGCCAGGCACTCGGCCAGCTTGTCGGCCACCGGCCGCGCACCCGGCGCCACCGCTTGGATGCAGCGCGCCCGCTTGGCCTTGCCGGGGTTGAAGCGCACCAGCCAACCGTCGACCCAGCGCTGCTGCGCCGGGGCACTGGCGTTCAGGCCCGCGTCCTCGATGCGTCGCAGGAGCCCCTCATCGAAGGGGCGGAAGCCCGGGTTGTCCAGCGCCATCGCGCCCGCCCCGGGCTCAGGGTGCCGGCTGGCCGAGCCGTGCCACCATCTCGCGCGCGAACTCGACGTAGGCCAGCGCGCCCTTGGACGCGGGGTCGAAGACCACGCCGGCCTGGCCGTAGCTGGGCGCCTCGGCCAGGCGCACGTTGCGCGGGATGACGGTCTGGAAGACCTTGTCGCCGAAGTGCGCCTTGAGCTGGTCGCTCACCTGGTTCTGCAGCGTGATGCGGGGGTCGAACATCACGCGCAGCAGGCCGATCAGCTTGAGATCCCGGTTGAGCTTGGCGTGCACCTGGCGGATGGTGTTGACGAGGTCGCTCAGGCCCTCGAGCGCGAAGTACTCGCACTGCATCGGCACGATCACGCCGTGCGCGCTGCACAGGCCGTTGAGAGTGAGCAGGCTCAACGAGGGCGGGCAGTCGATGAGCACGAAGTCGTGGTCGGCCTGCGCCGCCTTCAGGGCGCCGCGCAGGCGCTCGTTGCGGCGCTCCAGGCCGACGAGCTCGACCTCGGCACCGGCGAGCTCGCGGTTGGCGCCGAGCACGTCGTAGCCCCCCTTGACGCTGCGGTGGCGGGCCTCGGCCACCGTGGCCGATTCGAGCAGCACGTCGTAGACGCTCGGATCGAGCGCCCGCTTGTCGATGCCCGAACCCATGGTGGCATTGCCCTGCGGGTCCAGGTCGATGAGCAGCACACGCTGGCCGATCTGCGCCAGACCGGCGGCAAGGTTGACGGCGGTCGTGGTCTTGCCGACCCCGCCCTTCTGGTTGGCGACACAGAACACGCGCATCAGGCGATCCCCAGTTTGAGGCCGAAGCCGATCAGGCAGGCGCCGGCCAGGCGCTCGAGCCAGCGCGCCAGGCGGCGGTGCGCCTTCACCTGGGCCGTGACGGCATCGGCCAGCGCGCACAGGCCCAGCGCGTAGACCGCGCTGATGACCGCGATCGTCAGCGCCATCACGCCGAAGGTCAGCAGGCCCTGGTGGCGCAGCGGATGGATGAACAGCGGGAAGAAGGCCATGTAGAACACGATGGCCTTGGGGTTGAGCAGCGTGATCGTCAGCGCCTGGCGCAGGTAGTGACGCGGCTCGATGCGGATCGGCGAGGCCGCGCCCTCCTTCGCGAACACCAGCCGCAGGCCCACCCAGACGAGGTAGGCGGCGCCGGCGAACTGGATCGCGCGGAACCACGCCGGATGGGCCGCGAGCACCGCGGCCACGCCGGCCACCGCCAGCCACAGCAGCACCTGGTCGCCGATGATGACCCCCGCCGTGGCCGCCGCGCCGGCGCGCAGCCCGCCCTTGGCGGTGGAGGTCAGCAGCGCAAAGGTGCCTGGGCCGGGCAGCACCAGGAACAGCAGGATGGCAGCGCAGAAGGCGCCGTAGTCGGTGATGCCGAACATGTCCAGGTCAGGTTTCCCGCACGCCGGTCCCGCGCCGCCCGTAGAGGCCCTTCACTCGAACAGCGGCGCAAGCCGGGCCAGCACCTCGTCCATCAGGACCGGCGGCAGGCTGTCGACGCGGCGACCGCGGCGGGCGTCGAGGTCCAGCACGCGCGGCTGGTCGCAGCGGACGACACCGGTGGTGCGGATGCCGGTGATCTCGACCGCAAAGCCGATGCGGCGGACGAATGCGCCGCCACTGGTGACGGGGCAGACGATGGGCCGGCGCGTGACCTCGTTGAATGCGGTCGGCGAGACGATGAGGACCGGTCGTCCGCCCTGCTGCTCGCGTCCTGCGGCGGGGTCCATGTCCACCAGGTAGATGTCACCGCGCTTCACAGCAGTTCACGGCCGACGCGGGGAGCGTCGGCCCAGGCCCGGTCGTCGTCGGTCGGGGCGCCTGCATAGTCGGAGGCGGCCAGCAGTTCGGCCAGGGTGTAGCGCGGCCGGCTGGCGGGCCCGACGACCAGACGACCGCCATCGACAGCCATCTCGACGCGCGCCCCAGCCTCCAGCTGCAGCTGATCGAGGAAGGCGCGTGGGATGGTGAGCATGACCGAGCCGCCCACCTTCTTGAGGCTCGAATGGTGCATGGTCCCGCCTTGAAGTTATACGTGAATATAACCGTGGATCCGCCCGGGCAGCTCACGGCGCGCGATGCGGGTGCATCTGCAGCCGGGAGGCGTCACCGAAGCCCTGCTGCTTCAAGGCGGAACGGATGTCGGCCTCGTCGGCAGCCTCCAGCCTGGGCTGTCGCGCGAGCACCCACAGGTACTCGCGCGTGGGCTCGCTGATGACGGCGTAGCGCCCGTCGTCGGCGAGCTGGATCACCCAGTAGCGGCCCCAGCCCACCGGCAGCCAGCGCAGCCAGGCCGGCAGGAAGCTCACCTCGAGTTGCGCCGGTTCGAGCCGGCTGCCCTGCAAGCGGCCCGTGGGCCGCGCCAGACCCTGGGCCTCGTCGAAGCGACCGTCGGCAGTGCGGCAGCGGTTCAGCACCTCGACCGCGCCATCGGGGCGCTGGCGGTAGGTGGCCGAGGTGTCGCTGACGCATTGGCGCTGGAAGCGGTTGGGGAACCAGGCCACCTGGTACCAGGTGCCCATGTAGGGCGGCACCTCGAGTGCGGGCAAGGACTGCAGCGCCGCCGGCGTGGCCGGCGGGGTCTGGGCGGCGGTCGGCGTCCACAGGCCGATCGCCGCCAGCAGGCACAGCGCGCCGACGGCGGCGCGGGGCGACAAGGCAGGGCTTCGGGGCATCATGACTCCTCGCTTCGTGGTTTCATCCAGACCAGGCAGCGCGCGGCGTCGAGGCCCGGAACATGCAGATGTTCCACGTGGAACATCTCCACGCAGGCCGGCAGCGCGGCGATTTCGTCGCGCGGCACCTGCCCCTTCATCGCCACCCAGACGCCGCGCGGCGCGAGCAGGTGCGCCGTCAAGGCAGTGAAATCCGCGAGCGAGGCGAAGGCGCGCGAGGTGACGACATCGAAGCCCCGCCGCGCTCGGCTCTCCCCGCCACCGCCGGCGCTGATCGGCAGGTCCTCGACCCGCGCGTGCTCGGCGCGCAGGTTGGGCAGCACCAGCTCGGCCGCCACCTGACGGACGAAGCCAGCCTTCTTGGCCACTGCATCGACGCAGCAGACCTGCCAGCGTGGCTCCATCAGCGCCCACACCACGCCGGGCAGGCCCGCCCCGCTGCCGACGTCCAGGATCTGCAGTGCGCCGTCGGCGGCTGCGGAGACCGCCACGCCGGGCCCTGCCGCGAACCCTGGCAAGCCTTGCGGCTCGCCTGCGCCCGCATCAACGCCGCCCAGCGCCGCATGCACGTGCGGCAGCGCTGCCAGGCTGTCCAGCAGGTGCTGTACGACCATGGCCTGCGACTCGCGCACCGCCGTCAGGTTGTAGACCCGGTTCCAGCGCTCGATCAGGGCCCGGTAGGCGAGCAGGCCCTGCACCTGCGCCTCGGTGGCTGCCAGACCCAGGGCCTGCAGGCCTCGGCGCAGCGTGGTTTCGAGCGGTTCAGCGGAGGGCGGCATCGGAGGGCTTCGGGTCGGTGGAGCGGTAATGGGAGGCATGCGTTCCCGCACGGGAGGCGGCGTCTGCGCCGAAAGGGGCAGATTCGCGCCGGACCCCGCCAGCGGCCATCTGGGCGCGCACAGCCCGGGAGCGACCGCCCTTCAGCCCGCGGCGCCGACGCGCATGACCTCATCGCCGGCGTCGTTGGCGGCCTCGGCCGGAGCCACCGTCTTCAGGCGCCCCTTCTTCAGGTGCACGAGCAGCAGCGAGATCGCCGCCGGGGTGACGCCAGGCACCCGCGAGGCCTGCCCCAGCGTCTGCGGGCGCTGGGTGCTGAGCTTCTGCCGCACCTCGAAGGACAAGGCCTTGACGGCCTGGTAGTCCAGGTCGGGGGGCAGCACCAGGTGCTCGTAGGCGGCGGCGCGCGCCACCTCTTCGTGCTGCTTGTCGATGTAGCCGGCGTAGCGCGTGGCGATCTCGACCTGCTCGATCACCGCATCAGCCAGCTCCGGTCCCAGCTCGGCGGCCAGTGTTCCACGTGAAACAGCGGCCTCGGGGCGGGCCAGCGCAGCGACCTCGGCCACCTTGTCGAAATCGACGCCGGGCCGGCGCAGCAGGTCCAGCAGGCTGTGCTCGTGCTCGAGGGCCTTGCCGAGCAGGCGCTCGGCATCGGCTGCTGCCAGCACGCCCGGATGCACCCAGACCGACTTCAGGCGCTGTGTTTCACGTGAAACAGCGTCGCGCTTGCGATTGAAGGCGTCCCAACGCACGTCGTCGACCAGGCCCAGCCGGCGCCCGGCCTCGGTCAGCCGCAGGTCGGCGTTGTCCTCGCGCAGCTGAAGCCGGTACTCGGCCCGGCTCGTGAACATGCGGTAGGGCTCGGTCACGCCGCGGGTGATCAGGTCGTCGACCAGCACGCCCAGGTAGGCCTCGTCGCGCCCAGGCACCCAGGGCTCGCGCCCCTGCACCTGCAGCGCGGCATTCAGCCCAGCGTGCAGGCCCTGGGCCGCCGCCTCCTCGTAGCCGGTGGTGCCGTTGATCTGGCCGGCGAAGAACAGGCCGCCGATGGCCCGGGTCTCGAACGAGGCCTTCAACGCGCGGGGGTCGAAGTAGTCGTACTCGATCGCGTAGCCCGGGCGCAGGATGTGCGCCTGCTCCAGCCCGGCGATCGAGTGCACCGCCGCCACCTGCACGTCGAAGGGCAGCGAGGTCGAGATGCCGTTCGGGTAGAACTCGTGCGTCGTCAGGCCCTCAGGCTCGAGAAAGATCTGGTGGCCGGTCTTGCCGGCGAAGCGGTTGACCTTGTCCTCGATGCTCGGGCAGTAGCGCGGGCCCACGCCCTCGATCACGCCGGTGAACATGGGGCTGCGGTCGAAACCGCTGCGAATGATCTCGTGCGTGCGCTCGTTGGTGTGGGTGATCCAGCAGGGCAGCTGGCGCGGGTGCTGCCCGGCGTGGCCGAGGAAGCTGAACACCGGCATCGCCGTGGTCGGCGGCGCGCCGTCGGGCCCGGGCATGCCGTCGCCGGGCTGCTCCTGCAGCCGCGCGAAGTCGATGCTGCGGCCGTCCAGCCGCGGTGGCGTGCCGGTCTTCAGCCGGCCCTGCGGCAGCCGCAATTCCTTCAGCCGCGCCGACAGCGTGACGGCCGGCGGATCTCCGGCGCGGCCGGCGGCGTGGTTCTGCAGGCCGATGTGCACCCGCCCGTCGAGGAAGGTACCGGCCGTCAGCACGACCGCCCGCGCCGCGAAGCGCACGCCCGACTGCGTGACCGCGCCCGTCACCCGCCCGCCCTCGACCGTCAGGTCGTCCACCGCAGCCTGGAACAGCCACAGTCCGGGCTGGTTCTCGAGCCGGCGGCGGATGGCAGCCTTGTAGAGGATGCGGTCGGCCTGCGCCCGCGTGGCGCGCACCGCCGGGCCCTTGGAGCCGTTGAGGATGCGGAACTGGATCCCCGCCTCGTCGGTGGCCGCCGCCATCGCGCCGCCGAGCGCATCCACCTCCTTGACGAGGTGGCCCTTGCCGATGCCCCCGATCGAGGGGTTGCAGCTCATCTGGCCCAGCGTCTCGATGTTGTGCGTCAGCAGCAGCGTGGCGCAGCCCATGCGCGCCGCGGCCAGCGCGGCCTCGGTGCCGGCGTGGCCGCCGCCGACGACGATGACGTCGAACTGTCTGGGGAATTGCACGAGCGCTCCGGAGCGGGTCAATACCCGAATGAAACACTCGATTTTAGACTTTCGCAACTTCGAGCATGATCACGGGATATTGACGCGCCGGCCTTCGGCCGCGCCCCGGCCAGGGAGGATCCATGCCTTTCTCGAAGATCGAAGTCCGCCGCCCCCGTCCGCCCGAGGGGGTGCAGGCGCTGATGCAGGCCGTCTACGAGGCCCAGCGCGAAGCGCTGAAGGTGCCCGAGGACGACCGGCAGATCCGCTACGTCGAGCACCGGCCCGAGCACTTCGCCGTGCCGCCCGGCAAGACCGAGGACTACACCTACGTCGAGATCCTGCTGTTCCCGGGCCGCTCCACCGCGGCCAAGCGCGCGCTGATCCAGGGCATCGTGCAGCGCTTCGGCGCCCTGGGCATCGGGCCGCAGGACGTCTTCGTCGTGCTGATCGAGCCTCCGCTCGAGAACTGGGGCCTGTCGGGCGGCCGCCTGGCCAGCGAGGTCGACCTCGGCTTCCGCCTCGATGTCTGAGCACGCGTGCCGCCCCGGCTGCGGCGCCTGCTGCATCGCGCCGTCGATCTCCACGCCGATGCCGCGCATGCCGCAGGGCAAGCCCGCCGGCGTGCGCTGCGCCCACCTGCTGACAGACGAGCGCTGCGAGCTCTTCGGCCGCGCCGAGCGCCCGGCCGTCTGCTCGAGCCTGCAGCCCTCGCCCGAGATGTGCGGCGCGAGCCGCGCGCACGCGCTGCGCTGGCTGCGGGCGCTGGAGGTGGCGACCACGCCGCCCGCCGGGCCCTGCCATCGCGGCATCATCGGGGCTTCGCACCCGCTGCACGCATCACAAGGCCCCCGATGACACCCGTGGTCCGACAAGCCGTTGCCGCCGATCTGCCGCTGATCGCGCCGCTGTTCGACCAGTACCGCCGCTTCCAGGGCCAGGCGCCCGATCTGCGGGCCTGCGAAGACTTTCTGCGCGCCCGGCTCGACCACGGCGAAGCGGTGCTCTTCCTGGCCACGCTCGGCGGCGATCCGGCGGGCTTCGCGCAGCTCTACCCGATCCACTCCTCGGTCTCGCTGAGGCGGGTGTTCGTGCTGAACGACCTGTACGTGGCCGAGGGCGGCCGCCGCCGCGGCGTGGCCACCGCGCTGCTGCAGGCCCTGGAAGCCCACGCCTGGGCCATGGGCGCCTCGAGCCTGCGCCTGAACGTGGCGCGCGGCAACACCGGCGCGCAGGCGCTCTACGAGGCGGCGTCCTGGGCCCGCGACGAGCACTTCTTCATGTACCAGCGCTTCCCCGCCGAGCGAGCGGCGGTGCGCAGCCCTGGGCCCACCCTCTGCAGCCTCCCGCCATGAGCAATGACCTGCCCGCCCTGCCCGACACGCCCGCCGGCCGCTACCGCCACTACAAGGGCGGCGAGTACGAGGTGCTGGGCGCCGCCCGCCACAGCGAGACGCTGGAGGCCCTGGTGGTCTACCGGCCGCTGTACAACGCCACCGGCTGGTGGGTGCGGCCGCATGCGATGTTCTTCGGCACCGTGGATGTCGACGGACGCGCGGTGCCCCGGTTCGCCCGGATCGATCCGGGCGGCCCGGACGGCACGGTTGGCTCGGGTGGTGGTCCTGGCGCCGCTGATCCATCGGCCCTGGTCAAGGACCCGGTCTCGCTCGACATCCGCGAAGACGACCTCAGCGCCCCGGCCACGCGTGCGCTGCTGCGGCTGCACCTGGCGGGCATGCACGCGAACTCGCCGCCCGGCACCTCGTACGCGCTCGACGATGCAGGGCTGCGCGACCCGGCGGTGACGGTGTGGAGCGCCTGGGCCGGTGGGTCGATCGCCGGCATGGTGGCGCTGAAGACGCTGGCCCCCGACTGGGGCGAGCTGAAGTCGATGCGCACCCACCCCGACTTCCTGCGCCGCGGCGTGGGCGCGCGGCTGCTCGAGCACGTGATCGGCGTCGCCCGCGCCCGCGGCATGCGCCGCCTGAGCCTGGAGACCGGCACCGCAGCGGCCTTCGAGCCGGCGCTGGCGCTGTACCGGCGGCGCGGCTTCGTCGACGGCGAGATCTTCGGCGGCTACGCGCACAGCCCCTTCAACCGCTTCATGCACCTGGCATTGCGCCCTGCCGACGAGCCCGACCGCCGGACCTGATCTGCGTCACGCCACGCCCGGACGGCGCGCCACAGAATGCGGCGGAATCCCCGTTGAACGAGGACATTCCAGGAGGAACCGCCATGACCAACAACCTCGGCGGCGCCGACCGTGTGCTTCGCGCCATCGTCGGCGTCGGACTCGTCGCGCTCACGCTCACCGGCACGATCGGCGCCTGGGGCTGGGTCGGCCTCGTGCCGCTGGTCACCGCGGCGCTGGGCTGGTGCCCGCTGTATACGGCGCTGGGCTTCAGCAGCTGCGCGACGAAGAAGCCCTGACGGTCACGAGCTCACCTCGTTCGCGCCACGGCGAGGATACGCAACGCTGCCCGCGTGGTCGAAGGCAGCTCGATCGGGTGTGCTGCGCCATCACCCTTCTGGTGAGGCCGGTCGTGGCCTGAATCTCCAGGCCCGGCAGGTACTTGCTCGCGGAAGAAAGCGGCCGACTGCCGGAGACGGGTTCAATGGGTTCAATCCCGGTGCGCCAGGTAATGCGCCAGCGCCGCCACGTCGGCGTCGGTGAGGCCCTGGACCGCGCCGTTCATCTGCGTGTCGATGCCCACGCGGCGGCCGTCGCGGTACTCGGCCAGCGTGCGCGCGAGGAAGGGCTCGTGCTGGCGCGTCAGGCGCGGCACCTGGGCCCGGCCGGCGTAGTCGGGCAGGTGGCACACGCCGCAGTTGCGCGCCGCCGACACCGCCTGGCCGCGCGCCGCGAGCGCGGCGTCCCGCGGCGCCCGCTCGGCGCGCGCCGCGGGCAGCCCGCCGTAGTAGGCAGCCAGCGACTCGACGTCGTCGTCGCTGAGCTTGTCGGCGGCCACCTGCATCGCCGGGACCTGGCGGATGCCCTCGCGGAACAGGATCATCTGCAGCGTGATGAACTCGCGCTGCTGCCCCGCCAGCGTGGGGATGTCGGCCGCGATGCTGCGGCCGTCAGCCCCATGACAGGCCGCGCAGCGCTGCGCCGCGATGACGGCGCCGCGTGCCGGGTCGCGCGCCTGCGCGGTCAGCGCAGCCGTGGCCAGCCCGAGCAGGGCCAAGGCCCGTGCAGCGCGTCTCACCGCTGGTAGGTGATGCGGTAGATCACCCCCATCTGCTCGCCCGCCACCAGCATCGAGCCGTCGCGCAGCACGTGCAGGTCCACCGGGCGGTCGACGAAGCGCTGGTTGGCATCGTCGCGCAGGCCGGTCATGAACTCCTCGAGACGGGCCACGTTGCCCTGGGCGTCCAGGTGGGCCACCACGATGTCGAAGCCGGTCAGGCGCTCGCGGTTCCAGGAGCCGCGGCGGGCGAGGAAGATCTGGTTGCGGTACTCGGCCGGGAACATGCTGCCGGTGTAGAAGCGCATGCCCAGCGCGGCGACGTGCGGCCCCAGCAGCGCCGCCGGGGCGACGAAGTCACCGCAGCTGCGGCCCTTGTTGTACTGCGGGTCGGGGGTGTTGCCGGTGCAGTAGGGGAAGCCGTGGTCCTCTCCGCTGCGGCGCACGCGGTGCAGCGTGTCGTTCGGCCAGTCGTTGCCGGCCCAGTCGCGACCGTTGTTCGTCGCCCACAGCTCGCCGGTCACCGGATGGTGCGCCATGCCCACGCTGTTGCGCACGCCGCGCGCCTCGATGCGGCGCCCGCTGCCGTCGGCATTGAAGGAGACGAGCAGCGCGAACTTGTCACGGTCGAAATCGCAGATGTTGCAGTTCACGCCGACGTTCGTGTAGATGCGCCCGTCAGGCCCGAGGGAGGCGAACTTCCAGTGGTGGTTGCCCCCATGCTCGGCCTCGGTGGGCAGCGCGAAGGCGGCGGTCATGTCCACTGGAGGAGGGACGTTGTCCAGGTTGGCCTCGATGTTGTCGTAGCGCAGCACCCGGTTGACCGCCAGCACGTACAGGCTGTCGCCGATCATGACCAGGCCGTTGGGCTGCGGCAGGCCCTGGGCGATCGTGCGCGTGCGCGTCGTGCCATCCGGGTTGCGGGTCACGGCATAGACGCGGCCGATGGCGCGCGAGCCGGCGAAGACGGTTCCCTTCGGCCCCTCGGCCATCATCCGGGCGCCGGGCATGCCATGCGCGAAGACCTCGGCCTTGAAACCCGCGGGCAGTCGGATCGCACCCACCGGCACATCGGCCAGCGGCGTGACGGTGAGCTTGGGCGCGTGCGGCGCCAGGGTCGAACCCGCCGGCCGGCCCACGGCCCAGCCGGGCACCGGCGCCGGCGCGGCCTGCTGAGCCAGCGCGGCGCCCGCGACCACGGTCGCGGCCAGTCCCATCAGCAAACGCTTCTTCATCTGGAGTCTCCTTCGGTTGGGGCCCGGTCTGCGGGCGGCTTCTAAGTCAGGGCCAAGGCAACCCCGATCGTCAGAACTGCAAAGAGCCCGAAGCCTACTGCCGAGGCGCTGTCACCGTGCGCAGGCACACTGCTTGGGCGAGTGGATCAGTCGGTCACCCGAAGGCCGCGGGTTCAGTTGTCGATGCGCTCGAGCTTCGCGTTGTCGACGACGGCGGTCCACTTCTGGATCTCTTCGCGCACGAAGCGCTCGGTCTGCTCGGGTGTCGTCGTCACCGGGACCGCGCCCTGCTCGAGCAGGCGGGCCTGCACGTCGGGCTGGGCGAAGATCTGCCGCACCTCGGCCGACAGCAGCTCGACGATCTCCCTGGGCGTGCCGGCCGGCGCCGCCATCGACGTCCAGGTGGCGACCTCGAAGCCCGGGTTGCCCGATTCGACGAAGGTGGGCACCGCGGGCAGGCTGGCCAGGCGCTGGCCCGAGCCGACGGCCAGCGACCGGATGCGCCCGGCACGCACGTTGGAGATCGACGCGAAGATGTTGTCGAACATGACCGGCACGTGGCCGGCGACGAGGTCGTTGATGGCCGGGGCGCTGCCCTTGTAGGGCACGTGCACCATCGCCAGGCCCAGCCGCTGCGCGAGCAGTTCCATCGACAGGTGCGGCGGCGTGCCGATGCCTGGCGACGCATAGCTGATGCGCCCCGGGTTGGCCTTGACCCACTTGACGAAGTCGTCGAAGGTCTGCGCCGGCGCCGCTGGGTTGACGTTCAGCACCAGCGGCAGCACCCCGGTCAGGCTGATCTGGGCGAAGTCGCGCAGCGGGTCATAAGGCAGCCTGCGGAACAGCGCGACATTGGTCGCGTGCGGCCCGTTGCCGGTGAGCAGCAGCGTGTAGCCGTCGGGGCGGGCGCCGCGCACCGCCTGCGTGCCCGGGATGCCCGAGGCGCCGCCGCGGTTCTCGACCACGAAGGGCTGGCCGAGGCGCTGCGTCAGCCGCTCGGCGAGCAGGCGCGCGATGATGTCGGTGGCGCCGCCCGGGGCGAAGGGCACGACCACCTTCACCGGCTGGGCCGGGTACTTCGGGGCCTGGGCCTGGGCCTGCGCCAGCGGCAGCACCGCCAGCGCGAAAGCTGCAATCACGCAGCGCAGGGAGCTCTTCATCGTCGGTCTCCTGGTCATGCCTTTCAGTCGATGCGCGCGCCCGAGGCCGCCACCACCCGGGCCCACTTGGCGGTCTCCTCGCGCACGAAGCGCTGGGCCTCGGCCGGGCTGCCGCCCATGCCCTCCATGCCCAGCTTGTCGAGCTGCTCGCGCATCTCGCGCGACTGCATCACCGCGTTGATGTCGGCGTTCAGCCGGGCCACCACGGGCGCCGGTGTGGCCGCGGGGGCGAAGATGCCGAACCACACGCCGGTCTCGAAGCCGGGCACCGTGTCGGCCACCGGCGGCAGCTCGGGCGCCTGCGGCGAGCGCCGAGGCGAAGAGATCGCCAGGCCGCGCAGCCGGCCGCTGCGCACCTGGGCCAGCGCGCCGGCCAGGTTCTCGAACATCAGCTGCGTGTCGCCGCCGATGACGCCGGCCACGGCCTCCGGCGCGCCGCGGTAGGGCACGTGCACCATGCGCAGTCCGGCCATCGAGTTCAGCAGCTCGCCGGCCAGGTGCGTGCTGGTGCCGTTGCCGCCGGAGGAGAAGTTCAACTTGCCCGGGTGGGCGCGCGCGTAGGCGATCAGCTCGGCGACGCTGGCCGCCGGCACCCCGGGGTGGACCATCAGGATGTGCGGCGAGTTCGCCACCATCACGACGTGCGCGAAGTCGCGCTGCACGTCGTAGGGCATCTTGTCCTTGTACAGGCTGGAATTGATGGCGTGCGAGCTGGTCGAGCCGATCAGGATGGTGTGGCCGTCGGGGGGGGCCACGGCCACTGTCTTCGAGCCGGTGTTGCCGCCGGCGCCGGCGCGGTTCTCGATGACGACCGGCTGGCCCCACATCGACGACAGCCGCGGCGCCAGCGCGCGCGCGATCAGGTCACCGGCTCCGCCGGGGGTGAAGGGCACGACGAAGGTCACCCGCCGCGACGGGAAGTCGCCTGGCGCCTGCGCCCACGCCGGGGCCAGCGTCGCCGAGGCCGCCGCTGCACACCACTGTCTCCTCGTCCATCTCTGCATGACTGTGTCTCCTGGCGTGGTCATCGCGCGGGCCCGCCGCCTGCGCCGCGGCCCGCTGGGTTCAGAACGGCGCGTCACCCTCCACGGTGGTGCGCCGCATCAGGCGCCGGTAGCGGTTGTCGAACTCGGTGGCGCGGTGCATCGTCGAGCGGTTGTCCCAGAACACCAGGTCGCGCGGGCGCCACTGGTGGCGGTAGACGAACTGCGGCTGCGTCGCGAACTGGCTGACCTCGACGACCATCTGGCGCCCGGCCTCCTCGTCCATGCCTTCGATGGTGCGGGTCATGCCCTCGCTCAGGTAGACGGCCTTGCGCCCGCTCACCGGGTGGGTGCGCAGCGCGGGGTGCGTGACCGGCGGCGCCTTGGCCTTCTCCTCGTCGGTCAGCGGCGGGCGGTGCGACAGGTAGGTGGCGTAGTGCCAGGCGTAGTCGTGCACGCCGCGCGAGCGCGCCAGCAGGGCGTGCAGCAAGGGCGGCAGCGCGTCGTGGGCCGCGAACATGCTGGCGAACTCGGTGTCGGCGCCCTCGGGCGGGCATTCCACGCCGTACAGCATCGAGCCCAGCATCGGCCGCGGGAAGTAGGACATGTCGGAGTGCCAGACCATGCCCGCGCGGTCGGCACCGATCATCTCGCCCTTGTCGTTGCGGACGTTGGAGATGTAGGTCACCTCGGGGTAGTCCTGCACCGAGAAGCGCTTGACGACATGCCCCACCAGGCGCCCGAAGCGCGAGGCGAAGTCCACGTGCATCGCCGGCGGCAGCTCCTGGTCGCGGAAGACCAGCACGCTGTGGGTGACGAGCGCGGCATTGATGTCCTCGAACTCGGCCTGGCTGATCGGCTGCGACAGGTCGACGTTCTCGACCTCGGCGCCGATGTGCTCGGTCAGTGGCCGCACGCGGATCGCAGAAGGACGTGCAGCAGGTGTGGCGGCAGAAGCTGGGGTCATGGCGGTGCGTGGCTGATGGAGAAGGTGGGTCGGTGCAACAGGCCTGTCGATCAATCGGCGACCACCCCTGCGGCCTTGACGACGGCATCCCACTTCGGACGCTCGCGCGCGAGGAACTCGCGGAATTCGGCCGGCGACGAGGTGATCGCGCGCATGCCCAGCTCGGCCAGCCGGGTGGCCACGGCCGGGTCGCCCATGGTCTTGACGATGGCCGCGTTGAGCTGGTCGATCACGGCTGCGGGCGTGCGCGCGGGCGCCATCACGCCGAGCCAGGAGGTCACCTCCACGCCCGCCAGGCCGGACTCGACGAGCGTAGGCACCTCGGGCAGCAGCGGGTCGCGTGCGCTCCCGGCCACGGCCAGCACCTTGAGCCGGCCCGCGCGCGCCAGCTGCAGCACCGAAGGCACGTCGGGCAGGCCGACCTGGACTTCGCCGCCGGCCAGCGCCGTCACGAGCTGGCCGCTGCTCTTGTAGGGGATGTGCTTGACCTCGATGCCGGCCGCGCGGTTCAGCAGTTCCATGCCCAGGTGCAGCATGCTGCCGTTGCCGGCCGAGCCGTAGTTCAGCTCGCCCGGCCGGGACCGGGCCAGGCGCAGGAAGTCCTGGACCGTCGCCGCGGGCAGGGCCGGGGTGGCGACGAGCGCGAAGTTGCCCACGGCCACGCGCGAGACGGGCACCAGGTCGCGGTCGGAGTCGTAGGGCAGGCGCCGGTACATGCTGGGGCTGACCGCCAGCGTCCCCACCGTGCCCATCAGCAGCGTGTGACCGTCCGGGGCCGCGGTGGCCACCGCCTGCGAACCCACGGTGCCGCCGGCGCCGCCGCGGTTCTCGACGATCATCGGCTGCCCCAGGTGGGCACCGATGCGCTCGGCCAGCACGCGCGCGGCGATGTCGGTCGCCCCGCCCGGCGCCAGCGGCACCACGAGCCTGACGGGCCGGGCCGGGAAGCCCTGCGCCCAGGGGCTGCCGGATGCGGCCAGCGCGGCGGCGGCAGCGAGCAGGGTTCTGCGGCTGGTGTTCATGGCGTCTCCTTGCTTCTTGGGTGGGGTCGTCCGCCCCTGGTGGCTCTTCGGTATGCTGCGCGCGGCGGCGCTGCCTCAGCTCAGGTGCGGATAGCGGTCCAGCGTGGCCCGCACCCGCGCCTCGGCCTGCGCGTCCAGCGGCTTCAGCGGACGGCGCGGCACGCCGATGTCGATGCCCCAGCGGTACTTGATCGCGGCGTGATAGAAGGCCACCGGGATGCCGGTGCCCGTGAGATGGCGCAGCTCGTTGGCCTCCTGCTGCAGCGCGACGGCTCGCCGGTTGTCGCCCGCCGCGGCAGCGGCGAAGATCGCGTTCACCAGCCCCGGGAAGAGGTTGGACATGCCCGACACGCAGCCCTGGCCCCCGGCCGACAGGCAGGGGTAGAGCATGGTCTGCGAGCCCACGAGGAAGACGAAGTCGGGGTCCTTGACCGCGGCGATGCAGTTGTAGAAGAGCTGGATGCTCGTGCTCGAGTCCTTCAGGCCGCGCAGGCCGTAGGCGGCAAGTTCTCCGACCTGCTCGCCGGTGACGCAGTAGTTCGTGTACTTCGGGTTGTTGTAGAGGTAGACCGGGATGTCGCGCCCCACGGCGTCGATCAGGGCCTTGAAGTGGTCGTTGATCAGCTGCGCGCCGTGCAGGTAGTAGTAGGGCGTCAGGCTCGCCGCGCCGTGCGCGCCGATGCTCGCTGCGTGCCGCGCGCGCTCGATCGTGATGTCGGTGGACGGATGGCCGACGTGGACGATCACGGTCGTGTCCCGGCCCTGGCACTCCTTCATCACCGTCTCGGCCACCAGGCGGCACTGGTCCTCACGCATCAGCGGCTGCGAGCCGTAGGAGCCGCAGACGTAGAAGCCCTGCACGCGCGGCTGCAGCCACTGCACGAAGTCGCGCAGCTTGCCCACGTCGACCTCGCCGCGCTCGTCGAAGGAGGTGATCAGCGCCGGCATCGCGCCGTGGAACTTCTTGGTCGTCAAAGGCAGGCTCCTGCGGAGGGGACCGGTTCGGGTACCGGCCCCGAGGGGTGTCGATGAATGGCCCGAGATTTAGATGTTGCTACATCAATATGCGGGCGTCAAGCGGAAAAGCCCCGAGGGTTTTCCCATGGGCCCCGGTTCACAATCCGAATTCGACCCGTGGCGCAGAGCGCACCGGCGGTCTCCTCAAGCAAGCCCCCGACCGATGGATCCCGACCGGCAAGCCCGTACCGCGTACCCGCGGATCCGGCTCGCCTACTTCAACAAGCTCGTCAATCTGGTGATGAGCCGCCAGTTCCAGTCGCACGGTGTCGACGTGACGCGCGAGCAGGAGGCCATCCTGCGCGAGCTGGCGCAGGGCGACGGCTGCAACCAAGCCGAACTCGCGCAGCGCACCGGTCAGGACCGCAACAATCTCTCGCGCACGCTGGACATCCTCGAATCCAAGCAGCTGATCACGCGTGACGTCAGCCCCGACGACAAGCGCCGCAGCGTCGTGCGTCTGACACAGACCGGTCGCCTCATTCAGCAGCAGGCCCTGCAGGCGGTGGACCGCTACCGCGCCGCCCTGTACGCCGGCTTCACGCCGCACGAGATCGACGACTTCGCGCGCGCGGTGGGCCGTCTCACTGCGAACCTGGAGGCTTTTCTCGAAGCCTCTGACTCGCCGTCACGCGCCTCCACGGATGAACGCCATGCCCGACCTCGTCACCTTCGGTGAGACCAGCGCGGTCTTCGTCGCGCGCGACGTCGGCCGCATGCGCTACTGCCGCGAGTACACGCTGCGGCCCGGCGGCGCCGAGGCCACGGTGGCCGTGGGCGTGCAGCGCCTGGGTTTCAGCGCCGGCTGGATGAGCGTGCTGGGCGACGACGAGATGGGCCACTACCTGCGCGGCTTCGTCGCCGCCGAGGGCGTGGACGTCTCTCGCGTGCGCATGCTGAGCGGTCTGCCCACCGCCGTCTTCCTGCGCGAGCGTCTGTCCGGTGGTGACGCGCGCCACTTCTACTACCGCAAGGGCTCGGCCTTCTCCAGCTTCGGGCCGCAGATGCTGGACGAGGACTACATCGCCGGCGCGCGACGCCTGCACCTGACCGGCATCAGCCCGGCGCTGTCACCGGCCTGCGACGCCGCCTGCTGGCGAGCCGTGGAGGTCGCGCGGGCGCACGGCGTCCTGGTCTCCTTCGACCCGAACGTCAGACTGACCTTGTGGACGGCCGAAGAGGCCCGCGCTGCACTGGCGCGCTACTTCGAAGCCGCGGACCTGGTGCTGCCCGGGCTCGAGGACCTGCAGATGCTGTACGGCGACGCGAGCGTCGAGGCTGCGCTGGCGCGGCTGCAATCGCTCGGATGCCGCCAGGCGGTGCTCAAGGCCGGCGAGCAGGACGTGCACGTGCTGCACGACGGCAGGCTGACGCGCTTGCCCGTCCCGACTGTGGCGCAGCCCGCGGACCTGATGGGCGCCGGCGACGCGCTGGCTGCAGGATGCCTGGCCGGACTGCTGGAGGGCCGCGATCTCGTCGACGCTGCGCGCCTGGGCATCGCCGTGGCCGGGCTCGCCATCCAGCTCCCGGGCAACATCGAGTCCATGCCCACGCGCGCGGAAGTCGACCGCTCGCTGCACGGCGCGGCGAACTGGAAGCGATGAGCGGGCGCGAACTCCGCAGGTGACGCACGCCCGCGTCCGAGCGCCCCGATCCCCGCAGACCGCAACGGGCCTGGCCCGCCGCCCGGCAGGCGCTGTCAGCCCTTGAGCATCCGCGCCAGTTCTCCGCTGTCGTGCAGCGCCTTCAGGTCGTCGTAGCCGCCGACCAGCAGGCCCTGCACGAACACCATCGGGAAGGTCGGCCAGCCGCTCCACATCTTCAGCGCGTTGCGGCGCCGCCATTCGCTGAGGTAGCCACCGTACTCCAGGTAGTGGTGGGCGATGCCGGCGCGCTGCAGCAACTGGCATGCCTTGCGCGGGTAGGGGTTGGCGCGCATGCCAACGACGACGACCGCGTGCGCGCGCACGGCGGCTTCGACCTCGTCGACGACATCGCGGTGGCGCGCGGCCACGCGCTCGCGCACGGCCGGGTGGATGCGGGATTCGTCGAGGACGTGTCGGGGCATGGTGCTCTCCTGGGCTGCAGCAGAACCTGCATTCCACCGCATCTGCGCCAGCGCCGGCGCGCCCGCGCTATCGTTGCGGTCTTTGGCCACTGTCTGCGTGGCGCGGCCGCGCCACGAACACCCCATCATGAAGCTCTACTACAGCCCCGGCTCCTGCTCGCTCAGTCCCCACATCGCCCTGCACGAGGCGGGAC
This sequence comes from Rubrivivax sp., assembly GCA_027491255.1. Classification (GTDB taxonomy): domain Bacteria; phylum Pseudomonadota; class Gammaproteobacteria; order Burkholderiales; family Burkholderiaceae_C; genus Rubrivivax. Next base: position 100,487 of record JAIXWM010000008.1, on the reverse strand, counting down.
TGCCCTTCCAGTCCGTGCTCGCGCCGACCAAGACCAAGAGATTGGCCGACGGCACCGACTACCTGACGATCAACCCCAAGGGTCAGGTGCCGCTGCTCGAGCTCGACAACGGCGAGCGCCTGAGCGAGGGCCCGGTGATCGTCCAGTACATCGCCGACCGGGTGCCCGAAAAGCAGCTTGCGCCGCCCGCCGGCACCATGGCGCGCTATCGCCTGATGGAGTGGCTGAACTTCATCACCAGCGAGCTCCACAAGGGCTACGGGCCGCTCTTCAACCCGGCCATGCCCGAAGAGGCGCGCACCCTGGCGCGTGCGCGCCTGATGGACAAGTACCGCTGGGTCGACGGCGAACTCGCCGCGCGCGCCTGGCTGATGGGCGACACCTTCACGGTGGCCGACGGCTACCTGTTCACCACCGCCTCCTGGGCCAAGTACGTGAACCTGGACCTGTCGGGCTTCGCGCACCTGCAGGGCTGGCTGGCCCGCGTGGCCGCCCGTCCGGCGGTGCAGGCGGCGCTGAAGTCCGAGGGCTTGGTCAAGTAGCGTTCAGCCGCGCCTCACCCGCGCCTCACCCGCGCAGCAGTTCCTCGAGGAACTCGCGCTCGTTGCGCGCGCCGCTGGCCGGCCGCGTGGCCTCGTGGCCGCGCAGTTCCACACGCCTGATCTTGCCGCTGATGGTCTTGGGCAGGTCCGAGAACTCGATGCGGCGGATCATCTTGTAGGGCGAGACCCGGCCCTTGAGGAAGCCGAAGATCGAGCGCGCGGTGTCGGCGTCGGGGGCATGGCCCGGGGCCAGGATGACGTAGGCCTTGGGCACGAAGCCGCGCACCGCGTCGGGCGACGGCACCACCGCAGCCTCGGCCACCGCCGGGTGCTCGATCAAGGCGCTCTCGAGCTCGAAGGGGCTGATGCGGTAGCCCGAGGCCTTGAACACGTCGTCGGCGCGGCCGACATAGGTGATGTAGCCCTCGGCGTCGCGCATGCCGACATCGCCGGTGTGGTAGTGGCCGTCGCGCATCGCTTCGGCGGTCTTGTCGGTGTCGTCGGCGTAGCCGTCCATCAGCGCCAGCGGCCGCCGTGACAGGTCGATGCAGATCTCGCCCTCGTCGGCCGGCTGACCATCGGCGTCGAGCAGCACGATGGGGTAGCCGGGCAGCGGGCGACCCATCGACCCCGGCTTCAGGACCTGGCCGGGCGGGTTGCCGCACTGGGCCGTGGTCTCGGTCTGGCCGTAGCCGTCGCGGATGGCCAGGCCCCAGCCGGCGCGGACCTGCTCGATCACCTCGGGGTTCAGCGGCTCGCCGGCGGAGATGGCCTCGCGCAGCTTCACGGGCCAGCGCGCGAAGTCCTCCAGGATCAGCATGCGCCAGACGGTGGGCGGAGCGCACAGGGTGTCCACCCCGTGCTTCACGAGCACGTCCAGGATGGCCGGGCCGTTGAAGCGCGCGTAGTTGTAGATGAAGACGCAAGCCTGGGCGTTGAAGGGCGCGAAGAAGCAGCTCCACGCGTGCTTGGCCCAGCCCGGGGAGCTGACGGTCCAGTGCACGTCGCCGGGCTGCAGCCCGAGCCAGTACATCGTCGACAGGTGCCCGACGGGGTAGCTCTGGCGCGAATGCCGCACCAGCTTGGGCCGCGACGTCGTGCCCGACGTGAAGTACTCGAGCAGGGGCTCGGTCACCGCGAGCGGCTCGCCGGGCGCGAAGACGGGCGAAGCGTGCGCGCTGTCGGCGTAGTCGATCCAGCCGGCCGGTGGCCGGCCCGCGTCGTCACGCCCCGCCTCACCCGCCAGCAGCAGACCCACGCCCGCGGTGAGCGCCGGTTCGAGCGCACGCACGCGCGGACAGCCGGTGGCGTTGGTGACGATCCAGCGTACGCGCCCGCGCTCCAGGCGGTCGGCCAGGTCGGGGCCCGACAGCAGCGTGGCCGTGGGGATGACGACAGCGCCGATCTTGATCGCGGCGAGCATGGTCTCCCACAACGGCACCTCGTTGCCCAGCATCAGCAGGATGCGGTCACCCGGCCGCGCGCCCAGGCCGCGCAGGAAGTTCGCCACCTGCGAGGAGCGGCGCGAAAGCTCGGCGTAGGACAGCCGGGACTGCGCGCCCGATTCCTCGACGATGTGCAGCGCCGGCTTGTCGTTGTCACGCGCGACGGCGTCGAAGTAGTCGGTGGCCCAGTTGAAGTGGCGCAATGCGGGCCACTGGAAATGCGCCACTGCGGCGGTCAGGTCGGTGCGTCGGGCCAGCAGGCCGTCGCGGGCGGTCAGGAAGGCGTCGAGTTCGGACATGGTTCAGGTCTCCGGAGCAGGCGGCCGCCCGGGGCGGACCGCAGCAGCGATCGTAAGGGCGCGTGAAGGGCTGGCCCGTGGGTGGGGCTTGCGGGGGGCAGTGCCAGGCGCTGCGGCGATACCCTTGGCGGCCCCGGCAGGGGTCAAGCCGTCGCCGGTGCCTGCGCCGGCACCGGCGTCGCGCCGAACCGGGGACGGTCCAGGACCGTCTCACGCCCGCCGTGGGCGGCGACGAGCCGGTTCTGGTCGTCCTTGGCCAGACGGTCGACGGCCTCGGGGTCGAGGCGCTCGCGCAGGCGGCGCTCGAGCCCTTCCCGCACCGCACGGTGCGCGGGCGACGCGGCGAGGTCGTGGGTCTCCTCGGGGTCGTCGGCCAGGTCGAACAACTCGGGCGCGTAGCCGACGTAATGGTGGTACTTGTAACGCTCGTCGGCGACCATGAAGGCCGCGCTCGGCGAGCCGATCGCGTGGTACTCGCTGAAGGCCAGGCGGTCGGGCTCGGGGTCGGCCAGCGTGCGCAGCAGCGAGCGCCCGGGCAGCGAGGCATCGGGCGCGTCGGGCGCGACGCCGAGCGCGTCGAGCACGGTGGGAAACAGGTCGACGAGGCTGACGTTGGTGGGGCACGCGCGCTGCGCCACGCCCGCGCCGCGCAGGATCAGCGGCACGGCGGTCGACTCGCGGTACATGAGCGACTTGTTCCACGCGCCGCGGGCGCCGAGGTTGTCGCCGTGGTCGCTGGTGTAGATCACCAGCGTGTCGTCGGCCAGGCCGCAGCCGTCCAGCGCCGCGAGCACGCGGCCGACCTGCTCGTCGAGGAAGCTGACCAGCCCCAGGTAGCTGGCGATCGCGAGCCGCCTGCGCTCGTCGGTGCCGAGTTCGTCGTCCAGGCGGTTGAAGGTGCTCTGACGCTCGACCCAGGGGTGGCGCACGTAGCCGGTCTCGGGCCGCAGCTTGGGCCAGGGCAGGGTCTCGGGCGGGTAGAGGTCGAGGTAGGGCTGGGGCACGACGAGCGGGAAGTGCGGCGCGACCAGGCCCACGAACAGCGCCGCCGGGGGTGCGTCGGGCGTGTCCGCACGTGCGAGCAGCCAATCGATCGCGCGGTCGGCCACGCGGCGGTCGAAGCGGTTGTAGTCGGACTCGCCCGCGCCGATGCGGCGGAACAGCCCGGCCCCGCCGCCGGAAGCGGGCAGCGGATCACGCACGCAGCCCCACAGCTGGCCGGCGCCGCCGACGATGTGCACCGCCTCGTGCTGCCGGTCGAAGCCGGTGTCGTCCTCGGCGCGGCGGTAGTGCAGCTTGCCGATCGACTCCACGCCCACGCCCGCGCGCTGCAGCCGGTGGCCCCACGCCGGCAGCCGACCGTCGTAGGCGATCGCGTTGTCCCAGCAGCGGTGCTCGTGCACCCAGCGCCCGGTGGCCAGGCTGGCGCGCGCCGGCACGCAGATCGGGCTGGGCGTGTAGGCCCGCGTGAACACCGCGCCCGCCGCGGCCAGGCGGTCGATGTTCGGCGTGCGCGCCACAGGGCTGCCGGAAAAGCCGGCGTGACGGGGGTCGTGCTCGTCGGAGCACAGGATCAGCACGGTGCGGTGGCGGCGGGTCATCGGTCGATGCGGGTGGGCTGCAGGGCGGGAATGGACGCCGGGAAGAACAGGCACTGCGCACGCGCGCCCGGGCGTCGGCTCAGAGCGTCTCGATCCAGTTCGGGTTCAAGCCGGTCGCGACGCGGTCGCACAGTACGAGCCGCCCGTGGGCGCGATCGACGTGCCAGCTCGCCAGGTGGTGCGACGTCTGTCCGGCCACCAGCGCGTGCCGGCCGTCGGGCGACCATTGCATGCCGCGCGGCTGGGCTTCGACCGCGACACGGTCGGCGAGCGTGAGTTCCCCGCGGCCGGGCTGCACGGCCAGCAGGCTCATGGTGTCCGAGCGGCGCTCGGTGGCCAGCAGCCAGGCGCCGTCCGGGGACAGGCGCAGCTCCGCAGCCCAGGGCTTTCCCTCGAACCCTGAAGGCATCAAGGCGACGGTCTGGCGCCGCTGCAGCGCCCCGGTGCCCACGTCGCGTTCGAGCACATCGATCGTGGCGTCCAGTTCGTTGAGCAGGAACAGGCATCGGCCATCGGCGGTGATGACGAGGTGGCGCGGCCCGGCACCCGCGCGCATCGGGAACACCGACGCCGAGTCACCGGCCAGGACGCCTGTGGCGGCGTCGAAATCGAGCCGCACCAGCACGTCGTCACCCAGGCACGCCACATAGGCATGGCGGTTGGAGGGGTCGACGACGATGGAATGGGCATGGCGGCCCACCGGCAGGACCTGGTGCGCCGGCGCCGCCACGCCGTCCCCGCCGACGGGGCTGACGGCCACCCGGTGCTCGCCGTACGAGGCGCTGAGCAACCAGCGGCCGCTGCGGTCGCAGGCGACATAGGCCATGCTGGCGGGCAGCGCCGCCTCGCCGAGGACGCGCAAGCTGCCGTCGGCACCGATGCCCAGCGTGAGGGCGGCCAGCGGCGCGCTGCGACGGGCCACATACAAGCGGCTGCGGTCAGCGCTCAGCGCCATCGGCATCAACTGCCCGCCCGCAGCGACGGTCTGCTGCTCGGCCAGCCGGCCGCTGACCGCGTCCAGCGCGTAGCGACGGATCTCGCCGCTGTCGGCGCACGACACGAGGACCTTGGTCGACGAAAAGGCCAGGCTCACCATCCCTCCTCGAAAGGCCCCATCTTCACGAAGGCGCCGCCCTGGTACACGCGCGCCGGATCCGCAGGATCCAGCGCCGGCAGGCGCTCCAGACGCTCGCGGTGGGGCTCGGAGCTGTCGACAGGACGAAAGCCCAGGGAGGCTGCCGCGTCGTCGCGCCACCAGGGCTCGCGGTGCGCCGAGACGCCCCACAGGATCCTGAAGCCCAGGCGTGGCGCCGCCAGGCAGCAGCGCACCAGCTCGGTCAGGTCGCGATGGCTGAACCAGGTGTGCAGCATCCGGCGGTCCGTGGGCTGGGGAAAACACGAGCCGATGCGCAGACAGGCGCTCTCGATGCCCCAGCGGTCGAAGTACAGCCGGGCCACGTCCTCGCCGAAGGACTTCGACAGTCCGTAGAAGCCGTCGGGCCGCCGGTCGCAATCGGGGCCGAGCAACTCGCCCTGGCGGTGAAAGCCGACGACGTGGTTGGAGCTGGCGTAGACCACACGGCGCACGCCGTGCCGCCGCGCCGCCTCGTACAGGTGCACCACGCCCTTGATGTTCGCCTCGACGATGCGTTCGAAGGCTTGCTCGTTCGGGATGCCGCCCAGGTGCACCACGGCATCGCACCCTGCCATCAGGCGGCCCACCGCAGCCTTGTCGGCCAGGTCGCAGGCGACGACCTCCTCGCCCTCGTCTGGCGGGGCCATCGGCGCGATGTCCGACAGACGCATCGCCGCCACATGCGGCTTCAGGCTGCGGCGCAGGTGCGAGCCGAGCCGACCGGCGGCGCCGGTGATCAGCAGACGCTGAGGACGCATGCGATGCACCTGCGCGTCAGGCCACCGCGTCAGGCACGGCCGTGTGCCCGCGACGCGCCTGGAAACTGGCCTGCGCGGGATCGCTCAGGCGCAGGCCGGCCGTCTTCACCGCGCCGTCGGGCACCTTGTGCAGCGGGCTGAACGCCGACTGCACGCCCTGCGCGTCGAAAGGGGCGTTGTGCGTGGCGTTGAAGCAGAAGAGCACGGTCCAGCGCCGGTGCGGCGAACGGTTCTGGTCGGAGCGATGCATCACGTTGGCATGGAAGAAGAGCCCGTCGCCCGGCTCGAGCTCGACGTGCACCCGCTCATGCCCGGCCAGCATCCACTCCACGCGCTGCATGTCGGCGCCGACCTGTTCGCCCGCGGCCTTGCCGGCACTGTGGTTGACGCGGCCGATCCGGTGCGAGCCGCGCACGACCTGCAGGCATCCGTTCTCGCGGTTCGCGCGGTCCAGGGCCACCATCACGCTGCCCATGTCGGGGTGGAGGCAGCCGTTGTGGTACCAGTAGCCGTAGTCCTGGTGCCACTCCCACGCGCCGCCGTCGTAGGGCTCCTTGGCCGTGAGCTTGGAGTGGTAGTGGTAGACCTCGGCTTCGAGCAGCTCCTGCATCGTGTCGACCACCCGCTCGCTGCGCGCCGCCAGCCCGTAGACGCTGTCGCCGGGCTCGTTCCACAGGGCGATGCGGGTCGCGTGGCCTTGCGCGTCCTTGCGCTCGTACAGGCTGGCCTTGAGCAGCGGATCGGTCTCGATCGCCCCGCGCAACAGCGCCGTCTCCTCGGTGTCGAACAGTCCGCGGACGATGAAGTAGCCGTCACGCGCCCAGGCCTGGCGGTCCTCGCTCGTCAATCGATAGGGCATGGTGATCCTCCGGTTCAGTTGCCGAACATCCGCTGGCGGGTGTTCTCGAGGTGGGTCCGCATCGCCTGCTCCGCAGCGGCCGGATCGCGCGCGACGATGGCCTTGACGATGTCGCCGTGCTCGGCCTGGACACGGGCGGCCCGCTCGCTCGTGCGGTGCAGCGAGAAGTTGCGCAACAGGTTCATGCCGAACTCCATGTGGGGCTGGATGGAGGCGATGACCGACACAAAGAACCGGTTGTGCGTGGCCTGGGCCACGGCGAGGTGGAATTCGAAGTCTTCGTCGAGACCCAGGGCCCGCGCCTGCACGGCCTGCTCCAGCCGTTGCAGCGCGCCACGGAGCCGGTCGAGATCGGCGTCATCGGCGACCACGGCCGCCAGCGCCGCCGCGCCGCTCTCGACGACGGCGCGGAACTCCAGGACGCGCCGCACGTCCGACATCGACTCCAGGGGCATGAAGCGGGGCACGTCCGGGTCCGGGCGCCGCACGACGAACGTGCCCGCGCCCTGGCGGCTGGTGACGATGCCGTCGGCGCGCAGCCGCGACAAGGCCTCGCGCACCGTCGGCCGGGAGGTGTTGAACTGCTCGGCCAGGGCTTGCTCGGTCGACAGTCGATCACCCTCGCGCCAGTGCCCGGCGATGATCTGCGCGAGCAGCTCCCGATAGACCCGATCGGCCAGGCCTTCGGGCACGCGCCCCGGGCGAGCCTTCGGATCGAGGGCCTGGTCCATGGCCTTCAGACGCCCTGGTCCTGCTGTCGCAGCGCCCGCGCCGCGGCCTCGACCGCCTCCCGCATCGACGCGGGCGTCGGGCTGAGCAGCGGCAACTGCGCGCCCATGTCGGCCACGCCCGACCAGCTGACCGCGTCGTGCAGCACCCGCACCAGGGACAGGGACTCCCGCAGCTCCTCCAGCGGCATGAAGCGTGCGTGCAACTCGCGCGCGCGCCCGGCGTCCCCGGCATGCAGGGCCGCCAGCAGGGCCATGCAGCTGCGCGGCGCGATACAGCCCCCGCCCGTGGTGAAGGAAGGCAGGCCGTAGCGCCCGACCCGCCCGACATGCCCCAGCACCGGGCGCTCGCCCATGCCGCTGACGATGCGCGCCGCGCCAATGCGCTGGATCAGGGCGTCGAGGAAGGCGTCCTCGTGCACGCCGGCCGTGCGACCGATCGCGTACTTCACGCACCACACATGCCCGCCATCGACCAGGCGCCCCAGCGCCTCGATCGACAGGGTGTCCTCGCTGCGCAGGTACACCGTCAAGGGCATGCCGGCGGCGTCGCTCACCCGCCGCAGTCCGGACTCGACGCCCTCGACGCTGGTGAAGCCCTGCATCGGCAGCACCATCGCCGTGCGGTACGCGCTGCGCCTGAGCAGCGCCGCCTGATCGATCATCTTGCCGTAGTCGGGGCCGATCGAGGGAATGACCCAGGTCGCCGGCGACGCAGCCTCGCTCAGCAAGGACAGCATGTCGCCGAACTCCGACACCGGCTGGTGGTAGAGGTTGGCATTCCCCCCGTACAGCAGGATCCGCACCCCACCCGCCTCGATGTGCCTGACCAGCGCCCGGTTGGCCGCCGCATCGAGCGACAGATCGGGACGCCGCGCCAGCGGCGGCACGGCGAGCACCGAATGGACGAGGTCGGCTGGGGTGGGGGCACGAGGGTTCATCTTGAGATTCCACAGGGCCGCAGGGGCAGCGGCCGACCTGAGCCTTGGCAGCGGCGCACGAGCCTACTTGTAAGGCGCGTTGGCAAAGTTGTCAAGCAAGTTGGCCCAATTCTTGGCGACATCGCGCCGAGCATTCGGGTTTTTCCCGAAGTCTCCGTTCTTGACAGGCCCTAGGTTGTCAGACAAAGTCAACACGGCAGGGCGTCTGACACGCCCTAAGAAGTGGTGCGGGGGCCGCCCGGGTGACCGACATGTCGGCCGATCACTGTGCAGAGCTAGGAGACCATCGATGAAGAGCAGCAAGCGTGTGTCGTCGTGCAGCGCCGGAACTTCCCGGCGTGATGTGCTCAAGGGGTTCGCCGGTGCAGCGGCCCTGGCGGGGGTGGGAGGCGCCAGTTCTTCCTGGGCGCAGGCCGGCAAGGAGGCGCCCGCCCTGGCCAAGCTGGCTTCCGAAGGCAAGCTGCCGGCGCTTGCGCAGCGCCTGCCGGCGTCGCCGCTGGTCATCAATGCCGAAAAGGTGGGCGTCTACGGCGGCGCGCTGCGGCGCGGCCTGCGCGGCAGCGCCGACCACAACGGCATCCTGCGCATGGTGGGCAACCAGGGCCTGGTGCGCTGGAACCTGGCGTTCACCGAAGTGCTGCCCAATGTGGCCGAGCGCTGGGAAGTCAACGCCGCCTCCACCGAGTTCGTCTTCCACCTGCGCAAGGGCATGAAGTGGTCCGACGGCAAGCCCTTCACGGCCGACGACGTCGTCTTCGCCATCGAGGACTGCGCGAAGAACCCCGAGCTCTACAAGTCGGTGCCGTCCCAGTTGACGATCGGGGGCAAGCCCTGCCAGGTCACCAAGGTCGACGAGGACACCGTCAAGTTCACCTTCGCCTCGTCCTACGCCCTGTTCCTGGAGCAGCTGGCCACACCGCTCGGGCAGCACCCCACGCTGTTCCCCAAGCACTACTGCAGCCAGTTCCACCCCAAGTACAACCCCAAGGCCGTCGAGCAGGCCAAGGCGGCCAACCTGTCCGACTGGGCGGCGCTGTTCCGCGCACGCTGCGGCGACATCGAGATCCCCGCGCGCTGGGGCAATGCCGCCAAGCCCACGCTCGACCCCTGGGTCATCTCCGAGCCCTACACGGGGGGCGCCACACGCGTGGTCATGGAGCGCAACCCCTACTTCTGGCAGGTCGACCAGACCGGCCAGCAGCTGCCCTACATCGACCGCCTGAGCTTCAGCATCGCGCAGGACGTCGAGTCCCTGATGCTCGACGCGCTGTCGGGCAAGCTCGACATCCAGGAACGCCACATCGACTCGCTGCAGAACAAGCCGACCTTGACGCAGAACATGCAGAAGGGCGGCTACCGGCTGATCGAGCTGATCGCCTCGGGTGCGCAACAGGTGCAGATCTACCTGAACCTGACGCACAAGGATCCGGCCATGCGCCAGATGTTCGGCAACAAGGAGTTCCGGCAGGCCCTGTCGCTGGGCATCAACCGCAAGGAGATCATCGACATCGTCTACCTGGGCCAGTCGCAGCCCTACCAGACGGGACCACGCCCGGGCCACCCCTGGCACCACGCCAAGCTCGCGACGCAGTTCACCGAGCACGACCCGAAGCAGGCCAACGCTCTGCTGGACAAGCTCGGCTACACCAGGCGGGACGCACAGAAATTCCGCCTGCGCCCGGACGGCAAGCGTGTCTTCTTCGCGATCGACGTCATCCCGACGCTGTACCCGGACGCCGTCGACTCGCTGGAACTGGTCAAGCGGCACTGGGCCGACATCGGTGTCGACATCAAGATCAACACCATCGAGCGCGCGCTCTACTACACACGCGGCGACAACAACGACCATGACGCTGCCACCTGGCCGGGACCGGGAGGTCTGGACCCCATCCTCGACGCCCGCGACTACCTGGCGCAGCACCCGCAAGGCTCGCGCTACGCGATCCCGTGGACCCTGTGGTATGTCTCGAACGGCAAGGACGGTCAGGAGCCGCCAGAGAGCCAGAAGCGGCGCATGAAGCTGTACGAACAGGCGCTGGCGACGGCCGACGTCAAGAAGCGCGGCGAGATCATGAAGCAGGTCTTCGACCTCACCGCCGACGCCTTCGAGACCATCGGCATCTGTCTGGCCGTCAACAGCTTCGGCATCGCCCGCAACAACCTGCAGAACGTGCCGAAGTCCTACCCGAGCTCGTGGTCCTGGCCCAATCCGGGGCCGGCGCTGCCGCAGCAGTTCTTCTTCACGCGCACCTGACCCGCGCGCACGCCGCGCAGCTTCGTGGTCCCGGGAGTCCGCTCATGGCGGGCTCCCGGTGAATCGCGCGCGCCGAGCCCCAGAGACGTCCCATGCTCCGATTCATCCTCGTGCGAGCGCTGTGGATGCTGCCATTCCTGCTGGCAGTCAGCTTCCTGTCCTTCGTGCTGATCCAGCTGCCGCCGGGTGACTACGTCACGACCTACATCGCCACGCTGGCGGCATCCAACGAGGTCGTCGACCGCCAGGCCGCCGCCGACCTGCGGGCGCGTTTCGGGCTCGACCAGCCCATGATCATCCAGTACTGGAAGTGGATCACCAACGTGGTCCTGCGCGGCGACTTCGGCCTCAGCTTCGAGTGGCAGCAGCCGGTGTCCGAGCTCATCTGGGAGCGCATGGCCCTGACCCTGCTGCTGACGGTGTCGACCTTGCTGCTGACCTGGGCCATCGCCCTGCCCGTCGGGGTGTTCTCCGCCGTGAAGAAGTACTCGATCGGCGACTACGTGGTGACCTTCGTGTCCTTCCTCGGGCTGGCCATTCCCAGCTTCCTGCTGGCCCTGGTCCTGATGTACGTGGCCGCCGTGCATTTCGGACAGAGCGTCGGGGGACTGTTCTCCGAGCCCTACCAGAACGCGCCCTGGAGCTGGGACCGGGTGGTCGACCTGATGCAGCACCTGTGGATTCCGGTGGTGATCCTGGCCGTGTCCGGGACCGCCAGCCTGATCCGCGTCATGCGCGCCAACATGCTCGACGAGCTCAACCGCCCCTACGTCACGACGGCGCGGGCCAAGGGGCTGTCGGAGTTCACGCTGCTGGTGAAGTACCCGATGCGCCTGGCACTGAACCCCTTCATCTCGACCATTGCGTGGCTGCTGCCCAACCTCGTGTCGGGCTCCATCATCGTGGCCATCGTGCTGAGCCTGCCCACCGCCGGGCCCTTGCTGCTGCAGTCGCTGATGAGCCAGGACATGTACCTCGCCGGCGCCTTCATCCTGCTGATCTGCACCTTGACGGTGATCGGCGCGCTGGTCAGCGACATCCTGCTGGCGCTGGTCGATCCGCGCATCCGTCTCGAGTGAGGGCCGGCACGATGTCCTCGTCCCCATCCGCAGCCGTGGCCGCCGAGCCGACGACCGACACCCGCCTGGCCGTGGCCTCCCAGTGGCAGCTGGTGTGGTGGGCCTTCCGCAAGCACCGTCTGGCCATGGCCAGCCTGTTCGTGGTGGTGGCCCTCTACGTGATCGCGATCGTCCCGGGCGTGTTCACCGTCAACGACCCGGAGCAGCAGAACCGCCGCGCCCAGTTCCACCCGCCCCAGTCGCTGCACATCTTCGCGTCCGACGCGGACGGCGGCTGGTCGCTGCGACCCTACTTCCATCCCTATGTGCTGGAACGCGACCCGACCACGCTGGCCTCGGTCTACAAGGAGGACCGCAGCCGCCGCATCCACCTCGAGTTCTTCGCCCAGGGTCACGCCTACAGCGTGCTGGGGCTGTTCACCAGCACCACCCACCTGATCGGGTCCGAGGACGCGCGCCAGCCGCTGTTCCTGCTGGGCGCCGACCGCCTGGGGCGCTGCGTCTTCAGCCGCATCATGGTGGGCACGCAGATCTCGCTGTCGGTGGGGCTGCTCGGCGTCTTCCTGTCCCTGCTGCTGGGCATCGTGCTCGGGGGCATCTCGGGGTACTACGGGGGCCGCACCGATTTCGCGATCCAGCGCGTCATCGAGCTCGTGCTCGCGCTGCCGACGATCCCGATCTGGCTCGCACTGGCCGCCGCCCTGCCCCAGGACTGGCCCGCCATCCTGAACTACATGATGATCACGGTGATCCTGTCGCTCACCGGCTGGGCGCAGCTGGCGCGGGTCGTGCGGGGGCGGTTCCTCAGCCTGCGCACCGAGGAATTCGTCACCGCGGCACGGCTGGATGGCGTGTCGGAATCGCGCATCATCTTCCGTCACATGCTGCCGAGCTTCGCGAGCCACATCATCGCCTCGGTCACGCTGGCGGTGCCCGCGATGATCCTGGCCGAGACCTCGCTGAGCTTCCTCGGGCTGGGCCTGCAGCCGCCCACCATCTCCTGGGGCGTGCTGCTGCGCGAAGCGCAGAACATCCGCTCGATCGCCACGGCCCCCTGGCTGTTCGCACCCGGCGCCGCCGTGGTCGTGGCCGTGATCGCGCTGAACTTCCTCGGCGACGGCCTGCGCGACGCCGCCGACCCCTACAACAAATGAGTGACGATCGAAACCCCGGCCGCCCCCAGGGCGTGCTGCTGTCGGTGCGCGACCTGAGCACGCACTTCCCGGTGCGCACCGGTGTCGTCAGGGCGGTGGACGGCGTGTCCTTCGACGTCGAGTTTGGCCAGACGCTGTGCGTGGTGGGCGAGAGCGGCAGCGGCAAGAGCGTGACGGCGCGCTCCATCCTGCAGATCGTCGATGCCCCCGGGCGCATCGTCGGCGGCTCGATGGTGCTGAACATGCCCGGCAGCGCGCCGGTCGACCTCGCAAAGCTGGACCCGCGCGGCAGCGCGATCCGCGCCATCCGCGGCTCGACGATCGCGATGATCTTCCAGGAGCCGATGTCGTCGCTGTCGCCGGTGCACACGGTGGGCAACCAGATCATCGAGGTGCTGCGCCTGCACCTGAAGATGGGCAAGGCGCAGGCCCGCGAGCGCTGCATCGAGCTGCTGCGGCAGGTGGAGATCCCGCGGCCCGAGCAGGCGGTGGACCGCTACACCTTCGAGTTCTCGGGCGGCATGCGCCAGCGCGTGATGATCGCCATGGCACTGGCCTGCAACCCGGCCCTGCTGATCGCCGACGAGCCGACCACGGCCCTGGACGTCACCACCCAGGCCGAGATCCTCGACCTGATCCGCCGCCTGCAGCAGGCCCACGGCATGGCCGTGATGTTCATCACCCACGACATGGGCGTCGTGGCCGAGATCGCCGACCGGGTGATCGTGATGAACCACGGCCGCATCGTCGAGAACGGCCCGGTCGACCAGATCTTCCACGACCCGCAGGACGACTACACGCGCATGCTGATCGGCTCGGTCACGCGGCTTGGGCGCAAGGCCGAATTGCGCGCGCGGCGGCCCCCGATCGATCCGGCCACGCCGCCCATCCTCGAGGTGCGCGACCTGTGCATGCACTTCACGCAGGGCCGCAACGTCACCAAGGCCGTGGACGGTGTGTCGCTGACGCTGCAGCCCGGCGAGTCGCTGGGCATCGTCGGCGAGTCGGGCTCGGGCAAGACGACCATGGGCCGCTGCCTGCTGCGGGTCTACGAGCCCACCGCCGGCCAGATCGTCTACCGCCAAGCCGACGGCAGCACGGTCGACCTGATGCAGGCCCGCAAGGACACGCTCCAGCGCTGCCGGCGCGAGATGCGCATGATCTTCCAGGATCCGGTCAGCTCGCTGAACCCGCGCATGACCGTGGCCCAGATCGTCGGCGAGCCCCTGCTCGTCAACCAGATCGCGCAGGGGCGCGAGCTCGACGACCGGGTGGCCCATCTGCTCGAGCAGGTCGGCCTCGACCCGGCCTGGCGTGAGCGCTACCCGCACGCGTTCTCCGGCGGTCAGCGCCAGCGCATCGGCATCGCGCGCGCGATCGCGCTCGACCCCCGCCTCATCGTCGCCGACGAGGCCACCTCGGCGCTGGACGTCTCGCTGCGCTCGCAGATGCTGGACCTGCTGCTGCGCCTGCAGGACGACCTGGGCCTGTCGTTCATCTTCATCAGCCACGACATCGCGGTGATCCGCTACTTCTGCGACCGCGTGGCCGTGATGCACCGCGGCAAGGTGGTCGAGAGCGGCGAGACCGAACAGGTCTGCGACCACCCGAGCCACCCCTACACCCAGGCGCTGCTGTCGGCCATACCCCGGCCCGACCCGCGGCAGCGCAGCATCCACAAGCGCTTCCGCTACGACGCGACAGCCGCTGCGAGCCCCGGCTAGAACACCGGCTAGAACACCGGCAAAAGCACCGCATGAAGATCACCGACGTCAAGACCTTCCTGATGCACGTGGGGGCACCCGACCCCCAGCGCTATGCCACCGACGGCGGCTTCGGCGCCGGGCGCTTCTCCGGCAACATCACCGGCACACGCAACTGGCTCTTCGTCAAGGTCTACACCGACGAGGGCGTGACGGGCATCGGCGAATGCTCCGGCTGGCCGCGCGTGATCGAGACCGCGGTGCAGGACCTGAAGGCGCTGCTGATCGGCGAGGACCCGCAGCACATCGAGCGCCTGTGGCAGAAGATGATGACGGCCATCATGGGCCACGGCATGACCGGCACCGTGGGCGCGGGGGCCATGACCGGGCTGGACATGGCGCTGTGGGACATCAAAGGCAAGGTGCTCGGGGTGCCGGTGTGGAGCCTGCTCGGCGGCCAGGTGCGCGACCGCGTGCGCATCTACGCCCACGCCAACACGCCCGAGGCGGCGCTGTCGCTGAAGGCCCGCGGCATCAAGGCCTTGAAGTGCGGCGGCGTCTCCGACCCCGTGCGGCGCGTGGCCGCGCTGCGCGAAGCCGTGGGCGAGGACGTCGACCTGATGATCGACCTGCACGGCCCGCCCTGGCTCACGCCGGCCGACGCGGTCACGCTGGCGCGCGCGCTCGAGCCCTACCGGCTGCTCTTCATCGAAGACCCGATCGCCCCGGAGAACCTCGACGGCTACCGCCGCATCCGCGACGCCGCGCACGTCCCGCTGGCCGCGGGCGAGCGCATGACGACGATCTTCGGCCTGCGCGACCTCATCGAGCGGGAGCTGGTGGACGTGGTCCAGCCCGACACCGGACGCGCCGGCGGGCTGACGCAGATGAAGAAGATCGCCGCCATGGCCGAGGCGCACCACATCATGATGGCGCCGCACTCGGGATCGCTCGGGCCGGTGGCCGAGTACGCCGCGCTGCACCTGATGGCCGCCATCCCGAACGCGCTGTTCCTGGAGCGCGTCGAGGACGACTGGGAAGGCCGGGCGCGCACGGTCATCCCGCACCCCGTCTCCGAGGACGGTTACCTGCGCGTGCCCGACGCCCCGGGGCTGGGCGTCGACATCGACGAGGCCTTCGTCGCGCGGTTCCCGAGCCAGGCCAATGTGTCGGTGCCCATCACGCGCGATTCCGGCTCCTACGTCGAAGGCACCTTCGACGAGCATGTCTATGTCCAGACCCGCCTGCGCCAGGCACGCTACTTCGGCCCGCGCTGAGCGCGGCACCGACGGGCCCGACACCACGCCCCCATGAAGATCGACCGCCTGCGCGCCTACATGTCGCGCGACAAGAACAGGCCGCGCGTCATCGTCGCCATCGACACCGACGAGGGTCTCACCGGCTGGGCCGAGTGCTACAACCACGGGCCGGACCAGGCCCTGTTTCCGCTGCTCGAGTACTTCACCCGCTTCATCCAGGGGCGCGACCCGCGCCGCGTGACGGCGCTGACGCACTACCTGATGCAGCAGAGCCGCTTCCCGCCCGGCGCCCTGGGGCTGGCGGCCATCGCGGCCATCGACCATTGCCTGTGGGACATCTCGGCCAAGGCGCTGGGCGTGCCGGTGTACCGGCTGCTCGGGGGCGAGGTGCGCGACCGGGTACAGGTCTATGCCGGCCTGTACACCGCGCCCGACGCGCCCCGGGCCCGCGACGAGATGGACGCGCTGCACGCGCGCTGGGGCTTGACGGCCTTCAAGCTCAGCCCCTACCGCATCGACATGCACCGCCACCGCTGGGGTGAGGTGGTGCGTGCGTCGGCCGACTACTTCGCCCTGCTGCGCGAGACGGTGGACCCCCGCTACGAGCTCGCCTTCGACGCCCACGCCAAGATCTTCGAGCCGGCGCAGGCGGCGCAGCTGGGCAATGCGCTGGCGCCCTACGACCCGCTGTTCTTCGAAGAGCCGATCCGGCCCGAGAACTTCGAGGCCTGGGGCGAACTCAAGCGTTCGCTGCGGTGTCCGCTGGCCACCGGAGAGTCCCTCTACAGCCGCTTCGAGTTCCTGCGCCTGCTGCAGGTGCGTGGCTGCGACATCATCCAGCCCGACATCTGCGTGGTGGGTGGCCTGACCGAGATGCTGCAGATCAACGCGCTGGCCCAGGCGCACTTCGTCAGCATCGCCCCGCACAACCCGATGGGCCCGCTGGCCACCGCCATCAACCTGCATTTCTGCGCCACGCAGCCGAATTTCCGCATCCTGGAGTACCGGCTGCCGCAGGGGCCGGCTTACGCGTACGGCACCGACTCGACGATCCACCCCGATGACCGCCTGCAGGGCGCGTGGTACGTCAAGGACCCCTATCTGCCCAAGGACGGCTACCTGGAGCTGCGGCCCGACCGACCGGGGTGGGGCGTCGAGATCGACGAGGAGCTGCTGGGCACCGAGGACTATGTCCACTGGGAGCGCGCCGTGCCTGTGAAGCCGGACGGCTCGACGGGCTATGCCTGACGCGCCGAGTGCAGACATCGTCCTGCGCGCAGGCGGCGCGCAGGCGCTGCTGCGCCCTGCCGCGGGCGGGCGCGTGTGCAGCCTGCGGCTCGAGGCGCCCGGCGGTGACGTCGTGCCCGTGCTGTTCGCCTACGAGCCGGCCGACGTGGACCCGCTGCGCTGGGCCAAGGGCGGGATCTATCCGCTGGTGCCCTACTCCAACCGCATCGCACAGGCGCGGCTGCACACGCCCCAGGGCGCGGTGGGGCTGTCACCGCACCCCGACGCCCACCCGCACACGCTGCACGGCAACGCCCACGGGATGCCGTGGCAGGCGACGCAGACGCAGGACGCGCAGGCGACGATGACCCTGGAGAGCGCCCCCTGCGCCGCCTGGCCCTGGCGCTACCAGGCCTGGCAGCGCCTGCACCTCGAGCCGAACGCCCTGCGCCTGGAGCTCGGGATCGTCAACCGGGACGACCGGCCCATGCCCGCCGGCCTGGGCTGGCACCCCTACCTGCTGCACCGACCCCAGGCGCGCATCGGGCTGAGCGCGACGACGCTGTGGCCGACGACCGACGATTTCCTGGCCACCCACGCGCGCCCGCTTCGGCCCGACGAAGGCTACGTGCCCCCGCGGGCGCTGCGCCCGGGCACGCTGACCGACTACCTCTCGGGGTGGGATGGGCGGCTGGACGTGGACCTGCCGGGCGGCGCGGTGCTGTCGATGCAGGCCGACGAGGCGGTCTCCCACCTGGTGCTGCACCGCCCGCCCGACGGCCGCTACCTTTGCGTGGAGCCCGTCACCCACGTGGCCGATGGCTTCAATCTCGAGGCCCGCGGCCTGGCCGGCACGGGCACGTGCTGGCTGGCGGCTGGGCAGTCCCTGCGCGCCACTCTCTGCCTGCGTCTGCGGGCGGCCGCACCGGAGTCTTCGTCATGAGCACCCCCGAGACCCACGCGTCGCCCATCCCGGCCCCCCGCGGGGACGCAAGCCACGTCGGCACGGCGCCGCGCGTTCTCGGCAGAGAACGCGTCGCCGACGTCCGCGTCACACCGATCGCGTTTCGCGACCCGCCGCTGCTCAACGTCGCCGGCGTGCACCAGCCCTGGGCGCTGCGCAGCATCATCGAGGTGGAGACGGATCGCGGCCGCGTCGGTCTGGGCGAGAGCTACGGCGAAGCGGACACGCTGGCCCACCTGCAGGCGATCGCGCCAACCCTGGTGGGGCTGGAGCCGCACGACCTGAACGGCTTGACGCGCAAGGTCTACGCGCAGGTGGGCGGCGACACCGACATCGGCGCGCCCTTCCCGCCGCGCGGCGACAAGGCCCGCGCCAGCGCCCTCGGCGCCTTCGAGGTGGCCTTCTGGGACCTGCAGGGCCAGATGGCCGACCGTCCCCTGCACGAACTGCTGGGCGGCGCGGTGCGCGAGCGGGTGGCCTACAGCGCCTACCTGTTCTACAAGTTCGCCCGTCACCACGAGGACCCGGGCTACCCGGTTGACGACTGGGGCGAGACGCTCACGCCGCAGCAGCTCGTCGAGCAGGCGCGGCGCATGGTCGAGGTCTACGGTTTCGGCTCGATCAAGCTCAAGGGCGGCGTGTTCGAGCCCGAAGCCGAGATCGAGGGGCTGCGCGCCCTGAGGGCGGCCTTCCCGCACCACCCCTTGCGCATCGACCCCAACGGCGGCTGGTCGGTGGCGACGACGCGCCGGGTCATGCCGGCGCTGTCCGAGCCCGGCTTGCTGGAGTACCTCGAAGACCCGGTGGGCAGCCTCGAGGAGATGGCCGCGGTGGCGCGCTTCGCCCCGATGCCGCTGGCCACCAACATGGTGACGATCGCCTTCGGTCACCTGCCGCGCACCGTCGATCTGAAGGCGCTGCAGGTCGTGCTCTCGGACCACCATTACTGGGGCGGTCTGCGCGCCACCCAGCACCTGGCGGCGATGGGCCGCGTCTTCGGGCTCGGCATCTCGATGCACTCGAATTCGCACCTGGGCATCAGCCTGGCGGCCATGACCCATGTCGGGCTCACGCTGCCCAACCTGGCCTACGCCTGCGACACGCACTACCCCTGGCAGGAAGACGAGGTGATCGAGGGCGGCAAGCTCGCCATCCGCGACGGCAGCCTCGCGCCGCCGCCCGGCCCGGGCCTGGGCGTCAAGCTCGACCGCGGGGCGCTCGCGCGCCTGCATCAGAATTACCTGGACTGCGGCATCCGCCACCGGGACGACGCCAGCGAGATGCGCAAGCACCGCCCGGACTTCGACCCGACACGGCCCCGGTTCTGACACCACGGCACCGCACGGAGACCCTCTCGATGACGCCCGACAGCCGCGAACGCCTGCGCCACGTCAGCACGGCCACGCTGTGCACCGCCTTGTTCAAGCGCGGTCTGCGCAACCAGTTCATCCAGGACGTGAGGCCACTGAACCCCGGGCTCGGCAACATGGTCGGCGAGGCCTTCACGCTGCGCTACATCCCGGCGCGTGAGGACCTGAATCCGCTGTCGGTCTTCCAGGACCGCGCGCATCCGCAGCGCAAGGCCGTCGAGGACTGCCCACCCGGTGCGGTCTTCGTGGTGGACAGCCGCAAGGACGCGCGCGCCGCCTCGGCGGGATCGATCCTGGTCACGCGCCTGATGAAGCGCGGCGTGGCCGGCATCGTCACCGATGGCGGTTTTCGCGACAGTCCCGAGATCGCGCAGCTGCCCTTCCCGGCCTACCACCACCGGCCGAGCGCGCCCACGAACCTGACCTTGCACCAGGCCGTCGACATCAACGTGCCCATCGGCTGCGGCGACGTCGCGGTCTGGCCGGGCGACGTGCTCGTGGGCGACGGCGAAGGGGTGGTCGTGATCCCGGCGCACCTGGCCGACGAGGTGTCGCTAGAAGCGCGGGAGATGACCGCGTTCGAGGACTTCGTCACCGAGCGCGTGCTCGCCGGTCAGTCCATCCTCGGGCTGTACCCGCCCACCGAAGAGGCCAACCGCGTCGCCTTCGACGCCTGGCGCCGGGCCTGCGGGCGCTGAGAGGCTGAGCCGGCGCCGCCGGCATCACCTGCGCGTAGGCCGCGAGCCAGCCGGCGATGAACGCCGCCTGCTTCTCGCGCACGTGGTCGTGGAAATGGACGTGATCGCAGTACAGATCGCCGCCCAGGTTCTTGGTGAAGGTGTGCAGGTCGATGCAGGGCACCCCCGCATCGCGCATGACCCGGTCGGCCACGCGGTTGTAGGCCTCGGCGTCGGCTGAGAAGCGGTGGAAGGTCATTGCGGGGTGGTTGTGAACCGCTTCGTCGCAAGGGGTCGTCCTGATCCAGACCAGCTCGGGGCGCAGGGGGGCCACCGTCTGCACGATGCGCCGCAGGTTCTGCCCGTACCGTTGCGACGGCACCTGCCGGCGACCGCTGGAGGGATCGGTCTTGATGTCGTGCAGGCCGCAGTTCACCAGCAGCAGATCGGCGTCGATGCCACCCGAGCGGGCCTTGCCCTCGAGGAAGGCCAGGACCATCGAGGAGTCGCCGCCGTTGGCCCCCTGAGGATGGTCCAGGTTCAGCAGCGCTTCTTCCTCGCCCTCCTTGCGCGCATAGTCCCAGCCCGGGCCGAGATACGCCTTCAGGTGGGGCCCGTACTGGATCGAGATGCTGTCCCCGACGACATAGACCTTCATGGGCTCCTCTGCGCCGCGTGTGCGTGCTCCGGCCGATCGCCCGGGCCATGCGCACCGGACTGTCGACCGATGGTAGCGGGGCCCGGGTCACGCCGCGCGCGGCTGGCAGACATACCCACCCGGTGGTCGCCGCGCTTGCCCGAGAATCGTCGTGATCCTCAGGCCCCCCAGGGCCGGGCACGTCCGTCCCGCCCCCTCTGCGTGCGGTGTTGGAAGAGAAGCCGTTCGGGCTGAGCTTGTCGAAGCCCTCTCGGGCCTGTCGACGAGCCCGGTGCGAATGGGGGTGTGAGCAAGCGGCGTACCCCCTTGTTTTGTGTGAGATGCCATGGCCGATTTCAAGAAGCGCCTTCGCCGCTGGTTCCCCACCGCCGAGACGCTCGAGCAGACCCGGGGCTTCGGCTGGCTGGGTCACTACCTGCGCGAGCATCCGCGGCTGTGGGTGCTGCACCGGCGCGGCGTGGCGCTGGGCGTGGCGTTGGGGATCGGCATCGGTGTGTTCCCGGTCCCGCTCCAGATGCCCGCGGCGATGCTGGCCGCGGTCGCGCTGCGGGCGAACGTGGCCGCAGCGGCGGCAGCCACCTGGTTGACCAATCCCTTCACCATGGCCCCGATCTGGGCCCTGGCGGCGCTGCTGGGGTCCTTCGTCATCCCCCAGGCCGACGCGAGCGCGGCGGCACCCACTTCCGCGGCTTGGCAGTTCTCCGACCCGCTGTCGTGGCCCGCGGCCGCCTGGGAGGCGGTGACGTCCTGGGGCCCGGCGCTGCTGGCGGGCTTTCCCCTGGCTGGGGTGGTGCTTGGTACCTCGGCCTATCTGGTGGTGTATTGGGGATGGGCCGTGCTGATCCGCGTGGAGCGACGGCGGCGCCTGACGCATCGCGCCAGGGCCTGAGCGCAGGGCAACGCCGGACCGGCGTCAGGTGGCGCGGCGCACCCCGCGCGGCAAGACGCCAGCCGCGCGAATCCGCCCCGTGGCCTCGAGGCAACGGGCCTCACCCCGCCAGAGACGGGTAGTCGGTGTAGCCCTTGGCGTCGGCCGTGTACAGGGTGGTCATGTCGGGCGCGTTCAGTGCCGCGCCGGTCTGCATGCGCTGCACCAGGTCCGGGTTGGCGAGGAAGGGGCGGCCGAAGGCGATCAGGTCGGCTTCCCCGGCCTGCAGTGCCGCCTCGGCGCTGGACGCATCGAAACCGCCGGCCAGGATGAACGGGCCCTGGAAGGTCTGGCGCAGGCGGCGCTTGAGCGCGGCCGGCACGGGCGGCGCGCCCATGGCCGAGTGGTCCAGCAGGTGCACGTAGAGCAGGCCCAGCGACGACAGCCCGGCCACCAGGGCCTCGACCTGCGCCTCCACTTCCGGGAAGGTGCCGGTGGCGTTGAAGGCGCCGTGCGGTGACAGGCGGATGCCGACCTTGTCGGCGCCGATGGCCGCGGCACAGGCACGCGCCACCTCGAGCGCGAAGCGGTTGCGGGCCTCGATGCTGCCGCCCCAGCCGTCGGTGCGCTGGTTGACGTTGGCGTTGAGGAACTGCTCGATCAGGTAGCCGTTGGCCGCGTGCAGCTCCACGCCGTCGAAGCCGGCCTGCATGGCCAGGCGGCAGGCCTGCGCAAACTCGTCGATGCTGCGCTGGATGTCCTGCGCCGTCATCGCGCGGGCGCTGGAGTGGGGCTGCATCTGCTGGCTGTCGGTCCACATCTCACCCGGGCAGGCGCCATCCACCGGACCCAGCACCTCGGCGCTTGCGGGCAGGTTGGCCACGTGGGCCACGCGACCGGTGTGCATCAACTGCACGACGATGCGCCCACCGCGGGCATGCACGGCGTCGGTCACCGCTTTCCAGGCCTGCGCCTGGGCCTCGTTGAACAGGCCGGGGATGCGGGCATAGCCCAGCCCGTTGGGTGACGGCGACACGCCTTCCGTGACGATCAAGCCGGCGCCGGCTCGCTGCGCGTAGTAAGTGGCCATCAGCGCATTGGGCAGGTTGCCGAGCGCGCGGCTGCGCGTCATCGGCGACATGACGGTGCGGTTGGACAGCGTCAGCGATCGGATGCGGATCGGGTCGAACAGCATGAGAACTCCAGGAAAAAGGCTGGCGGGCGCCCCGGGGGTGCCCAGGCCGGCGAACGAAAACAAATGGGGACAGCCTTGCAAACGGCAAGAGCGGGCCGGGCGTGGGCCCGACAGCGCTGCGGTGTGCAGCCCCTGGGGCATGGAGGTGCCGTGCCATCCGCGGGATGCCGGACCCGGGGCGTTCGAACCGCCCCAGGGCAGGAAAACGGGCGCGCTCAGGTCAGCTTTCCCTCCCTTCGCAGTTCTTGCCCGATGTCCATGATGCGCCGGGTGCCGGCGGCCAAGGCGCCCGGGTGGGTGTGTACCGAGTGGGACCCGAGCACGAGGTCATGCGGGTGAGGGGCGGCCGAGCCGAGCAGGAAGCCGCAGTCGCCCACCGCGCGCACGCGCAGGAGACCGTCACCCTCCTCGAAGATCGCCAGTTCCCGCTCGAGTTGCGCGCCGCCCACCTCCAGGCGCCCGCGCTGCGCGAACAGCCAGGCGCTGCGGTGCGTCGGGGGTGGCGCGTATGTCCAGGACTCGCCGTCGCCAAGCTCGACCCAAAGGCAGTTGGCATCCAGCGGGGTGGCCAGCGGGCTCGCCATGCCCCCGTGCGATCCGAGCAAGACCGTTGCCGGGCCGCTGCGGGGCACTTCGTGGGGCTGGATGAAGCGGGTGTCGGGCTCTGCCAGTTCATGGGACGGCGGCATCGCCAG
This sequence comes from Rubrivivax sp., assembly GCA_027491255.1. Lineage (GTDB taxonomy): Bacteria > Pseudomonadota > Gammaproteobacteria > Burkholderiales > Burkholderiaceae_C > Rubrivivax. Next base: position 77,076 of record JAIXWM010000008.1, on the reverse strand, counting down.
CCACAGCTGGAAGGCCCTCAGCGGCCCGCTGCCCGGTGCCGCCAGGGGCCGGCCGCGGTGCCAGATCCCACCGCCGGCCAGGACCCACTCGACCCCCCTCTGGCGGACCAGATCCACCTGCCCGGTCGAAGCCTCGTGCTCGATGTCGAAGGTCAGCGGAAAAGTCAGCGTCGCGATGCCCGAGTGCGGGTGAAATCCGAATCGGGGGCCGGCGCCCGCGGGGGCTTCGACGTCATCCAGGAAAACGAAGGGCTTGGTCCGCGCCCCCTCCTGGCCCGGGCTGATCAGGCGTGTGATCGGCCCGTGGCGATGCCCGGGGTGGCGCAGCGCGATGGTGCGGTGCGGCTTGGACATCAGGCCGCCGCCCCCGTGCGCGGGACCAGCCCGAGAGGGGTGATCAGCACCGCCAGGAACCACAGCACCGGCCCGCCGACGGTTCCCGCGTTCAGCTCGATCACGCCGGGGACGACCTGCGCGAACAGGAAGGCCAGGTCGCAGATGCCGATCACCACGAGGCCGATCAGGTAGCCCGGCCAGGGCGCGCGCGCGCTCAGGATCAGCCAGGCGACGACAAAGCCCAGCACGCCGTAGCCGCCCACGTCGAGGGTGAAGTTCAGCAGCAGTTGCCCGTGCGCGAAGGCCGTGGCCGCATCGCTGGCGTGCACGAAGGCTGCGCGGGGGACGGCATGACCGCCGATCACCATGTTCCACAACCCCACCGTGCCGGCGCTCAGGTACTGGCGCACGCCCTCGGCGCCCACCCAGACGTGCAACACGCCCCACAGGGCGAAGAGCCAGGCACCGATGCGGGCGGGCGTGCGCAGTGCGGGACGTGCATTCGGTGGGGTCATCGAGGCCTCTCTGAAGTAGTGATGGGGCCATTCTCGAAACTTGCGCAGGCGGCATAAAGATGGCTATCTGGAAATGATTGATCCACTCCAGGAATAATCAGCACATGGACATCTTCAGGAACATGCACGTGTTCGTCGCCGTCGCCAAGGCCAGCAGCTTTCGCCGTGCCGCCGAGGCGCTGGGCCTGCCGGGCTCGACCGTGTCGCGCCGGATCGCCGAGCTCGAGCATGACGTGGGGCTGCGGCTGTTCAACCGCACGACGCGCCGGGTGGAGCTGACCGAAGGCGGGCGCCTGTACTTCGAGAACTGTCAGCGCATCGTGCAGGAAGCCGAACTGGCGCATCTGGAGCTCACCCACCTGCAAGCCCGGCCCAGCGGCGTCATCCGCGCCTCCTTGCCGGTGGATTTCAGCGTGATGTTCCTCAGTCCCGTCCTCGCCGACTTCTGCCTGCTCCATCCCGGCATCCGGTTCGAGCTCGACCTGACGCCGGCCCAGGCCAACCTCGTCGAAGGCTCGGTGGATGTGGCCATCCGCATGGGCTTGCCGAAGGAGCAGAACCTGATCGCCCGGCACATCGCGTCGATGGATTGCGGCCTGTATGCATCGCCCGCCTACCTGGCCCAGCACGCCGGCCCCTCGACGCCGCAGGCGCTGTCGGCGCATGAATGCCTGCGCATGCGCGACGGCCCCTGGACCCTGCACCCGCGGGCCGGGGGCCCGGCGCAGGTGGTGGAGGTGAGCGGACGGTTCGTGGCCAACAACGTGGGCATGCTGCGCCAGCTGGCGCTGGCGGGCCTGGGCATCATGGTGACCACCGAAACGTGGGCCGCCGAGGACGTCGCCGAAGGCCGGCTGATGCGGGTGCTGCCCGAGTGGGCGCCGCCCCCGAGCCAGGCCTATGCCCTGACCGAAACCCGGCTGCTGCCGGCCAAGGTTCGCGTCTTCATCGACTACCTGGCCCGGCGCCTGTCGGAGCCGGCCGATCGCGGCCAGGCGAGACCTCCAAGCCCGCGACCGCCCGTGGCTGCGGCGTGAGGGTCTGCAGCGCACGGCCCGGACGCCGCAGCCGCAGGCCTGCCCGCCTCGTGCCGCCCTTGCCGCCCTTGCCGCACGTACCGCCCGTGCCACCCGTACCGCGTCGGGGCCTTGCGGCCCGGCGTCGGTTCAATCGACCTTCGCGCCGGACTCCCTGACCGCCTTGCCCCACTTGACCAGCTCGCGCTTGATGAAGGCGTCGAATTCCTCGGCCGTGCCGCCGCCGCCCTCGATGCCGTCGTTGCGCAGCCTGTCGCGCACATCGGGCGCGTTGAGCACCTTCACCAGTTCGCGGTTCAGGCGCGCGACGATCGCCGCCGGCGTGCCGGCGGGCGCCAGCAGCCCCCACCAGCCGGTGACCGCGTAGCCCGGCAGCCCGGACTCGGCCACCGTCGGCACCTCGGGGGCGATGGCGATGCGCCGGCTGCCGGTGACGGCCAGCGGCTTGAGCCGGCCCTGCTTGACCAGGGGCAGGCCGATCAGCATGCCGGTGGGCGTCATCTGCACCTGGCCGCCCACGAGCGCGGTGAGCAGCTCGTTGCCGCCCTTGAAGGGCACGTGCGTGATCTGGATGCCGGCGCTGCTGCGCAGCACCTCCATGGCCAGGTGGCTGGGCGAGCCGACGCCGCCGGAGGCGTAGTTCAGCGTGTCGGGCCGGGACCTGGCCAGCTCGATCAACTCCTTCACGCTGTTGGCGGGGAAGGAGGGATGCGCCACCAGCAGCAGCGGCGCCTCGCCGATCAGGCCGATGGGCGCGAACGCGGTCTCGGTCTTGAACGGGATCTTCGGGTAGAGGCTGGGATTGATCGCGTGGCTGCTCGGCGCCAGCAGCAGCGTGTAGCCGTCCGGTGCGGCCTTGGCCACGAGATCGGCGCCGAGGTTGCCGCCGGCACCGGCGCGGTTGTCCACGACGATCTGCTGGCCCAGGGACTCGCCCATCTTCAGCGCCACCAGGCGCGCCAGCGTGTCCGTCGTGCTGCCAGGGGCAAAGCCCACGACCAGGCGCAAGGGCTTGGTCGGGTAGTCCTGCGCCAGCGCCATCGGCGTCGTGAACAGTGCCGACAGGCCAAGGACCAGGGACAGGCCCGCGCGCAGGCGGCCGCGGCGCTGGAAGTCTGGGTGGGAAGGCACGATGAACGTCTCCTGGTGCATGTGGGTCTTGGATGGGCGCCCCGGCCGCCCCGCCTGTGGCCGGCGGCAGCGCGCTGCGGCGGGGGTCGAGCGGCACGACGCAACCCGCGGCGGGCCGCAGGAAGCCATCGTATGCCGGGTCGGGCCGCCGGTCCATCCGGCACGGGCGCCGCTGCCATCCGCGACGCCGACGCCAGGCCCCGCCGTTGGCGCCAGCGCCGCGCCGGCCACCGCGTCGCGCGCAGCGCAACCGTTGCCCGGTGCCGCCGCCACAAGCCACGTGACAGGCCCGACCGCCGGACGACACAATCGAGCCGTCCTGTCACGACCAGCAACGCACGAAGGCCGGCGATCATGTCCACCACCGAGACCGATCTCTCTTCACTGGCCGCCCTGCTGCGCCGCGTCGACACCCGGCAGCAACTGGGCGAACTCATCGCCCGCTACGGCATGGCGGTGGACGACCGGGACTTCGCCGCGCTCGCGCTGATGTTCGCCCCGGACGGCGAGTTCAACGGCGTGCGGGGGCGGGACGCGATCATTGCGTTCTACCGCGCCCGCACGGCGGGCTTCACCACCAGCGCGCACTACGCCCACGGCTGGCACTTCGATGACATCGGCGACGACACGGCCCGCGGCGTGGTCAACGCCCACGCCGAACTGTGCATAGACGGGCGCGCCGTGCGCATCTCCCTGCGCTACCTGGACCACTACGTGCGTGGGGACCACGGCTGGATGTTCGCTTCGCGCCGCATCCTCTTCCGCTACGTCCTGCCCTTCGACGAGGTGGCCACCGGCATCGGCGAGCCGATGCGCGTGCGTTGGCCCGGGCAAGCGCCCCAGCAGGCCGACCTCCCGGATCGCTTGCAGACCTACCTCGACAGCCGCCTCGTGCCGGTGCCGGCGGGCGTCGCCCCCGCAGGAGCGCGTCAACCCTGAACGATCGGGAGCACCGCAGATGTCCAGGATTCCCTCCGTGCCGCGCGAGGCCTTCGATGCCGAGCTGCGGGAACTCGTCAGCGGCACCGACAAGTCCGAGCGCGAGCTCCACCCGACAGCCATCCGCGCCCATCACCCGGAAATCGCCAAGGCCTACCTGCGGTTCGGCGCGGCGATGAGGCAGCACGCCGTCCTGCCGGCCCGGATGAAGGAGTTGGTGCGCCTGCGCATCGCCTTCTTCAACCAGTGCCGCAGCTGCATGGCGATGCGCTACGCCGACGCGGTGGACGCCGGCGTCACGGAACCGCTGGTCTGCACGCTCGAGCGGCCGCAGGACGCCGCCGACCTGACCGAGGCCGAGAAGGTGGCGCTGCGCTACGCCGAGCGGCTCGCCACCGACCACCTCGCGATCGACGACGCCCTGCACGCCGAACTGGCGCAGCACTTCGATCACCGCGCCGTCGTGGAACTGGGCATGTATGCCGCGATGTGTGTCGGCTTCGGCCGCCTGGCGGCCACCTGGGCGATGGTGGAGGACCTTCCCGAGCGCTTCCAGGTCGACGACGGCGCGCGCGTGACCCCCTGGGGGCCCGATGCCTGGGTCACGGCGCGGCCGGACCCGGCAGCTCGGTGACGGCGATGATGGGCCGCGTGCCGTAGCAGAATGGGGCTCCGTCGGCCGTGGGCCGGCGGCACCCGGCTCCGCAGCGTCCGGACCGCCACCGCAAGCCGCCTCGGGCCCCTGCCCCGAGGCCCACGCCTCGCCTGAGAGGCCGCACACCCGTCCTGGAGCTCCCATGCCAAGCCGCAAGCACCTGCTGACCCTCGCCGCCCTGTGCACTCTTGCAGTGGCCGCGCCCCTGCCCGCGCTGGCCCAGGCCTGGCCCGCCAAGACAGTCACCCTGGTGGTGCCGTTCCCGCCCGGCGGCGGCAACGATCTGGTGGCGCGCCAGATCGCGCCCGGCCTGCAGCAGGCGCTGGGCCAGCCGGTGGTGGTGGAGAACCGGCCCGGGGCCGGCGGCACGCTGGGCGTGGCCTACGTCACCAAGGCCGCGCCCGACGGCTACACGCTGAGCATCTGCGCGACCGGCAATGTGGCGGTCGCACCGGCGCTGTACTCCAAGCTGTCCTACGGCGTGAAGGACCTGGTGCCGGTGAGCCACATCGTCAACACGCCCACGGTCTGGGTCGGGGCGCCCGACCTGCCGGCCGGCACGCTGAAGGACTTCATCGCACTGGCCCGCAGCCAGCCCGGCAAGTTCAATTTCGGGTCGTCGGGCAACGGCACGACGCCCCACCTGGCCGGCGAGGCGCTGAAGGCCCGGCACGGGCTGGACATGCAGCACGTGCCCTACAAGGGCACCACCCCCGCCTACACCGACATCGCCAGCGGCCGCGTCAGCCTCATGATGGACAGCCTCATCTCCGCGCTGCCGCTGCTGGAGGGCGGCCGCGTGAAGGCCCTGGCCCTGGGCACCAGCGCGCGCCTGCCCAAGCTGCCCGACGTGCCCACGCTGGCCGAGCTCGGGCTGTCCGACATGGCCTTCACCGGCTGGGTCGGCATCTGCGCGCCGGTGGGCACACCGCAGGCCGTGGTCGACCGCCTCGGCGGCGCCGTCACCGCGGTGCTGGCGCAGCCGGCCGTGCGCGAGTCGCTCATCAAGCAGGTGACCGAGCCGGTGGGCGCGGGCCCGGCCCGGTTTGCCGAGCTGATCCAGCGCGACGCCGCACTGTGGAAGAAGATCGTGACCGACTCCAACGCCCAGCTCGACTGACGAAGGGCCCACCGGCATGCACACGCAGGCACCGCCCGCGCCCCGGGGTGCGGCGCTGAAGGTCGCCGCGATCCAGATGGTCTCGACGCCGGCTCGGGACGAGAACCTGGCCGTGGCCGCGCGCCTGATCGATGCGGCGGCAGCCCAGGGCGCGCGCCTGGTGTCGCTGCCCGAGTACTTCTGCCAATTCGGCTGGACGGAGACCGACAAGTTCCAGATCGCCGAGGCCGAGGGCAGCGGCCCGATCCAGGACCTGCTGGCCGCCAAGGCCCGGCAGCACGGCATCTGGCTGGCCGGCGGCTCGCTGCCGCTGAAGACGCCTGACCCCTCCAAGGTCACCAACACCGCCCTGCTGTTCGACCCGCAGGGCCGGGTGGCCGCCCGTTACGACAAGCTGCACCTGTTCAGCTTCCAGGATGGCGCGCGCAGCCTGGACGAGAGCCGCACCATGGTGGCCGGCCGGCAGTGCGTGGCCGCCGACACCGATGTCGGCCGCGTGGGCCTGTCGATCTGCTACGACGTGCGCTTCCCGGAGCTCTACCGCGCCCTGGGGGAGGTCGACCTGCTCCTCGTGCCCTCGGCCTTCACCGAGACCACGGGCCGCGCCCACTGGGAGCTGCTGCTGCGCGCGCGTGCCGTCGAGAACCAGTGCTACGTGCTCGCCGCCGCCCAGGGCGGCACCCATGCCAACGGGCGGCGCACCTTCGGCCACAGCATGCTCGTCGACCCCTGGGGCGAGATCGTGGCCAGCCAGGCGCTGGGCGAGGGCGTGGTCGTCGGCGAGCTCGACGCCGAGCGCCTGCAAGCCGTGCGCCGGATGGTGCCGGCGCTGCGTCACCGCCGGCTGCGCACCCCGGCCGAGCTTTAGGCATGACTACCCCCAAGGGGGCACAAGGAACCTTGGGGCGGCCCTGCGTTTCCTGGACCACCCCCGAGGGCCGGGCATACCCGGCCCGGCCCCCCAAGGGGGCGCAAGGAACCTTGGGACGGCCCTGCGTTTCCTTGAGAGCATCCCCATGAACATCCCCGCCGGTCCCGTCGCCGTCTGTCTGGCCCGAGCCTTCAAGGTTCGCGTCTTCCCCGGCCAGGAGGACGCCTACGAGCGCTACCTGCGCGAGGCCGTCGAGCCCATCGACGCCATTGCCCATGAAGCCGGCGTCTTCGCCCACATGCTCGCGATCCGCCCAGAAGACCCGGGCGCCGACTGGACGCATGCGCGCGTGTTCTTCTTCACCGACGAGGCCCAGCGCGGGCGCTTCACCGGGGCGATGGCCCAGGCCGCGGCCCGGTTCGACGGCTCGCCCGCGGCCGCCGAGCGCCGCCTGGCGCTGGCGGCCACCTTGCGCGAGAAGGTGGGCACCTCGGACTACCGCGTCAGCGGCTGAGAGCGGGGCCGCCGGCCAGGCGGGGCCGGGGCGGGCCGGGTCGGGTCGGGTGCGATCAGTCCGCGGTCGCGCCCACTTCCTTGGCCGTGCGGGTCCACTTGACGATCTCGCTGTCGATGAAGCGGTTGAACTGCTCGGGCGTGCCGCCCACGGGCACCAGGCCGGCCGCCAGCAGCTTGTCCCGCACCGCGGGCAGGGCCATCACCCGGTTGAAGGCCTCGTTGAGCTTGCGCGTGACCTCGGGCGGCAGCCCTGCCGGGCCGACCAGACCCTGCCACGCCGTGGCCTCGAAACCCGGCAGGGTCTCGGCGACGGTCGGGATGTCGGGCAGGCTGGACGAGCGCCGCGCCGTGGCCACCGCCAAGGCGCGCAGCTTGCCGGTCTGCACGTGGGGCATCAGGTTGGCCTGGTCGCCGATCGCGAGCTGGATCTGGCCGCCCAGGAGGTCGGTCACCATCGGGCCGCCCCCCTTGTAGGGCACGTGCGTCATCTGGGTGCCGGTCATCGACTTGAACAACTCGGTGCCCAGGTGCGGCAGGCTGCCGTTGCCGGCGCTGCCGTAGGCGAGCTTGCCGCCCTGCGCCTTGGCATGGGCGATGAACTCCGTCACCGTGCGGGCCGGCACCGAGGGGTGCACGGCCATCACGTAATGCACGTCGACGGTGCGCACGATGTGCGTGAAGTCCTTGCGCGGGTCGTAGGGCATCTTGGGGTAGATGCCCACATTGATCGCGAGCGAGGCGATGTTGCCGAGCAGCAGGGTGTGGCCGTCGGCCGGCGCCTGCGCCACCGCGCCGGCGCCCACCATGCCGCCGGCGCCGCCTCTGTTCTCGATCACGATCGGCTGGCCGAGCGCTTCGGACAAGGCCGGCTGGACCACGCGCGCGAAGAAGTCGACCGCCCCCCCGGGCGGGAAGGGCACGACCAGGCGGATGGGCTTGTCGGGGAAAGCGGCAGCCGCCGACAGCGGCGCCGACAGCACCCCCAGGGCCAGCAGCGCGCCGAGGGCCGCGCCGCATGCGCGCCGGGCGCGGGACCCACACCCGGCCGCCTTCGTGGCCTGGAGCTTGAAAGACCTCATGGCGTCTCCTTCGAAGAGCTTCAATCGACCGCGCGGCGGCGGAGCTGGCACCGAACAGCGCATGCGCGCCTGCATTGTGGACCGGTGCCTACGCGCGCGGAGCGCGGCCGCGTTTCGCCTGCGCGGCTCAGGCCCTCAGGCCCTCAGGCCTGCACGATGAACTCGGCCAGTTGCTGCAGGTCAGGCTCCACGCCCAGCCCCGGACGCTCGGGCAACACCGCGTGGCCGTCCTCGATCACGAAGGGAAAGACGCGCTGGCGCAACGGGTTCGGGTTCGCATCGACCTCGGCCCAGCCGTCGTCGAAGCCGGCCCCGGCCAAGGCGTGCATGGAGGCCGCCAGCCCCACCCCACCGGCCAACCAATGCGGACAATAGGTCACGCCCCGGGCACGCGCCTGCCGCGCCACGGACAGGCCGCCGCCGATGCCGCCCCACTTGCCGACGTCCGGCTGCACGAAGCGCAGGTAGCCGGCCTCCACGGCCTCGCTGAAGGCCGCTTCACCGCGCAGGTTCTCACCGGCGGCCAGCGGCACGGCGCTGGCCCGCGCCAGGGCCGACCAGGCCGCATGGGGCTGGTCGGCGCCGATCGGCTCTTCGATCCAGTAGGGCCGGTACGGGGCCAGGGCCGCGATGCGCTCGGCCGCGTTCGACGGCTGCCAAGCCTGGTTCGCATCGCACATGATCACCGCCTCGTTGCCCAGCGCCTCGCGTGCGGCCTTCAGGTTGGCCAGGTCGCGCTCCGGTGAGAAGCCGACCTTGAGCTTGAAGGCGCAGTAGCCCTCGTCGCGCCGGGCGAGCATCACCTCGGCCACCTTGTCCGGCCCGATCCCGCTGGCATAGACGCGCACCCTGCCGTGGCGGCCCCCCAGGTGTTTCCACAGCGGCACCGCGGCGCGCCGCGCGGCCATGTCCCACATCGCCTGGTCGACGGCCCCGGTGATCTGCGCGAAGGGCCCGGGCTCGCCGCACTGGATGGCCATCGGGCGGGTGCGCTGCTCGAGCATGTCGCGAACCGCCTGCGGCTCGTCCGCCGCGAAGCCCTTGAGCAGCGGGGCGAAGATGCTCGCGGCCAGCCGCCCCCGGTGCTCCGCACCCACCTGCGGAAAGTTGCTGAACACCTCGCCCCAGCCGAAGGCGCCGTCGCTCGCCTTCAGGCGCAGGAAGACCGCGGGCCGGTTGGTCATGGCGCCGAAGGCGTTGGCCACAGGTTCGGCGATGGGCGCGCGCAGCACCCAACATTCCAGGCGGTCGATGTGGGTGGTCATGGTTCGAAAGGGGTTGGGGAGAACGTCGCTGGGCGGGCGCAGGCGCGCGCGTCAGGCCAGGATGTCGCGCGGCGCCGTCAGCGCCGAGGCCGCCAGCACCTGCGGCCCGACCTCGACCACCGACGCCAGCCCGAGCTGGGCCAGCGCGATGCGGATGTCGTCGGCCAGCGTGTCGACCAGGGCGTTGACGCCGGGCAGGCCGCGCGCCGCCGCGGCGTACAGGAAGGGGCGCCCCAGCATCACGAAGTCGGCGCCGCAGGCCAGGGCCTTGACGACGTCCTCGCCCTGGCGCACGCCGCCGTCCAGGATCAGCGGGAAGTCCGGCCCGACCGCGGCGCGGATCGCGGGCAGGGCCCCCAGCGGCGTCAGCGCCGCGTCGAGCTGGCGCGCGCCGTGGTTGGACACCTGCAGCGCGTCGACGCCCAGGGCCTGCAGGCGTTGCGCATCCTCGGGGTTGAGCACTCCCTTGACGACGAGCCGGCGCGGCCAACGCTCGCGCAGCCGCGCCAGGAATTCCCAGTTGGCGCCGCGGCGCGGCGCGGTGCGGTCGTAGCCGCCCGGGCGCAGGCCGTCGAAGTGCACCATGCGCGGCGCGCCCGCGGCCAGGGTGCCCAGCGACCAGCGCGGATGCAGCGCGAAGTCGACGAAGTGCCGCAGCCCCATGCGAAAGGGCGTGCGGAACCCGTTGCGGGTGTCGCGCGGCCGGTTGCCGGTGCGCGGCGTGTCCACGGTGAGCGTGAGCACCTCGCACTGCGCCGCGGCCGCCCGGTCGGCCAGCGCCAGCGCCTCGTCCACCGAGCCGTTCACGTAGAGCTGGAACCAGGCCCGCCCCTGCGAACGCTCCATCAGCACCTCCACCGCCGTGGAGCCGGCCGTCGACACCCCCAGCGGGAAGCGGCCGCGCGCGGCCGCGTCCGCCAGGGCGAGGTCGGTGCCGGGGCCGGCCAGGTTGCACATCCCCATCGGCGCGCAACCGAAGGGGAAGCCCAGCTCCTGCCCCAGCAGCCGCACCGTGAGGTCGCCCACCGGTGGGTCGACGAGCACGCGCGGCATCAGGGCCACCGCGTCGAAGATCGCCGTGTTGCGCATCAACCCGACCTCGCGTCCGGCGGCACCGTCGATGAAGTCGAAGACGACGCGGGGCAGCCGTTGCCTGGCTGCGGCACGCAGGTCGGCAAAGGTGGGCAGGGGGTTGGGTTCGTCCTGGCGCATCTTCGAGAGCCGCGGTGAACGGCAGTGCACGGCGCAAGCACCGCGACCGTGGGGACTATAGAGGGTCCGTGCGACCGGTTTCGTCCAGCGACAGCGCCGCCGCGAACGGCACCTTGTCCTGCGAGCCGCGGCCCGTCTGGCCGCCGGCGGGCGCTCCACCTTGGGAGGCACCGTGCAGCGGCGCCTCGACGTCCCGCAGGCGGGCGGCCTCCCGGTCGGCCATGGCGCGATGGATCGTCTGGTTCAGCAGCCACGCGGTGGGGCAGCGCACACCGGGACCACGCTCGAGCGCCAGCACCGAAACCCCCGTCCTGGCCTAGTCGACGATGCCCCCGGGTCGATGGGCCGGGATGGTGAAGGGCGGGCCCGCGGGCCGCCCCGCGCCTTGCCATGCGCTGCGGCGCAAGGCAAGATCCCAGGCTTTCGATCGACCACGACGGCTGCCATGAAGATCACCGCCATCGAGACCCTGCGCCTGGGCGAGCACCCGAACCTGCTGTGGGTGCGCGTGCACACCGACGAGGGGCTGACGGGCCTGGGCGAGACCTGGTTCGGCGCGGCGGCGGCCGAGGCCGACGTGCACGACCGCATCGCGCCCATGGTGCTCGGCGAGGACCCGCAGCGCGTCGAGCACCTGAACCGCCGCATGCGGCCTTATGTGGGTTTCTGCGGCACCGGGGCCGAGATGCGGGCACTGTCGGCGGTGGACGTCGCGCTGTGGGACCTGCTCGGCCAGGCGACGGGGCGGCCGCTGGTCGACTGCCTGGGCGGCGCTACGCGCGCTTCGATCCCCGTCTACAACACCTGCGCCGGGCCGAGCTACGTGTCCAAGACCTCGGCCGTGCGGCCCGAGAACTTCGGCCTCGGCGGCCCGGCCGGCGCCGGCCGCCGCTACGAGGACCTGGACGCCTTCCTGCACCGCGCCGACGAGCTGGCGGCCTCGCTGCTCGAGATGGGCATCTCGTCGATGAAGATCTGGCCCTTCGACCTGGCCGCCGGGGCGGTGGATGGCATGGACATCTCCACCGAGGACCTCAAGCGCGGGCTCGAGCCTTTCGAGAAGGTGCGGGCGGCGCACGGGCAGCGCATGCGGCTGAAGGCCGAGCTGCACGGCCTGTGGGGCCTGACCGCGGCGAAGAAGATCTGCGCCGCGCTGGAGCCGCTGGGCATGGACTGGATCGAGGACCCGATCTGGATGGACCGGCCGGGCGAGCTGGCGGCGCTGGCCGCCGCCACGCGCGCGCCGCTGGCCGGCGGCGAAACGCTGGGCGGCCTGGGCCAGGTGCAGGCGCTGATCGACACCCGCGCGATCGCCACCCCGATCATCGACGTCACCTGGGGCGGGGGCATCACCTTCGCGCGCAAGGCCGCGACCCTGGCCGAGGCGCGCGGCCTGCCCATCGCCTTCCACGACTGCTCGGGCCCGGTCACGCTGGCCGCGTCCACGCACCTGGCCCTGGCCGCGCCCAACGTGCGCGAGCAGGAGATCGCCCGCGGCATGTACTTCGGCTGGTACCAGGACCTGGTGGACCAGCCACCGCCGCTGACCCGCGGCACCATCACCGTGCCGCCGGGCCCGGGCCTGGGCTGCCGGCTGCAGCCGGGTCTGGAGCGGCGCAGCGACGCGATCCGGCGTTGGAGCGCGTCCTGACCCCATGGACCCCCATGGGACTGAGAAACCTGCGCCACTTTGTTGCCGTCGTGGAAGAAGAGCGCATGACGCGCGCCGCGGCGCGCCTGTGCATGCGCAAGCCCCCCTGAAAGGCAACAGTTCAACAAGATGAAGGCTTCCACCTCTTCGAGGAAGATCGATGAGGAAGTCGCGGTTCACGCAGGCCCAGGCCATGGCAATCCTGGGCGAAGGGGAGGAGGCTGCGTCGTGCTGCCGGGCGGTCGTCCTCCGGGGGGAGTTCAGGCTCGAAGCCAGGCCCGCATTTCAGCGCCGACCGCTCATTCGGTAGTGAGGTTCATCCCCGAGATCGGCCAGGTAATCACGATAGAACCGGCGGACGTGCGGCAGGACATCCTTGGCCAAGGCCTGCCGGGCAAGTTCGTCCTCGCTCAAGGGCCTGGCAAACCGCTGCGCGATTTCAGCCAGCACCGCATCCCTGTCGACGCGGGTGAACCGGCCGTCCCGATAGACCCATTCGCCGCCGATCATGACACTGCGCACCGCGCTGGCCTTGGCGCGGTGAACCAGGACCTCGGCAAGCCCGAGCGCAGCGCTTTGATGAGGGTAGGTGACGGCCCGCCAGTCGAAGAGCACCAGGTCGGCGCACATGCCGGGATTCAGTTGACCGATCCGACCTGCGAAAGGCGTAGTGGCCGCCCCGTGCTCGGTCGCCATGCGCAAAACGGCCGCAGGTGAGGGGTGGGCTGCATCGATCCCGGGCTCACGGTGGGCCATCAGGACCATCCGCATTTCCTGGAGCATGTCGCGATCGTCGTTGATCCCCGCCTCGTCGATTCCGATGGCCACGGGAATGCCGGCGGCCGTGAAGCGGTTCAGCGGAGCCGTTCCGCTCTTGAGCCTGAAGTTGGAACTGCAGTTGTGGCACACCATCGTGCCGGTGTGGGCGCAAAGGGCGATGTCGTCCTCACTCATCCAGACACCGTGGCCGATGGTCAGCCGGGCGCCTGTGAGCCCGAGCGCGTGAATGTGCGACAGCGCTGATCCGCCGGTGCGACGGCGCGCATAGGCCTTCTGGTAAGGCGTCTCCAGGAGGTGCATGTGCATCGGCACCTCATGGCGCTGCGACAGTTCGGCCGCTGTCTCCAGCGCCCGGTCGGACAACCAATGCAGGTTCGACGGCGCCAATTGCACCCGGATCAATGCCTCCTCGCGCGTGCGCCGCACCAATTCCTCGAACACCGACACCTGAACCGACAAGGGAACCGTGAACTTGCGGAAGTACGCAGCCATGGCCGGGCGCAGCGACTCGGGCAGCCTGGCGACAAAGTCCTCGTCAGCCTCGTAGACGAGCCGATTCTGGTCTCGCAGGGCCATCGAATAGGAGGCGCGCATGCCGATGGCCCGGTAGGCGGAGATGACCTTGTCTGCGGCCTGGAGAATGTCCTGCGGGCCGCCCGGCGCACGGCTGTGCAGGTGCTGGACCGTGGTGACACCACTGGCGATCATCTCGAAGGACGAATACAGGGTATCGGTGTACAGATCGACGTCGCGCAAAGCCAGACGGCTCGCAAACCACAATTCGAGCGGGTGGTCTGGCGATCCCAACTGCAACGGGGTCAACCCGACATGGTGGTGCGCATTCACGAAGCCCGGAACGACCACGTAGTCGGGGCCACCGACGCGCTCGGCATCCGGGTGGTCCCGGATCAGCGCCTCGACCGGACCGACCGCGCTGACGGTGCTGCCGTCGACCAGGACAGCCGGGTCGGGCTGAACCACCGGGGAATCATCGTTGCGAAAACCCTGCAGCACGAGGCTGCCGCAGACCAGCTTCTTTGACATGGTGAAAGTCCGTTGGGTCGAAGGTGTCGGCGCGGCCAAACCAGCCGGCTCGCAGCGCCTGCCCGGTCCGGCCCACACCCGCACATCTGAGAAAATTCAAACAGTTTCCGCCAAGCCTCCGAACCGACCGATCGCATGAAAGCCAGCACACGCAAGGCAGAACGGCTGGCTTTGATCGAGCAGCGCCTGGCCCATAAGGGCGTGCTCCGATTGCGCGACGCAGCCGCGCTGCTCGGCGTGTCGGAAATGACCGTGCGTCGAACGCTGGCAGCGCACGGCGAACGCTTCTCATACTACGGCGGATACATTCTGCCGGCCGCCTCGCCCGAGGGGACCTCTGCATTCGATCTGCAGCAGGAAGCCGGCAGCAACGCCGAGTCCAAGGCACGCGCCTGCGAGCATGCGCTGGCGCTGATCCAACCGGATGACACCATCTTCATCGATTGCGGCACCACCCTGGACAACCTGGCGCGACTGATCCCCAACGACCTGACGTTGACGGTGATCTGCTACTCGCTGAATGTCGCCAACTGGCTGGCGAAAAAGCCGAGGGTTCAGATGATCCTCCTCGGGGGTCAATACCATCCCGCGTCCTCATCCTTTTCCGGTCTCGATGCCGTATTCGGTGTGGGCGGTGACGGCCTTTCGCGCTACGGTGTCCACAAGGCATTCATTTCAGCCGGCGGGGTGGATATCAAGCGGGGCGTGACCTGCTCCTACATGCATGAGGCAGTCGTCAAGAAACAGGTGATGGCGGTGGCGCGCAAGAAGTACCTGGTCTTCGACGAGAGCAAATTCAACCGCGTGCGACCCGCGCTGTTTGCCAAGGTGGACGCATTCGACGCCATGGTCACGGAAAACGGCGCCAGGTGAGCGCCGCGGGCGACGCGTGACGTCCCCTGTGCAGGACGCCGCGCACCACCCAGACGCGCCCCTGTCGGATTTGACGCTCGGCGGCACGATCCTTGCTTTTACCTCGGGACCCGAAGACTACGGTGACATCCTGAGCGTTTGATACTTTGATACAAATCTAACATTTCTTGGCGGGCTTGCCAGGCGTCGGTCTCGCGTCCGATCGGCAGGGAGGCCCGCTTGTAGCCGTGAATTCTGCGAATGGCCGGTCGTTCCGCCGACCCTCCCAGGCCTGGTCCGAAACGGTGCTGCGATGGAGCCGGATCCCGGTTGTCTTGTTCACGACTTCTTGTTAGTATTCTCACAGTTTTGCCTTTGTCCATCCAGAAGCGATAGAGGACCGTCATGACGCAGTTTTCCAGACGAAAAGTCGTTCAGGCGATGGCGGGAACCGCCAGCGGCGTCTTGGTTCCCACCATCGTGGGCGCGCAAGAAGCCCGGGAACTGGTGGTGATCACCTACCCGGGTCGCCTGTCGGAGCCGCACCGCTGGCTGGCCGACCAGATGGAAGCGCGACATGCCAACCTGAAGGTTCGCCTCGTCCCTTCAGACAGCCAGGACATGGTGGCCCAGATCAAGGCGGCGCAGGGCTTCTCACCCTATGACGCGGCGCCGAATGACGAGCCTCCGCACCTGATCGGGATCAACGAGGGCTATCTGAGTCGGCGCAATCCGTCGGCGCTGAAGAACCTGGATTCGGTCTACCCGGAACTGCTTCGCAAGAGTCAGGGCTATGGTGTTCCGGCCACCTATTCCCTCGTGGGCATCGCCTACAACAGCAAGATGGTCAGGTCGCCGCCGCAAAGCTGGGCCGATCTGTGGAAGCCGGAATTCAAGGGCAAGGTCGGTATCGCGCGCACGTCGTCGAATCTCGGGCTGGCCACGCTGGCGATCGCAGCCAAGACCCATGGGGGATCCGAGAGCAGTCTGGACGTCGGGTGGGACCGCCTGAAGGCGCTGGACCCCAAGGCCGCGAGATCGCCGGCGAGTCTGACGCAGATGCTCGAGCGCGAGGAGATTGCGCTGGCACCGCTTTGGAACAACAACACCGCCGCCGCCGCGAGCAAAGGCCTGCCGATCGCCTTCGTCATGCCCCGCCCCGGCGCCATTGCCATCATCTCGTTCTTCTCGGCCATCGCCAAGACACGCCACCCGGCCCTCGTGGACGAGTGGCTGGACGGCATCCTCAGCCCGGCCTACCAGGCACGCGCCGCCGGGGCCCCCTACTACTTCGGCCCCACCGTTCGCGGTGTCAGCGTGCCAGCCGACGCTCGTGCCTTCACGCCTTCCACGCCCGAGGAGGTGCTTGCGCTGCAGACGATCGACTGGACCAGGATCGTGCCCGTGCGCGGCCAGCTCGTGGAGCGTTTTGATCGCACTTTCGCCATGTAGACGCGGCCATCCCAAAGGAGATTCCTCATGTCAAAGCCGTTCATTCGTCGCAGCTTCATCAAGGGCGCAGCGGGCGTTGCCATGGGCGCCCTCGGGCCGACCCTGGTACGCGCGCAGGACAGCCGCGAACTGGTGATCGTGAGTTTCGCCGGCGCCTTGCAGGAGCCCCACCAGTGGCTCGCCAGGCGCATCGAAGCACGCCGCCCGGGGCTGAAGATCCGGCTCGTCCCCAGCGAAAGCCAGGACATCGTGGCGCAGATCAAGGCGGCACAGGGTTTTTCGCCGTACGACGCCATGCCCAATGGCGAACCGCCGCACCTGATCGGCATCCGCGAGGCTTACATCCAGAAGCTCGACCCCAGGCTGGTGCCCAACAGCGTGAACGTGTTTCCTGAATTCCTGCAGAAGAGCCAGGGCTATGGCGTGCCCGTGAGCTACTCGCTGATCGGCATCGCCTACAACGAAAAGATGGTCAAGACGCCGCCGAAAGCCTGGACCGACCTCTGGAAGCCGGAGTACAGCGGCAAGGTCGCCATCCCACGCGCGTCGTCCAACCTCGGCTTGGGGGCCCTGGTGATTGCCGCCAAGGTGTTCGGCGGATCGGAAGACAACCTGGAGCCCGGCTGGGCGAAGCTGCGGGAACTCAAACCGCTGGTGGGACGGTCCCCGACGCAGTTGCTGCAGATGCTCGAGCGCGAGGAAATCGCCATCGCGCCCTTGTGGAACAACGATGCCGCAGGTGCCGCGCAGAAAGGACTGCCGATCAAGTTCGTGCAGCCCGACCCTGGTCCGGTGGCCATCATCTCGTTCATGTCGGCCATCAGCAGGACGCGGCATCCCGAGCTGGTCAATGAGTGGATGAACGAGCTTCTGTCGCCCGAGTACCAGACCATGGCCGCCAGGGCGCCTTACTACTTCGGCCCGACCGTCAAGGGCATCGCCATCCCGGAGGCCGCACGCGCGTACACGCCGTCCACGCCGGCCGAGGTGTTGCGACTGCAATCGGTGGATTGGTCCAAGATTGCTCCAGTGCGCGGCCGGCTCGTTGAACAGTTCGATCGGTTCTTCGCGAGTTGACCGCCTTGAACCCGAGCGCGTCCGCCAGTTCGCCACTGCAGCGGGACATCGACCGCCAGCCGGAGGTGCTCGCAGCCCTGGCCTCGCGCAGCGATGTGTTCTTCGCGACAGGGCAGCAGCGCTTGCGGCCCGGCCCCCACGGCCGGATCTACGTGACCGGCTGCGGAGACGGCTACTTCGCCGCCATCGCCGCCCAGGCCTTCGCGGAGCGCCTGGGACTGGACTGGCGACCGACCAGCGCTCTGGACATGGTGCTGAGCGCGCCGCGGCTGAGCCCGGCGGACCGTGTCATCGCCATTTCCATGTCCGGCAATGTCGACCGGACGGTCGAGGCTGCGACGGCCGCGCAGACCGCCGGCACGCCCGTGGTGGCGCTGGTCAACAGCGCGGATGGCGGCCGTCTCGGGGGATTGGCGGTGGCGCGCCTGTCCCTGGAGATCGCCGACATCGCACCGTTCCTCTGCGGCACGTCCAGTTACTCTGCAACCGTGCTGGCGCTGATGATGCTGGCGGCTGGCGCTGCCGGCCGGCCCTCGGCGCCCGGCATGGACCGGGTGCTCGCGGCGCAGCGCATCGCGATGGCCAAGTCCGAGCAGGTGTTGCCCGACATCCCAATGCCCAGCGGTGTGCGCTTGCTGTCTGCTGGGGCCGATCGGGGCACGGTGGCCTATGGCGCCGCGAAACTGGTGGAGTTGACCCGCATCCCGGCCTGGAGCGCCGACTTGGAAGAGTTCGCGCACAGTCAGTACTGGTCGATGCCGCCATCCGATCTGGTGGTGATGGTCGCCGCCGATCCGGGCTTGGCCGCTTATGCCGATGAGGCCTGCAGCGTACTGGCCGAACTCGGTGTAGCGACGCTCGCGGTGGACACCCCCGACAGCCCGGTGCCCCGCGCGCGCCACCGCATCACGCTGCCGGCAGACGACGCCACGGTGGCCCCTCTTGCCACGGCCATTCCGCTGCAATTGCTTGCCGCCAGCCTGGCACGCCGCTGCGGGCTCGACCCTGATACCCGCATCCATCTGAAATCGGATGCCACACGGTTTCGAGTCAGCCGGATGCTGACACGCCGCTCGCTCCTGGGTACCGGCGCCTGATGCGCCAAGCGCGGGTCCGGGTCGTGGGATACCTGTCGATCGACACCCTGCAGGTCGAAGGCACCGTCTCGCAGCGAGTGCCCGGGGGTGCGGCCCTGTACGCGGCGCTTGGAGCCCGCCTTGCTGGAGGCGACGTGTCGGTGGAGGCATGCGTCGGCGATGACTATCCGCCCCAGTGGCTGCCGGCACTGGACGCGCTGGGAATCGACGTGTCGCGGGTGCAACAGAGAACCGGTCTCACCCGCAGGGCGACCTTGCGGCACCACGGCGACGGGCGGCGGACGTCCTCGCACTTCCGCGATGCCCTGTGGTGGGAGCGCACGCGCGAGCTGGCGCCGGTGACTGCCCACGACTTGAGCCACACCGACATCGTCGTAGCCTGCCCCATGCCCATCGACACGTTGTCCACGCTCATGGCGCGAGCGGCTGACGCCGGCGTGCCGGTGGTGGCTGACACCAGCGAAGCGTTCGTGTCGGGCGACCCGCAATGGATGATGAAACTCATCGGCCGACTCGCGATCTTTGCGCCGAGCCGGGAGGAGACCCGTCAGCTGCTGCCGAAACACGACGATGACGCCGCGGCGACCTGCCTGGCCGGGCGGGGCGTCCACATCCTGCAGAAAAGGGGAGCGCAGGGCGCGATGGCCATCGCGGCGCATGCAGTGCAAGGCGCCTGCATCCCGGCACCGCCCGCTGCGGTGGTCGACCCGACGGGCGCCGGTGACGCGACAGTGGGTGCGCTGGCCACGCACTGGTCGACCAACCGTGATTTCCTGGCCGCCGCACGGGCCGCGCTTGCAATCGGTGCACTGGCCACGACCGGCACCGGACCGGCAGGCCTGGGCCTCGTCATTGACTCGCCGACGCAATTGCCATGAACGCTCCAGACAAGGACCCCATGGATTACCTCGTGATCGACCGGGTGTCCAAGCGCTTCGGCAGCCAACAGGTGCTGGACCACTGCAGCCTGAGCGTGCCCAAAGGCACGGTGCTGACGCTTCTCGGCCCTTCAGGGTGCGGCAAGACGACCTTGCTGCGGTCGATCGCCGGATTTGTCGAGCCCGATGCGGGAAGCATCTGCGTCGACGGTCGAGAGATCACGGCCTTGGCGCCCAACCAACGCCAGGTCGGCTACGTGTTTCAGCACTACGCCCTGTTCCCGCACCTGAACGTGGCCGACAACGTGGCTTATGGCCTGCGGGTGCGGCGCCGTCCGGCTGCCGAGATCGCGCGCAAGCTCGCGCACGCGCTCGAACTGGTGAATTTGCAGGCGCTGGCGGCAAGGTATCCCTCTCAGCTGTCGGGGGGACAACAGCAGCGCGTGGCGATCGCAAGGGCTCTGGTGCTCGAGCCCGCGGTCCTGCTGCTCGATGAGCCTTTCAATGCGCTCGACGCCCAGCTGCGGCACACGATGCAGATCGAGCTGCGCAAGTTGATCGAGCGTCTGGGCATCACGTCGATCTTCGTGACGCATGACCAGCTCGAAGCGATGACCCTGTCGGACAACGTTGCCGTCATGGCCCGCGGAGCCATCGAGCAGTTCGGCCCTCCGCTGGAAATCTACGATCGGCCCACAAGCGCCTACGTGGCCGATTTCATCGGTCGGGCCAACCTGATTCCCGGTCGTTGCGAGAAGGGATTCTTTGTCGGCCCGCAACCGATCGCCAGCCGCGTCGCCGAGGGCGAAGTGACCTTGGTGGTGCGGCCCGAGAACATCTCCATTGAGACCGGGTCCGGGCCGGGCTGGCCCGGCACGATCGCCTTTGCGACGTCCATCGGGCCGACGGTCGAATACGAGATCGACTGCGGGATGGCACAACCCCTGCGCGCCATGGTGCCCCGGCATTTCGGCCTGGGCACCATACCTGCCGGGACGCCGGTTCGCGCGGTGATCAGCGACCCTCAGGCGGCGGTCGTGTTGGCAGGATCACGCGCCCATGGCCACTGAACCCCGGACCGGGCCGGCACCGCGCCGGTGGTGGTTGTACCCGCTGACGAGCAGCGGCCTGGCGCCGGCGCTGCCCGCGGTCCTGTACCTCGTGGTCTTCATGGTACTGCCCATCGGAACGCTGCTGCTGTTCGGCTTCGTGACCATCGAGCGGGGGCGCATCGTCTCGGACAGCTTCACGCTGCAACCCATGATGGCGGCGCTGAACGACCCGCTGGTGTGGCGCTTGATGTGGCGAAGTTTCTGGGTGGCCACCGTCTCCACGCTGCTGACGCTGCTGCTGGCCTACCCGGTGGCCTATGTGTATGGCGAGCTTCGCGGGATCTGGCGCACCCTCTTGCTGGTGGCCATCGTCTCACCCCTGCTGACCAGTGCGCTGGTGCGTGCCTATGCCTGGCTGGTCATACTCGGGGGGCGGCGCGGCATCGTCAACCAGGCCCTGATGTCGACAGGCATCATCGACGAGCCGCTGCGCCTGCTCAACACGGACCTGGCGGTGCTGATCGGAATGACCCAGATTCACCTGCCCTTCATGATCCTGCCCCTGCTTGCGGTCCTGTCGGAGCGTGACCGGCGGCTGGAGGAGGCGTCGCTGAACCTGGGGGCGAGCCGGATCGGCACGTTCTTCCGCATCACGGTGCCGATGAGCATGCCAGCGATCGTCGCCGGCCTCGCCCTGGTGTTTGCCGTCTCCTACACGAATTTCATCGTGCCGCAGCTGCTCGGCGGCGGCAGCTACTCAACCCTGGCGGTCCAGGTCTACGAGCAGACCATCGTGGTGCTGGACTGGAACCGGGGTGCCGTGCTTGCGACTTTGCTGCTGGGAACCTGCTTCGCGATCGTGTTCATGATCGTTGCCGCAGGGGCTCGCCTCACGCGCTGGAGCGAGGTGCGCCGGTGAACGCCGAACAGCCATCACGCGACGCCCGGTCCGGGCTCCTGACCGAGAAGCCTGCGCCAAAGGCCGCTTCGCGCCGAGCTCTGTCCCTGGCCGATCGCCTGGGCAAGGCGCTGCTGATCGCCGTGACGGCGCTGTCGGTGCTGCTGCTGGTAGCGCCCAGCATCATCGTCATTGCCATCTCCTTCGAGCCGCGTGCCTACGTCTCGTTCCCGCCGTCCGGATTCACGCTGCGCTGGTACCAGGCGGTGCTGGACAACCGACAGTTGATGGACTCGGTGCTCGTCAGCCTGCGCACCGCGCTCTGGGTGATGGTGATCTGTCTGGCGATCGGCGTTCCCGCCGCATTTGCCAGCGTGAGAGGGACTTTTCGGGGCAAGGCGGGAGTCAATGCCTTCCTGTTGTCGCCGCAGATGATGCCGGGCATGGTCATCGGCATCGCCAGCCTGTTCTTCGGCGCCTACATTTCATTTCGCGCATCCAACACGATGCTGGTGCTGAGCCTGTCGGTGTTCTGTCTGCCGTTCGTGATTCGCATCACGATGGCTCGCATGGCCGGGCTGGACGCCCGGCTCGATGAGGCCAGTGCCAACCTGGGAGCCGGCGCCCTGGAGACCTTCGTGCGCGTCACCCTTCCCCAACTGGCACCTGCATTGCTGGCCGCGGCGGCCTTCACCTTCATCGAGGCCTTCGACAACGTCACGGTGGCGCTGTTCACTTCCGACGTGCGCGGGCGACCCCTGCCGGTCGAGCTTTACTATCTGGTGCAGTTCGAAAGCTCCCCCGTGATCGCGGCCATCTCCGCCCTGGAGATCATGCTGTCGTTTGTGGCGATGTTGTTGATCGCCAAGACAGTCGGCCTCGATCGCCTCGGGCACTGAACCGCCGCCGACCTGGACCTGATCGCCGTCATGACCGACTATTCCGAACGCCTGCGCGCCCTGACGGCCGAGCCGTCCAAAGACCTCGCCGGTGATCCGCACCGACTGGCGCGCGTGGCCCGTACGCGCGCCGAGATGATGGCGCAGGGCTCGGCCATGGCCGCCACGCTGTCAGCGGAGGCTGAGGCCATCGGCGATGTCGCTCGAATGATGCGCGCGCGCCCGATCAGGCGAGTGGTGGTGGCCGGCTGCGGTGACTCCTGGCACGTCGGCACCGGCGTCGCGCATGCGTGGCAGTCGCTGGCGGGCACACCTCTGATCGCAGCCCAGGCCCTGGACTACGCGTGCTACGGAGCGGCGGTCGCCGACGCCCACACGCTGGTGGTCGGCATCAGCTCTGGGGGGTCGACGCCCGCGGTGCTGGCAGCACTGCGCGCGGCGCGGCAGCGAGGCGCCATGACGCTGGGCATCTCCAACACCCCGGACAGCCTGGTGCTGACGCAAAGCGATGCCGCACTGCGGGTGCACGCCTCCCGCAAGGGTTGGCCGACCCAGTCGAGCACCGCGACGATGGCTCTGCTGATCCGGCTCGCCCAGGCGTTTGCCGGCAACGCCCAGGCTGATGCCCTGGGGGCGGAGCTGGACGGGATGGCGGCGATGGTGGATGCGCTCGCGCCTGCGCTGGATGTACGGATGTCGGCCATCGCCAGCGAAGTCGCCGCTGCTCCGCTGCTGCTCTTCTCGGGACTGGGGCCGAACGGTGCAGCCGCTGCTTTCGGGGCCGCCAAGGTCAAGGAACTGTCGCCGATCCATGCGATTGCAGTACCGCTGGAGGAGTACCACCACTACCGCTCACAGAAGGCGGGCGAGCCCATGGTCCTGGTGGCCACCGACCCGGCCAGCCATGAGCGGGCACTGGACACCGTCCTGGTCTCTCAGGCTGTGGGTGCCTGGACCCTGGCCGTGGTGGCGCAGGATCTGCCAGAGATCGAATCGCGGGCGCAGCACACGGTGCGCGTACCACCGGTCCGCCCGGAACTGGCGGCCCTGGTGTCCACCGTGGCGCTGCACCTGTTCGCCTACCACTTCGCGATCGCTCGCGATGCGCTGGGTATCGGCGTCGCGGGCTCGCTCCCAAAGTCCTGACAGCCACACACGACCAGGGCTCCTGCATGCCATGCTCGTCCCCTTTCGCAAACCGCGCGCGACCACAGCGAGCGCGCCGGCGCGGCTCATGAAGGCGGCGTACTGACGATGGTGCGGCTGTTCACCGCCGGGGGCATGATCATCGACAACGTCGTCACTGCCGAGGGGACGGTGCATCGAGAGACGCTGGGCGGCAATGGCGTGTATTCGGCGGCCGGTGCTCGCTTGTGGATGGAGGACGTGGGCATCGTCGCTGCCGTTCCCGGCAACTACCCGCTCCAGTGGCTCGACACCTTGCGGCGTGCCGGGATCGACACCGCCGGGATCTCGATCCGCCCCGAAACCGTCACTTGCTCGGAATGGTTCTTCTACCGGGGTGACGGCAGCCGTGCCGACCGGCTGTATGCCGAGCCGGGGACGTTCGAGGCCAGTGGCTATGGCGGCGATCACCTGCAGCCCGAGCAGGCTGCGGCATTCGAAGCCCGCTTGCGCACCCATGCGGTCGCTGGGCTGGACTATGCGGCATTTCGCCGCCTGCATCCCGTCCGCAGCGCCGATGTTCCGGTGGCCTACCAAGGGGCCTGGGGAGTTCACCTGGCACCCAACAGCCCTGCGGCGCAGCTCGAAATGGCGCACGACCTGCGGCGGCCGGGGCGGCGAATCACGCTGGATCCGGGGTCCCACGCCGCAGAGCTCCGCGGGCCGGCGCTCGCCCGCTTGCTGCCGCTGCTGGACGCGGTGCTGCCCAGCGAGAAGGAGCTGAAGATCATGGCGCCCGCCAGTACCCATGCCGCGGGGCTTGCCGAGCTGCGTCGCAGCGGCGCTGGCATGGCCGTGGTCAAGCTGGCGGCGGCTGGCGCCATGATGGACGAAGGCGACCGAAAGGAGCCGATGTCGATCCCGGCCATTGCAGTGCATGCGGTCGACCCGACAGGCGCGGGCGATGCCTTCTGCGGGGGTTTCCTGGCCGGTCTGGTCGCGACCGGGAACCCCGCATGCGCCGCCGTGTGCGCAACGGTATCGGCCTCGTTCGCCGTCGAAGCCTTCGGTCCGTTTGCACTGTTTTCGGCCCACCCCGACGAAGTCATCAGGCGCTGGCGCGAGCTCGCCCGGCGATGTGCCCTGCCTGACTGCGACCGACTCCTCCTTGAACTCGCGGCCATGCGCCGCCCTCAAGCATGACCCCGAACCACACCTCCCCCGGGCCCGTCGACCGCACCATCATTGCGGCGCTGCACCTGCCTGATCTTGCCGTCGCGCGCCAGACCTCGACAGCCTTCCTCGAAGACTATGTCCTGGCCAATGCCGCCGTGTTCGCAGAGGCCGGCGTCCCGTCGCTGATGCTGCAGGATCAGACGCGCCACAACGGACCGGCGGCGCCGTCGACCGTGGCCTTGATGGCCGCCTTGGGCAGCCTGATCCGCCGCACACACCCCAGCATGGACCTGGGCATCATCATCCAGGCTCATGACGCGGTGGCCCCACTGGCTGTTGCACACGCCTGCGGCGCCAGCTATGTCCGGCTGAAGGTGTTCGTCGGTGCCGCGATGACGATGGAGGGTCCCAAGTCGGGGCTCGCGGTCGAGGCACGAAGCTATCGACACGACCTGAGGCGCGAGGACATCGCCTTGTTCGCCGATGTCTTCGACCGCACCAGCGTGCCAATGATCGATGTTTCACCACAAGAGGCCGCCCAGGCTGCCGTTCGCCTGGGCGCCGATGCCTTGATATTGACCGGTGCGACGTTTTCCGATTCGCTCGAGCGTGTGCGCGCTGCCAAGGCGGCGGGCGTGCGCCAGGCGATCTACGTCGGAGGCAGCGTCACGCGGGACAACGTCGCGCAGACGCTGGCGCAAGCCGAGGGCGCGATCGTCTCCACCTCGCTGATGCGCGACGGTGCAGAGGCCACCGACCTCGTCCGCTGGGACCGCGACAAGACGCAACGGTTCATGGACACGGTACGGTCCGTGACTTCCGGCCGCAGCCGCTGAGGTCGCCATGGTCGCAGCGCGCGCGGCGGCAACGGATCGCGACTTCGCCGGCTACCGGGGGTCACCACCGCCGATCCGGTGGCCGCACGGGCGGCAGCTCGCGGTTTCCATCGTGGTCAATGTCGAGGAGGGTGCCGAGTTGTCCATCGGCATGGGTGACGAGTCCAACGAATTCATCTATGAGGCTGTTGAGCGGGTCGAAGGCGTGCGGGACCTGTGCATGGAGAGCCATTACGAATATGGCACCCGGGCCGGCTGGCCGCGCATCCGCGCATTGCTGCGCCAGTACGGTGTCGCAGCCACGCTCAACGCCAATGGACGGGCGCTGGCGATCTCTCCTTGGCTGGCCCAGGAGGCCGTGTCCGACGGACATGAAGTCTCCTGCCACGGCTGGCGATGGGAGCGGCAGGTCTACATGGACGAGGCGACGGAGCGGCACCAGATGGTGCAGGCGGTCACCGCCATCGAAGCGGCGGCGGGCACCCCGCCCGTAGGCTGGCACACCCGGTCGGCGCAATCGCTGGCCACGCGCCGATTGCTCGTCGAGCATGGAGGGTTCCTCTACGACTCGAACGCCTACAACGACGACCTGCCCTACATCGTCTCCTGCGATGGCCACCCGCACGTGGTCCTGCCCTACGCGTTTGACACCAACGACATGCGCTTCTTCAACCACGGGGGTTTCGTCCACGGCGACGACTTCGCGCGTTACTGCATCGACGCCTTTGACCGCCTGTACCGTGAAGGTGCGCAGCAGCCACGGATGCTGTCGATCGGTCTGCACCTGCGCATCATCGGCCGCCCGGCACGCATCGGCGGCCTGGAGCGTCTGCTGGCCCATGTGGCCGGGCATCCTGGAGCCTGGTTTGCGCGCCGTGACGAGATCGCCCATGCCTGGCGCGACGGCCTCGGACTGCCCCGGTGGCAGGCTCGGCCGAGCCCGGAAGGTTTTGCGAAATGACCCCGCGGGACCTCGCGGGATACGCAGGGAAGTGGCCGCAGTTCAGCTGGCCAGGAGGCGCCCGGCTGGCGGTTTCGGTCGTCGTCAATTTCGAAGAAGGGGCCGAACTCCAGGTGGGTGACGGCGATGCGCGCTCTGAAACCATCGGTGAAGTCGTCAGCGTGGTGCCAGCCGGGGTACGCGACATCGGTCAGGAACAGATCTTCGGATACGGCACGCGCGCGGGTTTGTGGCGCATGCTCGACGCGCTCGACGCGCACTCGTTGCCTGCGACCTTCTTCTTTTGCGGTCAGGCTGTGCAGCGCTCGCCAGGTCTGGCGCGGGCCGTCACCGACCGGGGCCACGAGCCCGCCGTGCATGGCTGGCGCTGGCGCCCGCATGCCGACTACTCGAATCCCCTCGACGAGGCGGCCGACCTCGACCGGACGATCGAGGCGATCCAGCAGGCCACGGGGGTCACCCCGGTGGGCTTTTTCTGTCGCGGCAGCGAGAGCCCCTGGACACGCGAACTGCTGGCCGAGCGGCGTTTCCTCTACACCTCGAACGGCTTCGACGATGACCTGCCGTACTACGACCCGTCGCCGCGAGACGGGCCGCTGCTGGTGGTCCCCTATGCGCTGGATGCGAACGACATGAAGTTCTTCCATCCCAACGGCTTTGTCCGCGCCAGCGAGATGGTGGACTATGTTCGCGACGCGATCGACGTCCTCGAGGAGGAGGGCCGACGCGGCATGCCGCGGCTGCTGAACCTGGGATTTCACCTGCGCATCGTCGGTCGCCCCGGCCGATTCGCCGCGTTTCGCGACATTCTGGGGATGCTCGCTGACCGACGGGAGAGATTGTGGGTCGCGCCCCGCAAGGCCATCGCGCGCGCCTTCATCGAGGCCGTTCCTCCCGCCGCAGCGCAGCGCTGATGCCTCACCCCCTGTCCGGCCGGTGGCCGCTGACCGCCGCGATCACGGGTTGAACCTGGCTGCGCAAGCGTGCCACGCCCGGCTTCACCTCGCGGGTGATGACGCTGTGCAGCCCCTGCCGGCCGGCCGGGGCTGCTGACGGTCAGGGCGCCTTGATGCGGCCTGACCTTCACCCCGCCGCCGCCAGCAGCTCCCGCGTGTAGGCGTGCGCAGGCGCGTCGAAGACGGCCTGCGCGTCGCCGCGCTCGACGATCTCGCCGCCGCGCATCACCAGCACCTGGTGCGCCATCGCGCGGATGACGGCCAGGTCGTGGCTGATGAAGACATAGGCCAGGCCGCGGCGGCGCTGCAGCTCGGCCAGCAGCGCCAGCACCTGCTGCTGCACCGACACGTCCAGCGCCGAGGTCGGCTCGTCCAGCACCACCAGCTCGGGCTCGAGCACCAGCACCCGCGCGATCGCGATGCGCTGGCGCTGGCCGCCGCTGAACTCGTGCGGGTAGCGCTGCAGCACGGCGGCTACGCCATGCCGCTCGGACAGCCCCACCTCGTCGAGTGCGGCGAGCACGCGCTGCTCGCGCTCAGGCGCCGACAGCTGCGGCGCGTGCAGCGCCAGCCCCTCGCCGACGATCTGCCCGATCGTCATGCGCGGCGAGAGCGAGGCAAACGGGTCCTGGAACACCACCTGCATGCGCCGGCGCATCGCGCGCAGCGCCGCCGAATCGGCGTTGTCGATGCGCTGCCCGTCCAGCCGCACCTCGCCGCCGGCCAGCGGCTGCAGCGCCAGCAACGCCATGCCCAGCGTCGTCTTGCCCGAGCCCGACTCGCCCACGATGCCCAGCGTCTGCCCGCGTTTGAGCTCCAGCGCCGCGCCGCGCACCGCATGAAAAGCCTCCTTGCGCCAGGCCCCGCGCCGGATGCTGAAGTCCACGTCCACAGCCTGCGCCTGCAACAGCACCGGCGCGTCGTCGGCCAGCGGCTGCACCAGCCGCTCGGGCCGGCTGGCCAGCAGCCGCCGCGTGTACGCATGCTGCGGCGCGCCGAACACCTCGGCCGTCGGCCCGCACTCCACCAGCCGCCCACGCTCCATCACCCCCACGCGGTGCGTGAAGCGCCGCACCAGGTTCAGGTCGTGCGTGATGAACAGCAGCGCCATCCCCATCTCGGCCTGCAGCTCGTCCAGCAGCGCCAGGATCTGCGCCTGCACGGTCACGTCCAGCGCCGTCGTCGGCTCGTCGCAGACCAGCAGCCGCGGCTTGCAGGCCAGCGCCATCGCGATCATCGCCCGCTGCCGCTGCCCACCCGAGAGCTGGTGCGGATAGGCGTCCACCCGCCGCGCCGCATCCGGGATCCCGGTACGCGCCAGCAACTCCACCGCCCGCGCCCGCGCCGCATTCGGCCGCATCGCCTCGTGCAGCTCCAGCATCTCCGCGATCTGGTTGCCCACGGTGTACAGCGGGTTCAGCGCCGTCATCGGCTCCTGGAAGATCATCCCCACCCGCGCCCCGCGCACCCCCCGCATCACCCGCTCGCTCGCGGCCGTCAGGTCCTCGCCCTCGAAGACCACCTGCCCCGTCGTCGTGGCCGCATCCACCAGCCGCAGGATCGACAGCGCCGTGATCGACTTCCCCGACCCCGACTCCCCCACCAGCGCAAACTTCTCCCCCGCCGCGATCGAGAACGACACCCCGTCCACCACCGTTGCCGGCCCGAAGCTGACGGTGAGATCACGGACTTCGAGGAGGGGGGTCATGGGCGAAGCCCCTCAGGGCGAACCCCGGGAACAGGAACCGCAACGCTGACCAACGCGTCAGCAAGATCCCGTGGTCGGGGGGCCCTGCGGAGCGAAGTAAAGGGGGAGCATTGGGCGCAGCCCAATGCGGAGGACATGAGCGCAGCAGGGCCCCCCGGCCGCGGGATCCCGCAAGGCGCAGGAGCGAAGGACTCGCGATCACGAGCACCTACGCACGAGAGATCGCTTACTCCAAAGCCGGAACGAGTCAACCCGGCGGCCACCGCGCCGGCCAGAACAGAGAAGAAGCGCGCGCCCCCCACCCCCTCACCCCTTCCGCGTATCAAACGCATCCCGCAACGCATCCCCGATGAAGGTCAGCAGCAGCATCGTCAGCACCAGCAGCACGAAGGTCGGCACGATGATCCACCACGCGTCCAGGTTCGCCTTGCCCTGCCGCAGCAGATCCCCCAGCGAAGGCACCGAAGGCGGCACCCCCAGCCCCAGGAAATCCAGCGACGTCAAGGCCAGGATCGCCCCGCTCATGCGAAACGGCAGGAAAGTGATCACCGGCGTCAGCGAATTCGGCAGCACATGGCGCCAGATGATCTGCGCGTTCGACAGCCCCAGCGCCCGCGCCGCCTTCACATACTCCAGCGAGCGGTTGCGCAGGAACTCCGCGCGCACATAGTCCGACAGCCCCATCCAGCCCCACAGCGACAGCAGCACCAGCAGCAGCAGCAGCGAAGGCTCGAAGATCGACGCGAAGATGATCAGCAGGTACAGCTCAGGCACCGCGCCCCAGACCTCGATCAGCCGCTGCATCGTCAGGTCCACCCGCCCGGCAAAGTAGCCCTGCACCGCCCCCGACAGCACTCCCAGCACCGTGCCCACCAGCGTGAGCGCGATCGCGAACCAGATGCTCACGCGAAAGCCGTACAGCAGCTGCGCCGTCATGTCGCGCCCGTTCGCGTCGGTGCCCAGCCAGTTGGCCGCGCTCGGCGGCGCCGGGCTCTGCACCTTCTCGAAATAGTCCACCGAGCGCGCCGAGTGCGGGTTCAGCGTGCGCAGCGCGAAGTTGCCCGGCTTGGCGAGCTGCGCGTCGACGAAGGGATCCTTCCAGTCGGTGGGCGTCTGGAAATCGCCGCCCAGCGCCGTCTCGGGCGGGTTGGCCAGCAGCGGCACCATCCAGCGGCCCTCGTAGCGCACCACGAGCGGCCGGTCGTTGCTGACCAGCTCGGCCAGCGTCGCCACCACCAGCATCACCGCAAACACCCACAGCGACACCACGCCCAGCCGGTTGCGGCGGAAGCGCGCCCAGGCGCGCTGGTTGGGCGACATCGGCAGCACCGACACCGGCGCGTTGCCAGGCGGGGTGACGGCGGTGCCCGTGGTCTGTCTCATCGCAACCCGCCCCTCACCGCCCCACCGCCCCGAACTGCACGCGCGGGTCCACCACCACGTACAGCAGGTCCGACAGCAGCTTGACCGCCAGCCCGATCAGCGTGAACAGCCACAGCGAGCCCAGCACCACCGGGTAGTCGCGCCGCACGATGCTGTCGTAGGCCAGCAGGCCCAGCCCGTCGAGCGAGAACAGCGTCTCGATCAGCACCGAGCCCGCGAAGAAGGCGCCGACGAAGGCCGCCGGGAAGGCCGTCACGAGCGGGATCAGCGCATTGCGGAAGATGTGCTTGTAGAGCACGCGCCGTGGCGACAGCCCCTTGGCGCGCGCCACCAGCACGTACTGCTTGCGGATCTCCTCGACGAAGGTGTTCTTCGTCAGCATCGTCGTCACCGCGAAGCTGCCGATCGTCATGCAGACCAGCGGCAGCGTCAGGTGCCACAGGTAGTCGGCCACGCGCGCCGGCCACGACAGCTCGGCCCAGTTGTCCGAGGTGAGCCCGCGCAGCGGGAACCACTCGACGAAGCTGCCGCCGGCGAACAGCACGATCAGCAGCACCCCGAGCACGAAGCCCGGGATCGCATAGCCCAGCAGCACCAGCAGCGAGGTCAGCGCGTCGAAGCGCGAGCCCTCGCGCACCGCCTTGGCCACGCCCAGCGGCACCGACACCAGGTAGGACAGCACGAAGGTCCACAGCCCCAGGCTGATCGACACCGGCAGCTTCTCCTTGATCAGCGTCCAGACGTCCTTGTTGTGCAGGAAGCTGCGCCCGAGGTCGAAGCGCAGGAAGTTGCCGATCATCTCGACATAGCGCTCGTGCGCCGGCTTGTCGAAGCCGTAGAGCTTCTTCAGCTCCGCGATCTGCTTGGCGTCGCTGTCGCGGCCGGCCTTGTAGGCGATGCCCTCGCCGGCGCCGCTGCCCTTCTCGCTGGTGCGCGCCTCGGCCATCAGCTGCTCCACCGGGCCGCCGGGCACGAACTGGATCACGACGAAGGTGATCGTCAGCGCCCCGATCAGCGTGGGCACCATCAAGAGCAGGCGCTTGAGGATGTAGCCGAGCATCGCTTGACGGGCCGCGCGCCCTCAGCGCACCGCCCCCTCCTTCGTCCACCAGGTCGTCAGCGGCCAGGCCTGCAGGCTGGTGTCGATGTCGAAGTACAGCGGCCGCACCTTGGGCTGCACGAAGCGGTTCCAGTAGCTCGCGCGCTCGTTGGCGGTCCACAGGTCGGGCAGCTGCCAGTGGTTCCACATCACCACGCGGTCGAGCGCGCGCGCCGCGTCGCGCAGCGCCGGCAGCGTCTGCGCCGCGCCCATGGCCTGGATCAGCGCGTCGACCACCGGGCTCTTCAGGCCGCGGAAGTTGTTGCCCCCGGGCTGGTCGGCCCCGGCGCTGCCCAGCGAGGCGGCCAGGCCCGAGGGGTCGGGCAGCGTGAAGTCGCCGCCGGCGATCGCGACGACGTCGAAGTCGTAGCTCTCGAGCCGGCGCCGGTACAGCGCGAAGTCGACGTTGCGGATCTTCATCGCGATGCCCAGCTTCTCGAGGTTGCGCTCCCACTCGGGAAAGGCGCGCGCCTCGCCGGGCACCAGGTACTCGAAGTCGAAGGCCTGGCCGGCGGCGTTGCGCAGGCGCCCGTCGGCGGCGATCTTCCAGCCCGCCTCGGCCAGCAGCGCGCGCCCCTTCAGCAGGTTGGCGCGCAGGCGCGCCGGGTCACGCCCGGTGGAAGGCGCGCGGTAGGCCGGGCCGAAGACCTCGGCCGGCAGCTCGGCGCGCCAGGGCTCGAGCAGGCTTAGCTCGCCGGGCGATGGCGGGCCCTCGGCGGCGAACTCGGAGTTGTTGAACAGGCTGTGCGAGCGCTGGTACTGGCCGTTCTTGTTCAGCGTGTCGAAGTCGTAGGTCCAGCCCAGCGCCTCGCGCACACGGCGGTCCTGGAACAGCGGGCGGCGCAGGTTCAGGATGTAGCACTGCAGGCCCTGGCCGGTGGCGGTGGGGAAGTTGTCCTTGGCGATGCGGCCGTCGGCCCACTTCGGCCCGGCATGCTGGCGCGCCCAGGCGCGCGCGCTGTATTCCTTGAAGAAGTCGAACTCGCCGGCCTTGAAGGCCTCGCGCGCGACCGCCTGGTCCTTGTAGTAGCGGTAGATCACGCGGTCGAAGTTGAAGAAGCCGCGCCGCGCCGGCAGCTCGCGCGCCCAGTACTCGGGGTTGCGCTTGAACTCGATGCGCTTGCCGCTGTCCACCGCGCCGACGGTGTAGGGGCCGCTGGTGATCGGATGCTCGGTGACGATCTCGTCGAATCGCCGGGGCTTGCCGTCGGCACCCACCCCCCACTTGCGCGAGAACACCGGCAATCCGCCGATGGTGAAGATGGTGTCGTTGCTGCGCTCCTTCAGCTCGAAGCGCAGCGTGCGCTCGTCCACCACCACCGCCCGCTCGACCCCGCCGTAGGCGATGCGGTAGCCGGGGGAGGCGAACTTGCTCGTCAGCTGCTCGAAGCTGTGGCGCACGTCCTCGGCCGTGACCGCGTCGCCGTTCCAGAAGCGCGCCTGCGGGTGCAGGCGGAAGGTGACCGACGAGCGGTCGGGCGCCACCAGCATCG
The DNA here is from genome assembly GCA_027491255.1 of Rubrivivax sp. Lineage (GTDB taxonomy): Bacteria > Pseudomonadota > Gammaproteobacteria > Burkholderiales > Burkholderiaceae_C > Rubrivivax. The sequence continues at coordinate 43,983 of JAIXWM010000008.1, read as the reverse complement.
CCTCGGCCAGCAGGCCGTACATCGTCGCGAGCTCGTCGCCGGCGCTGACGGCCAGCGGCTCGAACATGAAGATCATCAGCCCGGCCGGCGCCTGCCCGCGGATCGTGAACGGGTTGTACTTGTCGAAGGTGCTGCGCCGGTCGGGGTTGCGCAGGTAGACCGTGCCGCGCTTGGACGCAGTGGGGTCGGCGTAGGCGAAGTGCGCGTAGTCCGGCGGCAGGCGCGGCGGCCCGAAGGCGGCGTAGCCGTGGGTCCAGCGGCCGAGGACGGGCCCGGAGGCGTCCGCAGGGACCGCCGACGCAGCGCCGGCGGGCGCGGGGGCAGCTGCAGCAGGCGCGCGGGCGGCCACCTCGCTGGCAAACGGCCACGGCGCGACCCCGACCGCGCCGGCCGACGCGGCTGCACCGATCCAGCGACGCCTGTCCATGGAAACGACGCTAACACGACCGGCCGCACGCATGCAGGCGCTGGGTCTTCGGCCCCGCCTCCTGGCCGCTTGCGAACCCTCAAGCGAGTGCTGCGGGTGCCGGGCTACCTTGCCGGGTGGCAGGTGAGGGGGGCGCCGTGACCCGACGGCAACCGCCCCGCCCCGAAAGGATGGCATGTGCGGGTTGACAGGGTTTTTCCGCCCAGGCGGCTTCCAGGCCGACGAGGCAACGAGCACGGCCGAGGCCATGGCCCGTCGCATCGCGCACCGGGGGCCGGACGATGCAGGGGTCTGGGTCGACGCGCAGGCGGGCATCGCCCTCGCGCACCGGCGGCTGTCGATCGTGGACCTCTCGCCAGCAGGCCACCAGCCCATGGTCTCGGCGTCGGGCCGCTACGTGCTGGCCTTCAACGGCGAGCTCTACAACCATGGGGCCTGGCGGCGCGAGCTCGAAGCCGCGGGCGCGTGCTGGCGCGGCGCGTCGGACACCGAGACCCTGCTGGCCGGGATCGAGGCCTGGGGGCTGGAAGCCGCGCTGGTGCGCACGGTGGGGATGTTCGCCTTCGCCCTGTGGGACCGCGCCACGGCGAGCCTGACCCTGGCGCGCGACCGTCTGGGCGAGAAGCCGCTGTACTACGGCTGGCAGCGCGGGACCCTGCTCTTCGGCTCGGAACTGAAGGCCCTGCGCGCCCACCCGGCCTTCCAGGCGCCGATCGACCGCGGGGCGCTCGCGCTGCTGATGCGCTTCGGCGCGATCCCGGCGCCCTGCTCGATCCATGACGGCGTGCACAAGCTGCTGCCGGGCGCATGGATCTCGGTCAGTGCGCGCGCGCCCGAGCCGGCGCCGCGCCGCTACTGGGACCTGCGCCAGGTGATCGAGACCGGCCGGGCCCAGCCCTTCACCGGCACGCCCGAGGAAGCGGTCGACACCCTGGAGCGCCTGCTCGGGGATTCGGTGGCGCAGCAGATGGTGGCCGACGTCCCGCTCGGCGCCTTCCTGTCGGGCGGGGTCGACTCGTCGACCATCGTGGCCCTGATGCAGGCCCGATCGAGCCGGCCCGTGCGCACCTTCACGATCGGCTTCGAGGATGCGGCGCACGACGAGTCCGGCCACGCGCGCGCGGTCGCCCGGCACCTGGGCACGGCGCACACCGAGCTGCGCCTGTCGGCCCGGGAGGCGCTGGACGTCGTCCCGGCCCTGCCTGCGCACTATTGCGAGCCCCTGGCGGACCCCTCGGCGGTGCCGACGCTGCTGGTCAGCCGCCTGGCACGCTCGCAGGTCACCGTCTCGCTGTCCGGTGACGCGGGCGACGAGCTCTTCGGCGGCTACCGGCGCTACCTCTCGGCCCGCGCGCTGTGGCGCCCGTGGGCGCGGCTGTCGCCGGCCGCGCGCGCTGCGGGCGCGGGCATGCTGCGGCGCGCGCGGCCCGAGGCCTGGGGCGCTTTGGCCGTGGCGCTGCCGCCGGTCTGGCGGACGGCGGCGCGGGTCCTGCCGGTCCTGGGCGACCGGCTGCACAAGGCCGCGGGCGTCTTCGAGGCTGCCGACTCGACCGAGTTCTACCGCCGCGTGATGAGTCAGTGGCCCGAGCCGGCGGCCCTGGTACGGGGCGCGGTCGAGCCCGCCACGCTGGCCGGCGATGCGCACTGGCCGCAGCCCTGGCGGCGGCGCAGCGAGGGCTTCGTGCAGCAGATGATGGCCACCGACCTGCTCGCCTACCTGCCGGACCACGTGCTGGCCAAGGTGGACCGCGCGGCGATGTCCGCCGGCCTGGAAACCCGCGTGCCCATGCTCAACCCGGCGGTCGTGGAGTTCGCCTGGCGCCTGCCGCTGCACTACAAGCTGCGCGGCGGGACGGGCAAGTGGGTGCTGCGCCGGGTTCTGTCACGCCATGTGCCCGACGCGCTGGTCGAGCGCCCCAAGCAGGGCTTCGGCGTGCCGCTGGGGCCCTGGTTGCGGGGCCCGCTGCGGCCCTGGGCGCAGGCCCTGCTGGAGCCCGCGCGTCTGGCGCGCGAGGGCTACTTCGACCCGGCCGCCATCGCCCGCAAGTGGTCCGAGCACCTGTCCGGCCGCCACGACTGGGGCTTCCCGCTGTGGAATGTGCTGATGTTCCAGGGCTGGCTGGAGCAGCACGGCCGCGCCGCCTCGCGCGCGAACGCCTGAATTTCGCAGGCTCCGACACCGTGCAGGTCCTGCTGGCGAACAAGTTCCTCTTCGAGAAGGGCGGGGCCGAGAAGTCCCTGTTCGAGACCGCCCGGCTGCTCGAGGCGCACGGTCACCAGACCCGCTACTTCGCGATGCAGCACGCGCGCAACCGGCCCTGCGCCGACGCCCGGCACTTCGTCTCGGAGGTCGACTACGAGGACTCGAGCCTGCGCATGCGGCTGAAGGCCGGCGCGCGCATGCTCTATTCACTGGAAGCCGCACGCAAGCTCGGCGGCCTGCTGGACGAAGCCCGCATCGACATCGCCCACCTGAACAACATCTACCACCAGCTCTCGCCTTCCATCCTGCGCACGCTGCACCGGCGCGGCGTGCCGATGGTGATGAGCCTGCGCGACTACAAGGTGGTTTGCGGCTCCTACCAGATGCTGGCGCAGGACCGCCCGTGCGAGGCCTGCCGCGGGGGCCGCCATCTGCAAGCCTCGCTCAAGCGCTGCGTGAAGGACTCGCTGGCGGCCAGCGTGCTGACCACGGTGGAGATGACGCTGCACCACCGCATCCTGGGCCTGTACGGCCTGATCGACCTCTTCATCTCGCCCAGCGCCTTCCTGAAGGACAAGGTCCGTGAGATGGGCTTCCCCGGCGAGGTCGTCCATCTGCCCAACTTCGTCGGTGGCCTGGCCGAGGTGGCGCCGCAGTACGGCAGCGCCCGGGCCCGCCTCGTCTACAGCGGCCGGCTGGGGCGCGAGAAAGGCCTGGCCACGCTGATGCGGGCGGTCAAGGGCCTGCCGCTGCGCCTGGAGATCATCGGCGAGGGGCCGATGCGCGAGCCGCTGGAAGCGCTGGCGCGCCAGGAGTCGATCGGCAACGTCGAATTCACGGGCTACCTGTCGGGCGCGCTGCTGCAGGACCATGTGCGCGCCGCCACCGCCGTCGTCGTGCCCTCGCAGTGGTACGAGAACAACCCGCGCTCGGTGATCGAGGCCTTCGCGCTGGGCAAGCCGGTGATCGGGGCCCGCATCGGGGGCATCCCGGAGCTGGTGCGGCATGGCGATACCGGCCTGACCTTCACGCCGGGGGACGTGCAGGCGCTGCGCGGCTGCATCGACGAGATGCTGGCGCACCCGGCCCGGGCGGTCGACATGGGCCGGCGCGGCCGCCACCTGGTCGAGACCGAGCTGAGCCCCGAGCGCCACTACGCCCGGCTGATGCAGGTCTACGAACGGGCCATCGCCCGCCACCGGCCGCGCGCGGATGGACGCCTGCGCGCGGTGATGGATGAATTTTCGAAAGGGAACGAACAGCGATGAAGCTGACGATGATCGGGACGGGCTACGTGGGACTGGTCACGGGTGCCTGCCTGGCCGACACAGGCAACGACGTGCTGTGCCTGGACCTGGACGGCGACAAGATCGCGCGCCTGCAGGCGGGCGAAATCCCCATCCACGAGCCGGGCCTGCAGGAGGTGGTGCGCCGCAACGTCGCGGCGCGGCGGCTGGCATTCACCACCGACCCGGCGCTGGCGGCGGGATTCGGCGAGGTGCAGTTCATCGCCGTGGGCACGCCCCCCGGCGATGACGGCGCGGCCGACGTGCAGCACGTGCTCGCGGCCGCGCGCAGCATCGGCCAGCACATGGACGGGCGCAAGCTCATCGTCAACAAGAGCACGGTGCCGGTGGGCACCGCCGACCGGGTGCGGCAGGCCGTGGCGCAGGCGCTGGCCGCGCGCGGCGCGCAGCACGGCTTCGGCGTCGTCTCCAACCCCGAGTTCCTGAAGGAGGGCGCCGCCGTCGAGGACTTCATGCGACCCGAGCGCATCGTGGTGGGTGCCGACGACGAGCGCGCTGCCGGCCTGATGCGCGAGATCTACGCCCCCTTCAACCGCAGCCGGGACCGGCTGCTGATGATGGATGTGCGCAGCGCCGAGCTGACCAAGTACGCCGCGAACGCGATGCTCGCCACCCGCATCAGCTTCATGAACGAGATGGCCAACCTGGCCGAAGCGCTGGGTGCGGACATCGAGTCGGTGCGCCACGGCATCGGCTCGGACTCGCGCATCGGCCACCAGTTCCTGTACCCGGGCTGCGGCTATGGTGGCTCGTGCTTCCCCAAGGACGTCAAGGCCTTGATCCGCACCGCGCGCCAGGAGGCCGGCATGGAGCTTCGGGTGCTCGGCGCCGTGGAGTCCGTCAACGCGGCGCAGCGGCAGGTGCTGGTGCGCAAGGTTCGGCAGCGCTTCGGCCCCGACCTGCGGGGCCGGCACTTCGGGCTGTGGGGTCTGGCCTTCAAGCCCGACACCGACGACATGCGCGAGGCGCCCAGCCGCTATGTGCTGCAGGAACTGCTGAACGCCGGCGCGACGGTGCGTGCCTACGACCCCTGCGCGATGCGCGAGGCGCAGCGCGCCCTCGCCGACGCGCCCGGGCTGAGCTATGCGAGCGACCCGATGGACGCGCTCGGCGGTGCCGACGCGCTGCTGATCGCCACCGAGTGGAAGCAGTTCCGCAGCCCGGACTTCGACGCGATGGCCGTGGCCCTGAAACAACCGGTGATCTTCGACGGACGCAACCTGTACCCGCCGCGGCTGCTGCGCGAGCGCGGCTTCGAGTACCACTGCATCGGGCGCGTCGCGACGCCCCTGCAGGCGCCGCCGGACCAGGACGGCGCCTACCAGGGCAGCCGGCTGCCGTCGTAGGCGAGGAAGCTGCCGCTGTCGGCGGCCTGCAGGCTGTCGAGGACCTGCAGCATCCGTGCCGCGGCCAGCGCCGGCGCGCCACCGATCTCGTCGCCGCGGAAGGGGCGTGACAGGCCCGAGCGCACCGTGCCCGGGTGCAGCGCCGCCAGCACCGTGCGCGGCTGGGCGCGGGCGAGCTCGATCGCGGCCGTGCGCACGACCATGTTCAGCGCCGCCTTGGAGGCCCGGTAGGCGTACCAGCCGCCCAGGCGGTTGTCGCCGATGCTGCCCACCTTGGCCGACAGCAGGCCCACGAGCGCGCGCTCGCGCGCCAGCAGCGGCGCGAAGTGCCGCAGCAGCAGCGCCGGGCCGAAGACGTTGACCTGGAACACGCGCTGCAGCGCCTCGAAGGACAGGTCGGCCAGGCGCTTCTCGGGCATCAGGCCCGGGCCGTGCAGCAGGCCGGTGGCGACGATGAGCAGGTGCCAGGGGCCTTGCGCCGCCAGGCGCGCCGCGGCGGCGGCGATGCCCGCCTCGTCGGCCAGGTCCAGGGCCGGGTCGGTGCGGCGCGACAGCGGCACCACGGCCGCGCAGCCCGGGTCGGCGCGCAGGTGGTCGACGAAGGCGGCGCCGATCGCCCCCGAGGCACCGACGACCAGCGCGCGGTAGCCCGGCGGCAGCGAGCCCATGGCCACCGGGAGCGCGCTCGCGCCGGGCAGGCTGCTGGCGGCACCCGTCGACGGTGACGCGGGCTCGCTCACGGGTTCTCGGCGCCGGCGGGCGGCGCGGCCTGGCTGCTGGCGTCACCCTGGCGCAAGCGCCGCCCCTCGGGCACGAACAGATGCGCCTGCGCCGGATCGAAGCGCAGCCCCACCCGGTCACCCGCCGCGGCGCCCGCATCACCGTCGGCCCGCGCGATCAGGTGCAGGCGCCCGACCTGCACATGCAGATAGGTCTCGCTGCCCAGCCGCTCGGCCACCGTCACCTGCCCGACCAGATGCCCGTCCTGCGGGTGCACCACCCGCAGGTGCTCGGGCCGGATGCCGAAGACCAGCGGCGTTCCCGCAGCGGGCGCCTCGGCGCACGGCAGCTCGAGCCGCCCGGCATCGGGCAGTTCCACCTCGACGGTTTCGGCCGTCGAGGCCGCCACCCGGACCTCGAGCAGGTTCATCTTCGGCGAGCCGATGAAGCCGGCCACGAACTGGTTCGCCGGCTGCGCGTAGAGCTCCAGCGGCCGACCGACCTGCTCGATGCGGCCGGCGCGCAGCACGACGATCTTGTCGGCCAGCGTCATCGCCTCCACCTGGTCGTGCGTGACGTAGACCACCGTCGTGTCGAGCTGGGCCTTGATCCGCGCCAGCTCCACGCGCATCTCCACGCGCAGTGCGGCGTCCAGGTTGGACAAGGGCTCGTCGAAGAGGAACATGCGCGGCGCGCGCACGATCGCCCGGCCGATGGCCACGCGCTGGCGCTGGCCGCCGGAGAGCTCCTTCGGCCGGCGCTGCAGCAGGTGTTCGATCTGCAGCGTGCGCGCCGCAGCCAGCACCTTGGCGTCGATCTCGGCACGCGGCGCCTTGGCGATCTTCAGGCCGAAGCCCATGTTCTCGGCCACGCTCATGTGCGGGTACAGCGCATACGACTGGAACACCATCGCGATGCCGCGGCGCGCCGGCTGCACGTCGGTCACGTCCTCGTCGTCGAACAGGATGCGGCCGCCGCTGCATTCCTCCAGGCCGGCGATCATGCGCAGCAGCGTGGACTTGCCGCAGCCCGACGGGCCGACGAAGACGCAGAACTCGCCGTGCCCGACCTCCAGGTCGAGGCCGTGGATCACCGTGGTCGCGTCGAACTGCTTGCGGACCTGCCGCATCTGGAGCCTGGCCATGTCGTGCTCGTCAATCGGGCAGGGAAATCGGTCGGCGTCCCCACCAGCCCCGGATCTTGGGGGAGACCAGGGCCGAGGGCGCCACGCTCGTGAGGCCGCCATCGACCGGGAGATCGACGCCCGACACGAAGGCGGCTTCGTCCGATGCCAGGTACACCGCCGCGTGGGCCACGTCGTCGGGCACGCCCGCGCGACCCACCGGGTAGGCCTCGGCGTCGAGCCGCAGATCGGCCGGGCTGCGGCCGGCGAGCGTGCGGGCATTGAGGATCAGGCCGGGGGAGATGGCATTGCAGCGGATCCCGTGCGGCCCGTATTCCACCGCCAGCTGCTTGGTCAAGGCGTGGATGCCGCCCTTGGCCGCGGTGTAGGCGGCCAGCTTGGGATTGGCGACGATCTGGTTGACCGAGCACATGTTGACGATGCTGCCCGCGCGCGCGGCCATCATGTGCGGCAGCACGGCCCGGCAGGCACGGAAGACCGAGGACAGCGCGGAATCGATCGTCGACTCCCAGTCGTCGTCGCCGCACAGGTGGGCCGCATGCTCGGTGTAGGCCACGGCGTTGTTGACGAGGATGTCGATGCGCCCGTGGCTCGCGGCCACGCCGTCGATGGCGCGGCGCAAGCCGGGCTTGTCGGTGACATCCACGGCCTGCACCGTCTGCCCCGGCAGCTGCTGCGCCAGGGCGGCAAGGCCGCCGGCGTCGCGCTCGAAGGCGACGACGCGCGCGCCTTGCTGCGCGAAACGCAGCGCGATGGCCAGGCCGATGCCCTGGCCCGCGCCGGTGACGATGGCGACCTTGTCCTGCAACCTGCTCATGACTTGACGGCCCCGGCCGTGAGGCCCTGGATGAAGAAGCGCTGCAGGAACGCGAAGCCGATGACCACGGGCAGCGAGGTGACGATGGACGCCGCCATCGCGCCGCCCCAGTCGTTGCGGCTCTCGCCCATGTAGTTCAGCAGCAGGCCGGGGCCGACGGTGCGCAGCTGCGGCTCGGTGATCAGGGTCAGCGAGAACAGCAGGTCGTTCCAGGCCCACATGAAGGAGTACAGCCCCACGGTGATGAGCGCCGGCATCGCCAGCGGCAGCACGATGCGGTGCAGGATGTACCACTCGCCGGCCCCGTCGGCACGCGCGGCCTCGATGATCTCGGTGGGGATGTTGACGAAGTAGCTGTACAGCATGTAGGTGCCGCTGGGAAGCGCGAGGATGATGTAGGCCACGATGAGCCCGACGCGCGTGTTCAGCAAGCCGGCCCACTGCAGCAGGGGGTACAGGCTGATCAGCATCATCGCGAACGGGAACATCTGCGCCGACAGCATCAGGAACATCAGCGGCTTGCGGCCGCGGTAGCGGAACTTGGCAAAGCTGTAGGCGGCATAGGTGGCCAGCACCACCGTGAGGAGCGCGCCGCCTCCGGCGGTGATGAGGCTGTTGCGCAGCTGGTCCACGATCTCGCCGCGGCCGAACAGGGTCACGTAGTTGGCGAGGGTGGGGTCCCGCGGCCACGGCGTCGGGAAGCGGACGAAGACCTCGCCCTCGGGCTTGATGGAGGTGATCGCCATCCACACCAGGGGCAGGAACAGGAAGCCGGCGATGAGGCAGAAGACCAGCGCGAAGACGGCGCGGGCACGCCAGGTCAGCAGCTTCAGCATCGCGGCCTCGTCATCCGTGCGGTCCGGGCTTCGGGGTGGTCACGCTCAGCCCTCGCGCCTGAACAGGATGCGCAGATAGAAGACCGTCGGCACGGCGATGGTGAAGAACCACAGCACCCCCACCGCGCAGGCGGTTCCGACGTCCCAGTTCTGGAAAGCCTGCTTGTAGACCTCCACCGACAACATGGTCGTCGCCTTGATCGGCCCGCCCTGCGTCAGGGCATAGATCACGTCGAAGGCCTGCAGGTTGCCCATCGCGCCCAGGATGGTCACGACGATCATCGTCGGCGCCAGGTGCGGCAGCACGACGTGCCGCATGACGCCCCAGTTCTCGCAGCCGTCCACGCGCGCCGCGTCCACCTGGTCCTGCGACACGCCCTGCAGCCCGGCGAGGAAGAAGGCCATGAACAGCGGCACCGACAGCCAGGCCTTGGTGACGATCACCGCGGCCATCGCGCCGCGCTCCTCGGCCAGCCAGGCCACCGGCTCGCTCGTGAACCCGAGCGTCATCAGCAGCGCGTTGAGCACGCCGTACTGGCCGTTGAAGATCCAGGCCGCGAGGAAGGCCGTCACCGTCGTCGGCAGCACCCAGGGCAGCAGCGAGGCCGCACGGACGAAGCCGCGGCCCCGAAAGCGCTGGTTGAGCATGACCGCCCACAGCAGGCCCAGCACGAAGGTCAGGCCGGTGGTCAGCACGACGAACACCAGGGTGTTCGTCCACACCGTCGCCATGCCCGGGTCGGCGAGCAGGCGCCGGAAGTTCGCCAGGCCCACGAAGGCCGGCTGGTCCATGTCGATCGTGTAGCGGTACAGCGACAGCCGCAGTGACTGCAGGAAGGGGAACAGGATCACCAGCACGAAGGCGAGCAGCGCCGGCACCAGCATGAGAAAGCCGGTGCGGCGCTCCTGCGCCTTCAAGCCGCTGGCGCCTGCCGCGCGGATCGACATGGTGTTCGCGACGAGCGGTGCTCAGGACTTCGGCAGCTCCGCCAGCTTGGCCTCCAGACGCTTGGCCATGCTCTCGATGGCGGCCCGTGCCGTCTTCTGCCCCAGCAGCGCGCCCTGGACCTCCTCGCCGACGATGGCGGTGAGGTCGGCCGAATTGGTCCACTGCGAGATCTCGTCGGGCTCGGCAGTGTGGGCGGCCCGGGTCCACGCCGTCACGTAGGGGTCGTTCGCGAGCTGGGCGAGCGCCGTCTGCGTGACCGGGAACAGACCCTGGTCCTTGAAGTAGGCGAGCTGGTTGGCGTCGTTCAGCGCCAGGAAGGAGGCCAGCCGGGCCTGGGCGGACTGTGCGTTCGGGCGCGCGCCCTGCGGGAACATGGTCAGCAGGTGGCCCCAGGCGAAGGACTGCGGCTTGTCGCCGGCCTTCACCACCGGCGTCGCCATGGCCCAGACGAAGGGGTCGAACTCCGCCCCCTTGCCTGAGTTGTTGCGCGCGAAGCCGCGTGCCAGCGGCGCGTCGTGGTAGTAGCCCGTCTGGTGCTGGGCGTACATGCGGCGCGCGTCGGGCCGGTCGATGTCCTTGGCCGCGAGGCCGTCCTTGACCAGGCCGGCCAGGAACTCCAGGGCGCGCACCCCTGCCGGGCCGTTGACGACGACCTTGCCGGCATCGTCGAAGAGCTGCCCGCCGAAGGTCCACAGCCAGACCTGGAAATCCGGGCTCATCGAGTTGTTGTTCTTCGTCGTCATGGCGTAGGGCACGACCTGGGGCTGCGTGCGCTTGATGGCCTTGAGCGACTCGACGAAGGCGTCGACCGTCGTCGGCGGGGCGCTCAGGCCCGCATCGCGCAGCACCTTGGCGTTGGCGACCATGCCGATCGAGGCGGCGGTCCAGGGCAGGCCGAGCTGCCGGCCGCGGAACTGGCCGAGCTTGAGCGTTCCCGGGTTGATCAGCTTGGCGAGCTGCTCCTTGCCGAAGACCTCGTTCAAGTCCTGCATCTTGCCCGTGGCTGCGAACTGGGGCAGCCAACGCTCGGCCAGCTGCACCACGTCCAGCGGCTGGTTGGAACGCAGGCGCAGCAGGATGTTCTGCTGCATCTGGCCCCAGGGAAAGCCGACGACGTCCAGCTTGGTGTCGGCCTGCGCCTTGCGGAAGTCGTCGAACATCCGCGTCAGGATGGGCTTGCTGGCGGCTTCGTCATGAGACCAGCCCACGTAGGTCAAGGGCCTGGCCTGCGCCCGGGCCGCGAAAGGGGTCGTCAGCGCGGCGCCGGCCAGCGCCGAGGCGGTGAACTGTCTGCGATTCAGCATGGCGAGGTCTCCTGGTGTTAGTTCCGTTCAACGGAACAAATTGGCAGACGGCATTGTTAACGAGGAACACCTCCCGAAGATCGGTAAAAACCCTTGCCGGTCCGCGCATTCAGCGCTTCACAATCTGCGCATAACGTTCATCGAATTTCATTGGCTGGAACAAGGCGCGATCCATCGGCGCGAATCCGGCCGGTTAGAGTTCCGCGCATGGTGTCCAAACCGCCCAGGCCCTCCGTTCCCGCAGGCCGCCTCGCAGTGCCCGCACGGGACGATGCCGAACCGCCCTCCGGGCTGGGGGTGCTGGAGAAGGCCATGAGCGTGCTCAACATCGTCTCGGCAGCGCCCGCGCCCTTGACCTTCACCGAGCTGCTGCGCGCGGGCAGCCTGCCGAAGGCGACCCTGCACCGCATCCTCGCCACGCTGACGCGCGAGGGCCTGCTGCGCCACGACCCCGGCAGCCGCACCTACCGGCTGGGGCTGCGCCTGCTCGAGCTCGCGCACGAGGTCTGGAGCGATTTCGACCTGCGCCTGTCGGCGCAGGACGAACTGGTGCGGCTGCAGGCCCAGGTCGGCGCCGACGTGCAGCTTGCGGTGCTGGACGGGGACAGCGTGGTCGTCATCGCCTCGCAGGAGACGGGGCCGCTGCAGCGCCGCAACTCGCAGGTCGGCGCGCGCTGGCCGCTGCACGCCAGCGCCGCCGGAAAGGTCATCGCCGCCTACATGGACCCCACCCGCCTGGCCGCGCTGCTGGAGCGGCTCGCGCTGCCCGAGCTCACCGACCGGACTTTGACCTCCGTGGAGGCGCTGCGCAGCGAGCTGGTGCTCAGCCGCGGCCGTGGCTACGCCCTCGAATGCCGCGAGCGCGACGACGCGCGGGTGTCGGTGGCAGCGCCGGTCCTGGACATCGAGGGCCAGCCCATCGGCGCGGTCAGCATCAGCGGCGCGCACACCGAGCTGGCGCTGGCGCGCCTGCACGGCTTGTCGTCGACCTTGATCGGGGCCGCACGCACGATCTCGCACAACGCGGGCGGGCAGGTCATGTCCATCCAGCCGCGGGAACAGCCGCCCCAGGAGCAGCACTTCGACGTGGAGTGCGTGACGCCGGCGCGCTCGCTGCTCGGCGAGGGCCCCGTCTGGTCGCCACGCGACAGCGCCCTGTACTGGGTCGACATCCTGGCGCCGGCGGTGCACCGCCACGACGCCGGCGCCGGCCTCGACCAGGAGGTCAAGCTCGGCACCATGGTCAGCGTGGTCATCCCCAAGGCCACCGGTGGCCTGCTGGTGGCCACGCCGTCGGGGCTGATGACGCTGGACATGGGCAGCAAGTCGCTGAGCCTGCTCTGCCACCCGGAGTCCGAGCGACCCGGCAACCGCTACAACGACGGCAAGTGCGACCGCATGGGCCGGCTGTGGATAGGCACCCTGGACATCGGCACCGCCGCCAACCGCGGCAGCCTGTTCCGCGTCGAGGCCGACGGCAGCTGGAAGCGCATGGACACCGGCTTCACCGTCGCCAACGGGCTGGGCTGGAGCCCGGACAACGCGGTCATGTACTTCACCGACACCCATCGGCGCACGATCTACGCCTACGACTTCGACCTGCTGACCGGCTCGGTGGCGAACCGCCGCCCCTTCATCACCCTGGACCCCGGCGACGGCACGCCCGACGGACTGACCGTGGACGAGGAGGGCTGTCTGTGGGTGGCGATCTGGGACGCCTGGCGAGTCTCACGCTACTCACCGCAAGGCCGCGAGCTGCTGCGCATCCGCATGCCCGTGCCGCGGCCCACGAGCTGCTGCTTCGGCGGCCCGAACCTCGACACCTTGTACGTCACCAGCGCCGCGGTGCGGCTGAGCGAGCACGCGCTGGCCGCGGCACCGCTGTCGGGCGCGCTGTTCGCCATCCGCGTGCCCGGCGTGCGCGGCCTGCCGGAAACCTCCTTCGCCGGCTGAGAGCCTGGGAGGGCCCTTCCCGCAGGCGCGGCGTGGGCGCGCAGCTCGCAAGAAGCAGACACGCCCGGTCCCTCTTGTCTTGAACGCCGGGCCCCGCGCGCGGGACTTGGGCGGCTCTCATGCAGCAGGTGGCACGGCTTGCTCACGCCCCGTTCGCGCCGAGCTTGTCGAAGGGCCTGCGAGGGCTTCCACAGGCTCGGCCCGAGCGGCGTCTGGCTCGGTCCATGCGGCTTGTTTTCGAACGACGGGCACCGACCAGGGCATGGGATGCCCGCAAGAAGGCGCCGGGCCGCCGAAGGTTCCCTTGCGCCCTCGCAGGCGGGGGCGGGGACGGGCGACGCCCAGGCCTTGAGGGTGCTCAGAGCGAGGCCTGGCCCGCAGCCATGTCGTCGTCGGCGCCCCCGTCGGGCGTGGCGCGCGCCAGGGCCATCCAGGTGCCGAGCCCGAGCCGGTGCGCGCGCCGGGGCGCCGCGCGCAGCAGCCGCAGCGGCTCAGCACCGGCACCGGCACCGGCACCGGCACCGGCATCGGCGTCGGCGTCGGCTGCCTCCGCTGGCGTCTCCGGGGCCGACACTGGCGCGACGAGCACGCCGAACTCGGGCGGGATCTCCGCCGGCTCGGCGATGCCCTCGCGCAGCACGTACCAGCACTGGCTGGACAGCGCGACATAGGCCGCGCGCTTGTCGGCATGGCGCAGGTCCGACAGCAGGTCCGCGCGCGTGACCTTGATCTCGTGCACGACGGGCTCGACGGCGTCCTCGCGCGTGGTGTGGCGGATGGAGTAGACATCGGGTCGGGCCAGCGCCCAGCGTCGCGTCGCGGCCATTGCTGCCACGGCTTCGATGGCTGGAGCGGTCGCCGTGGCAGGGGCCTGCGCATCGGCGGGCGCTTCGAGTCCGGCGCGCAGCGTCAGGCCGCGCCAGACGATGCGGCCGGCGCGCCGCATCTCCAGCGCCACGCGCGCCACCAGGGCCTCGTGCGCGTCGAGGGCACGGCGGTTCTGCTCCAGCGCGCCAGCCAGGGCCCGCACGCCGGCGTCGCTCAGGCGCAGCGTCTCCAGGCCCTGGGCATCGGACCTGCGCTCCAGCAGACCGGCGGCCAGCAGCTCGGCCTCCAGCATGTCCTGGAAGGGCCATCCCGCGGAGCGCCAGACCTCGCGCAGGCGGCGCTTCCAGGCGCGGGGCAGGGCGGCCACAGGCCGCGAAGACGTTTCGGTGGGAGCGGGCACGGGGCTGCAGCGTAACGCGCGTCTTGCAAGCTCGGGGACGACTGCGAGCGCCGCCTCATCCGGGCCGGCACGTCCACCCCGGGCGCCGGTGGCCTCAGAGGCTGAGAGTTATCCGCCGTGCCCGAAAGGCGCGTCCAAACGCCCTGGATAGAGGCGCAAACCACCGCCATGGCGCGGGCTATGGCGAGGATTTGCAACGATGAGCCAGGGGGTTTGGGCATGCAAGGCGGGCATGGGGGAAAGACTCTCAGCCTCTCAGCCGTGGCAGATGGTCACCGCCAGCGCTTGCGCTGGGGGCAGAACTTCGTGTCCCGGCCGCCGCGCCGCCTCTTGCCTGAAACGCCCAGGTAGACGGCCTTGACGTCTGCGTCGTTCGCCGGGCTGGCGATGATCACACTGGTGTCAGGGCGGGCTGCGAGATCGCCCGGGGGCTGGAGCATGGAGATCCTGGCCTTGCGTCCGGGCGGGCCGGCTGTCCGGGCCTGCTTGCAAGGGCCACAGAGTCGGCCGCCCCGCCCAAGGCCACGGAGCGCGGCATGGCGCGCTCGGGATTCGACACCGCGCCGGTCCTGGCATCTTTGGAGCAGGCATGATCGAATGGATGGATCCCGCCGGCTTCGATGTCGTCCGCCAGTCGGCGACACACATGTATCGGCCACCCTGTACCGATCGGCATAGGCCGATGCGCAGGGCATGTACCCAGGCTTCACCCATGCGACTGCCTGCACCCCACTACAGACCGCCATGCCTCAGCGGTGGCGCGCCCCACAGCCCTGCTGCGCCACCACTGGCGCCCCAGGATCCGGCGCCTTCAGGCGCGCGATCCGACCGGCGGGCCCGCCCCCTGCGCCCCCGCGACGCGCCACGCGCGCCACAGCCCGGCTGGGCGCGCCCGCCTGCGAACGGGCATGGCGCAACATCCCGCCGATACGGGCCCACGCCTGGGCCCGCACGCGACCCTGAATGGCCACGCTGGCCGAACCCACGCCCCCACCACCATGCGCGACTACCTGCAGCAACTCGCCGCCACCGGTGACCTGGTCACCATCGAGCGCCCGATCGACCCCCGGCACGAACTCGCGGCGGTGACGCGCGCGTCGCAGCGCCGCGACGACCGCGCCCTCTTGTTCACACAGGTCAAGGGCACGCGTATGCCCGTGGTCACCAATGTCTACGGCAGCCGGCGGCGTCTGGCCGCGGCGATCGGCGCCCGCCCGTCGGGCTTCTGCCGGCGCTTCGCGCAGATGACCGGCACGCCGCCCGATCCCGGCCACGTGTCACGCACCGAGGGCGCGGAGGTGGACCTGGAGCACGGCCACCTCGGCGACCTGCCCGCCATCACCTACTTCGAGCGCGACGGCGGCCCCTACCTGACCTCGCCGATCTTCATCGCCCGCGAGCCCGACACCGGCGTGGCGAACCTGTCGTTCCACCGCGCGATGATCGTCTCCGACCAGGAACTGCGCATCAGGCTGGGCGCCACGCACGACCTGGCCCGCTACCAGGCCAAGGCCGAATCCCGCGGCCAGGCCCTGGAGGCGGCCATCCTCGTGGGCGTGCCGCCGTCGATCTTCCTGGCCGCGTGCGCCTCGGTGCCCTACGACGCGGACGAGATCACCGTGGCTTCGCAGATCGAGGGCCGGCCGGTCCCGATGCGCCGGGCGCGGACGCTGGACCTGTCGGTGCCGGCCGAGGCCGAGATCGTCATCGAGGGCCGCATCCTGCCTCACGTGCGGCGGCCCGAAGGCCCGTTCGGCGAGTTCATGGGCTACTACGTACCGGTGCAGGACAACCACGTCTTCGAGGTCACCGGCGTGTCCTGGCGGCGCGGCGCGGTCTTCCACTCGCTGCTGTGCCAGTCACCCGAGGACATCTACCCGCTGGAGTTCGCGATCGCCACGCGCATCTACCGCCAACTCTCGCAGCAGGTGTCCGGCGTGCTCGACGTCGCGGTCAAGTCCGCCCTGCTCGCCACCATCGTGCAGATCCGCCCCGAATACGACGGCCACGCGCGGCGCGCCCTGCTGGCCGCCGTGGGCACGCACCTGGACTACAACAAGATGGTGGTGGCCGTGGACGAGGACGTGGACATCCACGACTACGAGGACATCTTCTGGGCCTTCCTGACGCGCGGGCGGGCCGACACCCGAAGCCTGGTCCTGCCCGACGTCCCCGGCTTCTACCGGGACCCGATGAAGGACCACTGGGGACGGCTGCTGATCGACGCCACCAAGCCGCGCGGACGCGAGGCCGAGTTCGAGCGCAAGCGCATCCCGGGCGAGGACAGCGTGCGGCTGGAGGACTGGCTGGGCTGAGGCCCGCAGGGCCTTGCCCGATGCCCGCCTTGCGGGAGAAAACGGCCAAGTACTCGGCGGCCTCGCCGGCACGGCAAGACGGCCGGCACGGGCCCGGCCGCGTTCTTCAGCCGCGTCCGCCCGCCGTCACTGCTTCTCGATGCGGGCGGCCGCCACCGCGGCCTTGACCTCCACGCGCTCGCGCTCGGCCACCTCGCGCAGCTTCTCGGGCCCGCCCAGCAGCACCGCCCCCCCGGCCCGCACCGCGGCCTCCTGCACGTCGGGGGACCTCAGTGCGTTCTGCAGCACGGCGTTCAGGCGCGAGACGATGGCCGGTGGCGTGCCCACAGGCGCCATCAGCCCGATCCAGCCGCCCACGTTCAGCCGCACGTCGGCCTGCGTGGCCAGCGGCGTGGAGGGCAAGGGAGGCCAGCGCACGTCGCGCGTCATCGCCAGGGCCTTGAGCTTGCCGGACTGCACGTGCTGCAGCACCTCGGGGGCGACGAAGAAGGCCACATGCGCCTCGCCGGAGAACAGGGCCGGCAGGGCCTGCGGGGTGGACGTGAAGGGCACGTGCAGGAGTTCCACGCCGTGCCGCGCCTTGAAGGTCTCGCAGGCGAGGTGGCCCGGGGTCGAGATCCCGGCGGAGGCGCAGTTCATCTGCCCAGGGCGGCGCCGCGCCTCGGCGACGAACTCGGCCACCGAGTTGGCGCCGACCGTGCTGCTGACCACCATGACGTTGACGAACTCCGTCATCGCGCCGATGGCGACGAAGTCGTTGAAGATGTCGAAGCCCGGCTCCTTGCGGATCTCCTGGGCGATGACGGCCGGGGAGCCGACCATCGTCAGGTGGTAGCCGTCGGCCGGCAGCGTGCGCCCGAAGGCCGTGCCGATGGCCCCACCGGCGCCAGCCCGGTTGTCGATGGCCATCTGCTGGCCCAGCTCGGCCTGCATCTTCGAGGCGATCAGGCGCGTGAGCACGTCAGGGCCGGAGCCGGGTCCGAAGGGCACGACCACACGGATGGGCCGGTCGGGATAGGTGCCCTGCGCGAACGCCGGCAGGGCGGCAGCCAGCATCAGCGCCCAGGCGGCGAGTCTTCTCTTCATGCGCGTCTCCTACGTGGTTGGGTGCGGGAATGACACAGAGCCCGGATTCGGCAGCTGGCCGCTTTCTTCCGCGAGCAAGTGCCTGCCGGGCCGCAAGATGGCGGCCACGACCGGCCGCACCACTAGGGCGACAGCGCTGCGTATCCGATCGAGCGGCCCTCGACCACGCTGGCGGCGTTGCGTATCTTCGCCATGGCACAGGCCATGGCTGCAGTTCGCGTCCCGCCATCGCGGCCGAAGGCAGCCCGCTCGGGCGCGGCCCGCTGCCGAATCCAAGCTTAGAGGACTATAGTTCCTGCATGCGACGGTGCCAAGCACGAGAACGAGGGGACGGGCCGGCGTTCCTTGGCGTGGTTGGAGCCCGCGGATGACGGTGCCTGCCGGGCTGGCGGGACTGGCCGGCGCCCACAGCGTCGACCGGCGCGTCTACACCGACCCGGACGTGTTCGCCGCCGAGATGTTGCGGCTGTTCGGGCGGGCCTGGCTGTACGTGGCCCACGAGAGCCAGATCGCGCACCCGGGTCAGTACGTGCTCGCCGAGATGGCCGGTCATTCCGTCATCGTCATGCGCGACGACGACTGGCGCATCGGCGTCCATCACAACCGCTGCCCGCACCGTGGCGTGCGTCTCCTGCAGGAGCCGGCAGGCCAGGTCCCGCAACGCCTGAGCTGCTCCTACCACGGCTGGAGCTTCCGGCGCGACGGCACGCTCAGGGCGGTGCCGCAGGCGTCGGATTACGCCGCAGGCCTGCCCGGCCGCGGCCTCGAGGCGGTGGCCTGCGTGCAGTCGTACCGGGGCTTCGTGTTCGCGCGCCTGGCCGCGGACGGCCCCGACCTGGTGTCCTTCCTCGGGCCGGTGGCCGCGAGCCTGGACAACATGACCGAGCGCGCCCCGGAGGGCCGCATCGAGGTCGCCTTCGGCTCGCTGCGGATGATGCAGCACAGCAACTGGAAGATCTACCTGGAGAACAGCCACGACGGGGTGCATGCCCTGCCCACGCACCGGTCCTCGACCGAGCCCGCCCGGCGCGCCGCCGAGCACGCGGCCGACCCCTGGAGCCGCTTCCAGGCCCAGGTCGTGGCCGCGAACGCGCAGTCGCTGCAGGCCATGGAGCAGTTGGCGGTGCACTGCCACCCTCACGGCCACAGCGAGATGGTGGGGTTCCGCAAGGCGCGCGCCGCCGACCCGCAGTACCTGGACTATGAATCGGCCCTGCGGCAGCGCCTGGGGGACGAGGGGCTGGAGCGCGTGCTCGGGCAGGACCGCCACAACGCCGTGATCTACCCCGGGCTGTCGGTGCAGCCGGCCTACCTGCAGTTGCGCGTGATCGTGCCCCTGGCGGTGGACCGCACCCGCATCGACGTGTGGCTGTTCCGCCTGAAGGGCGCGCCCGCCTGGATGGACCGGCGGACCGTGGCCTACGCCAACACCATCCACTCCGCGGCCTCCGTGGTCCGCGCCGACGACCTGGAGAACTACGAGCGCATCCAGCGCGGTCTCGCTTCGGGGCTGGAGCCTCGGGTGCGCCACGATCGCCGGCTCGCTGGCGAGGAGGGGCCGGTGGGCCTGTCCACCGCGGTGGGCGAGCGCTTCATCCGCAACCAGTTCGCCGCCTGGCAGACCTACATGGGCGGGGGCAGCACGTGAACCGGGCCCTGGACCTGGAGGTTGCGGACTTCCTCTTCCACGAGGCGGACCTGCTCGACCAGGCGCGCTGGCACGAATGGCTGGCGCTGTTCGACGACGACGGCACCTACTGGGTGCCCTCGCGCCACGGCCAGACCGATCCCCTGGGCGAAGTCTCCCTGTTCCACGAGGACAAGGACCTGCTGGCGATGCGCATCGGCCGCCTCGTCCACCCCGCGGCCCATGGCCTGGCGTCGCCCCTGCGCACCTCGCGCCTCATCGGCAACGTGCGGGTGACCGCCGAGGCCGATGGCGGCGTGACGTCGACGGCCCGCTTCCATCTGCTGGAGTACCAGGGCGGCCGGCACCGCGCCTTCGCGGGCAGCCTGCGCCATCGCCTGCGCCACGGCGCCCAGGGCTGGAGGATCCGTGAGAAGCGCGTGGATCTGGTCGACGTCGACCACGCGCACGCGATGATCCAGATCCTGTTCTGAACCCTCCCGACCACCCCCGCCGAACATGAAAGCTGCCTTCTACACCCGCACCGGCGCCGCACGTGAGGTGCTGCAGATCGCCGACCTGCCCGAACCCGAGCCGGGGCCGGGCGAGGTTCGGGTCCGCCTGCACTGGTCGGGCGTCAACCCGTCGGACGTCAAGACGCGCGCAAACCTGCGCGGCCGCGGCATGCCCTTCGCGCGCGTGATCCCGCACAGCGACGGCGCGGGCATCGTCGAGGCCGTGGGCGCCGGGGTGCCGGCGTCACGCGTCGGCCGGCGCGTGTGGATCTGGAACGGCGCCTGGGGCCGCGGTGACGGCACGGCCGCCGAGTGCATCGCGCTGCCCTCGGCGCAGGCGGTGGACCTGCCCGACGGCGTGCCTCTGGAGGCCGGTGCCTGCTTCGGCATCCCCGCCCTGACCGCCCTGCATGCAGTGCGCGGCTGGGGCGGCGTGGCCGGCCAGCGCGTGCTGGTGGCCGGCGGCGCCGGGGCGGTGGGCCACTACGCGGTGCAGTTCGCACGGCTGCTGGGCGCGCGACAGGTCATCGCCAGCGTGAGCTCACCGGCCAAGGCCGAGATCGCGCGCGCCGCAGGAGCGCACGCGACCGTCGACTACCGGGCGCAGCCCCTGGCCGCGCGCGTGGCCGAGCTCACCGGGGGCGAGGGCGTGGACCGGGTGATCGAGGTCGATGCCGCGGCCAACGGCGCGGTCGACGCCGAGATCCTGCGGCCCGGCGGCTGCGCCGTCGTCTACGGCAGTGGCCGGCCCCAGCTCGAGCTGTCCTTCCACGCCCAGATCGTGAAGAACCTGTCGTGGCACTTCTTCATCGTCTACAACCTGGCACCGGCAGACCGCGCCGCCGCCGAGGCCTGCCTGCGCGGCCTGCTTGAAGACGGCCTGCTGCAGCACCAGATCGCGCGCCGTGTCGGGCTGGCGGACATCGTCGAAGCCCACGAGGCGGTCGAGTCCGGTCAGCTCGTGGGCAACCTCGTCGTCCAGTTGCCTGCGGCGCAGGCCGGCTGAAGACGCTCCCGCGGTGGGCGCCGCCATCTGGACCGGCCGGGCAGCGATCTCGCCCGCGTGGGGCTGCCGGTCGCGGCAAGCCTCGTCAGGCCGAAAGACCATCCGCGCCCGCAAGGCAGCGAACCGACCGCGGGATCTGGGATGATCCCGAGCCCGACAGTTGACCGCTTTCTTCCGCGAGCAAGTGCTTGCCGGGCCGCATGATGGCGGCCGCGACCGGCCTCACCAGAAGGGCGATCGCGCTGCACACCCGGTCGAGCGGCCCTCGGCCATGCGGGCGGCGGTGCGACTCCTTGCCATGGCACAGGCCATGGCTGCGGTTCGCGTCTTGCCGGCGCGGCGGGTGACAGCCCGGACAGCCTGCTCGGGTGCGCCCCACTGCCAAATCCAGGATCATTGCGCCATGGACACCCTGCCCCAGCCCACCGTGACCGTCCCACCCGCCCTGCACCGCCCGCGCGCCGTCGAGCGCTTGGTCGCCGGCCAGCCCACCAGCGACGGCGCCGGCGTCAAGCTCGTGCGCGTGCTCACGCACAACCTTCAGCGCCGGCTCGACCCCTTCCTGATGCTCGACGCCTTCGGCAGCGACCGCGCCGGCGACTACATCGCCGGCTTCCCCGACCACCCGCACCGCGGCTTCGAGACCGTGACCTACATGCTCGAGGGCCGGATGCGCCATCGCGATTCGGCCGGCAACGAGGGCCTGCTGACCGGCGGCGGCGTGCAGTGGATGACCGCCGGCCGCGGCGTGATCCACAGCGAGATGCCCGAGCAGGAGGAAGGCCGCATGGAAGGCTTCCAGCTCTGGCTGAACCTGCCGGCGCGCGACAAGATGTGCGCGCCCTGGTACCGCGACATCCCGACGGGCGAGATCCCCGAGGCGCGCGCCCCGGGCGTGACGGTGCGCGTCATCGCCGGCCAGGCGCTGGGGGTGGCGGGCGCGATGCAGCGCGATGCCACCGCGCCCACCTACCTCGACCTGCACCTCGAGCCCGGCGCCATGTTCGCGCAGCCGCTGCCGGCCGCCCACAACGCCTTCGTCTACGTCTACCGCGGCGCGCTGGCGATCGCCGGCACCGAGGTGCCGCGCCAGCGCATGGCGCTGCTGGCCAACACGCCCGGCAGCGACGGCGTCGCGCTGCAGGCCGGGCCGAAGGGCGCTTGCGCCATCCTCATCGCCGGCCAGCCGCTGAACGAGCCGATCGCGCAGTACGGGCCCTTCGTGATGAACACGAACGACGAGATCTACCAGGCCGTCGAAGACTACCGGGCGGGCCGGCTGGCCTGAGAAGGTGAGGCGGGGGCTAAACTGGTCCTGTGGACATGAGCTTGCGCCGTCGTCTGGCCCTGTGGTGGGTCGCGCTTGCGGTCACCTTCGGTGCCGTGGCGCCCGCCTTCTCGCATGCGCTGGCATGGGCTTCGGGCTCGTCGGCCTGGGCCGAGGTCTGCACGGCGCAGGGCTCGCGCTGGGTCCCGGTCCATGGCGCCACGGGGTCCTCGCCGGCAGAGCCGGGGCACGCCATCACCTCGGCTTTCGAGCACTGCCCCTTCTGCCACCTCGCCGGCCACGGCATGGCTCCGCCGCCCGCCCGCGCGGGCATGACGCTGCCGGCAGGCCCTGCCGAAGGCGCACCCGAGCGCTTCTTCACCGCGCCGCGCACCGCCCACGCCTGGCGAGCCGCGCAGCCACGGGGCCCACCCTCTTCCTCCTGACGCACGCAGAGTCGCGCGCAGCGCGGTCGCGCCTTCGGGCGCAGCCGTGCCTGCCCGCGGCGCCATCGCGCGCAGCGCAGCGCCGATGCGCCACGCCCATGTCCGGCCCGGCCCCCTGTGGACTGGGCGCCTGAGAGGCTGAAGCGCACCGGGTCTGGGCCTCGCGCCATTTCAGCGCACGCCTTCCCTCGCCTGTGGCCCGCATCACGTTGTCGGGCCCTGCATGGCGCGCCCGGCCGGACTTGCGGCCGCCGCGCCCCGTCCCAGGAGAACCCCTATGTCCATCCCCTTCATCACCCGACGCGCCTTCGCCGCGGCACTGGCCGGCGCATCGAGCGCCACGATGTGGGCCCTGTCTGCGCCGTCGGCCTCGGCCCACGGCTTCGACATCGGCCCGCTGCGCATTGACCACCCCTACGCCACACCCACGCCGCCAGGCGCCAGCACCGGGGCGGCGTATCTGCGCGGCATCCGCAACACCGGCGACCAGCCAGACCGCCTGGTCGGCGCCAGCACACCGGCCGCACGCACGGTGGAGATCCACCGCAGCGTCGTCGACGCGCAAAACGTCATGCGCATGCGCGCCATCGACGGCATCACCGTCCCGGCCAAGGGCGAGGTGCCGTTACGCCACGGCGGCGAGCACCACCTGATGCTGATCGGCCTGCGGGCGCCGCTGAAGGACGGCGACCGCTTCCCCTTGACCCTGCGCTTCGAGAAAGCCGGCGAGCGCGAGGTCATGGTCTGGGTGCAGCAGCCGCGCGACGCGGCAGCGGCACACGAGCACAAGCATTGAGCGGTTGTCGAATGAACTGGAGCCTCCCCATGAAGCCTTCCCTCTCGCTTCTCGTGGCTGTCGGTCTGGCGAGCCTGTGCCTGCGGGCCTGGGCGCAGCCTGCCGGCGAGCCGCACCCGCACCGCCATCACGCTGCGGCCGCGAACCCCCACGGGCATGCCTCGCCACTGCATGCGCCGCCGCAGGTCTACCTGCTGACCGAGCAGTTGCGCCAGGGCGGTCTCGTCATCTTCCTGCGCCACGCCAAGACAGCCCACGACGGCATCGATCAGGCCCCCTTTGCTGCAGACGACTGCGCTCGACAGCGCAACCTGGGGCGAGCCGGACGCCTCCTGAGCGAGGAGATGGGCGATGCGTTCAAGACCCTCGGGATCCGCGTCGGGCTTGTGCTGGCCAGCCCATGGTGCCGGACGATGGAGACGGCCCGGCTGGCCTTCGGCCGAGCGCAGGCCGAGCCTGCGCTCGCGATCGACGTCACCCGGATGAACGCCACGGTCGATCACTTCTGGCGCCTGAGCAACCGCGTGCCCGAACCAGGGGCCAACACCGTGCTCGTCGGCCACCTGCTGTCTACGCTGATGGCGTTGGGCCTCAAGATCGACGAAGGCGAGGCCATCGTCATGCGCCCTGGCGCGGTCAAGCCTGAAGTCCTCGGCCGCATCAACGCCGTCCAGTGGGGCGACCTGACCCGCGACTGGCGCGCGCATGCAGAACAGGTGTTCGCGTATGCGCGCACCGAGATGCACACCCAAGGCGCGCACGGTGCACCGCCACATGCGGTGCCGAAGCCCGGACCATTGCACGCTCCTCACGGCATGTCGCCTCGGCCCTGAGGCCCCGGAGGGTCTGCGCTGTTCTTCGGCGAGAAGCTCGAGTGCTCGAATCCCTGGCCGAGGAACGCTTCCTGCACAACCCGGCGCCTGCCGATCCCTGGTCCGCGCGCGGCGGCGCCGGGCCGTGACCGTCCGCGCCGGGCCAGCGTAGCGCCAAGAGTCGAGTTCCGCCCTGTGCTGGCGAACTTCCACGAACGTGGCGAGCAGGCGCTGGCAACGGTACCAGCGCACGGGTGAGTCCGTCGCGGCGGAAGCGGTTCTTGCCGGAGTGGACTGCAGGACAAGCTGGACGCCAGGCGAAGGCAACTGCGCCCGTGACCTTCGAAGTCAGATTCAGCCTGGAGGCTGAAGAGGACCTGGGGCGCTTGCTCGACTTCCTTCTCGACCGCGCGGCGATGGTCGACGATCTCGACCGCGCTGCCGAAGCGGTCGAGGCCATCCGATCTGCCGTCTTCTCGCAGTTGGCCCGAACGCCCTACAGCTTCAGAAAGGCGGGAACGCGATCCACGCTTCGAGAGGGGATCATCCCCTTCGACGCGACCGGCTACGTTGCGCTCTGCGAGATGGCGAGTGCCTCACCCGTCGTGATCCTGGCCGTCCGTCACCGGCGCGAAGAGGACTAGCACTGAGAGGCACAGAGGCATGGCCTGAACCGCAGCGAGCAGCGGTGCCCGCCCTCCCGCTCAGCCGAAGGGCCGCACCCCGATCAGCGGCCCGTGCAGCCACATCGCGAAGACCAGCCAGGCGCCCAGGCCGGCAGCCACCGTGATCGCCGTGCCCGCTGACGTGCCGGCCGGGTAGACGGTGCCGGCCGAGCGGTCGCGCGCGCGGGCGGCGCGGAAGCACAGCACCGACCACAGCAGGAAGCCGCCGAACAGCAGCACGTCGGCCAGCGTATGGTTGGCCAGCAGGTGCGACAGCGCCCAGACCTTGACGCCCAGCGTCATCGGGTGGTGCAGCCGCGCCTTGATCGCGTTGCGCGGCACGTAGGCCGCGGCCAGGAAGACGAAGGCCACCAGCGTCAGCAGCGACGCCAGGTGGCGCAGGCCCATCGACGGCGTCCACAGCGGCACCGGTTCCTGCCGCGCGATGCCGTAGCCCCAGACCAGCAGCACGAAGCCGATGAGCGAGGCGACCGAGTACAGGCCCTTCCAGCCGTTGGCGCCCAGGCGCGCGATCTGCGCGCCGCGCCAGCTTTCGGCGAAGATGCGCGTGGAGTGCGCGCCGAGGAAGATCACGAGGCCGAGGATCAGCAGGGTCATGGCGGGCGCTCCGGAGCAGGGGTGGCGGCAGGGGAACGGCAGCCTGACGCGCGGCGTGCGGTCAAACCGACGATGCCGGATTCTCGCGGCTGCGCCCGGACCCGGCTGCTCGCAGGGCCGCCGCCAGCCGACCCCACCCGCCAGACCCGCACCGCCGGCCAGCGCCGCGCGCTCCCACCTGTCCAGCCCCGCTCCCACCATGCCCGCCCCGCACACCGAAGCCACCACCGACTACTGGCAGACGCTGATCGGCGCCGACGAAGCCGCCGGCCTGCAGGGGCCGCCGTGGCGCCTCGGCGTGCCGGTGCCGCTGCCCGACGGCCGCTTCCTCGTGCTGCCGATCCGCGCGCTGGCCGCCGAACCGCGGCACGCTGTGGCCTCGCTGATCTGCAACCACGCGGCGCTGGACGTGGTCGACGCGCTGTCGGCGATGCTGGCGCAGACGCTGCGGCCGCTGCAGGCCGATCTCGTCGTCGGCCTGCCCACACTCGGCCTGGCGGTCGCGCCGCTGGTGGCGCGCGCACTCGGCCACACGCGCTACGCGCCGATGGGCTATTCGCGCAAGTACTGGTACGACGAAGCCTGGTCGGTGCCCGTGCAGTCGATCACCTCGCCGCAGCCGGGCAAGCGTCTGTACCTGGACCCGAACCTCCTGCCGCTGCTGCGCGGCCGCCGCGTCGTGATCGTCGACGATGCGGTGAGCACCGGCACCACGCTGGGCAGCGCGTGGACCCTGCTCGAGCAGTGCGGCGCCGCTGTGGCCGGGGCGGGCGTGCTGATGCGCCAGGGCCGGCGCTGGGAGCGCGCCCTCGGCCCCGACCGCGCTGCGCGCGTGACCGGCGTCTTCGACAGCCCGCTGCTGGCGCTCAGCGACGCCGGCTGGGTGCCGCGGGAGTGAGGGGGCGGGCGCCCAGCCTCAGACGCGCTCGAACACCGCGGCGATGCCCTGGCCGCCGCCGATGCACATCGTCACCAGCGCGTAGCGGCCGCCGGTGCGGTGCAGTTCGTAGATCGCCTTCGTGGCGATGAAGGCGCCCGAGCAGCCGATCGGGTGACCCAGCGCGATGGCGCCGCCGTTGGGGTTGGTCTTGCTCATGTCCAGCCCCAGGCCGCGCGCGACCGCGATGGCCTGCGCCGCGAAGGCCTCGTTGGACTCGATCACGTCCATCTGGTCCAGCGTCAGCCCGCCCTTCTTCAGCGCCAGCTTCGACGCCGGGATCGGGCCTTCGCCCATCACGTCGTTCGGCACCCCGGCCACGGCGTAGGACACCAGCCGCGCCATCGGCTTGTAGCCGGCCTTGGCAGCGGTCTCGGCGTCACCCAGCACGAAGAAAGCCGCGCCGTCGTTGATGCCCGAGGCGTTGCCGGCCGTCACCGTGCCGTCCTTCTTGAACGCCGGCTTGAGCTTGGCCAGCGACTCCATCGTCGTGCCGGCCTTGACGTATTCGTCGGTGTCGAAGACGACCTCGCCCTTCTTCGTCTGCTTGACGATGGGCACGATCTGGCTCTTGAAGCGGCCCTCGGCGATGGCCGCGGCAGCGCGGCGCTGCGACTCCACCGCCAGCGCGTCCTGGTCTTCGCGCGTGATGTTCCACTTGGCCGACAGGTTCTCGGCCGTGATGCCCATGTGGCCGACGCCGAAGGGGTCGGTCAGCGTGGCCACCATCATGTCGATCAGCTTGGTGTCGCCCATGCGCGCGCCGGTGCGCATCGCCGGGGACAGGTAGCCGCCGCGGCTCATGACCTCGACGCCGCCGCCGATGCCGTAGTCGCAGTCACCGAGCAGGATGTTCTGCGCCGTCGTGACGATGCCCTGCAGGCCCGAGGAGCACAGGCGGTTGACCGCCATCGCGACGCTGTCCATGGGCAGCCCGGCCTGGATCGACGCCACGCGCGCGACGTAGGCGAAACGGCTTTCGGTGGGGATGGTGTTGCCCACCGTGACGTAGTTGATCACCTGGGGGTCGACGCCCGAGCGTTCGATCGCCGCCTTCATCACCGTGCCGGCCAATTCTGCCGGCTCCATGTCGGCCAGGGCGCCACCGAAAGAACCGATCGCCGAGCGCGCCGCGCCCAGCACCACCACATCACGCTTGCTCATGGAAATGCCTCCTCGGTCAGGAACAACACATTAGTGTAAACCCTAGATTCCATCACCTGCGGCTGGCGTGGGGCTTACTGCGCGCCCGAGCCCGGGCGTCGCCTGGGCGCGGCGGTGGTGCGCAGGTGGGGCGGCGTTGCATGCCGTGCGTGCGCGCGACACCGCCCCCTGGCCACTCTGGCGTCGCTGCAATCCTCCCGCCGCCCTGGAGCATCGCGACGATTTGCACCCGGCCAGGACTACTCATCCATCGGCTTTGCATCGGCTTTGTGCAGCGCTGCCTGGCTCGAAACGCTGCACTAGACTGCGACCCGTCCAGGACCGCCTGCGCGCCCACCCCTCTCCGTCGACGCGATGCCCCGTCCCGCTCTGTTCCTGCGTTTCGAACTCGACGGCGGCCGGCTCGGCCCGGGCAAGATCGCGCTGCTCGAGCACATCCGAGAGGGCCGTTCGCTGGCCGCGGCGGCGCGCTCGATGGGCATGTCCTACAAGCGCGCCTGGGAGCTGCTGGCGGCATTGAACGAGATGTTCGACGAGCCCGTGGCGGTGACGCATCCGGGCCGCAACGTCGCCGGCGCCACCGAGCTGACGCCCTTCGGCGAGCGCGTGGTCGCGCTGTTCCGGGCGCTGGAGCACAGCGCCGCGCAGGCCACCGCCGCCGCCGTGGACGAACTCGCCGCCGCCAGCCGCCGCGCCCCTGCCGCGCGCCGCAAGGCCACCGCCGCCCGCAAGGCCCCGGGGCGCGGCTAGACCGTCTCGGCCGCGCGGCCGCGCGCGAGCAGCAGCGCGTCGGCGTGCAACGCCACCGACTTGACCAGGCACCAGCAGCGCAGCCCCGGCGCGAGGGACAGGCGTTGCGCCGACTCGCGCGTGACGGCCGCCGCCAGCACCGTGCCCGGGCCGACGCGCACGCGCACCTCCACGTGCGCAGCGGGCCGCCCCGTGCCGATGACCTCGGTGCGCTGCAGCACGCGCTCGACCACGCCCTCGATGCGGTTCGTGATGCTGAGGTCGTCCGGGCGCGACAGCGCGAGCGCGACCTCGCGCGCGGGAATGCGCAGCCGCACCGGCGCGCCCACCGGCAGGTCCAGCAGCGGCACGCGCAGCGTGAAGCCCTCGCAGGCCAGCGTGCTCAGGGCGTCGTCGGGGTCGTGGCCGGCGACGCGGGCCTGCACCAGCGCCCCGGCATCGGCGCCGCCGCGCAGCGGCGCGGCACACGGGTGCTCGAGCACCGCGGTCAGCGGCCCGGCTGCCACCGCCGCCCCGGCATCGAACAGCACGAGCGCGCTGGCCAGGCGCAGCACCTCGTCGACGGCGTGGCTGACGTAGAGCACGGGCAGGTCGAACTCGTCGCGCAAGCGCTCGACATAGGGCAGCACCTCGGCCTTGCGCGGCGCGTCCAGCGCGGCCAGCGGTTCGTCCATCAGCAGCAGGCGCGGCTGCGCCAGCAGGGCACGGCCGATCGCCACGCGCTGGCGCTCCCCCCCGGACAGCGTGTGCGGCGCGCGCTGCAGCAAGGCGCCGAGCCCGAGCAGTTCCACCACGGCGTCGAAGGGCACGCGTGCCGCTTGCGCGCGCGCGCCAGCGCGCCGCAGCCCGTAGTGCAGGTTGCCGTCCACCGACAGGTGCGGGAACAGCCGCGCGTCCTGGAACACCACGCCGAGCGCACGCCGGTGCACCGGCAGGTCGATGCCGCGCGCGCTGTCGAAGAAGACCTCGCCGCCCACCTCGATGCGGCCGCTGTCCGGGCGCAGCAGCCCGGCCACGAGGTGCACGAGCGTGGACTTGCCCGCGCCGCTGGCGCCGAACAAGGCCGTCAGGCCCGACAGCGGCAGGTCGATCTCGCAGCGGTGTTCGAAGCCGCCCAGGCGCTTGCGCGTGGCCACGCGCAGCCTGTTTGGCGCAGCGCCGTCCATCAGGCCTGCCCGATCTGGCGCCGCACGCGCTGAGCGAGGCGCTCGGAGACGACCATGGCCGCGAGTGCCAGCGCGAGCGAGATCAGCACCAGGCGCAGCGCCGCGGCGTCGCCGCCGGGGGTCTGCGTCAGGCTGTAGATCGCCAGCGACAGCGTCTGCGTCTCGCCCTGGACGTTGCCCACGAAGGTGATCGTTGCGCCGAAATCGCCGAGCGCCGCCGCAAAGGCGACGACGCAGCCGGAGACGATGCCCGGCAGCATCAAGGGCAGTGTGACGGTGAGGAAGACATCCAGCCGCGACGCCCCGAGTGTGCGCGCCGCCTGCTCCAGGCCGCGGTCCACGGCCTCGAGCGCGAGCCGGATCGCGCGCACCATCAGCGGGAAGCTCATGACCGCCGCCGCCAGCGCCGCGCCCCAGCGCGTGAACACCAGGCGCAGCCCGAACCACTCCTGCAGCCAGGCGCCCAACAGGCCCTGGCTGCCGAACAGCAGCAGCAGGAAATAGCCCACGACGACGGGCGGCAGCACCAGCGGCAGGTGCACCGCGGCGTCGAGCAGGCTCCTGCCCGGAAAGCGCGCGCGCGCCAGCACCCAGGCCGCAGCCACCGCCAGCGGCAGGCTCACGGCCACCGCCGCGAGCGCAATCTGCAGGCTCAGCAGCAGGGCGTCGATCTCGACCGGGGTCAGCATGGGGCGCAGGCTAACCCAGTGCGGCGCGTCTGCCGCAGCCGCTGCAGGCGCGGGCCGGCGCATCGGCCCCGTCGCCGGCCCGCCCGCCGCCCGCTGCGTCGCCTGCCGCCTGCTTCATCAGCGCACCGTGAAGCCGTGACGGCGGAAGACCTCGTGCGCCGCCTCGGATTCGAGCAGTCGCAGGAAGGCGCGCGCGGCCGGCGTGTCGTGCGCCGTCACGGCCGCCACCGGATAGCCGATGGGCGCGTGGCTGTCGGCCGGGAAGACGCCGGCCACGCGCACCCGCGCCGAGAGCCGGGCGTCGGTCTCGTAGACCACGCCCGCCGCGGCCTCGCCGCGCTCGACGAAGGCCAACGCGACACGCGCGTTCTCGGCCCGCACCAGGCGCGTCTGTGCCGCGCCCCAGGCGCCCAGGTGGGTCAGCGCCTGCTGCGCGTAGCGCCCCAGCGGCACGTGCGCCGGGTCGCCCGTGACCCAGCGGCCGTCGCGTCCGAGCAGCGCGCCGAGGTCGATGCCGGGCTTCAGGCTCGGCTGCGCCGGGCTGGTGGCCGGCACGACGAGCACGAGCCGGTTGCCGAGCAGCGTGCGCCGCGTGGCCGCGACGACGAGCCGGCGCTGCGCAAGGTGGTCCATCCAGGCCTCGTCGGCACTGGCAAAGACGGCCGCGGGCGCGCCCTGCTCGATCTGGCGCGCGAGCGTGCTCGACGCGCCGAAGGCAAAGCGCACCGCGCCCAGCCCCTGCTGCTGGTGCAGGCGCCCGATGTCCTCGAAAGCGCCTTGCAGGCTGGCGGCGGCAAAGACCGTCAGCCCGGCGCCCGCGGGCTGGGCCTGCAGCGGCACCGCGAGGGCAAGCGCGCATCCCGCGAACAGTGCGCGCGCAACGTGACGCCGGACCCAGGATCTTCCTATTCCCATGGAAACATAAGATAGCAGAAGCCCGGTCGCGACAACGCGCTGCACCACACGCGCGTCGGGGCGACAATCGCGCCCTTGCGTCGGGGGGTGCCCGATGCCCCCTTGCGCGCACCATGTCAGAAGCACAAGACCCGACCTCTCCCGAGGGGGCTGCCCCGATCGTTCAAACGGTGGCAGCTCCACCCGCCCCGGCGCAGGAGGCGGCGGCCGACCTCGCGCCGGCCGCCCTGGCCGATACGACCGCGGCAACGGAAGCGACCGCTGCTGCCGTTGCAGCCGACGTGGCCGATGTCGCTGAGGCCGCCGAAGCCGCCGAGACCGCCGAGACCGCTGAGGCCGTCGAGGTCGTCGAGGTCGTCGAGGCCGTCGAGGCCGTCGAGTCCGTAGAGTCCGTAGAGTCCGTAGAGACCGTCGAAGCCGCCGAGACCGCCGGCGCAGCCAGTGCACCCGCCCCTCAGGCGCCGCCGGCCGCCAGCCCCGCAGCCTCGGAGCCGGCCCCGGCGCCGCACGCGGCCGTGCCCGAGATGAGCCCAGTGGCCTGCGCCGAGCGCCTGGCCGCGCTCTTTCCGGCGCTGTTCGGCGCCGATGGCCCGCCCAAGCCGGTCAAGCTGCGCATCCACGCCGACGTCCAGCAGCGCGCACCGGGCGTGTTCACACGCAAGGCGCTGTCGATCTTCATGCATCGGCACACCACCGGCAATGCCTACCTGAAGGCCTTGCTGACGGCGCCGCACCGCTTCGACCTGGACGGCCAGCCAGCGGGCGACGTGGCAGACGAGCACCGCGCGGCCGCCAAGGAGGAACTCGAGCGCCGGCGCCAGATCTTCCTGGCCCGCCGCGCTGCGGAACGCGGTCCGGGCCCCGGGCGGGGTGCTCCGGCGCCCGCCGCCGGGCCGCGCGATGCCGCCGCACCGCCGCAGGCGGGTCACGCCGGGGAACCGGCGGCAATGCCCACGCCGGGAGGCCCGCAGCCCGACCGGGGGCGCAGGCCACCACGCCCCGGCCATCGGAGCCCGACGCAGGCGCCCGGCGATCGACCCCCACCGCGCGGCCGCGAGAGCGCCCGCCCGCGCGCCGATGCGCCGCGCGGCCCCGGCCCGCGGGGCGATGCGCGGGGCGATGCGCGAGGCGAGGCGCGGCGCGGCGAGTTCGCGCCCCCTGGCGCGCGCCCGCAGCAGCCCTCCCGGCCCCCCGCGCAACCACCGCGCGATCGGCCCGTGGACCGTCGTCCCGCCGACGAAGCGCGGCGCGCCGTCCCGCCCCCGCAGGCGCCCCCCGCAGGCCCCGAGGACGCCGCCCGGCGCGAGCGCGCCGCGCTGTTGCGAACCTACGAGGCGAGCTCGCTGAGCAAGGCCAACTTCTGCACCCTCAAGCGTTTGAGTGAAGCCGAGCTCGACGCCCAGCTCAGCCAGGCCCGCCGCGAGCGCGATGCGCGCGGCGCAGGGGCGGCGGCGCACCGCGCCTGACCGCGGACGCGCGCCGGCGCGCCCGCGCCGGACAGGCTGCCGCTGACGCTCAGGGCTGGGCGCCGGCCTGCGCGGCGGCCCAGCGCCCGAGCAGCGCGTGCAGCTGCTCGAGGCCGTCGGTCAACGCGGCCGGCCCGGGCTGCAGGATGTCGCAGGATTTGATCTCGTGCAGCGCGCCTGCGCACACGGCCGGCATCTCGGCCCAGCCCGGTCGCGCGGCCACGCGCTCGGCGCGGAATTTCTTGCCGCACCAGGAGCCGACGACGACATCGGGCGCGCGTCGTGCCGGCTCCAGGGCGTCGGCGATGACGCGGTCGCGGCCCATGGCCTGCACCGCGAGTTCGGGAAACACATCATCGCCGCCGGCGATGGCCACCAGCTCCGAGACCCAGCGGATGGCGCTGATCATCGGCTCGTCCCACTCCTCGAAGTACACGCGCGGACGCCGCGGCCAGGCTGCGGCGGCGTGCGCGATCGCGGCGTGGCGGCGCTGGCAGGCGGCGATCCATTCCTCGGCCGCGGCCCGCGCGCCGACCAGCCCGGCCACCAGGCGCAGCGTGGAAAAGATCTCGGCGACGCTGCGCTGGTTGGTCACGAGCACGTTCAACCCGGCGCGGATGAGCTTGTCGGCCAGCGCCGCCTGCATGTCGGAGAAACCGATGACGAGGTCGGGTTCGAGCGCGACGATGCGGTCCACCTTGCCGTCGAGGAAGGCGCTGACGCGCGGCTTCTCGCGCCGCGCCCGGGGCGGGCGCACCGTGTAGCCGCTGATGCCGACGATGCGCCACTCCTGCCCGAGCAGGTAGAGCCACTCGGTGGTCTCTTCGGTCAGACAGACGATGCGGCGGGGGCCGGGGGAGTTCATCGGCGGCGGGGTCCTTGCGGTGTCGCCCACATGGGCGGTCTCTGGGCAGATTGCAACTGGATTGTCCGCGCACGGGCCTGCGCGAGGCGGCCTGCCCGGCACCCTGGACCCTCGGCAACTCGGCAACTCGGTACCTGGGCACCTGGCACCTGGCACCTGGCACATGGCGGTCCGCCCGCACATGCAATGGCCGACTACGGCGCCCGGCCACTGTCCGTGACCGGCGGGCGGCGCCGCCGGCCGGCAGAATCCGTCGCCTTCGTGCACCCCCGTCCCCGCACCCACCGGAGCCTGCGATGTCGCCATCGTTCTCGTCGTCCCTGCGCCGCCGCGCCGGCCTGCTGTGCGCCGTGGCCGTGCTTGCCGCCTCGTCGGCCGGCTCTGCCATGGCGCAGGACTGGCCGGCGGCGCGCCCCGTCAAGCTGATCGTGCCCTTTGCCACCGGTGGGTCGGCCGACGTGTTCGGGCGCGTGCTCGCGCAGCGCCTGCAGGAGGCGCTCGGACAGAGCGTGGTCGTCGAGAACCGCCCGGGCGGTGGCGCCATCATCGGCACCGACGCCGCGGCCAAGAGCGCGCCCGACGGCTACACGCTGCTCGTGATGTCCAACACGCACACCGTCAACGAGTCGCTGATCCCGAACAAGCCCTACCAGCTGATGCGCGATTTCGTGCCGGTGGCGCCGATCAACGCCTCCGACCTCGTGCTCGTGGCGCGCAGCGCCTTGCCCACCTCGAACACGCGTGACCTGCTGGCCGCGGCCAAGGCCCGACCCGACGGCATGACCTACGCGTCATCGGGCCCGGGCACGCCCTACCACATGGCCGGCGAGCTGCTGAAGTTCATGGCCGGCGTGAAGATCGTGCACGTGCCCTACAAGGGCAGCGCCCAGGCCCGCACCGACGTGCTCGGCGGTCAGGTCGACATGATGTTCGACGCCATCCCGACCATGGTCGAGCAGGTCAAGGGCGGCAAGGTCAAGCCCATCGCCACCAGTGGCCGCGCGCGCTCGGCCATCATGCCCGACGTGCCCACGCTGGCAGAGGCCGGCGTGCCCGGCTACGAGGCCACGATCTGGCTCGGCGTGATGGCGCCCAAGGGCACCCCGGCGGCGATCGTCAACCGCCTGAATGCCGAGATCACGAAGTTCACCTCCAGCCCCGAAGTGCGGCGCAACTGGGCCCAGCAAGGTTCGGCGCCGCTGACGATGAACGTCGAGGACTTCACGCGCTACCTCAACGAGGACATCGCCAAGTGGGCCGGCGTCGTGAAGGCCGCCAACATCAAGGTCGACTGAAGCCCGCCCCGCGCCGTGACCGAACTGCAGGTCAACGGCCGTCACTGCGACGCCGCGGCGGCGGGGACGACCGCGCTGCTGGATGTCCTGCGCGAAGAGCTCGGCCTGCGCGGCACGCGCGCCGGTTGCCGTGAGGGCGTGTGCGGTGCCTGCCGCGTGCTGGTCGCCGGGCGCCCCGTGGCCGCCTGCCAGACGCCGCTGGAGACGGTGCGCGGGCAGGCGGTGACGACGGTGGAAGGCCTGCCGCGGGTGCTGCGCGATGCCTTCGAGGCCGAGCAGGCGGCGCAATGCGGCTACTGCAGCGCCGGCATGCTCGTGGCCGCGGCGGCCTTGCTTGCGCAGACCGACGAGCCGAGCGAGGCGCAGATCCGACGCGCGCTGGACGGCCAGCACTGCCGCTGCGGCGCGCAGCCGCGGATCGTGCGCGCCGTGCGGCGTGCCGCGGCCGCCAGGCTCGCCGGCGGCGCGGCCCGCGCCGCAGACGCTGCGGACGCCCCCGGCATGCCGGGCATGTCGGGCGAAGGACCCGCCGACGTCCGCCCCGCGCAGACGCTGCCCGCGTCTTGTCGGCCCCGCTTCGATGGTCCTGCAGAGCCTGCGCAAGCCGGGCCGGTCGCGCTGCAACGCCATCCCCGGCCATCGGACTGGCTGCAGCCATCGGCCGACGGGCTGCTCGAAGTGCGCAGCGGCAAGGTCGAGATCGGGCAGGGCATCCAGCGCGCGCTGGCCTGCCTGGTGGCACAGGCCCTGGGCTGGCCCCTGGCGCAGGTGCGCGTGTCGCACCCCTGCACGGCCACGCATCCCGACGAGGGCGTGACCTCGGGCAGCCTGTCGGTGCAGGACTCGGGCGCGGCGCTGCGCTGCATGGCCACGGCGCTGCGGCAGCGCCTGTGCGCCCGCGCGGCCCGCGCCTGGGGGCTGGCGCCGTCCCAGGTGGATCTGGTCGACGGCCTGTTGCTCGGGCCCGGGGGCCTGCGCGAACCCGCGCTCGCCTGGCTCGATCGACAGGTGCTCGACGACCCGCTCACCCCGCAGGAACGCGGGGCCTGGCCGCCCACCGTGTCGGGCCAGACGCAGGCGGCGCCGACCAGCGGCGCCGAGGCGCCCGCAGGCAGCAGCGAGCCCGGCACCCCCCTGGAGCCTGCGCGGTGGCACCCCACGCTCACCCGGGCCGCGGTGTTTTCCGGCGAGCCCCACTTCATCCACGACCTGTATCTGCCCGGCATGCTGCACGGCATGGCCCTGCACCCGCCGGGCCTGGGCGATCGGCTCGCGCCCGCTGCCGACCAGGTACTGGCCCGGGTCCTGCCCACCTTGCGCGCCGGTCCGGCGGTGCTCGACGCCTGGCGCGACGGCGAGCTGGTCGGCGTGATCGCCGCACGGGCGGATGGCGTGCGCGAGGCCTGCGCACGGCTGCGCCAGGCGCTGGCCTGGGACCCGGCAGACCCCGCAGGACACGGCGGCACCGATCCGCGGGCCTGGCCCGGGCAGCCCGGCGAGCCGCGCACCGTCGACGAGCGCGCGGGGCCGGTGGAGGCGACCGCAGGCCCCACGCGCCGCCTGACAGCGCGGTACACCCGCCCCTGGCTGGCCCATGCCTCCGTCGGGCCGTCGTGCGCGCTCGCGCGCTGGGCCGCGCCATCCGGCCGGCCGGGCACGGTGATGCTGGAGGTGTGGACGCACAGCCAGGGCATCTTCGGGCTGCGGCGCGACCTGGCGCTGGCATTCGGCCTGGCCGAGGGCGCGGTGGTGGTGCGCCATGTGCCCGGGGCGGGCTGCTACGGCCACAACGGCGCCGACGACGTCGCCTTCGATGCCGCGTGGCTCGCGCTGCGCGTGCCGGGCACACCGGTGCGCTGCGAGTGGAGCCGGGCCGACGACCTGGCGCGCGCGCCGCTCGGGCCGGCCATGTGCATCGAACTCGAGGCCGAGATCGACGCCGCCGGCAAGGTCCGCGCCTGGAGGCACGAGCTGTGGAGCCCGGGCCACAGCTCGCGGCCCGGACGCTCGCCCACCCCCGCGCTGCTGGGGCAGGCCCAGCGTGCCGGCGGCACGCCGCTGCCCGAGCCCATCGACATGCCGCTGGCCGTGGGCGGCGGCGCCGAACGCAACGCCGTGCCCGGCTACGACCTTCCCGCCTGGCGCATCGTGGCCCACCGGGTGCGCGCGCCGTGGCGCAGTTCCGCGTTGCGTTCGCTCGGCGCCCTGGGCAATGTCTTCGCCGCCGAGAGCTTTGTCGACGAACTCGCGCGGGCGACCGGGTGTGACCCGCTGGCCTGGCGCGAGCAGGGGCTCGCGCACGACCCGCGCGGCCGGGCGGTGCTGCGCGCGGCCGCGGCCCGCGCGGGCTGGCTCGAAAAGCGCGCGCCGGCAGGCCCTGCGCGTGTGCCAGGCGACGGCGCGGCCTGTGGTCGTGGCATCGGCTACGCCCGGTACAAGCTCACGGGCGCCTGGTGCGCCGTGGTGGCCGAGGTGCGCGTGGGCGCGGCGCTCGAGGTGCGGCGACTCGTGGTCGCCGCCGACATCGGGCGCGTGATCGATCCCGACGGTGCCACGATGCAGCTGGAGGGCGCGGCGCTGCAGGCCACGGGCTTCGCGCTGAAGGAGTCCGTGGAGCCGGGCGCCGACGGCCGCCTGCCGCCCGAAGGCGCCGACGCCGTGGCACCGCTGAGCTTCACCGAGATGCCCGAGGTCGACGTGGTGCTGCTGCCGTCGGCGCAAGCACCGCTCGGCGCAGGCGAAGCCGCCATCGGCCCGACGGTGGCCGCCATTGCCAATGCCCTCGCCGACGCCCTGGGCGTGCGCGTGCGAGACCTGCCGCTGACCCGCGAGCGCATCGTCGCCGCGATCGAGGAGTCCGACCCATGATGGAGCCCAGAACCCTGCACCTGCTGTGTGCCGGCGCTGCCCAGGCGCTGGTGCAGGCGCTCGCACCGCAGCTGCGAGAGTCCTTCGGCGTGACCGTGACCGGGCGTTTCGGCGCCGTCGGCGCCATCAAGGAGGCCTTCGACGCGGGCGAGCCCTGCGATCTCGTCGTCCTGACCGATGCAATGATTGGCGCCATGGCCGAGCAGGGTGCCGTGTTGGCGGCCACGCGCGCCCCGCTCGGGCGCGTGCGCACCGGCGTGGCCGTGCGCGCCGGCACGCCCCACCCTGACGTGGCCAGCCCGGACGCGCTCGCGCGGGCACTGGGCGCCGCCGACGAGGTCTACTTCCCCGATCCGCTGCGCGCGACTGCGGGCATCCACTTCGAGCGCGTGATGCGCGAACTCGGCCTGCTCGAGACGCTGGGTCCGCGGCTGCGCACCTTCCCGAACGGCGCGACGGCCATGCGGGAGCTGGCGGCCGCCCGCTGCGCCGCGCCGATCGGCTGCACCCAGGTCACGGAGATCCTGTACACCCCCGGCGTGGAACTCGTCGCGCCGCTGCCTGCGCGCTTCGAGCTGGCCACCGTCTACACCGCCGCCGTGAGCGCACGCGCCGCAGATGCAGGCCTTGCCGGGCAGTTCGTCAGGCTGCTGGCCGGCAACGACAGTGCGGCCTTGCGCGCGCGCAGCGGCTTCGAGGGCGTGACGCCGGCCTGAGAGCGTCCCGGGCCCCTGTCGGCGCGCGGCGTTCGCAGAGAAACCGCCCAGGCGGAGCGGCAAGCCGCGCCTGTGGAGTCCGGCGCCATACGGGCTGAGCGTGAAACCGTGCGGGCTGAGTCAGAAAACATTCGCGCCGAGCCAGAAGCCGGGCAAGTGGAGGAGGCACCGTTCGGGCTGAGCCTGTCGAAGCCCTCGCGGGCACTTCCGCCAGCTCGGTGCGAACCGGGTGTGAGCAAGCGGAACGGCAGGTGTCTCGTGAGCATCCCAGGTCCTGCGCACGGAGCCCGGCGCTCGAAAGGAACCGGGCCTTGGCGTGTCTGCATTCCGAGAGGCATAGACTCGGCGCGTGAGCCGCCGTGTCGTCATCGTCGGTGCCGGGGTCCTGGGCGCGGCCACGGCCTGCTTCCTCGCCCGTGACCACGGTTGCGAGGTCACGCTGCTGGAGCGCGACACCGGCTTCGCGCGCGCGTCGAGCAGCCTGTCGGCGAGTTCGATCCGGCAGCAGTTCAGCACCGCGGTCAACGTGGCGCTGTCGCGCTGGAGCCTGGACTTCCTGCGCCGCGCCGCCCAGGAACTGGCGGTGGACGGCGAGGGCCCGGCGCTCGGCCTGGTCGAGCCCGGCTACTTGTACCTGGCGCGCGCCGACACGCAGGCGCGGCTGCGCGCGGCGCACGCCCTGCAGCGCGCTGCCGGCGCCGAGGTGGCGCTGCTCGAGCCGGCCGCGCTGCGCGCGCGCTTTCCGTGGCTGCGCACCGACGACCTGGCGCTGGGTTCGCTGGGCCTGCGTGGCGAGGGTTGGTTCGACGGCCCGGCGCTGCACCGGGCCTTCCTGCGCAAGGCGCGCGCCTGCGGAGCGCGCTTGGTGCGTGCCGATGCGGTGGGTTTCGAGGCGCGCGGCGCGCGGGTGCTCGGCGTGCGCCTGGCCGACGGCGCCTGCGTGCCGGCGCAGGACGTGGTGCTGTGCGCCGGCGCCTGGTCGGCCGCGCTGGCCGCCACGCTCGGGCTGGCCTGGCCGGTGCGCGCGCGCAAGCGCGACGTCTTCGTCTTCGACAGCCCGGCCGTGCTGCCGGGCTGCCCGCTGCTGATCGACCCCGGCGGCGTGTGGTGCCGCCCGGAGGGCCGTGGCTACATCGCCGGCGCCCCGCCGCGCGCGCTGGCCGACGGCGGCCCGGGAGACCCCGACGAACCCGACCTGCAGGCCATCGACCACGCGCTGTTCGAGCAGGTGATCTGGCCGGCGCTGGCCAACCGTGTGCCCGCCTTCGAAGCGCTGCGCCTGCGCTCGGCCTGGGCCGGCTACTACGAGATGAACGACTTCGACCACAACGGCCTGGCCGGCGCCGTGCCGGGCTGGGCCGGCCTGTGGACCGCCTGCGGCTTCTCAGGCCACGGCATGCAGCAGGCGCCGGCCGTGGGCTGCGCGCTGGCGGCGGCGATCGCCGGCGCAACGGGCGGGGCGGACGGAAGGGGCGGGTCTTGCGGGTCTGGCCGGGCAGACGCAGCGCAGAGCCCGCCCTCGATCGAGGCGCTGTCGCCGCAGCGGCTGGACCGCGGCGAACGGCTGGTGGAGCTCAATGTGATCTGAGGCGCCGGGGGCGCTGAACCGGCGGCCCTCGTGGGCTGCCGTGGCGTGCATCGATGAAAGCCTTGTCGCAGGGCGTGGCCCGGGGAAACCCGCGCCGGCATCTTCGTCGGCGCCCTTGCCCCCAACAAGACACAACCAGGCCCCTGGGGCTGCCCAGCACATCCCCCGCCTGGGGCGGCGTGCAGCACATGCGCAGCATCGTGCCGCACGACGACGGCAGCGGCGCAGTGAAGGCTTCGGCGTGGACCGCGCTGGCCCGGTGGCGCGAAGGCGCCCAGGCAAGAGGACGTTGGATGCAACCCACGTGGGGCCCATACACCCATCGGGCGCAGGCGTCCATCACCCAAACGGGTGAGGCTCGGCCTCCCCCGCCCGGGTGACGCCTGCGCGTTGTGGCAAGCCTACAGTGACCGCAACCAGCAGGGTCAAATGCCGGAGCGTTCAGCACTTGCTGAAAACACTATCTCGCAAGTAAAGCTCTGCTTGATTACGCTACCTGGGAGCACGCTCTTGAGCACCCAAGGCCGCCTGACTTCCGCCGAGCAGTCCATGTCCCGTCATTCCGCCCGCCGCCCTGCCAGCACCGCCACTCACCATGCGCCTGTCACGCGGCGGCGCAACGCTCACCAGCCCCGGCGAACCGCCCTACGGCCAATGCTGCCGGTGCTGATGCTGTGTGCTGCTGCTGCTTCCGCCATCCTCATGGCCTTGCCGGCCCGCGCCGCCACCGCGGCCGAAGAAGCCCGCATGAAGCAGTGCCCCGAGGGCGACTACGGCGGCCCGGGCACCGGCGCCACCCGCTTCTACCAGGACCCCTACGTCTGGTTCGTCAGCCGCGATTTCGCCCGGCGCTTCTGCATGCCCGAGCGCTTCGTCGACGACACCCTCACCGGCGCCCTGGCCGTGGCTGTGCGCCTGAAGCCTGAGGAATTCGCCCTGTGCGGCATGTTCATGGCCCGCAGCGACCAGTGCTCCGCCAAACAGCGCCTGCGGATGGACGTCTACATCGACAACACCAAGGCCAACATTCCCAAAGCCGATCCCTCGGTGCGGTTCTACATGGAGAAGCCGCACAGCAGCGGATGGCTGGTCGGACCCGAAGGAAAGAGAGATGACTTCCGCCGCCGCGGCGAAATGCCCGACGTCGAAGGCGAGCGCAGACCCTTCAGCCCGGCGCATTCGAAGACGGTGAATGAGAAGACGTGGACACATCTTCTCTATTTGGGTGCCAGATATGGATGGGCCACGGGTGCGGATAACTTTGTGGAAACTTACTAACAAGCAGATTGGGTCCCGGTAGTGGATCTCATCACTCTGAATATTTCGGACAGCATGGGATTTCAGACTCAGCTAAATCCAGACGAGCAGTTCCAGTCCGAGCGCAGGGGTAGACGAGGATATGCCGACGAACAACACGATGTGAGCAATCCCATCCGGCACTGGGCCATGGGGATCATTCGCGGGGAGGACTTCCAGAGGAGTAACCGAGATGAGAGAAACATCAGCTATCCCGGTGGATAAACCCATGTGATCGAGTTTCCGAAACGTGTTGCGAGGATATTTTTTTTCAGTATGACTGGAAGCAGGGTGCGGATTTCTTCGAAGATGTCCGAATGTCCCTTCAACCCCAATAGCCCTCAAGCATTGATCAGAAGCTTCGAAATCCGACAGGTCCGAACACGCGAAAGACACATCTCCATGATCCCAAGCAATTCATCGACGAAGGCTCTGATGGCGCGAATGCTGATGACCATGCAACTCGCGGTGATGGCGTTCTGGGTTTTCGGGGCCGGTGAGGCGCTCGCGCAGACGCCCAAGAGCCTGGCCGCGCGCGAGAAGGAATGGCAGAGCTGCGAACTCGCGCACTACGCCGGCCCACGGGAGGGGCGGCGCACCTACGACATCGACAACTACCTGTGGGTCGTCACGCCCGAGTTCGCCCGGCGCTACTGCATGCCCGAGACCATGGTGAGCCCGGACCTCAAGGGCGCCGAGGCCATCGCGTTCCGCATGGTCGACGGCGCCGACATGGACCGCTGTAGGGTGGACGATCAGGGGCGGCATCAATGCACGCGGCAGAGCATGGCCCGGTTTGAGATCTATTTATCTCAGAATCTCAAGTTGCCCGCTGCGAACCCCGATGTTCGGTTTTACGAGAATCGACGCGATACGAGCGACTGGTTGTTTGGAGGAAATCGAGATAGGATTTCGAGATCACAGCGCTACAAGAGAGGAGAGTATTCTCCTCCGCTGGGAGCGATCCCTCGATATGGGAATTCTTTTGCTCATCCAGATGGAGGCTATTGGTTTGGTCTCTGGCACGCCCCCAAGGGCGTGTTGCCCTGGCCTGTGAGCTCGTTGTGGGAGGTCGGCTTCAGGGATTCGGTCCTTGAGGGCATGGATATGTTGATACTCGACGATACGCTTGGGATAAGTTTCGGCTTCGAGATGAAGCACTATCAAGCCCACAAGATCGAGCCGGGGGATCCGGGTGGGCGGTATGTGATTGCGATGGACAAGCGTGACTTGGTGACGATCAACAAGAAGGGAAAGGTCATTCCAGATGACTTTGAGCATGTCATCTATCTGCCGCATCAGTTCGCTATGCAGATGAGGGACATGGCCATGAAGTCTGGAGCCAGCAACTTCCTGAACTTCATCGATGTATTCAGGCCGCGGTGATTCTCATTCCCTTGCGGCAAGTTCATTGTCGATCGAATTCAGGAGATGAATATGTCACGTGATCTGGTTCTCGAGGCCAAGCTCGCTCGCGACGTTTATGGCGTCAACAACACGGCAGGGGGATCTGTTGCGGGGCTGACGCGGATCAAGGT
This sequence comes from Rubrivivax sp., assembly GCA_027491255.1. GTDB lineage: Bacteria > Pseudomonadota > Gammaproteobacteria > Burkholderiales > Burkholderiaceae_C > Rubrivivax. The sequence continues at coordinate 1,343 of JAIXWM010000008.1, read as the reverse complement.
GCAGAAATACGAGGCGCCCACCACCATCCAATCAGGCTCCAACTTTGCCGCACAGGCGTACGCCCGACCGGACGGCACCTACACGATCGCCTACCGTGGCACGAATAATCCGTTCGGACAGGGCGATTCCGTTCAGAACCTCGACGCCATCTTGGCCGGCAAGTGGACCCCAGAGATGCAGCAGGCGGTTGAGTTCACCTTCGCGGCGATAAAGCAGGTCGCGTTGGAAAAGGGTATCCGGTTCAAAGATGCGGCCAAACTCTTCTCCGTCACCGGCCACAGCCAGGGTGCCTTCGAGGGGGAGGTGATAGCCAAGCTGTTCGGCCTGACGGGCAGCAGTTTTGACGGCCCGGGGGCTGCACGTATGGTCGGCAGCCCAGGCTATCGCGATGCGATCGCCTGGGTTCGTGCGCAAGAGCTGGACGCGGAGCTGGACGGGCCGATGCGCGCCTTCACGGCCCGCCAGTACACCGTGGCTGTGGGCGGTATGAACGCACATGTGGAGGGCGTGGAGGTCGACCGATCGCTCTTCCCGATGTTCCTCCAGGGTGTGCTGCTCATGCGTTCACCCTCGAGCGCAGCGTCCAGCCTGGCGCTGCAGGTGGGTGCGATACACAAGATCGACACCATCATCGCCCTCGAAACCGCCCGCCAAGTTGCGCCCTGGATCAGGCTGTGGGTGGACCTGCACAACCCGGAGAGCTCGCCTTCGCACCTGGCCTCGGTGATCGCCGACAAGTGGGCTCTGGTGCAGGCTGCCAACACCAAGGACACGGTTTCTGCCAACGATGTGCATGCCATCGTGGACGAGTTCCTTCGGGATCAGGGCGGGAGGGAGGTCACCATCCAGGAAAGCGACCGGACCCTGTACGCACGCAGCAGCAGCGGCGACACGCTCATCCTCCTGCCTGACGGGTCCGGAGTGAGCACCGCGTCCAGAGACGGCGTCCTGGAGCAGAGGCACTACGCCAAGGGGGGCACGCTGGAGCGCGTCGTGCGGGTGCAGGACGACACCGAAGGCCGCTGGCGCTTCGAGATGGTCGGGACGAACTACGAGCGCAGGTGGACCGAAGACGCCACCGGCCGGATGACGCAGAGTGTGGGCTGGGACTTCGACGAGCAAGGCCAACCGACCGGCTCGAGCAGCGGCGCCTTGCAGGCCGACGGCACGTGGCTGACCAAGTTCTACGACGGCGAAGGCCGGCTGTTGCACGAGGTTGCCATGCAAACCTTCGACGACGGCACCGCCCTCGAGCTCAAGAGCGAAGGCGGGCAGCAGTACGTGCGCAGCCTGGTGCGGCGCGAGGACGGCAGCGGCGCGGTGGAGACGTCGCCCTGGGCGG
>JAIXWM010000151.1 GCA_027491255.1 Rubrivivax sp. | reverse complement strand
CTTCAGTGCGATGTTGCCTTGCGTGGAGAGCCGCACGAGCGTCGATGCGGGTGCGTTGGACTCCGCCAGCGTGCTGCTCTGCAGATCGGCAGCACTGCGCGCGCCGGCCAGCGCCAGCATGCTGGCGCCCCCCCGCCATTGGATGTCCCCACCCGTCACGACCTGCGTGTTCGCCGCACGGCTGTTGCCGTCCGCCAGCAGGCTTACGTGGCCGGTGGCTTCCAGTTGGCTGCCGGTTTGCGCACCTCCGGCTGCAGCGCCGCCCCTGCCGAAGTCAGTCGCCCGGCTCGAGGCTCCATTGACCGAAGGCCTGCTTCACCGGTTGCCAGTTCGCGCGGTGCGCGCAGTCAGCGCGTTGCAGTGGCTGTTGAAATCCCCTTCGATTATCTTCATTCCGATGCCGCCCGGGGGCATTGAGCGGCGTCTTGTCACGTCCCGTAAAGCTGGGCAGCGTAAGCGTATAGGCGTCGCTGCCTTGCTTGAGTTGCTGCTACCAGAGCAAATGGTTCGATTCGAGGGTGCGTTGATGGAAGTCGAGCGTGACGTCGCTGGAGAAGACCAATCATCCGGGATCTGACACACCTAACCAGGTTACCCGAAGCGGGATGTCGCTTTTCAGACATGAGGCCACTCCGACTTAGTGCGCGCGAATATCTGATGTGTCACAGCGCAATCACTTCTTGCTGAGGAGAGTGGTGGTTATGTGCCTTAGCCATTCACGAACACTCATACCATCCGCACTAGGCAAGTAGCAGCAGCCCAAATCTTCCAGTAGTCCGCGCGCCAAAGCCGCATCGTCTTTTCCGGCAGCCAAGTAGCCATCAATTTGAGCAACGATCCGGTTGATCTCGTTTGAGGTCGGTCTACTTCTCAAGAACTGCGAAATAACCTCGTCTGAATCAGACGCATCTAACTGCCAGTCTTGGTGGAAGTAGCCACTCAAAAAAGACCTAAGTTCAGAGATGTCAGTTGATTTCATCGTGTGGGATATCCCGTAATGATTCGCCAGCCACCGCCACCAGTACCCTCCAGTATGGCTTTTACACCAGTACCAGGTAAAGCTACTGCAGCGCCCCGTTGAAGTACAGCCCCACCGCTGAAGGCCCCATCGATCACTAAACGCCCACGCGCACCTGCTGCAACCCACGCATTCACGTCAGCAGCCCTGGCGCTTAGTACTCCAGAAATGGCCGCTTCTGCCTCTGTTCGGTTGACGAAAGTCGATACCACCCCCAAATTCGGTTCACCAGCAAGTCTAGCTGCTAGGGCCGCTTCAGATTGCCCGACATGCCGAGCGAGCAAATGACCCCCAACTGCCTCGTGGGCAGCTAATCCGCCCCCCGGCACCAGATTGCTGAACGGCGCGCCCCCCGTTGCAGAGCCTGATATCCATCTGCTCCGACTCTCGATCATATTGGAGAACTGATCTCGAGTCTGTACCCAAATTCCCCCAGCCTTGACAGCCTTTACCCCAAAACGCGCAACGTTACCCAGAATGATACCGGCAACATATTCCTCGCCCTTCTCCTGCGCGACTTGCTGCACGGTCTTCGTCCCATCACGGATGGCCGCGATGTCCTGGCTGACCTCATAGGCCGTCCAGGCCTTGTCGGCCAGCCACGCCAAGCCCACGATCACTGGCACGAGCGCGTTGTTCTGCACCGCCGTCTCGGCCGTGGTGATCGCCGTCTGCGCGTTGCCGCCGGCGTAGGCGCTGGTGGCTCCCGCCACCAGCTTGCTCAAGGCCAGCACGTTGGCTTTCTCGGTGTCGCTGTAGGCGATGCCATTCTTTGGCGGCATCAGCCCGGCAACCATCTCCCCCACCGCCGCCCCAATCGCCCCGTCCTTGCACGCCCCGCCCGCCGCCGCACCCGCCACGCAGCCCGCCAGCGCGTGCGCCAGCTTGTGCGCCAGGTACTCGCCCTCCAGCGACTTGATGGCGCTGGCCGCCTGCCCGTGCGCCGTGTCCACCAGCGCCCCCACCAGCGAACTCTTCAGCGCGTCTTCCAGGCTGCCGCCGTTGATCGCCGTGTTCGTCAGCGCGCGGCCGGTGGCGTTGATGAGGTTGTAGGTGAGCTTCTCGGGCACGCCGGCCTTGCCCAGGTCGCCTGCGAGCTCCTTCAGCCCCGCGCTCTGCCCCACCTGCTGCACAAAACCCGCCGACAAGGCGGCGGCCAGGGCCGCCTTCGCGGTGCTGCTGCGGCCCAGGTCGCGCAGCGTCTTGCCAATGTCGCCCTTGTTGTTGATGAGCGTGATGGCGGCCTGGCTGGCCAGGCTGGAGAAGGCGGCGTTGGCCATCGCGCCGGTGGTGGTGCCGGCGGTGGCGCCGATCAGGTTGGCACCCATGGGCCCCGTGGCCCATGCCACGGCCGCCGACAACAGCGCCGCGCCCGCGGGCGTCAGACCCTCGCGCGTGTGGTCCCAGGACTCGTGCGCGAGCTTGACCTGTTGCCAGTTGACGTCGCTGCGCGCGGCCAGGTCGCCGAGGTAGCCCATGCCGGGCTGGGCCGACAGCGCGGCGAT
>JAIXWM010000087.1 GCA_027491255.1 Rubrivivax sp. | reverse complement strand
TGGTGATCACTCCGCTTCCCCGCTGCCGCAAAAAGCAGCAGGGTAGGTGGTTCACCTGGCTCAGTTTTCGGTCGGCACAACCCTCAAAAGTGGCTCAGTTTTCGGTCGGCGCCAACAGCTCTTCTCGTAAGCGAGTGTGGAGGCCAGCGCATGGGCGATGGGGTCGTACAGGCGCCGCCGCCGGGCGAACTCGACCAGGCTCACCGCCCGCAGCCCGCGGGACTGCAGCCCCTTGTCCAGGCTCTTCTTGTCGATCGGCTGGCGCTCGAGCTCGTCGCGCCACCCGGCCGCCGTCGGCTCCCGGTCCAGCCACTGCTCAAAGTAGTCCACCAGCAGCGGCTCGATGTCCGAGGCGTGGCGGTTGATCGCCTCGTAGTCGGGTGTGCGGCCCAGCGCCACCAGCGCCCGTGCCATCACGTTGACGAAGCGCCAGACGAACTCCTTGAAGGCGGCCGACTGCCCCTCCGATGGCAACTGCCCTGCGATGCGCGTGGCCACCTCGGTGATGCGCGAGAAGCTGCCCACCGGGTTGTAGCGCGCGGAGATCTCTGGGTGGCCGAGGTGGAACATGAAGAAGGCGTCGGTCCGCCCGGAGCGCACGGCCTCGGCGTAGACGCGCCGCAGCAGGTCCACGTCGCCCTTCGGATCGAAGACGATCACCACCTCACCCCGGCGGATGTCCTGGGCGATCAGGAGTTCAGCCAGGCGAGTCTTTCCCACCCGCGTGGTGCCCAGCACGAGGGTGTGGCCGACCCGCTCGGAGAGGTCCATCCAGATGTCGGACTCATCGGGCTCTACGCCGTGGAGCGCAGGGTCGCCGCCGAGACCGGCGGGAACGTCGGCAGAGGACGCGGCCCCCGGCAGCAATCGTGTCCACCGGGACGGCTCCAACAGCCGCTGGTTCGAAGGCTGCCGAGCCTCGAAGAGCCGCTGGGTATGACGCTGATCCCATCGGAACCCCCGCCCGAGGTACAGCCGATGCGCCGACCAGGGGATCGCAGTCGAGTCCATCTTGAAGCCGCGCAGCCGCCGGAGGTTGCGCCGGTAGGCGAGGGTTCGAGCCCCCTGCCCGCCCCGCCACGCGGCATGGCCGAACAGCGCCGCAGCGAGTCCGACCTGCCAGGGCGGGCTCAGCAACAGCCACCCGGGCGCGATCAGCACAGCGCCGGCCGCCGCCAACGACACTACGGCCGCGACGAGTTCGTGCGCGCCGCGAAGCCGACCTTCCAGGGGCGCGGTCACGGGTCAGAGCCGCCAGCGACCGCGATCCGCGCGAGTCGCGGGTTGATTGGTGGCAGCGGGTCGAGCAGGCGCTGAGGCTGCTCGATGACGATCCCATGCACCCTGGCGGTTGTCTTGCCGTTCTTGATCCATGCGTAGCCGAGCACGCTCGCCCCGTCGGCCCCGACAAGGTGCCACTCGGCTTTGAGGACGGAACGCTGCAGACGCTTCAGGGCCTCCTGGGAGTTCGCATCGGCACCCTGCCATGCGAGGAAGGAGCGGAAGATGCTCGGGGACACGAGCAACAGGCCTTCGGGCACGCGATGGACCAAGGCCGTGCGGGTGTTGATCTCGATCGAACCCCCGGCCAGCCCATCGCGGAGCCAGCCGAACAACTCAGGAGGTGGCGGGGCCCACAAAGCAGCCCGCGAGGCGTGGGTCGCAAGTGCTTCAGACGCAGATAGCGTCGGCTCTGGCTCCATGCCTGCGACGGCCTTCGGATCGATGTCCGACGGGTGCTGATGCCCTTGTGCTCTGTCGACAGGAGCCGCCGCGTCAGAGCGACTGGAAAGCGCTTCCTTCAGGATCGCCAAGATGGGATTGTCCTGACCGCATCGATCCGAGAGCACATCAGCCAGCGCAGCGCTCGCCTCACGGTCCTGGCCGATCCAGACCCGGCCAAGCTCCGGCACGATGCACTCGTACCGGCTATCGGGAGGTCCAGAGCCAGGAGCCGCCGGCTCCCGCATCATGGCTGCCAACAGCACGGCGTAGGTCCAGCGATGAGCCAGTTCGCCTACCCGCTCGGGCGGCGCGTTCGGGGGGAGGATGCGGTCCCGGCGAATGGCGAGGGCGCGGAGCGCAAGCCGCACCGACCGCCCGAGCGGCTGGGTATCCGCCGCAGCATCACCATAGCGGGCGGACGGCACACACCCGGCAAGCCCACGGATCAGCGGCTCGACCAAGACGTCGAAGACCTCGCGGGGGAACGCGAGACGCACCCGCAGCAGCGCAACGGGATCGGCCGTGACGGGCCGGCCCGGCGCCTGCGGCGCATCCGGCGGGCGACTGCGCACGGTCTCGATGGCGGCCATCGCGGCAGTATTCGAGGGCTGGCTGAGGTCGTCAGCGTCAATCAGTGCCCACGGACAGACCCGATTCGAGGCAGGCGGATCGTGGCCTACAACTCCGGACGCCCAAGCAGCGGCGTTCGTCCCGATTCGGGTCGGTCGGTTGCGCTCTTCTGATTAGATTGTGCGCTCCAATTAACTCATGAGGTAAGTTCAAGCGCACCGCCTAAACGACCGATCCGCATATGATTGGATCTTGTGGTATTTTTAACCCATGGATTCAAATTCCCGTCACCAAATTCTCAAGCGGCTGCAGACAGGTCTTGCCCGTGGTGCGCCGTTCGACCTGACCACCCTGGCACGGGTCGGAGTCTCACCGGCGCTGGCTGCGCGCTACGCGGAAAGCGGCTGGCTCGTGCGCCTGGCGCAGGGCGTGTACGCCTTCCCGAAGGACGATTTCGGGGTGTACGGCGCACTGATGTTCCTGCAACAGCGCGTGCCCGGTCTGCATATCGGCGCCAAGAGTGCGCTGGCGCTGCAGGGCGTACGACACAACCTGGTCGGCCGTGAGCCCCTGGTGCTCTGGGGCGATGTGCGCTTCGCGCTCCCCGACTGGTTCACCTCGCGGTTTCCCGCACGCTACGTGCACGCCCGGTTGTTCGACTGGCCGGATGAGATGTTGCCAGCCAGGACCATCGTGACGCCCGCCGGGCTGCCCGACGGACTACGCGTGTCGGCATCGGAGCGCGCAGTACTGGAGCTGCTGTACGACGTCGGCACCCGCCAGAGCCTGGATGAGGCTCGCAACCTGTTCGACGGGGTGCGTTCGCCTCGCAAGGAACTGATGGGCCAGTTGCTGGCCAGTTGCACCAGTGTGAAGACCGTGCGGCTCTTCCTGACGTGGGCCCGCGAGAGCGGCCTGCTGGACGTGGACGATCTGCGGGCTCGCTACCCGCTGCGCACAGGCAGCGACAAGCGCTGGATGAGCCGGATGCCCGACGGCACCTTGTTGACGCTCAAGCCCCATGGATAAGGGTTACGCGGACACCGTCCGCCTCTTGCTGACCGTCGCGCCCGAGGTCTTCGCCAACGACATCTTCGCGATGAAGGGCGGCACGGCGATCAACCTGTTCGTGCAGGACATGCCTCGCCTGTCGGTAGACATCGACGTCGTGTTCCAGCCGCGGCAGATGCCGCGGGACGAAGCCGTGGCCGCAATCGACGCTGAGCTTGCCGCCATCGCGCGACGTGTCGCGTCTTTGGGTCTGCGGACTCGGCGCCTGCGCGGCGCGGACGTCGCCGACACCAAGCTGATCGTCGAGAACGACACCAGTCAGGTCAAGGTCGAGGTCAACACCGTTTTCCGAGGGACGGTGCTCCCCATTGAACGAAGGCCCTTGAACGCGAGGACTGGCGATCTGTTCGGCGTCGAGTTCGATGCCCCGATCCTGGCCCGCGATGAGCTCTATGCCGGCAAGCTGGTGGCAGCACTCGACCGGCAGCACCCGCGAGACCTCTTCGACGTGTGGCAGCTCTACGAATCCGGCGGCCTGACTGACGCCATGGTCGAGTGCTTCGTGGTCTACCTCGCGGGCCACAACCGGCCGCTGCATGAAGTCCTGTTCGGCAATAACAAGGACATCGCTGCCGAGTACGAACGCGCTTTCGTAGGCATGACGGAAGTGCCGTGCTCGCTCGACACCCTGCTCGACGCTCGCGCCCGACTGCGGCATGAGCTGCCACGCCGCCTGACTGGCATGCACCGGCAGTTCCTGAGCGGACTGGCGCGCGCCGAGCCGGACTGGTCGTTGATGCAGTACCCCCACGCGGCGGAACTGCCGGCCCTGCGCTGGAAGCTCGCCAACCTGGAGACTTTCCGAAAGCGACGACCTGCGGATTTCCAAGCCCAGGCCGAGGCGCTCGATGCCGGCCTGAATCGGGACGGTGCGCTGGGATGAGGATCGAATGTCCGCTCAAGACTGATCTCGGTCATCCACACTCGGGGAGGCTAAATCAGCTAATTGCCTGCAAGCGGACCCTGGGGCTGCAGTCCGTGGTGACAATCAATCATGGGCATTTCTCGATCACTCGAAAGGTCCAAGAGCGCGTGGCGTCAGCTCGTCAGTACGCGCGAATGGGTTACCCAAGGAGAACAGCGTGCTGCTTGAGAAGCTCCACAGATTCGAAGAGATGACCTGAATTTCACTTGGGGGAGCTATGGCGCGAATTCGCCGATTGGAAATCCGCAACTTCCGTTCAATCCAACTTCTCGATTGGCATCCCTCGGCTGGAATCAACTGTTTAGTCGGCCCGGGTGACGGTGGCAAGTCAACCATCCTCGACGCCATCGACCTCTGCCTGGGCGCTCGCCGTAGCGCGCCGTTTGGAGATACGGATTTCTTTCAGCTGGACGTTACCCAGCCCATCGTCATCTCAGTGACGCTTGGTGACCTCCCTGACGAGCTTAAAAACCTGGAGAGCCACGCCGAATTCTTGCGCGGCTACGACCCTGTAACCGTCCGGGTGGAAGATGAGCCCCATGCGCAGTTCGAAACCGTCTTGACCCTACGCCTAAAGGTCACGAGCGACCTCGAGCCCTCATGGACGCTGTTCTCCGACCGCGCTGAGCAACAGGGCCTGGAGCGAACTCTCGCCTGGAAGCACCGAACCGAGCTCGCGCCTGCGCGCATCGGGAGCTACGCAAACACAAACCTGTCCTGGACCCGGGGCTCGGTCCTTAATCGCCTGACCGACGAGCAGCCCAACCTCGGGGCGGAGCTTGCACGGGCGGCGCGTGAAGCGCGAGCGAACTTCGGAACCCAGGCAGGCGCGCAACTCGCTGCCACCCTTCAGCGAGTCACCGAGACTGCGAACTTCCTTGGGGTTCCCGTCGGCACTTCTGCCCAAGCCTTGTTGGACGCCCATTCGGTCTCCATCGGAGACGGCGCTATTGCGCTACACAACGCAGCAGGTGTTCCTCTGCGGTCGCTTGGAACCGGTTCATCACGTCTGCTCATCGCCGGTCTCCAGCGCATGACCGCTGGCACAGCGACGATCGCCTTGGTCGACGAAGTCGAGTACGGCCTTGAGCCTCACCGCTTGATCCGCCTCCTGGACTCGCTGGGCGCCAAAGACCCGGTAAGTCCGCTCCAGGTCTTTATGACAAGCCACTCACCAGTTGCCGTCCGCGAACTTTCGGGTAACCAGGTCTGCATCGTCCGTTCTCATACGGGACAGCACTACGTTCTAAAGTTGGGTGTCGCTGATGACGTCCAAAGCACTCTTCGCGCAGACCCGGAAGCGTTCCTAGCCAGGTCGGTCCTCGTCTGCGAGGGTGCCAGTGAGGTCGGCCTGGCGCGTGGTTTAGACCAGTTTTGGGTCGGCCAAGGTAGGCCATCCTTTCCCGCTTTGGGCGGCGCCTACGTCGACGTCGGCGGGGGCAACCCGGATAGGTGCTTCACCCGCGGCACGGCACTCCTGCGGCTCGGCTACCGCGTGCTCGTCTTCGTAGATGCCGATAAGGCCCCGACTCCCGATGTCGTTGCAGCCTATCAATCGCTCGGCGGCCAGATACTTACTTGGCGACCCGGGCGCGCGCTCGAGGATGAGCTGTTCCGCAGTCTCGGAGATGACGCTATCGACGCCCTTCTCGGGAAAGCCATCGAAGTAGTCGGGCGAGACCTTGTAGAGGCACACATCGTGTCCAAGTCCAACGGGCAGCGGACTCTTGACGCGGTCGAGCTAGACCGGTTACTCGACGGCTACAGCAATGCTACGAAGGAACTACTCGGCACGGCTTCTCGTATCAGAGGAGCCGGGTGGTTCAAATCTCTCTCGACTTACGAAGACATCGCGCTGAATATCGTCGGGCCGAATTTGGCGACGGCGGAGGCTGGATTCGGGGCTATCGTCGAACAGCTTCGCGCTTGGACCCATGCCGCCTGAGCTCGACTTGTTCGCCGCAGAAAGGGGCTCTGTAACCGCTCCAGCCGGTTGCGGTAAGACCCAGCTCATCGCGGACACGCTCAGCCTGCACGAAGGTGTGCGGCCTATTCTCATCCTCACGCATACCAATGCAGGCCCCCCGCGTCAGAATAGTTGTCGCCCCGATAGAACTTGGTCTTTGACTTCCAAGTTCATCCAAATGGTGGTGGGAGGCTGTGGAGCTTGTGGGCGAAGGTCGGCGCGGTGGGCAACGCGGCAGCGTTGTCCACGGCAAGCTGACCGGTGCGCGAAGCGCATCGTCCACAAATCCACAGCCTGGCACGCTACCGCACTTCGTGGACCCGGGGGCGATGACAGAGGACGAATTGGCTCGATACGGACAAGCATTCAAGGACCGCGCGGTGGCCAGGCTGCTGCCGCCAGAGAGCGCCCCGCTGGACGCGGTGGCGCACGATGTGGGCATCTCGACGGATACGCTCGAGCGCTGGCGCGCCGAGGCACTGGCCAGGCCCATGACGGAGCGCGCGTGGACGGCTACCGCTCGGCTTGAAGCGGTGATCAGCACTGCGGCGCTGGACGAGACGGCCCGCGGTGCCTGGTGCCGCGAGCACGGCGTGTTCCCACAGCAACTGCAGCAGTGGCGCCACAGCGCTACACAGGCGCTTGCCCAGCCCGAGGAGGCGCGCGCCAGCCCGCAGCAGACCAAGCAGGACCATCGTCGTATCCGGGAGCTCGAGCGCGAGCTGCGACGCAAGGACAAGGCCCTGGCCGAGACCGCCGCCTTGCTGGTGCTCTCAAAAAAAGTCGGGGCGATCTTCAGCAAGGGCGAGGACGAATGATCGGACTCGAAGATCGCCGCCACATAGCCCAGAGCATCGAGGTGGCGCACCGCAGCGGCGCGCGTCTGCACATGGCCTGCGAGGTGGCAGGTATCGACGTGCGCACGCTGCAGCGCTGGAAGGCTGGGGATGGCCTGCAGGCGGGCGACGGCCGGCCCGCAGCAGTACGCCCCACCCCGGCGCACGCGCTGACGCCCCAGGAGCGTCAGCGCCTGCTGGAGGTGGCCAACGAGCCGCGCTTCGCCGACATGCCACCTGCGCGCATCGTGCCGGCGCTGGCCGACGAGGGGGTGTACCTCGCCAGCGAATCCTCCCTTCAGCGGGTGCTGCGTGCTCATGGCCAGGCCGGCCACAGAGGCCGCGCCCGGCCGCCGCGCAAGACCAGGCCACCGACAACGCACGTGGCCACGGCACCGCGGCAGGTGTGGTCGTGGGACATGACCTACCTGCCCGCGGAGGTGGCCGGGCGCTGGTACTACCTGTACCTGATCCTTGACATCTTCAGCCGCAAGATCGTCGGCTTCGAGGTGCACGACGCCGACAGCGCCGATCACGCGGTGGATCTGCTCAGGCGCACCTCGCTGGCCGAGGGCATCCACGCGATGAAGGCCAAGCCCGTGCTGCACGGCGACAACGGCGCGACGCTGAAGGCCACCACGGTGCTGGCGATGCTGCACTGGTTGAAGGTCAAGCCCTCTTACTCGCGCCCTCGCGTCAGCGACGACAACGCCTTCGTCGAGAGCCTGTTCCGCACCGCCAAGTACCGGCCGGAGTTCCCCGAGCGCGGGTTCGCGAACCTCAATGCCGCGCGGGACTGGGCTTCGCGGTTCGTGCACTGGTACAACCATGATCACAAACACAGCGGTATCCGCTACGTCAGCCCGGCACAGCGCCACGCCGGGTTGGACGGCGACATCCTGGCTGCGCGGCACGAGGTGTACCAGCGAGCGCGTGAGCGCAACCCGCAGCGCTGGTCGGGCGCAACCAGGAACTGGACACCCGAGAAGATCGTGACACTGAACCCTGAGCGCAAGGACGTGGCCGCGGAGCAAGCGGCGGCGGCGGTGAAAGGCGCACTCGCGGCATGAATCGTGCGACAACTACCTTGACACGCACCG
>JAIXWM010000090.1 GCA_027491255.1 Rubrivivax sp. | reverse complement strand
TTCTTCGCAGCGGCCTTCTTGGCAGGCTTCGCAGCGGCCTTCTTCGCCGGCTTCGCAGCAGCCTTCTTCGCAGGCTTCGCAGCGGCCTTCTTGGCAGGCTTCGCAGCAGCCTTCTTCGCCGGCTTCGCAGCGGCCTTCTTCGCCGGCTTCGCAGCAGCCTTGGTTGCCTTCTTCGCGGGCGCCTTCTTAGCAGGCGCCGCCTTCTTCGCAGCTTTCTTCGTCGCGGCCATGTTCAATGCCCTCCGAGACACGTGGGTTACATGACGTATATGGTCATGTAACGCATAGCTCAAACTAAAACGCACCCCGGTGCAATCTTTTTCTTGACGGTCGATGCTTTTTTTTTCGGACCGTCGAGCAACCACGGAGCGGGTCGAGCTCTTCATGGTCGCCGCGAAATGGATCTCTTTGCAAGCACCGAACTACGTTGCGCGTGTCGATTCCTCCATCGCCCCCTTCGGTGATCCCATGCGCCTCTCTTCCGACTCCCTCGCCGCACCCTCGCGTCGCCTTCTTCTCGCCCTCGCGTGCCTCCTGCTCGCCGCGTGCGGCGTCACCCGCGAGGACCTCGCGCTCCGTGATCGCACCATCGACGAGCTGCGCGTTTCCCTGAAAAAAGCCGAGGATGCGCAGCGCAACGAGAGCGAGAAGCACCTGGCCGCCGCGCGCGAGCTCGAGACGATCCGCGTCGCCGTCGAGGGCGAGTGCGCGACCCTCCGCGCAGGCAAGCCAGCCTGCGACGCCCACGCCTCGGAGGTCTCGGCCCACCACGCGCACGTCGCCGCCGTCCGCCAGCGCCTCGTCGGTTTTCGCGATCGCTTCGCCGGTCTGACCGCCGCCCAGGGGGTGCAGGTTGGCTTCCGTCGCGGGCGCCTCGTGCTCCAGCTCCCGGCGGACCTCGTCTTCGACCCGGGCTCCGTCGATCTGAAAAAAGGCGGGAAAGAAACGCTCCGAGCCATCGGCGCGCGCATCCGCGAGGGGGAGGTTTTCGCAGGCCGCACCTTCCTCGTCGCCGGTCACACCGACAACTCGCCCTACCCCGTCGAGCTCCCCTTCCGCGACAACTGGGGCCTCTCCCTCGCCCGCGCGCGGCAGGTGCTCCTCTTCCTCACGGGCCCCGCCGTGCGCCCGAAGGAGGGCCCGCAACCCTCCGAGCTCGGCGGCGGCGTCGACCCGCACCAGGTGGCCGCCATCGGCTACGCGGACACCGATCCCATCGCCGGAACGATCGTCGACCAATCGCGCGAAGATCAGCAAAAAAACAGGCGAGTCGAGATCATCCTCGACGCCGCCCCCGACGAGCTCCTCGACCTCGGCCCGCTCCCATGAGCGCGGGCGCCCGCCCCCCGCGGCGCGTCGGGGCCATCGACCTCGGGACCAACACGGCCATGCTCCTCGTCGCCGAGCGCGGCCCGGCGGGTGAGCTCGTGCCGGTGCACGAAGAAGAGCTCTACCCACGCCTCGGGGAGGGCCTCGAGGCGCACGGCACGCTCGCGCCGGAGGCCCGGACGCGCACCCTCGACGCGGTGCGCCGCCTCGCCGATCGTGCCTCGGAATACGGCGCACATACGCTTTCCCTCGTGGGAACTTCCGCACTTCGTGAGGGCGACCGGGACGGAGCCTTCCTCGCGGAGCTGCGCGGCGTGGTCCCCGATGCGCGGGCGATCGACGGCGAAGAGGAGGCCCGGCTCGCCACCGCCGGAGCCCTCGCCGCGACCGGGGTGCGGGGTCCGTTCGTGTGCATCGATGTAGGTGGGGGCAGCACCGAGGTCGTCGTCGGCGAGGCGCGCGAAGCGGGTGACGGCTTCACGGTGCACGCGGCGCACTCGCTGCGCCTTGGGAGCGTGCGTCTCCACGGGCGACACCTGGACTCCGAGGAGCCGTACCTCGACGCCTATGGCGACGCGCGAACCCTGGCTTTTCACGAGCTTTCGTCGCTGCGTGCCGCGGGCTCCTCGGTCGTCGCCGTGGCGGGCACCGCCGCGACGGTGGGCGCGCTCGTCCTCCAAGCGAACGGCGAACCATGGCGCGAGGGCGTCTGGGTCCACGCGCGAGCCGTCGACGACGTCGTCGAGCTCCTCGTCTCCCTCGACGAGGACGAGCGCGCGGCGCTGCACCCGTGGCTCGCCGCCCGCGCGGACGTCGCCCCCTACGGCGCCATCGTGCTCCAGGCCTTGCTCCACCACCTCGACGCCGAAGAAGTCTGCGTGAGCTCGGCGGGCGTCCGCTGGGGCCTCGCGCTCGCGCTCCTCGACGCCGATTGAGAAGCGAAGAGCGGCGCGCAGATTTCCTTGCGTTCACTGGGGATTCGGCCAATGCTTCGCATACGAATCATCGAGGTGGACCATGCTGACCCCGTTCCGCGAAGAGCACGACCAATTCCGCAAGACCGTCCGTTCCTTCGCCGAGAAGGACCTCAAGCCCTACGTCGATCAGTGGGAGGAGGAGGGCGTCTTCCCGCGCTCGGTCTTCGAGCGCGCCGGTGAGCTCGGCATCCTCGGCGCCCACTACCCGGAGCACTGCGGCGGCGCCGGCGGCGACTTCTGGTTCAGCGTCGTGAAGAGCGAGGAGCTCCCGCGCTGCAACTCGGCGGGCACGGCGCTCGGCCTCCTCGTGCAGTCCGACATGGCGACCCCCGCCATCGGCGACCTCGGCACCAAGGAGCAACACGAGGAATTCCTCGCGCCGGCGCTGCGTGGCGAAAAGATCGCGTGCCTCGGCGTGAGCGAGCCCGACGCCGGCTCCGACGTGGCAGGCATCAAGACCTGGGCCCGCAAAGACGGCGACGACTACATCGTCAACGGCGCCAAGACCTACATCACGAACGGCTCGCGCGCGGACTTCATCACGCTGCTCGTGAAGACGAACCCCGAGGCGGGCGCGCACGGCTGCTCCTTCTTCCTCGTGCCCACGAACACGAAGGGCTTCGGCGTCTCGAAGAAGCTGAACAAGGTCGGCAACCTCGCGAGCGACACGGCCGAGCTCCATTTCGAGGAAATGCGCGTGCCAAAGCGCTACCTCCTCGGCGAAGAGAACATGGGGTTCATGTACCTCATGCAGAACTTCCAGACCGAGCGCCTCATCGGCTCGACGAGCGCGCTCTCCGGCGCCCAGATCATGCTCGACGAAGCGATCAAGTACGCCACCGACCGCAAGGTCATGGGCAAGCCGGTCATCAAGCGCGACTACTGGCAGCAGACCATCGCCGGCCTCCAGACCAAGATCGAAGCCGCACGCTCGCTCTGCTACCGCGCCGCCGCCGAGTACCAGCACGAGAAATACGAGCAAAAGCAGCCGCTCTCGATGGATACGGTGAAGCTCATCTCGATGTGCAAGGTCTTCGTCGGCGACGTGACCACCGAGGTCATGGACCAAGCGCTCCAGCTCCACGGCGGCGCCGGCTACATCGAAGAGTACCCCATCGCCCGCTCCTGGCGCGACCAGCGCCTCTTCCGCATCGGCGGCGGAACCACAGAGACCATGCGCTATTACATCGCCAAGCTCATGGGGCTGTGAAGGCGAAGGCTGCGGGCGGCTGCACGCCAGGAATCGTCGGTCGCAGGATGCTCGCCGTACCTGGAGTACGGCTGCGCTCCGCTCCCTAGCTTCCTGGCGTTCGCTCGCCCTCGCCTTCGCCTTTCCGTTTCGTTCGTCGACCCGCGTCCACCCCTTACGGGCGGCCGCTCGCGCTGGGTCGTCGGTCGCAGGATGCTCGCCGTACCTGGAGTCTCATCTTTCGACACGGCGACGGCGTAGAACTTCGCTGTCGAAATAATCTGCGTCGCAGCGAGGTTGGATCGGCTCGAACGAAGCACGGGTTCGTGCACCTTGGCCCCATGACCACGGTGCAGACCGCAATGTCTCTCGCGCTCGAGATGGAGAACGCTTCGTTCGCGGATCGCCGTCTTTCGCGGCGGCTCGGACTTATCACTGAGGAACTCGCGCGGAGTCCAGGAAGCAGCCTGCCTCACGTATTCAGTGGCTCCGCGGAACTCGAGGCCGCGTATCGCTTCTTTGGCAACGCGAAGGTCACGCCGAGCGGCATCCTAGGCGGACATTGGGCGGCGGTCGCGGAGCGAATGCGTGACGCAGGGGAATGCCTCGTCGTTCACGATACGACGAAGTTCGTCTACCGCGCGAACGGCGCGAGGCGCGGACTCGGTCGTGTCATGTCGGCCGGGCAAGCGTTCTTCGGTCACTTCTCACTCGTGCTCGCGGACGATGGAACGCGGAGGCCACTCGGCGTTGGCGCCGTAAAGTACTGGGCGCGGGGAGACGAGCCCGCCGAGATTCCCGAGCGTCGGCGCTGGTACGAGCTCGTGAACGAAGTATCCAATCGCATGCAGTCCGCATCTATCGTTCACGTGATGGATCGGGAAGCTGACGACTTCGCGCTCCTCCTCGCCTTGAAAGAAGGCGGCCATCGCTTCGTCGTTCGCTCGAAATCGGATCGTTTCACGCTCGGAGAGGACGCAAAGTCTACGGGGCGCTTGAGCGATGCGCTTGCTCGACTCGACGCCGATGTCGAGCGCACGGCGCAGCTGTCGAAGCGCACGAGCGACGGGCGAAATCCCAAGGCGATGAAGGCACATCCTTCTCGCGGCTCTCGCATCGCGCACCTCTCGATTGCCGCGACGACGGTTACGTTGAAGCGTCCCGAGTGCCAGCCAAGGGACTTGCCGAAGGGGCTCGAACTCAACGTCGTTCGTGTGTGGGAACGCGAACCACCCGACGGGGAGGCGCCCGTCGAGTGGATTCTCTACACGAGTGAGCCCGTCGCGAACGCGGCCGACGCAATGCGAGCTGTCGACCGCTATCGAGCGCGGTGGACGATCGAAGTATTCTTCAAAGCGCTGAAAACCGGCTGCGCGATGGAGGAGCGCCAGCTCATGGATTTCGAGGCTCTGTGCAATGCCGCGACCGTGTTTGCGCCAATCGCCGCGATGCTCCTATTGCTACGCGGCGAGCTCGATCGAGACCCTGACGGTCCCGCGACCAACGTCGTAACCGAACAGCAGCTCATCGCTTTGCGAGCGTGGGGCAAGCGTCCGATTCCCGAGCACGCAACGGTCCGAGCGGTCGTGTTCGCGATCGGCGGACTGGGTGGCCACGTACAACACGCGCGAACGCCGCCAGGATGGCAGACGCTCGCGCGTGGGCTCGAACGACTCGCGCTTCTCTCCGAATCCGACGACGCTGCAACGGTCCGTCGTGCGTACGATCAACGATGAGAC
>JAIXWM010000178.1 GCA_027491255.1 Rubrivivax sp. | reverse complement strand
TGTGCGGCGGCAGGCGCGAGGCCGGTGGACACCAGCGCGCACAAAGCCGACCCCGCAAGCAGGGGGCGCAGCCACCAAGGGGCAGTCAGGCGTTCCATGGTCATCCGATCGCAAGAACGGCGCGCGCGCCTTCGCGCCGGCCCAACAGGTTCAACAGATTCTGCAGCGCCGCCTCGCTGCCGTCCTCGGCCCGCGCCTCGCCGCGCAGGCGCAGCCGCGCGCCGGTCCACTGCCCCTCGCCACTGAGCAGCAGGGGCCCGGCCGTGGTGGCGAGCCCGACGGTGGCCGCGTCGCTGCCCGGCCCGCCGCCGCGCACGCTCAGGCGGTAGCTGCCCAGGCGCGGCAGCGTCGACAGGCGCGAGGCCATGTGGTCGAAGTCGGCCTGCAACTCACCCTCGAGCCGCCATCGCCCCTGCGCCGACTCCAGGCGCAGACCCGCCGACGACAGCCGCACCGTGCCCGTCAGCTGCAGCGTGTTCCACGGTGTGCCCAAGGCCGCCAGCCACGCCGCCGGCCATTGGCCGAGCCCCGTGGCGGCCGGCTCCAGCTGCAGGGCCCAGCGGCCGAGGCCGGGCTCGAGACGCAAGCGCAAGGGCGCCGCCAGGCAGCAGGCCTGGTCGAGCGCGAGCTCGGCCCCCCCCGCGCCGACGCCCAGCCGCCAGCCCACGCGCCCGGGCAAGGTCAGGGCGTCGCGGCTGCCCGCGCCACCGGACAGCGTCAGCCGCGCCTGTCCGCGCCAGACCGAGCCCGTGGGCTCGGTCAGCAGCACGTGGCCGTCCGTGGCCTGGTTCACCGCCGCAGCCACCCAGGCCGCCGGGGCGAACACTACGAGGGCCGCAAGGCTCCCCGCAGCCGCGCCCCAGACCGCCAGGCGCCAGGCGCGCCCGGCGGCGACGCCGCGCCCCGCCGGCACGGCGGCGGCGCCGCGCCGCGGCCAAGGCGACCGCCGGCCGATCAAGGCCGCCGCTCCTGCGAAGGCACAAGCATCCCTGGCGCGGCCCGGTGCATGTTCACGGCTCCCCGAACGCCACGACGACGGTGCCGCTCAGGCCGGCCTCGCTGCGGCCGAGCTGGGCCTCGACGGCCCGGGCGCGCGCGCCAGCGCGGGTTTCGGCAAGCCAGGACTGGAACTCGCCCGGGCTCACGCCCTCCACGTTGAGGACGGCACGCTCGCCCTGCAGGGTGAGGCGCGCGCGCGGGCCCAGACGCGCGGTGGCGGCCTGCAGCGCGGCTGCCGCCTGTGCCTGCGGCAGCGGGGCCACCGCCCGCAAGGCCCGCACCTCCGCCGCCAGGGCGTGCATGGCCTGCAACTGCGCGTCCAGCGCGGCGATGCGCGCGGGCGCCTCGAGCGCGACGCGCCCGGCGGGCTGCAGCGCCACCCCCCACAGCACGCCACCGCCGAGCACGACCGCGGCCAGCAGCACGGCCGCGCGCTCGCGCGCGGCCAGGGCCTGCCAACGCTGCGCGGCCTGCGCGCGCCACGCCGCGAAGCGGCCGGTCGCGCGCAGCGGGGAGGCGTCCTGCGTCGGCCGTTCGGCGGACAGGTCCGGCATGGCCTCAGCTCCCCGCGCGCGAAGCCGGCGCGCGTGTCAAGGTCAGACGCCCGGCCGCCGCATCGACGGCCCACCCCGAGGGGCGCAGGCGCTCGCGGAAATCACGTTGCTGGGCCTCGGTCCACGCGCCCACGGCGAGCACCAGACGCCCCGGCTCGAAGCGCAGCGACTGCGCCGGCGCCACGCCCTGCGGCCAGGCCTGCGCCGCCGCCGCGAGCGCCGCCTCCAGGTCGGCTTCGCCGGCCTGCCCGGCGCGCGCGCGCAGTGCCGCCGTCTCGCGCTGCATCTGCAAGGGCGCGTCGAGCACCGCGCGCACCTGCGGATGGGCGCTCTTCAACAGGGCCTGCTGCGCCTGCAGGCGCTCGGCGATCGCGCGCTGCTGCTGCCAGGCCCAGGCGTTCACGCCGAGCACCTGAACCGCCACCAGGCAGGCCAGCCCCACACGCACCGGCCGCCATCCCGGCCCGCGCCAGGCGCGCCACAACGCTGCCGCTCGGCGCCAACCGCGCCGCCGTGGCGCCAGGTCGAACTGACGCAGGTCCCAACCGGAGGCGGCCGCCCGCAACGCGCATTCGGCCTCGTCGACCAGCGGCACCGGCGCGCCGAGCCAGCGCTCGGCCGCGGCTGCGGCCGCCGGCGTGGCGCTCCAGCGCACCGGCGGCGCATCGCCCGCCGCAGCCGGCGATGCCGCCGGTGATGCAGCCGCAGCCACCGCCGCGAAGCCGTGGTCGCCACCGACGAGCGCGCGCGCGCCGGCGCCGCGCAATGGCAGCACCACCGCGCCTTCGGGCCCCGACCAGGCCAGGCGGACCGCGTCCTCGGCCCGCTGCGGGGCGCTGAAGTGGCCCTGGCGCATAGGCCCCGGCATCCAGGCGGGCACCACCCGGTCGGGGTCTCGGCCCGCCGCCTCCAACGCGGCCAGCGCCGCCGTGAGCCCGTCGCGTCGCAGCGCGGCCACCCAGGCGGGCAGCCCCGGCGCCGCCCCGGGCTCGACCGCCAGGTGCACCTGCACTGGCTCCTCCAGCAAAGCCTCCTCGAGCATGCCGTCCAGCGCCGCCCGCAGGCGCGGCGCGGCCACCCGGGGCATGTCGACCCGGTGCCAGGCCAGCGCGGCGGCGTCGACCACCAGCACCAGCGAATCGGCCGCCGGCAGCGTCGCCGCGCGCCCCCGCCCCCGCGCCAAAACCGTCGCGCCGTCAGCCGACAAGACCCAGTCCCATTCGCCCGTCGAGACGGCAGCCGCAAACGGCTGCATGCCCGGCTCGGCTGCAGGCGACGGGCCCGTGCCGACGGAATGCGGGGCGGGAATCAGGACAACGAGGACAGACATCGCCCGCGCACTGTAAGCCCTGGATCACCGTCCAGTGGCCACGGCCGCGCAAGTCCGCGCGTTGCGAATTGGACGCTTCGGGCCGTCGGCCCGCCGGGAAGAAATGCGCAAGGCAGTCGGGGCGGCAGGCTCGGACCACAGGCCCATCCCGCAGGCTCGGACCTCAGGCTCTGCGGCGGCGGCGCCGCTGCCGCCAGGCTTTCAGTGCGCGGACGCGCCAGCGCTCAGGGCGGCGCGGCCAGGGCCGCCTGGCGCCGTTGACCTTCGACCACCACGCGGCCTTCATTGCGGTACAGCCAGACCGAATGCTCGAGCACCCGTTCTTCCAGGCGCAGCTGGCCGACGACGACGAAATGGCTGCTGGCCAGCGCCACGCGCGCCTCGGGCAGTTCGAAGCCGTCGGGCAGTTCCTCGCGCACCTGGGCCGGGGATTCGAAGGCACGGCGCTGGCGCCGCTGCACCAGACGTTCCGCCGTGCCGGCGTCGATGTCGAGCACCGCCGCGATCGCCTCACGGCTGGCGGTGTTCAGATTCAGCGGCGCCGGCCGCGGCAGCACGTCGACATGCGGCCGCAGCGCCTCGACGACGGCGGGCTCCAACCCCAGCCACGCCAGATGCTCGAAGCGGGTCACGGGCAGCGGACGGTCGGGCGCACCCTGGGCTGCAGGGCCCCAGGCCTGCGCCAGCGCCGCTGCCACGCGGGCCGGCACATCGGCACCCACGCCGAGGGCGGCGCACAGCCGCTCGAGCGCACGCAGCTCGTCCGCCTTCACCCGGCCCGCGGTCGGGTCCACGAGGTTGCGCAGGTTGTAGCGCGCCTGCGCGTCCCGGATGGTGCCGGACAGGAAGGCGTCGAAATCGCTGTCGGCGCCGCTGTCGCGCTCCGCAGCGAGGAAGGTCGACAGCCGGGCCTCGGCCAGCGGGGTCGCCCAGGGCTCGGCGCCGTGGTCGATGGTGCTCGTGCGCCCGTCCTCGCGCATGATCAGGCGCGCCCACTCGGCCGCGCCGTCCAGGATCCAGGCCGCCTGGGCCCGCGCGCGCTCGGCCGCCTCCACCTGCACCGCGCGCCACTGCTGCCAGACCATGCCCGACGCCAGGGTGGCCACGAGCGCGACCAGCAGCAGCGCCAGCAGCAAGGCCGCACCGCGGTGGCGCCGCGCCCGCGCACGGGTCTGCCTTGGCGGCCGGCCGGGCGCTCTCATGGCTGGGGCGGCAGCCAGGCGACGCGCACGAGCTCGCCCTGCCGCAGTTCCATCGCCATCCGCACCGCGCGCGGCAGCTTCTCGTCCTGCGCATCGGACGCAGAGATGCCGGAGCGGTCCCCCGAGGACTGGCAATTGCTCCAGCCGCCGCGATGACAGGCCAGACGCACGCCGCCCACGCCGTCGAGCAGGCGCACCGTGCCCGGCTCGCCGCCGATCAGCTCCTGGCTGAGCCGCCAGGCCGCGCGCAGTTCGTCGTCGCGCGTGGCCGCGGGCGCGGTCCAGCGCGTCCAGGCGCCGCCGCGCCAGCTCCAGGCCACGACCTGCACCCCCTGCGGGGTCTCGCGCGTCAGGCGCAGCGTCGCGCCGTCGAAGCCGAACGCCGGCACGCGCCCCGTGGGCAGCACGGCCTGCAGGTCCTGCTCCCACTGCGCCACGGCGGTGGACAGGCGCAACGCCCGCTGCACGGCCTCCTCACCCGCCGCACGCGAGCGCGACATCACGTCGACCCCCTGCCATGCCAGTGACGCCAGCAGCGCCATCACCGCCAGCGCCACCAGGACCTCCACGAGCGTGAAACCGCGCGCGCCGACGCGACGCCCGTCACGCCCGGCGCGCCCGGCGCGCACCGCGCGCAACGAGCGCATCCCACACGCCACCCCGGGCCCGGCGCCGCGCCTCAAGGCCGCCCCAGGATGGCCGTCAACGTGACGAGCGTGCGACCGTTGTCGTCCCTGACCGTGGCGTCGACACGGCGGAAGTTCGGGTTCGGTGTCGGGCGGGTGCGCAAGCTGCCGGCGTAGGAGCGCCCGAGCTGCTGGCAGCGGAAGTCGGCGTCGCCCACGCCAGGGAACTCGCCCGCCAGGCGCATCTCGGCGATCTGGTTGTCGGCGCACCACTGCGCGGCCGTCACCTCGGCCAGGCGCCGGGCGCCGTCGGTCACGGCAGCGGCCGCCCGCAGGCCCGCGCCCAGCGTCACCGCGACCACGGCCAGCGCCACGAGCACCTCGACGAGCGTGAAACCACGCCAACGCGCGCGGCCCGCGCCCCGAGGCCCGGTCGCCAAGCGTGCCCGGGGCGCGGCCGGCCGCCTCATCGCACCGCCTGCGCCGCGGCGTCCGTGGTCGCCACGGAAAAGGGCTCCAGACCGTCGGTGGCCAGCACCAGGCGCTGCCGGCCGTGCGACAGCGCGATGCGCTGCGCGCCGATCAACGGCTCGGGCCCGAGCCGGATCTCGCTCGCGCCGAGCACCTGGGCCTGCGTGCCCGGCTCGAGCCAGCGCCGCGGCAGGTCCAGGCGCGCGGGCAGGCCGACGAAACGGAAGTCATCGCCCTGCGCCGGCTGAGCCGCGGCGGACTCCAGCGTCGATGACGGCACCCAGACCACCGCCAGCCCGGCCGCGCGGGCCTCGGCGCGCGCGGTGTCCAGCAGCATGGCCAGACGCGCGGCCTCGCGCTCCAGCACCCGCGCGTCAGGGTCCCGCAGCGCGAGCGAGACCGCCGCCGACGCGATGGCCACGATGGCGACGACGACCAGCAACTCCACGAGCGTGAAGCCCGCGCCGGCGCCGCGGGGCGCGTGCCCGGCGCCCGGCCGGCTACTGCCAGGAACCGACGTCGGCATCGCGGCCTTCGCCGCCGGGCTGCCCGTCGGCACCGAAGCTGAAGACATCGATCTCGCCCTTCAGGCCCGGGTTCAGGTACTGGTAGGGCCGGCCCCAGGGGTCGGCCGGCAGCTTGTCCAGGTAGGGCTTCCAGTTCGGCGCCGGCGCGCCCGCCTCGGGGCGCCGCACCAGCGCCTCCAGGCCCTGATCGGCGGACGGGTAGCGCTGGTTGTCCAGCTTGTAGAGCTTGAGCGCCTGCACGAGGTTGTTCACGTCGGTGCGCGCGGCTGTCACGCGGGCATCGGCGGCGCGGTCCAGCACGTTGGGGGCGATCAGGGCGGCAAGCACGCCGATGATCACGAGCACGACCATGATCTCGATCAGCGTGAAGCCGCGCGCGGCGCGGGCGACCGGCCGCTGCGGGCGGCGGCGAAGCGGGCGGGCAGGGTTGCAGCGGTTCAAGGCAGGCTCCGACGTCGAGGCAAGGGCGGGCGGCGAGGGGCCGTGGTCCGCGCGGCTGGAAAGTCACCGGGCCGGACGCAACCGACCGCGTGGCGCTGACGCCGCGGCCATCACCTGGGGATGGCGAAAGCCCCGCCCGGACCATCATAATCGCCCGATGACCGCTGCAGTTGTGGCTTTCCTCACCTGGGCGGCGGTGGCTGCCGCCGCGGTCTTCTGGGGCCTGCGGCTGTTCGTGCCGGGCGCGCCCACACCCGAGGCGGGCATCGCCGCCAGCCGCGCCTCGACACTCGCCCCGGCGGACCTGACGCGCCTGCTCGGCGCCAGCGGCCCGAGGCCCGACGCAGGCCGCACGGCGGCCGCGCCCGCCGATGCCCGCTTCAAGCTGCTGGGCGTCGCGGCGCTGCAGGACAGCGGCGGCGCCTCGCGCAGCCTGGCACTGTTGTCGATCGACGGCAAGCCGGCGCGCAGCCTGCGTGTCGGCGCCGTCGTCGACGGCGACTGGGTGCTGCAGCAGGTCGACGCCCGCTCGGTGGCGATCGGCCCGCCGGGCGGGGCGCCGGCGCTGACCCTCAGCCTGCCGCCGCTGCCCGTGGCCGCGCGCGGCGGGGTGCCCGTGCCGGCCGCCGCCACGGCCGCGCCGGGACCTGCGACCTCCGCAGGCGGTGGCACGGCCGCAACGCCACCTGCCGGCAGCGCGGGGGCCGGTCCCGGCAACGTGCCGGCGAGCGAACAGGACACGCCCACCGAGGGCCGCGTGCCCAACCCGGAACCCGGTGTCCTGCGCCGGCCGGGCCCGCTGAACCGCTGAGACGCGCCGTCTCCTCGCTGCGCCGGCCCGACCTCAGACCGAGATGGCCCGCTTCCTCGGCGCGCCCTGCCCGCCATCCCCGCCCTCACCTGCGCCCTCACCTGCGCCCTCACCTGCGCCCTCACCTGTGCTCTCACCTGCGCCTACAGGCAGCACCGAGGAAACGCAAGCACCGGCGGAGCCGGCCGGCGGTTCCTTGCCGCCCTCGGGGGGCACCATGGGTGTGGCCCCTGCGCCGGGGGCGTCCGATCGCCGGGCCGAATGGCGCGCCCGCCTGTGCCGGCATGCCCCCTTCGGCCAGATGGCGCCGGCTTCGGTCGACGCCCTGCTCGACGCCGCCTGCCCGGTCGACATCGCTGCCGGCCAGACCATCTTCGGTCCCGGCAACGGGGTGGCGGCGCGCCTGTGGTGGATCGAGGACGGCGCGGTCAGCGGCCTGCCTGCCGGCGCGCGCGATGGCGGCTTCCTGCTCGAGGCCGGCGAGATGTTCCCGGCTGCCGCCGTGCTCGCACGCCGTCCCGTCACGTCCGTCTACCGGGCCTCCCAGCCGCTGCGGGCACTGGAATTCGACGCCGACACCGTGCGGCGCGTCGCCGCCACCGACGCCGTGCTCGCCGATTTCATGAACCGGCGTCTGCAGCACCTGCTCGCGCTGTCGGTGGCGCAGACAACTTGGGCGGGCGCGGGCCAGGTGCTCGAGCAGCAACCCTTCGAGAGCCCGCTGTCGGCCCTGCCACGGCGCGCGCCGGTGGCGGTGGCGCCCGGCACCCTGCTGCACGAGGCGCTGTCGCTGATGCACCAGCGCCGCGTGGGCTCGGTGCTGGCGCTGGACGCACAAGGGGTCGCCGTCGGCATCCTGACGCGTGGCGACCTGCTGCCGAAGATCGCGTTGCGCGAGCCGCCGCCGGACATCCGCCACACCCCTGTGAAGGCGCTGATGACCGAGCCCGTGCTCACGCTCGACATCGGCCAAAGCGTGCAGGAGGCCATGCTGCTGATGTCGCGCGCCGACATCCGCCACCTGCCCCTGACCGAGAACGGACGCGTCGTCAGCATCGTCAGCGAGCACGACCTGTTCTCGCTCCAGCGCCGCTCGCTGCGCCAGATCGGTGCCGGGCTGCGCTCCGCGGGCGACGTGGCCTCCTTGCGCACACTCGCGCCCGAGGTGCGCGCCTGGGCGCGCCAACTGCTCGCGCAAGGCGTGGCCGCGCGCACGCTGGTTCCGCTCGTCAGCCACCTGAACGATCTGCTCACGCAACGCCTGGTCACGCTGCTGGCGGCGGATCACGGTCTGGACTTGGCGCGCGCCTGCTGGGTCGCCTTCGGTGCCGAAGGCCGCGGCGAGCAGACCATCGCCACCGACCAGGACAACGGGCTCGTGCTCGACGACGCCGTCGACGACGCCGAGCACGCGCGCTGGATGGCCATGGCCCGCCACGCCAACGACGTCCTCGACGCCTGCGGCTACCCGCTGTGCAAGGGTGGGGTCATGGCGGGCCAGCCGCGATGCTGCCTGCGCCAGGGCGAATGGGCCGGGCACATGCGTCTTTGGATGACCCGGTGCGAGCCCGAGGACCTCCTGGCCGCCAGCACCTGCTTCGACCTGCGCCCCCTGGCCGGCAACGCCACGCTGGCAGCGCCCTTGCGCGCGCTGGTCGTCGACGAAGCGCCCCGGCACACGCGCTTCCTGCGCCTGCTCGCCGAGAGCCTGATGCGCCTGCGCCCGGCACTGAACTGGCACGGCGGCGTGGCCGCCGAAGCGGGTGACGCCGCTCAGGAGTGGGTCGACCTGAAGCTGCGCGGCAGCTTCGTCTTCGTCGGCGCGGGCCGCTTTTTCGCGCTCGCGCACGGCATCGACGCGACGACGACCCGCGACCGTCTGCTGCAGGCAGGCACCGCGCTCGGGGCTGCCGAGCGCGAACGCCAGACCTGGGCCGGCGCGTTCGAGGCGCTGCAGATGCTGCGCCTGCGCGCACAGGTCCAGGCGCCCGCGGCCGAGAACCCGAACCGGCTCGATCTGCGCACGCTCGACGACATCGACCGGCGCCTGCTGAAGGAGGCGCTGCGGGTGGCGCGCCAACTCCAGCAGCGGATCGCGCTGGACTGGCTGCGCTGAGCCTGGATCCAGGCGGGGCGCTCAGCGCAGGAACAAGCGGTAGACGGCGCTGTCGGTCGCCTCGGTGTACGGGTAGGCCAGCGTGCGCAGGAAGTCGTCGAAAGCCTGCGCGTCTTCCGTCGGCACCTGGATGCCCACGAGGATGCGACCGTAGTCCGCGCCCTGATTGCGGTAGTGGAAGAGGCTGATGTTCCAGCCCGGGTTCATCGACGACAGGAAGCGCAGCAGCGCCCCCGGCCGCTCGGGGAAGGTGAAGTGGAACAGCCGCTCATCGCGCGCGAGCTCGCTGCGGCCGCCAACCATGTGGCGCACGTGCTCCTTGGCCAGGTCGTCGTCGGTCAGGTCCACGGTCGCGAAGCCCTGGCGCTGGAAGGCGCGCGCGATGCGCTGGGCCTCGCCGCGCCGGGCGATCGTCAGGCCGACGAAGACCTGCGCGGTGCGCTCGTCGGCGATGCGGTAGTTGAACTCGGTGACCTGACGGCTGCCGGTGGAGCCGATGAGCTCGATGAAGCGGCGGAAGGAGCCGCGCTCCTCGGGGATGGTGACTGCGAACAGCGCCTCGCGCTGCTCACCGAATTCGGCGCGCTCGGCCACGAAGCGCAGGCGGTCGAAGTTCATGTTCGCACCGCAGGTGATGGCCACGAAGGTGCGACCCTTGCACTTGTGCGTGGCCACGTACTGCTTGATCGCCGCCACGCCGAGCGCGCCCGCCGGCTCGAGGATGCTGCGCGTGTCCTGGAAGACGTCCTTGATCGCGGCGCAGACCTCGTCGGTGTCGACGAGCACGTAGTCGTCCACCAGCGCGCGCGTCAGCCGGAAGGTCTCGGCGCCGACCTGCTTGACCGCGGTGCCGTCGGAGAACAGGCCGACGTCCTGCAGCTGCACGCGCCGGCCGCGCCGCACCGACTGCAGCATCGCGTCGGAGTCGACCGTCTGCACGCCGATGACCTTGATCTCCGGCCGCACCGCCTTGACATAGGCGGCAATCCCCGAGATCAGCCCGCCGCCGCCGATGGCCACGAAGACCGCGTCGATCGGCCCCTGGTGCTGGCGCAGGATCTCCATCGCCACCGTGCCCTGGCCGGCGATGACGTCAGGGTCGTCGAAGGGGTGGACGAAGGTCAGCCCCTGCGCGCCCTGCAGCTCGAGCGCATGCGCGTAGGCGTCGGAGTAGCTGTCGCCGTGCAGCACCACCTCGCCGCCGAGCGCCTGCACGGCGTCGATCTTGACGCGCGGCGTCGTCACCGGCATCACGATCACGGCCCGGCAGCCCATGCGCCGCGCCGACAGCGCCACGCCCTGCGCGTGGTTGCCGGCCGAGGCGCAGATCACGCCGCGCGCGCGGTCCTGCTCGCTCAGGTGTGCCATCTTGTTGTAGGCGCCACGCAGCTTGAAGCTGAACACCGGCTGCTGGTCCTCGCGCTTGAGCAGCACCTCGTTGCCCAGACGCCGCGCGAGGTGACGGGCCAGCTCCAGGGGCGACTCCACCGCCACGTCGTAGACGCGCGCGGTCAGGATCTTCTTCAGGTAGTCGGCAGCGGTCCGCGGGGTGCGCGCCTTCGGCGTGATGACCGACGCCGCAGCAGGATCGGCGGTCGTGGACGGGCGCCCGGCACGGGCCGCGGATGACGCTCGGGGCATGGTGGAGGGTGGAGCGGAAAGAAAAAAACCCGGAGCCCGCAAAGGCTCCGGGTCAAACCACCTTCACAGGAGGTGGAGGAGACAACCTGGAGCAGCGCCAGCGTGCCGAGAAGGACCTGCCGATGCCTGCCGATATCAGAGTCAGTTTACCAGCCGACCCTCGGCAGCAGACTCGATGCAGATCAATCCGACCCGATGCGCGCCGCGAAAGACACACGAGAGACTACATGCATGGACCATGCCAGCGCCGGAATGCGTGCAGCGGTCAGAATGAACCTCTCTTCTTCACGCCTTTGGTGCGCTCGACGCACCCGAATGAACCATGGAATGCACCGTGCACTGGATGCCGTCCACCGGCATGGGCTTTGCGGCCGAGACCGGCAGCGGCCACTTTCTCACGATGGACGGCGCGCCTGACGGCGGCGGCCGCAACCTAGCCCCCCGACCGATGGAGACGCTGCTGGCGGGCGCCGGCGGTTGCACCGCCTACGACGTCGTGCTCATCCTCAAGCGTGGCCGCCACGCCGTCAGCGGCTGCCAGGTGCGCCTGCAGGCCGAACGCGCGGCACAGGACCCCAAGGTCTTCACCAAGATCCACCTGCACTTCGTCGTCACGGGCAAGGCCGTGCCCGCCGCCGCCGTGGAGCGCGCGATCGCGATGTCGCACGAGAAGTACTGCTCGGCCACCATCATGCTGGGCCGGACCGCCGAAGTGACGACGAGCTTCGAAGTCGTCGAGGGTTGAGGCTGACCGTCGTCAGGCCCGCGGCATCGTGGGCTCGCCACCCTGCGCCGAACCAGCCCGGGCGGCACGCCAGCCCGGGGAGGTCGCATCCGGAACCTGCTGTGCTACCCCCACAGACACCCGGCGTCGACACCTCCCTGAGGCCTTGATGCGGGGGTGGCTGCAGCGATGGCGCCATCCCCCATTCAGGTCACCCGCCAGAGGGATGCGGGGCCCCGGGACGGCCGCCTACAGTGGCCCGCATGCCCCGCCGCCGCACCGCCCCCGTCGCCAGCGCCATGGCCCCCGGTGGCCCCGCCACCCGCGACGACCACGACAACCCGTGGAAGCAGGCCATCGCCGGCGCCTTCCCCGAATTCCTGGCCTTCTACTTTCCCGCCGCGCATGGCGCCATCGACTGGTCGCGCGGGCACGAACTGCTGGACAAGGAGCTGCGCCAGGTGGTGCGCGACGCGGCCAGCGGCAGGAAGTTCGTCGACGTGCTCGTGCGCGTCACCAGCCGGGACGCCGCCCCGCGCCTGCTGTTTGTCCACGTCGAGGTGCAGACCCAGCGCGACGACGCCTTCGCCAGGCGCATGTTCACCTACCACCACCGCCTGCTCGACCGCTGGGGTCACGCGGTCGCCAGCTTTGCGGTGCTCGCCGACGACCACCCCGAATGGCGCCCCGCCGAGTACCGCACCGAGACGCTGGGCTGCGAGGCCCTCATGCGCTTCCCCACAACCAAGCTGCTCGACCACGAGCACCGGCTGGGCCCGTTGCAGCAAGAGGCAAACCCCTTCGCGCTGGTGACGGCCGCGCACCTGCAGACGCTGCGCACCCGCGGCCAGGCCGCACGCCGCTACGCCGCCAAGTGGCGGCTGATCCAGTTGCTGTACCGCCAGGACTGGAGCCGCCAGCGCGTGCTCGACCTCTTCGCCGTCCTCGACTGGATGTTGCACCTGCCGCCCCCGCTCGAGCACCAGCTCTGGCAAGATATCGGCGAGCACGAAAGGAAGGCCGGCATGCGGTACGTCACGAGCGTTGAACGCCTCGCCATCGAGCACGGGCTGCGCGAAGGCATGGAGAGGGGCATGGAGCGGGGCATGGAGAAGGGTCAGGCCCGAACCCTCGCGCGCCAGCTCGCCCGCCGCTTCGGCCCGCTGCCCGCAGAGACCCTCGCCCGGCTCGACCAGGCCACGCCGGCCCAGCTCGACCTCTGGACCGACCGCGTCCTCGACGCGCCCACGCTGCAGGCCGTGCTGGACGCGCACTGACAGCGCGTCTCGACGCGCTCTTCGGGCGCGGCGGGAAACGCTCAGCGTCTGACGCGTCGCGTCGGGGCCGGCGGCCACAGGTTGGCCGGCCCTTTCACCGGCGGCAGGCTCACACCCGGTGCGCCACCGTGGTCATCACCCGGGCCGCCAGCCGCATCAGGCCCTGCACCGGCGCGGGCAGCGGCACCGCGCCGGCGGCCGTTGCGTCGTCGGCGTGGCGTGCCTCGTCGGCTTTCATCTGCGCCACGACGGCCCGCGAAGCCGCGTCCGCTTCGGGCAGGCGATCCAGGTGACCGGCGAGGTGCTGCTCCACCTGACGCTCGGTCTCGACGACGAAACCGAGGCTGCGCGCGTCACCCAGGCGCCCGGCCAGCAGCCCGATGCCGAAGGCGCCGCCGTACCACACCGGGTTCAGCAGGCTCGGCCGCGCGCCCAGCGCCTTCAGGCGGCTGTGCGTCCAGGCCAGGTGGTCGGTCTCCTCCCGCGCTGCCGCCAGCATCTGCGCGCGCAGGGCCGGGCTGCGCGCGGTCAGCGCCTGGGCCTGGTACAGGGCCTGGGCGCAGACCTCGCCGACGTGGTTCACGCGCATCAGCGCGCCCGACAGCCGGCGCTCGGCCTCGCCCAACGGCGCGGCCTGGTCGCCTGCTGCGTCGGCGGCCGCGGGCTCGGGTCGGCCCGCGTGGGCCCCGCCGGCCAGCGTGCGCAGCGCGCTGTCGGCAGCGGCGAGCCAATGATCGACGGCCGACAAGGCAGGGCGGGACGGACTCGTGGATGCACTCATGGCCGAATAGCTTACCCCAGCGCGCCTGGTCGACCATGCCCCGCCCCGCAGACGAGGAGCCACCGCCCGGCGGGCACCGTTCAAGGTCGCGCCTCAAAGCGGCGGCGTTGCAACCATGCAACACAAAGCCCCCGCCGGGAGTCCAAAACCTAGTCAGGGCCGCCCGACGCTGGTGAAATACGCATCAACTTCCCGCAAGGGAGTTCGTACAGCTCGATCGAAGGGCTGGACGCCGGGGCTGGCAAGCCCGAGCAAGCTCCTTGCAACGGCGCCCGGTCTGCAGAAAGAGCCCCTGTCCTCAACCTGGAGAACTTTGATATGAAGAAGTCCCTGATCGCGCTGGCCGCCCTGGCCACCGTTTCCGGCGCCTCGATGGCGCAAGTGACCCTGTCCGGTGTGATGGACCTGGGCGTGCGCTACACCAGCGCCGTCGGCAGCACCGTGTCGAAGGTGTCGCTCGCTGACGCCGACGCCGCGCGCCTGATCTTCAGCGCCAACGAAGACCTCGGCGGTGGCCTGCGTGCCCTGGTCAATGCGCAACTGCGCTTCGACCCGACCACCGGCTATTCGCAAGGCCGTTCGGTCACCACCAACGGTTCTACGAGCCTGCCGCCCGCCGGCGCTAGCGGAAACCAACTGTCGAGCATCGAGAACACCGCTCGCCCGCTGTTCCAAGGTGAGACCCGCGTCGGTCTGAGCGGCGGCTTCGGCACGGTCATGCTGGGCCGCGGCATCTCCGCCCTGCAGCTGCCCAACGGCGGCAACTCCGACCCCTGGGGTGTGACCACCGTCGCCGGCTCGGTCTACGCGGCCGGTTTCGCCACCGACTACGCACCTGGTGGCGAAGGCCGGATCGACCGCGGATTCTGGTACACGTCGCCCAACATCTCCGGCCTGACTCTGAGCGCCAGCCTCTCGCCGTTCAAGGTCACCGGCTCGGCTGTCGCCGGTGCGACCGGCGCATCGAAGACGCACTACTCGGTCGTCGCGGTGTATTCCGCCGGTCCCCTGGTGGTCGGCCTCGGCACGGAGCAGAACCGCGCCGCAGACACGATCACTCAGCTGTTCGGCAACTACAACGCCGGCGTCGCGCGGATCTTCTTCAGCACCGCACGCGTCAACGGTGGTACCGCGGCCGAGCGGGCCAATGCTGGCACGTTCTTGGCAGCTGCGTCGGCTGTCCCCGGCCAAAGCGGGCACGTCGCCGCTGGTGGCGCTATCAGCAACCACACCATCGGCGCCACCATCCCGATGGGCGCGCTGTCCTACCGTGTGGGCTACAGCACTTGGAACGGCACCGGCGCCAGCACGCAGAAGACCGACAGCAAGCTCGGCCTCGGCGTGCGCTACGACCTGAGCAAGCGTACCTACGTGTACTCGGACCTCGCCCAGACGTCCCGCAAGAACAACACCACGGGTTCTGTCACGGCGACGGGTAACACCGCCAACACGAAGAACAACCAGTTCGACCTCGGCATCCGCCACGCCTTCTGATGTGACGGGCCGGCTTGCGCCGGCCCTTCGTGATGAAGACACTCCCGCCCGCCGTGGCTCCACGGCGGGCTTTTCTTTTTCCAACCCCGGGACAACCCGCTGAACGCACCGCCGGCCTTGTGCCAAGATCGGCGGCATGCATCGCAGCGCCGACGTCTCTTCCGCGCCGTCCGCCACTGCGGCGGGTGCTGCGGCTGCGCAGGACAGCGCCGCCGACTGCGCCCTGACGCTCTCCCGCCGTGCCCTCGTGCTCGGCGCAGCCCCTGCGTGGCTCGCGGGGTGTGCCGGTGTGCCGCTGGGCACGCCGCCGAACGACGGCGCTGCCCATGGTGCAGCCACGCCCGCGGGGCCTGCCGCACCCCCCCTGTCCGGCGACCATGCCGCAGCGCCCTGGCACGAGGTGGCGCTGCCGGGCAAGCGTGCCACGCGCTACGCGCGCAGCCGCAAGGACGGACGCACCGTCGTCCACGCCCGGGCAGACGCCTCGGCCAGCATGTGGCGTTGCCACGCTCGCATCCCCCCGGCCGAACTCGGCCTGCTGCGCTTCAGCTGGCGCGTCGATGCCCTGAACGCGCAGGCCAGCGTCACCGACGTCGAGCGCGAGGACGCGGTCGCGCGCCTGGTGCTGGCCTTCGACGGCGACCGGGCCCGGCTGTCGCCACGCACGCGCGCGATATTCGACCTGGCCCGAAGCCTCACGGGCGAATCGCCCCCCTTCGCCACCTTGATGTACGTCTGGGAGACGGCCGAACCCGTGGGCACGGCCATCGTCAACCCGCGCACCGACCGCATCCGCAAGCTCGTCGTCGACTCCGGCCCGGCTCACCTGGGCAGCTGGCGTGAACACCGGCGCGACGTGGCCGCCGACTACCTGCAGGTCTACGGGGAGCCCCCCGGCGCGCTGATCGGTGTGGCCCTGATGACCGACAGCGACAACACCCGCAGCCGCGCCGAGGCCTGGTACGGACCGGTGGTCTTCGAGCCGCGCGCGGCACTGCAGCTTGGCGGCAGTCTACGGCTCGCCTGAGGCCGCCGCGCAGGGCGGTGCCCCACGCCGCCAAGCCCCCCTGCCTGGCACCACCCGTGCGGGCACGAACTGAAAAGGCTCATGCCCCTTGCACGAAGGAGCACCCCCTGGCGGCGTGAATCGCCCCAAAGAAAAACCCCGCGGCTTGTACGCACACGGGGCATCGGGTGGTGGCGCTTCAGGGATTCGAACCCCGGACCTGCGGATTATGATTCCGACGCTCTAACCGACTGAGCTAAAGCGCCACAAGCCCTGCATTATAGGCCAGGCACCCGCCCGCCTGCCAAGGGCGGCGAAGACCCGGCGCCGGCGATGCCGAAGCCCGACACCCTGGCATCCACGCATGTTCAGCTTCTTCAAGAAACGCCCCCCTGCCCCGCCGCCCGCGCCCGAGCCGTCCGCCCCGCCAACGGCTGCTCCGACTGCCACCGGGGGACGCTTGCCCGTCGCACCGGCTGCCCCACCGGCGCCCACGACCACCACGACCCCGGCCGCAGCACCGTCCCCCGCTGCGCCGCCGCAGCGCGCGGGCTGGCTCGAGCGCCTGCGCGCCGGGCTGCGCAAGACCGGCGCCGGCATCGCGCAGGTCTTCACCGGCACCCGCATCGACGACACGCTGTACGAGGAATTGGAGTCGGCGCTTCTGCTGGCCGACACCAGCCTGCCCGCGACCGAGCACCTGCTGGCCGACCTGAAGCGCCGCGTCAAGGAGACCAAGGCCACGGACCCGGCAGCCGTCAAGGCGCTGCTGGCCGATGCGCTGGCAGAGCTGCTCGCGCCGCTGCAGCGGCCGCTGGAGATCGGCGCGCACGCGCCCACGGTGTTCATGGTGGTGGGCGTCAACGGCGCAGGCAAGACCACCAGCATCGGCAAGCTGACCTACCACCTCGCGCAGGACGGGCAGAAGGTGCTGCTGGCCGCGGCCGACACCTTCCGCGCCGCCGCACGCGAGCAGCTCGCCGCCTGGGGCGACCGCAACCGCGTGGACATCGTCAGCCAGCAAGGCGGCGACCCGGCGGCGGTGAGCTTCGACGCGGTGGCGGCAGGCCGGGCACGCGCTTGCGACGTGGTGATCGCCGACACCGCCGGCCGCCTGCCGACGCAGGCGCACCTGATGGAGGAGCTGAAGAAGATCCGCCGCACGATCGCCAAGGCCCAGGAGGGCGCGCCGCACGAGGTGCTGCTCGTCATCGACGGCAACACCGGGCAGAACGCGCTCGCCCAGGTGCAGGCTTTCGATGCGGCGGTGCAGCTGACGGGACTCATCGTCACGAAGCTCGACGGCACGGCCAAGGGCGGTGTGCTGGCGGCGATCGCGCGCTGGTGCGCGACGCAGCAGCGCCCGATCGCGGTCTATTTCATCGGCGTGGGCGAAAAGCTCGAAGACCTGCAGACCTTCGACGCGCGCGAGTTCGCGCAGGCCCTGCTGCAGTAGGCCGGGACGGGCCGTGGCGCGCGCCAGCGCGCGGCGGCGCCCTCAGCGCGGCATCCCGGGCAAGCCACCGCCCATGCGGCGCATCATCTTCATCAACCCGCCGCCCTTCATCTTCTTCATCATGTCGCGCATCTGCTCGAACTGGTTGAGCATGCGGTTGACATCCTGCACCTGCACGCCGGCGCCGGTGGCGATGCGGCGCTTGCGCGAGGCCTTGATCAACTCGGGCTTGCGCCGCTCCAGCGGGGTCATGGAGCAGATGATGCCCTCCATGCGGCGCACGTCGCGCTCGGCGCGGCCGAGGTCGGCGCCGGCCGCGCGCGCGGTGAGCTGCGAGGGCAGCTTGTCCATCAGGCCGGACAAGCCGCCCATCTTCTTCATCTGCGAGATCTGGGACAGGAAGTCGTTCAAGTCGAAGGCGTCGCCGCTCTTGACCTTGGCTGCGAGCTTCTGCGCCGCCTCGATGTCGACCCCCTTCTGCACCTCCTCGACGAGCGCGACAATGTCGCCCATGCCGAGCACGCGACCGGCGTGACGCTCGGCGTCGAAGGCCTCCAGGCCGTCGATCTTCTCGGAGACGCCGGCGAACTTGATCGGCACCCCCGTGACCTGCCGCACCGACAGCGCCGCGCCACCGCGCGAGTCGCCGTCGAGCTTGGTCAGCACCACGCCGGTCAGGGGCAGCGCTTCCTTGAAGGCGCGCGCGGTGTTGACCGCGTCCTGGCCCTGCATCGCGTCGACGACGAACAGCGTCTCCACCGGTTTGAGCGCCGCGTGCAGCTCGCGGATCTCGGTCATCAGCGCCTCGTCGATCGCGAGCCGACCCGCGGTGTCGACGATCAGCACGTCGAAGTAATGGCGCCGTGCATGGTCGAGCGCCGCGAGCGCGATCTCGCGCGGGCGCTGCTGCGCCGTGCTCGGGAACCACTCGGCGCCGGCCTGCGCCGTCACCGTCTTCAACTGCTCGATGGCCGCCGGACGGTAGACGTCGGCCGACACCGTCAGCACCTTCTTCTTGCGCCGCGTGATCAGGTGCTTCGCGAGCTTGGCCACCGTCGTCGTCTTGCCCGCGCCCTGCAGGCCGGCCATCAGCACCACCGCCGGCGGCTGCGTGGCGAGGTCGAGGTCGGCCACGCCCTCGCCCATGGTCGCGGCGAGCTCCTTGTGGACGATGCCCACGAGGGCCTGCCCGGGGTTGAGCGAGGCGACCACCTCCTGCCCGAGCGCCTTGTCCTTCACGCGGGCGATGAAGTCGCGCACCACGGGCAGCGAGACGTCGGCCTCGAGCAGCGCCATGCGCACCTCGCGCAGCATCTCCTGGATATTGCTCTCGGTGATGCGCGCCTGGCCGCGCATGGTCTTGACGAGGCGGGACAGGCGGTCGGAAAGGGTGGAGGCCATCGTCGGGGTCCGGCGTCGCGGGCGGCGAAGCCCAGGGATTCGAGGCACTGGCCGCCGCGAGGAGCCAGGCAAACGGGATGCAGTGTCAGCACGGCTGGACGCGCCGGCACGTACACTGCGGCGATGATTTTATCGGCCGGGTCTGCGGGCACGCTGTCGCTGCTGCTGGGCGGCTGCGCGCTGCTGTGCTACGCGGTCGCCGTACTGCCGGCGCAGCGTGTGGGCCGCGCAGCCGTGACGGCCTTCGTCGTCGGCGTGGTCGCCCATGTGGCCATGCTGCTGAGCGAGATCGGCAGCCTCGGGCTCGGCGGCGGCGTCGTGCGCCTGGGCTTCGGCCCGGTGCTGTCGCTCACGGTGTGCCTGACGCTGGCGGTGCATGCCTTCGACGGGCGCCTGCTGCCTGCGCCTTCGGTGCGCCGGCCCCTGGCCGTGGCCGGCATCGGCGCGGTCGCGCTGGGCATGCTCTTCCCCGGTGAGGCACGCAAGCTCGGCTCGGCCTGGGCGCCGCTGCACTGGCTGCTTGGCGTGGGCTCCTACGGCCTGTTCGGCGCAGCCTTGCTGCACGCGGTGCTGCTCGACGGCGCCGAGCGGCGTCTGCGCGCGCGGCGCGGGCTGCCGTCGGCCGCCTCGGGCGTGCCGCTGCTGCAACTCGAGCGCGTCACCTTCCGCTTCGTCGGCGCGGGCTTCGCGGTGCTGTCGGTGGCCATGCTGCTCGGTGTCGCGACCACCGCGCATTGGCGCTGGGACCACAAGACCGTGCTGTCGCTGGCCGCCTGGGCCATCTTCGCGCTGCTGCTGGCAGGCCGGCACTGGCGCGGCTGGCGCGGTCAGCAGGCCACACGCTGGCTCTACGCTGGCGTGCTGGTGTTGCTGCTGGCCTACGTGGGCTCGCGCTTCGTGATGGAAGTGCTGCTGCAGCGTTCGGCCGCGGGCTGAGAACCAGGCCGATGAAGTACTTGCTGGTCGTCGCCGTCGTGGTGCTGGTGCTGTGGTTGTTGACCGTGCAGCGGCGCCGGCAGGTGGGCCGCAGCGACGACGAAGGCCGGGATCGGGGCGAGAATGCCGCGCCTGCGCCGCAGCGCGCCAGCACGCCCCCGGCCGCGTCACCGACGATGGTGAGCTGTGCCCATTGCGGTGTCCATCTGCCGCAGTCCGAGGCCGTGACGGCCGGTGCGCTGCACTACTGCGGCCCCCAGCACCGCGACGCCGGACCGGCACGCCCGCGCTGAACCGCCAGGGCCCGGCGCAATCCGGGAAAGTCACAGGGCACCCCCAGGACTAGTGTCTTGTGGGTACCACAGACCCCATATATAGTGTGTGGTCTCCATTCACAAGTCGACGCGGGCCTCGCAGTGGGGCGCGCGTCGACTTCTTTCCAGACCTCAAGGGGAATACATGCAGACAGCCACGCTCGAGGGGCAGGACGGCTTTGTTGCGGCGCGCATGCCGCGGCCCGTGCAAAGCGCCACCTCGGCCTACTCGGCCTACCAGATCATCCGCCGCAACGGGGCTGTGGTGGCCTTCGAGCCGAGCAAGATCGCGGTCGCGCTGATGAAGGCCTTTCTTGCAGTGCACGGCACGCAGGGCGCGGCCTCGGCGAGCGTGCGCGAGACCGTCGACGCCTTGACCGAGGCCGTGGTGCGTGCCCTGCTGCGCTCGCGCCCGGGCGGCGGCACCTTTCACATCGAGGACGTCCAGGACCACGTCGAGCTCGGCCTGATGCGCGGCGGCCACCACGAGGTGGCCCGTGCCTACGTGCTGTACCGCGACCGCCGGGCCCAGGAACGCGCGCGCCAGAACGTGCCGGCCGAGCCCAAGCCCGTCGAGTTGCACGTCACCGACCGCGGGCAGCGCGTCGCACTCGACGTGCAGGGCCTGAAAGCCCTGATCGCCGAGTCCTGCGCCGGGCTGGGCGCGGACGTCCGTCCCGAGCCCATCTTCACCGAGACGATGCGCAACCTCTACGACGGCGTGCCCATCGAAGAGGTCTACAAGGCGGCGATCCTGGCCGCGCGCACCTTGCTCGAGCGCGAACCAGCCTACACCCGTGCCACGGCGCGGCTGCTGATGCACACGGTACGGCGCGAGATCCTCGGCCCCGATGTCGACACCTCCGACATGGCCGCCGCCTATGGCGAGTACTTCCCGGCCTTCGTGCGCCAGGGCGTGCGGGCGGAACTGCTCGACGACAAGCTGTTGCAGTACGACCTGCCGCGTCTGGCCGCGGCGCTGAAACCCGAGCGTGACCTGCAGTTCGACTACCTTGGGCTGCAGACGCTGTACGACCGCTATTTCCTGCACATCGAAGATCGCCGCATCGAGATGCCTCAGGCCTTCTTCATGCGCGTGGCCATGGGCCTGGCGCTGGGCGAGATCGACCGCGAGGCGCGGGCGATCGAGTTCTACGAGGTGCTGTCGTCCTTCGACTTCATGTCGAGCACGCCGACGCTGTTCAACTCCGGCACGCAGCGCTCGCAGCTGTCGAGCTGCTACCTGACCACCGTGGCCGACGACCTGGACGGCATCTACGAGGCCCTGAAGGAGAACGCGCTGCTGAGCAAGTTCGCCGGCGGCCTGGGCAACGACTGGACGCGCGTGCGCGCGCTGGGCTCCTACATCAAGGGCACGAACGGCAAGAGCCAGGGTGTCGTGCCCTTCCTGAAGGTGGTCAACGACACCGCGGTGGCGGTCAACCAGGGCGGCAAGCGCAAGGGCGCAGTGTGCGCCTACCTCGAGACCTGGCACCTCGACATCGAGGAGTTCCTGGAACTGCGCAAGAACACCGGTGACGACCGCCGGCGCACGCACGACATGAACACGGCCAACTGGATCCCGGACCTGTTCATGAAGCGCGTGATCGAGGACGGCTCCTGGACCTTGTTCTCGCCCTCGACCTGCCCCGACCTGCACGACCTGTTCGGCCAGGCCTTCGAGCAGGCCTACACGGCCTACGAGGCGCGCGTCGACCGCGGCGAGATCAAGCTCTTCAAGCGCATGCCGGCACGCGCGCTGTGGCGCAAGATGCTGACGATGCTGTTCGAGACCGGGCATCCCTGGATCACCTTCAAGGACGCCTGCAACGTGCGCAGCCCGCAGCAGCACAAGGGCGTCGTGCACTCGAGCAATCTGTGCACCGAGATCACGCTCAACACCAGCGACTCCGAGATCGCGGTGTGCAACCTCGGCTCGGTCAACCTGGCGCAGCACCTGGTCGACGGCCCCGACGGACGCAAGGTCATCGACCAGACCAAGCTGAAGAAGACCGTCTCCACCGCGATGCGGATGCTCGACAACGTCATCGACATCAACTACTACGCCGTGAAGAAGGCGCGCGACTCCAACCTGCGCCACCGCCCGGTGGGCCTGGGCATCATGGGCTTCCAGGACTGCCTGTACCAGTTGCGCCTGCCGTACGCGAGTGCGGAGGCGGTGGAGTTCGCCGACCGCTCGATGGAGGCGGTGTGCTACCACGCCTACTGGGCATCGACCGAACTCGCGCAGGAGCGCGGCCGCTACTCGAGCTACCGCGGCTCGTTGTGGGACCGTGGCATCCTGCCGCCGGACTCGCTGGACCTGCTCGAGCGCGAGCGCGGCGGTCATGTCGAGGTCGACCGCAGCAGCACGATGGACTGGGACGCGCTGCGCGAGCGCATCGCTGCCCACGGCATGCGCAACTCCAACTGCGTGGCCATCGCGCCCACGGCCACGATCTCCAACATCATCGGCGTGGACGCGTCGATCGAGCCGTGCTTCGGCAACATCTCGGTCAAGTCCAACCTCTCGGGCGAGTTCACGGTCGTCAACGAGTACCTCGTGCGCGACCTGAAGAAGCTCGGCCTGTGGGACAGCGTGATGGTCTCGGACCTGAAGCACTTCGACGGCTCGCTGCGCCGCATCGACCGCGTACCCGAGGAGCTGAAGCAGCTGTACGCGACCGCCTTCGAAGTCGAGCCCGGCTGGCTTGTGGAAGCCGCCTCGCGCCGCCAGAAGTGGATCGACCAGGCCCAGTCGCTGAACATCTACATGGCCGGGGCCTCCGGGCGCAAGCTCGACGAGACCTACCGCCTGGCCTGGCTGCGCGGGCTGAAGACGACCTACTACCTGCGCACCGTGGGCGCCACGCACGCGGAGAAGTCCACCGTCGATGCCGGCGCGCTGAATGCGGTACCCACCGCCGGTGGCACGGTTTCCAGCGCCGCTGCCTTCGCGGCCACGGCCGCAGAGCCCGCGACCGATGTGAAGTTCTGCTCTATCGACAACCCCGACTGCGAAGCCTGCCAATAAGCACTTCCTCAGCCCCGCAAAAGCCCCGCGACCACCTGCCCAGCGCGCCGACAGCACGCTGTGGCCTGATGGCATCGCGGGGTCTCATGGCGGGCCGGTGAGGGCTTGGTGGACGACGACAACACTCCGATAATCTCGACCCTGAGGAATTCAAAAGATGCTGGTCTGGGAAGAAGAATCTCGCGCCCCTGTCACGAAGCCGCAGCCGCCGTTCACTGGCACGCGGCAAGCCATCCCGGCCGCCCCCTCGATCGCCTCGGCAACGCCTGCAATGCAGCCGCCCCAGCCCACGGCCGCAGCGCGCGTGGCGATGGCGGCAGCCAACCTGCGACGTGTGAACGTCGCCGACAAGCGCATCATCAACGGGCAGACGGACGTCAACCAGCTTGTTCCGTTCAAGTACAAGTGGGCCTGGGAAAAATACCTCGCCACCTGCGCCAACCACTGGATGCCGCAGGAGATCAACATGTCTCGCGACATCGCCCTCTGGAAGGACCCGAACGGCCTGACCGAGGACGAGCGCCGCATCGTCAAGCGCAACCTGGGCTTCTTCGTCACGGCCGATTCGCTGGCGGCCAACAACATCACGCTGGGCACCTACCGCCACGTGACGGCACCCGAGTGCCGCCAGTTCCTGCTGCGCCAGGCCTTCGAAGAGGCCATCCACACGCACGCCTACCAGTACATCGTCGAGTCCCTGGGCCTCGACGAGGCCGAGATCTTCAACGCCTATCACGAGGTGTCGTCGATCCGCGACAAGGACGAATTCCTGATCCCGTTCATCGACGCGATCATGGATCCGCACTTCCACACCGGCACGCCCGAGACCGACCAGACGCTGCTGAAGAGCCTGATCGTCTTTGCCTGCCTGATGGAGGGGCTGTTCTTCTACGTCGGCTTCACGCAGATCCTGGCGCTGGGACGGCAGAACAAGATGACGGGCGCCGCGGAGCAATACCAGTACATCCTGCGCGACGAGTCGATGCACTGCAACTTCGGCATCGACCTTATCAACGCGATCAAGCTCGAGAACCCGCACCTTTGGACAGCGCAGTTCAAGGCCGAGATCAAGGACCTGTTCCTGAAGGCGGTCGACCTCGAGTACCGCTACGCCGAGGACACGATGCCCCGGGGCGTGCTGGGGCTGAACGCCTCGATGTTCAAGGGCTACCTGCGCTACATCGCCAACCGACGCGCGGTGCAGATCGGTCTGGAGGCCCTGTTCCAGAACGAGGAGAACCCCTTCCCCTGGATGAGCGAGATGATCGACCTGAAGAAGGAGCGCAACTTCTTCGAGACACGGGTCATCGAATACCAGACCGGCGGGGCGCTGAGCTGGGACTGAAGAGCCGGGCAGCAACGCTTCCCGCCACCGTCCGGACCGAGTTCCTTCTCCCTCGAGCCACCATCCTTCTCATCGCACCGTGCTCCCGAACACCGCAAGCCTGGTTCTTCTGCCTGAGCAGACACGGGACAGGCTTGCCCCGGCATTCGCCGCACCTTGGCCAGCCCGCCGCTCCCTGTGGAGCGTTCGGAAACGCCAGGCGGTGAATCTCTGCGCAGCACCGAGCCGCGCAGTGCTCTTTGCAACTTGAACAAGGAGATCTTTATGGCAACTGCAAAAAAGGCCGCACCGGCAAAGAAGGCTGCCCCGGCGAAGAAGGCAGCCGCGAAGAAGGCGGCGCCGGCCAAGAAGGCCGCACCGGCCAAGAAGGCGGCACCGGCCAAGAAGGCTGCGCCCGCGAAGAAGGCGGCACCGGCCAAGAAGGCTCCCGCGAAGAAGGCTGCTCCGGCGAAGAAGGCTGCTCCGGCGAAGAAGGCTGCGCCTGCCAAGAAGGCTGCGCCTGCCAAGAAGGCGGCACCGGCCAAGAAGGCTGCGCCCGCGAAGAAGGCGGCACCGGCCAAGAAGGCAGCTGCCAAGAAGGCTCCCGCGAAGAAGGCACCGGCCAAGAAGGCTGCAGCCAAGGAAGCCCCTCCTGCCCCTGCAGCACCGGCCGCCCCTGCCCCCGCGGCGCCCGCTGCCAAGACGGAACTGAGTCCGGCTGCGGCCTGGCCCTTCCCGACCGGCGAAAAGCCCTGACGTCAGGGCTGGGCACGTGCCCAGCCTTGCCGATGCAAACGCCAACGCGCCCGCCCAGCCCTCGCGCTGGGCGTCCTTGCTGGTTCAAGCAAGAATGTCAGGCGGTCATGCCAGGCATTCGCTGCGCAAGGCGTCGGGCACGGCATGGTTCTGCCCGCCCCGACACGCAATCTTCAAGGCGCCGATTCGATTTCCGAGTTCGACGCAGCGCGCCAGCGGCCATCCCTTCTCCAGACCGTAGAGCAGTGCGCCTCGGAAGGCGTCGCCGCAGCCCGTCGGGTCGACCACCTGGCTGGCGGACACGCCAGGAACGTGCTGTCTGTGGCCCTGGATCCAGATGTCGCATCCGGCAGCGCCCAGCGTCACGATCACCCCGGCCAGGTGCGAGCGCGACAGCGACTCCAGCGTGTGGCCCGTGCGTTCGCACAGCATCCGGCCTTCGTAGTCGTTGACGGCCACCCAGGTGGCCTTGTCGACCAGCGCCTGCAACTGCGGGCCGTCGAACATCGGCAACT
This sequence comes from Rubrivivax sp., assembly GCA_027491255.1. Classification (GTDB taxonomy): domain Bacteria; phylum Pseudomonadota; class Gammaproteobacteria; order Burkholderiales; family Burkholderiaceae_C; genus Rubrivivax. The sequence goes on along the minus strand of JAIXWM010000178.1, from coordinate 100,739 downwards.
GCTGGCCTGGGTCGAAGATGAAGGGCACGCCCGCCGCCGCCAGTTGCTCGGCGTGCTTCCACATCGCTTCGCGGCCGTCGGGCGCGATGATGGCCACACGCAGGTCGTCGCGCAAGGGCACGGGCAGTTCGCCCGCGCTCTGCATCGCACCCGGGTGGAAGGCTGTGATCTGATTGTTGTCCTGGTCGGTGATGATGATGGCCTGCGCGGTGTACGACCCAGGCACGATGCTGACCAATGAATCGTCGACACCCCAGTTGCGAATGCGCTGCAGGTAGTCGCCGCCGTCCGTGCCGAGGGCGGCCTTCACCACGGGCGCGCCGCCGAGCTGCCACAGGGTGTAGGCGATGTTGCCCGCGCAGCCCCCGAACTCGCGCCGCAGCTCGGGCACCAGAAAGGATACGTTGAGGATGTGCAACTGGTCCGGCAGGATCTGCTGCCCGAAGCGGCCCGGAAAGGTGGCGATGGTGTCGAAGGCGAGCGAACCGCAGATCAAGGCAGGCATGAGGTCTCCGTCTGGCAAGGCGAGCCCGATCCGGCAGGCGCGGAAGGCTCGTGAGTGGGGCACTCAGAGGTCGAGCGCTTTTCCAACGTGCCTGTAAGACGCGCCATGCCGACCCGTACACGGATGCAAATCACGGTCATGGCCCGGACCATGGTGAGGATTTGCAAGGACCGGACGGGCAGCCTCGGCGTGCCAGGCGGGCACGGTAGAAAACGGTCGGCCTCTCAGGGATAGAAGAGCTCGATGTTATAGCCAGCGATCTGTCGCTCGCCGGTGCTCAGCGCGGCCTGCAGCGTGAACTCCCTGCGGGGCCCGATCGAACTGCCGCGCAGGCCGAAGTCGCTCAAACGCAACACGCGCCGGATCACGACCTCCTGGCGTGCGTTCGTGAGCTTCAGGTCGATGGCCGGAACAGCAAGCTCCTGATCGGCGCGGCTGCGCAGCACCAGCGTGACCTGATAGACCGTCCCGCCCAGCTGGACCAGTTCGCTGGACTCCACACTCAGCGCCTGCAGTCGCCGAGCCGCCTCGACACGGCAATCCACCATCACGCAGACGACTTCGACGACCGGCTTCAGCGCCGGCATCGATTGCGCGAGCTGGTCGTGCCAGGCTACCAGCGCCTGCGCTCCCAACGCCGCCGTGGACAGCGCCGCCACGCCGCCCCAGATCCAGCGATGGGCCGCCTGACGCACCCCCGGGCGCTGCCTTCGATGATCCGGCGGCAGGGCATGGGAACCCAGCAAGCGCCGGCCGCGCGCCACATCGTCGCTGTCCAGTGCTGGCAGGGCAGGTGCAGCCCTCGCAACGCTGGTCCCAAGAGGAGGACGGAGCTCGGCCACCGGCGGGCCATCGGGCTTGGCCGCCGGCTGATCTGCCTCTGGCGGCGGCGTGGCCCCTGCGGTCGGGCCCGACGCGGCACGAGCCAACGCCGCAGCGCGGTCGGCGGGCGTGCCCGCGCCACTGCGGGCGGCTGCGGGAGCCGCCTCCAAGCCAGGCTGCGCCGCCGCCCCGGACGCACGCTGCCGTTCAGGCTCTTCGAGATCGACGCGCGCCTGGGCCGCGTTGAACATCTCGCTGCAGCGACCGCAACGCACCCACCCGCCAGCCAGCCGTAACTGATCGTCCACGACCCTGTAGGCGGTGAGACAGTTGGGGCAGCGGGTGATGAATGGCATCACCAGCGATGATGCCACGGGCGACGAACAGGGTCAGAGCGGCGGGTCTGCGGACGCGGTGGTGACGTGACGTCGGCCGCCCATCAGGACCCAACCCTCGTCCTGGTCAAGCACCGCAAGGTCAAGCCAGGGTGCATATGCAGCCGCCAGCTCCGCGGCCTGCCGCTCCAGGATGCCAGCCAGGACGAGCGGCGCGCCCTCGGCCAGGTGGCTGCACAGCAGCGGCGCCAGCAGCTTCAGGGGCGTGGCCAGGATGTTGGCGAGCACGAGGTCGTAGACCCCAGCCGCCGCATCAGGCAGCCGCGCGCGCAACTCCACCCCGTTCGCCTGGGCGTTGTAGCGTGTGGCCTGCACCGCCGCGGGGTCGATATCCACGGCGTCGATGTCGCGCGCGCCGTGCAAGGCCGCGGCGATGGCCAGGATGCCCGAGCCGCACCCGTAGTCGAGCACACGTGCCCAGCGCGAGCCGGCTGCGGATGCATGCGCGATCCAGCGCAGGCACATGCGCGTGGTCGGGTGCGTGCCGGTTCCGAAGGCCAGGCCGGGGTCGAGCCGGATCCAGCGCTGCGCTGCAGGCGGCAGCCCGTGCCAGCTCGGCACGATCCAGAACTCGGGCGTCACCTGGACCGGCTCGAACTGCGACTGCGTCAGCCGCACCCAGTCGGTGGGCGCCACGGGGGAGAGTGCCGTGACGTGCAGGCCGGCCGTCCAGTCCTGTCCGAGCAGCAGGGTCGCGGCCTCGGTGGCTGCGGCCTCGGTCTCGAACAGCGCGCGCAGCGTCGAGCGCTGCCACGCGCCGCGGGGCGCGGGCAGGCCCGGCTCGCCGAAGATCGCCTGCTCCTCGTCGCTGCCGGCGTCGGCGTCCTCCACCGAGACCGAGAGCGCGTCGAGTTCGTCACTGAGCGCGTCGGAGACGGCCTCCACCAGCGTCTCGGGCGCGGTCAGTTCCAGTTCGAACAGCGGCGCCGCTGCGTCTGCGCTCACTTCTTGCGCTGACCGAGCCAGCTCTCGAGGTAGTGGATGCTCGTACCGCCGGCGCAGAAGCCGGAGTCGATCATCAGTTCGCGGTGCAGCGGGATGTTGGTCTGTATGCCCTCGACCACGGTTTCCAGCAAGGCGGTGCGCATGCGCGCCAACGCCTGCTCGCGCGTGTCGCCGTGGACGATGATCTTGCCGATCATCGAGTCGTAGTGGGGCGGTACGACGTAGTTCGTGTGCGCGTGCGAATCCACACGCACCCCCGGGCCACCGGGCGGGTGCCACATCGTGATGCGGCCCGGCGAGGGCACGAAGGTGTAGGGATGCTCGGCATTGACTCGGCACTCGATCGCATGCCCGCGCATCTGCACCGCTCGCTGGTTGAAGGGCAGCTTCTGGCCGGCGGCGATGCGGATCTGCATCTGCACGATGTCCACGCCGGTCACGAGTTCGGTCACCGGGTGCTCGACCTGCACGCGGGTGTTCATCTCGATGAAATAGAACTCGCCGTTCTCGTACAGGAACTCGAAGGTGCCAGCACCGCGGTAACCGATCTTCAGGCAGGCGGCAGCGCAGCGGTCGCCGATCTTCTCGATCGCGCGTCGCGGGATGCCGGGCGCCGGCGCTTCCTCGATGATCTTCTGGTGGCGGCGCTGCATCGAGCAGTCGCGCTCGCCGAGCCAGACGGCGCCGCGCTGGCCGTCGGCCAGCACCTGGATCTCCACGTGGCGCGGGTGCTCCAGGAATTTCTCCATGTAGACCGCGGCGTTGCCGAAGGCCGCGCCGGCCTCGCTGCGCGTGGTCTGCACCGCGTGGATCAGCGCGGCCTCGGTGTGGACCACGCGCATGCCGCGCCCGCCGCCACCGCCTGCCGCCTTGATGATCACCGGGTAGCCGATCGTGCGCGCGATGCGGATGATCTCCTTCGGATCCTCGGGCAGGGCGCCTTCGGAGCCGGGCACGCAGGGCACGCCGGACTTGATCATCGCCTGCTTGGCCGAGACCTTGTCGCCCATCAGCCGGATGGCTTCGGGTGTCGGGCCGATGAAGACGAAACCGCTCTTCTCCACCCGCTCGGCGAAGTCGGCGTTTTCGCTCAGGAAGCCGTAGCCGGGATGGATGGCCTCGGCGTCGGTCACCTCGGCCGTGGAGATGATCGCGGGCATGCTGAGGTAGCTCTGCCCCGAGGGTGCCGGGCCGATGCACACGGCCTCGTCGGCCAGACGCACGTACTTCGCGTCGCGGTCGGCCTCGGAGAAGACGACAACCGACTGGATGCCCATCTCGCGACAGGCACGCTGGATCCGCAACGCGATTTCGCCGCGGTTGGCGATCAGGATCTTCTTGAACACGGGCCGGGCTTCACTCGACGACGAACAGCGGTTGGCCGAACTCGACCGCCTGTCCGTTGTCGCAAAGAATGCGGGTGATCGTGCCGGCGGTATCGGCCTCGATCTCGTTCATGATCTTCATCGCCTCGATGATGCAGACGGCGTCGCCCTCCTTGACCGCGCTGCCCACGTCGACGAAGGCCTTCGAGCCCGGACTGGACGAGCGGTAGAAGGTGCCGACCATCGGCGACTTGATGACACGACCGGCCTCGGCAGGCGCAGGTGCTGCCGCCTCGGGAGCGACGGCCGGGGCCGACACGGGGGCGGGGGCCGCAGCCACGGCCACGGGCGCGACAGCAGCGGGCACGGCCATGGGCACCGCCGCAGCGGCCTTGACGATGCGTACCTTCCCCTCGGCCTCGGTGATCTCGAGTTCCGAGATGCTCGACTCCGAGACGAGGTCGATCAGGGTCTTGAGCTTGCGCAGATCCATGCGGTTCTCACTCCAGGGATGGTGATCCGGGCTGTGGCGGTGTCACAGGGCAGCGCGGACTGGGGGTACTGCAGTCAAGCCGAACCTTCGCAGCAACAAAGGAATCCATCTGCACCGATCTCACGTCGAAAAAGGTGTGAAGCATCCGCATTTTTCCACGGGTGGCAAGCGATCGCCCGACCAGCAAGGCGGCTCGATCGGGAAATCCGCAGGCGCTGGAGTGGTCGATAGACAATGCCAAAGCCGAAAAGATCGACGCACTTTACGTCAATTTGAATGCCAATCGACACCGGGCGCTGCGATTTATCCCCAGGAAACTGCTTGACCCCGACACCGCGCTGTGGCAGGGCGCTCAGATGCCGGCGGCCCAAGCGGCGAGCTCGTCGAAGCTCGTCTGACCGAGCTTGCGCTGCACCATGCGGCCCGCGCCGTCGAACACCGCGGTGAAAGGCAAGGCGCCGCGCTCGTTGCCCAAGGTGCGGCTGAGCGCGCTGCCGTCCAGGCCTGCCAGACCGATCGGAAAGGACAGCGGCTGGCGGGTGAGGAACTCGCGCACCGGGGTCGGCGCATCGACCGCCAGGCCGACCACCTGCCAGCCGCGCGACGACCAGGCGCGATGAAAGCGCTCGAGTTCGGGCAGTTCCTCAATGCAGGGCGGGCACCATGTGGCCCAGAAATTCAGCACCAGCGGCCGCCCCCAGAGCGCAGCCATGCGCAGTTCGCCGCCCTCGGGCCGCGGGAAGACGAGCGGCCAGGGCGGCGTGTCGGGCGCGGATGCCGCGCGATCACGCCAGTTGCGCCAGGCGAGCCCGGCGCCGCCGGCGGCCAGCGCCACGCCGGCCGCCAGCAGCCACTGCCGGCGCGACCGACGGGCCCGAGCCGCAGGCGTCGCCGGTTCGGGCCCCAAGGGATCGGTATTCATCCAGACGTCTCCATCAGGCGCCGCAGCGCCGCCAGATCTCCGCGCCAGGTGCGGCCCTGCGCGTCGGGCTTGAGCGCGCCGCGCAGGTCGTCGTGGTCGCGCACGATCAGGTGCACGGTGACGGGCATGCCCAGGGCGCGACTCGGACTCGACACCGTGAGCACGTCCACCGGCGCGCCCCCCTGGTCCAGCGTGTCGACCTCGTGGCGCACGCCCTGGTTCAGCAGCGCGATCTCGGCAGACTTCGCGTCGTCGCAGTACAGATCCAGATGCACGGCCGACAGCCGAGTGGCCGTGCCACGCCAGACCGCGCCGCCCAGGTGCGGCCGAAACTCGGCCAGGCGTGCCATCCACTGCGCGGCCACGTCGCGCAGGGCCGCGAGTTCCGCGGGCTGTGTCTCGGCGCAGAACAGCTCGAGGTACTCGCGCACCGCATGCTCGACCTGCTCGTTGGCCGGCATCTGCGCACGGGCGACGCCGCCGCGCCGCGTCAGCGCACGCGCGGCCTTGGCCTTGGCCGGGCCGTACTCGAGCCCGTCCTCGACGACGAGCCGGGCTGCCGCAGCAGCGATCTCCTCGGTCAGGGTGTCTTGCATCGCAAGGGCCTCATGGAAGTTCGACCGCGCCCATGCGCGCGCCGATCGTGGCCGCACGCGCAGCCATGTAGGGCGAGCCGGGCAGCTTCTCGAAGCGCTTGGGCGCGGGCAGCATCACGGCCAGACGCGCCGCCTGCTCGGGCCCGAGGCGGGCCGCGTCGGTGCGGAAATAGTGCCGCGCCGCCGCCTGTGCGCCGAACACGCCCTCCCCCCACTCGACGCTGTTGAGGTAGATCTCGAGCATGCGCCGCTTGGACAGCAGGCCTTCGAGCATCAGCGTGAGCGCGAACTCCTGGCCCTTGCGCAGGGCCGTGCGCTCGCCCGACAGGAAGAGGTTCTTCGCCAGTTGCTGCGTGATCGTCGAGCCGCCGATGACCTTGGGCTCGACCTTGCGCGCGCCCGGCGGACGCCCCGCCTGCTGACGCTGCGCCCGCGCCTCGGCGCGCTGGTTGCGCTCCCAGGCCTTCTCCACCGACTCCCAGTCGACGCCGCCGTGGCTGGCGAAGGCCGAATCCTCACTGGCGATGACGGCCCGCTTCAGGTGCACCGACAGGCGCGCGTCGTCGACCCACTCCTGGCGCCAGCGCAGGCGCCCGCCCTCGCCCAGCAGCCGCCAGGCCTCGCTGCGCTGGAAGGCGGTGGACTGGGGATCGACCGCATTCATCAGCAAGATGCGCAGCGCGAACGTGATCTGCAGCGCCACCACGCACAGCAGCAGCAACGCCAGCAGCCGTGCCAACTGACGGGGCCAGCCGACGCCCGGCGTCGCCTTGGCGCGCGCTGCCGTCACGGCCGCCCCCCCGGCACCCGCAGCGCGGCGCCGTCAACCGCCGGCGGCACCGGCGCCGCGCCGATGCTTGCCTCCAGTCCGTCGTCGCGGGTGAAGCGAAAGCGCGAGGTCACGACGATCAGGTCGGCCTGGCGCCGCATCTCCGCGTTGAAGGGGCCGAATGGCGCGGCTGCGCGCACGATGGCCAGCGCACGCTCGTCGAGGGCGCGCTGGCCGGAGGACTGGAGCACGCGCGCCTCGACCACGCGCCCGGCGGCGTCGACCGTCATCTCCATCGTCAGCTCGCCGTAGAGCTTGCGCCCCTGCACCTGTGGAAAGTCCTCGGTGCCGCGCCGCTCGACGCGCAGGCGCAGCGCGTCGTAGTACAGCGCGTAGACCGCCTCACGCGTGGCCGGGCTGACGTGGCGCCGCCGCGGCCGTGCATTCTCTTCCTGGACCCGCTTGTCGATCTCGGCCAGTTGCTTCAGGCGCAGCAGCTGCTGCTCGCGCTCGGCCTGCTGCTCCGGCGTGCCGTCCCTGGCAGGCAGGCGTGCCAGCACGACCTCGGCCTCGCGCCGCAACTGGGCGAGCAGGCGCACCTGCTCCTGCTGCAGGCGCTCGACCCGCTGCCGTGCAGCTTCGGCGGCATCGCCGGGGCGCGTCAGCTCGGCTGATGGCAAGGGCGACGTCGCCCGGCCCGACGCGGCGTCGCCGCCGCCCACCAGATTCGCCTGGGCAATGGCCTGGGCCTGCGGCGGCGGCTCGGAAGACCGGGCATTGACGAGGACCACCTCCAGGGGCGCGTCGGCGAAGAAGCGTTGGAAGCCCGAGGGATCGACGAAACGGATGGCCAGCAGCACCGCGTGTACCGCCAGCGACAGGGCCAGCGCAAGGTGCAGCGGCGTCCAGCGCCCAGGCAATCGCTGCCCAACCGCCCCTTGCGCCGCCGTCACTGCCGCCATCTGCCTGCCCTGCACGCTGCCGCGTCCGTGCTGCGCCGCCGGTTCAGGGGCCGAGCGTGATTCCGCCGTGCCCGAAAGGCGCGCTGGAGCGACCCGTGTCAGGGCGCAACCCGCCGCCATGGCACGGGCCATGCCGAGGGTTTGCATCGACGAGACGGGCTGTCCTGGCGTGCGAGGCGGACATGGTGGAACGACCCGGTGCCTCTCAGGCTGCAGCCGCGCTGGCGGCGCCGGCAGCGTCGCCCGTGGCGGCTTCGTCGACGTCGATGGCCAGCGCCAGCGGGCCGGCGGCCTCCGCTCCCTCGGCCTCCTCCTCCTCGGCTTCGGGCGTGGGCGCGGCGCCGGGTTCCTCGAGCCGGGTCACGAAGCTGCCCCAGACGTCCAGCGTCAGCAGGTCGCTGCCGGTGATGCGCACGCGCACCCGCGTGCCGCGCGGCAGGCTCTCGGTGCCGGTGGCGCGCAGCACCAGCGGCAGCGTCTCGGCACGCACCAGGCCGTCCTTCATCACCGCGGCGTCGATCTCGGTCACCGCGTTCTGCTCCAGCCAACGCAGCGTCCAGAAGCGCTCGATGCCGTTCTGGAAGCCGTTGTAGGCGGTGTAGGCGCCGTCGAAGCCCGAGATGATCGAGAACAGCGTCGCGTCCTTGGGCTTGAAGGGTGCGGCCAGAGCGGCGGTCGCGCCGTGGCGGGCACAGGCAACGATCTGCCACTGGTTGACCAGGTCGACATAGCGGCGCAGCGGCGAGGTGGCCCAGGTGTACTGCGCCACCCCCATGCCGGCGTGCGGCAGCGCCTTGGTGCCCATGCGCACCTTGACCCCGGGCAGCAGGCTGGCCTGGCTGCGGTAGATGCCGGGCACGCCCAGGCTCGCAAGCCAGCCGCCCCAGTGGCTGTTGGCGAGGATCATGGACTCCGCGACGATCAGGTCCAGCGGCGCCCCGCGACGGCGCGTGCCGATGAGCACACGCTCGCTGCCCTCGGGCAGTTCGGCTGTCGTGGCCGGGGGCGAGCCCACGCCGTCAGCCGGCTCGAGCTTGAAGGTGTAGTCAGGCCGGTTGAAGGTCTCGGGCTTGCCGCGCACCTGCTCGCGCTGCGCCTTCAGGTGGCGGGCCAGGCGAAAGGCGAAACCGAGCTCGGCCGGAAAGGGGTGCTCCGCCGGCGCCGCGCCGGTGAGCGTGGCCTCGGTGACCACGTCGTCGAGGCGGTCGTGGCGCAGATTGGCGACGATGGGCACCCGCTCGATGCGGGTCTCTCGCGCGCGAACCTCGAGCGTGGCCTCGTCCAGCGTCACGTACAGGCTCACCGCCGGGCAGTCGCGCCCCTCGGTCAACGTGTAGGCCTGCACCACCTCGTCAGGCAGCATGGTGATCTTGCCGCCGGGCATGTAGACCGTGGACAGGCGCTCGCGCGCGACCTTGTCGACCGGGGAATCGGGCTTGATCGCCAGCGCGGGCGCGGCAATGTGGATGCCGAAGACCACCGTGCCGCTGCCCAGGCCCTGCACTGACAGCGCATCGTCGATTTCGGTCGTGTGCGAGTCGTCGATCGAGAAGGCCTGCACCTGCGCCAGCGGCAGGTCAGCCGGAGCCGGCGGCGCGCTCAGCGGCGGGAAGCCGGCACCACGGGGGAACTGCTCGAACAGGAAGCGGCGCCAGTGGAACTGATACGGGCTGTCGATCGCGCCCGCGCCCTTGAGCAGATCCAGCGGCGCGCGCTGGGCACGCCGCGCCGCCTCGACGACCGCCTTGTACTCGAGCGCGTTCTTGTCGGGCTTGAACAGGATGCGGTAGAGCTGCTCGCGCACAGCGTCGGGGCAGCGCCCGGCGGCAAGCTCGTCGGCCCAGCCGGCGACCTGCGCAGCCTGCTGCTGCTTGCGCTCGATGGCCAGCAGCGCCGCCTTCACCGTCTCTTCCGGCGCCTTGCGGAACACGCCCTTGCCGACGCGACGAAAGTAGTGCGGCGCGTCGAACAGACGGAACAGCGCGGCGGCCTGGCGCTCGGGCCCGGCGGAGGCGTCGAAGTACTCGCGCGCGAAGTCGGCGAACGCGAAGTCGCCGTCGGGCGCGAACTCCCAGGCGAGGTCGAGGTCGATCTCGGCGGCCAGGCGCTGAGCGGCCTCGATCAGCGCGACGGGCGCGGGCTGGGCGAAGCGCAGCAGCAAGTGCGCGGCCTTGACCTTGACCCGCTTGCCGGAGTCGAGCTCCACCTGCACCGAGGCCTCGGCCTCGGACAGCACGCGACCGGCGAGGAACTTGCCGGCTTCTTCGAACAGGGCATACATCGTGCCTGCATTGTCGCCGCCGTGGGGAGGACGCGCGTGCGCAGGGGCGGGGTCATCTTGCGCCCCCGCGGGGGGGCTGGGGCCAGGACGGGCGACGCCTGGCCCTTGGGGTGCTCAGACGGTCATGCCACCCGCAACCTCGAGCACCGCGCCGTTGACGTAGCTCGCCTCGTCGCTGGCCAGGAAGGCGTAGACATTGGCAATCTCCTCGGGGCGCGCCAGGCGACCGAGCGGGACCTTGGCACGCATCTGCTCGAGCACCTTGTCGGGCATCGTCGACAGGATGGGCGTCTCGACGAAACCCGGGGCGACCGCGTTCACGCGCACGCCCTTGGGGCCGAGCTCGCGCGACCAGGTCTTGGTGAAGCCGATGACACCGAACTTCGAGGCCGCGTAGTTCGTCTGCCCGAAATTGCCATAGACGCCGACCACGCTGCTGGCGTTGAGGATCACACCCGCGCCCTGCGAAACCATGGTGTCGGCCACGGCCTGGGCGCAGTGGAAGACGCCACGCAGGTTGACGTCGATGACGGCATCGAACTGCTGCAGCGTCATCTTCTGCAGCCGCGCATCCTTCGTGATGCCGGCGTTGTTGACGAGCACGTCGATACGGCCGAACTCGGCCTTCACCGAGGCGACCATGGCGTCGACCTGGGCGCGGTCGGTGACGTCGACGACGAAGCCGAGCGCGCGCGCGCCCTCGGCGCGGCAGGCGGCCGCGGCGGCGTCGACGCCCTCGCGCCGCATGTCGCTGGCGATGACGATAGCGCCCTCGCGCGCGAACTTCAGCGCCGTGGCCAGGCCGATGCCCTGGGCGGCACCGGTGATGATGCAGATCTTGTTCTCGAGTCTCATGACGGGTGCGGGGTGGAGGCGCCGACGCGGGGCACCAGGCCAAGGAAGCCCAGCAGCGCCGGCAGGTGCGCGTCGAAGTCCGACAGCGCGTGATCGCTGCCCTCGACCAGGAGCAGGCTTGCGCCGGCGTAGCGCGCGCGCATCTCGCGCCAGTCGAGCAGTTCGTCGCCCTGGGCGACGATGGCCAGGGTGCGCGCCGCGTCCACGGGCGCCGGCACGGCCAGCGCGCGCAGCTCGTCGACGTAGGCCGGCTGGAAGAAGAAGCGCTGCGCGGAATCGTGGAAGGCGGTCTGCTCGCCGACATAGGCCGCGAGGTCGCGCGCGGGATCGACGGCCGGGTTGATGACGGCGCAACGCCAGCCCCGCCGGTGCGCCAGCGCCGTGGCGTAGAAGCCGCCGAGCGAGCTGCCGACGACAGCGGACGTGGCCGCCGGCCACGCAGCCGTGCCTTGGTCGATCAGATCGAAGGCCGCGCGCGGCGACGGCGGCAGCTGCGGGCACCACCAGGTCACCCCAGGCCGGTGCGCGGCCACCCAGGCCTGCAGGCGCTGCGCCTTGAAGGATTGCGGCGACGAGCGGAAGCCGTGCAGGTAGAGCAGGTGCGTGGTCATCGCCTCGGCCAGCGACGCCCTGCGTCAGCCCCGGCGTGCCGCCAGCGCCGCCAGCAGCTTGTCGTGGATGCCGCCGAAGCCGCCGTTGCTCATGCACAGCACGTGGTCGCCGGGCCGCGCAGCACGCAAGACCTGCGCCACCAGCGCATCCACCGTGTCGGCCACCACCGCCTGCGCGCCCATCGGCGCCAGCGCCTCGCGCGCGCTCCAGCCGTAGGCGCCCTGCAGGCAGAAGCTCAGGTCGGCTTCCTCCAGCGCCCAGGGCAGCTGGGCCTTCATCGTGCCGGTCTTCATCGTGTTGGAGCGCGGCTCGAAGACGGCGAGGATGCGCTCGAGCCCGACGCGACGCCGCAGCCCGTTGACGGTGGTGCGCATCGCGGTGGGGTGGTGCGCGAAATCGTCGTAGACCTTCACGCCGCCGGCCTGGCCGCGCAGCTCGAGCCGGCGCCTCACGTTGACGAAGCCGCCCAGCGCCGCGGCCGCGGCCTCGGGCGCGACGCCCACGTGCTCGGCCGCGCCGATGGCTGCCAGCGCATTCATCTGGTTGTGCTCGCCCAGCAGCGACCACTCGACGCGACCGAGCTTCAGGCTGCCGCGCAGCACGTCGAAGGCGTGGGGCTCGCCGCGCGCGCACAGGCCGCCGGGCTCCTCGCGCCGGGTGCCGAAGCGCTGCACGCCGCTCCAGCAGCCGCGCTGCAGCACGCGCTGCAAGGCCTCGTCGCGCGCGTTGACGACCAGCCGGCCGCTGGCCGGCACCGTGCGCACCAGGTGGTGGAACTGCGTCTCGATGGCGGCGAGGTCGGGAAAGATGTCGGCGTGGTCGTACTCGAGGTTGTTCAGGACCGCGGTGCGCGGCCGGTAGTGCACGAACTTGCTGCGCTTGTCGAACAGCGCGGTGTCGTACTCGTCGGCCTCGATGACGAAGCAGCGTCCGCGCCCGAGCCGCGCCGAGACGCCGAAGTTCAGCGGCACCCCGCCGACCAGGAAGCCGGGCTCCAGCCCGGCCTGCTCGAGCACCCAGGCCAGCATCGAGGTCGTCGTCGTCTTGCCGTGCGTACCGGCCACCGCCAGCACGTGCCGGCCCGCCAGCACCTGCTCGGCCAGCCACTGCGGGCCGCTGGTGTAGCGCGCGCCCGCCTCGAGCACCGCCTCCATCAGCGGGTTGCCGCGCGTGACCACGTTGCCGACGACGAAGACATCGGGCGCCAGCGCCATCTGGTCGGCGCCGAAGCCTTCGATCAGCTCGATGCCGAGGGCACGCAACTGGTCGCTCATCGGCGGGTAGACGTTGGCGTCACAGCCGGTCACCCGGTGCCCGGCCTCGCGCGCGATGGCGGCGATGCCGCCCATGAAGGTGCCGCAGATGCCGAGGATGTGCAGGTGCATCCCGAGATTCTAGGTGGGGGGCACGGGGACGGGCCGGTCCCACCAGCGGGGTCGCGCACAGTCCTGGTCGGGCTGCACGCCTGGCGCCACGTCAAATCCCGGGCCGCGGACGCGGCCCGGGCGGCTGCGCTATCGTCTTGCGCATGAACCCCGTCGGCGCGTCGCCCGTGCCCGGTGCCGGGCCGGCATGGGCCGGCTGGACGGCGCTGGCCGAGCACCCCTGGGCCTACCCGGCGCTGGAGGTGACACACCTCCTGGGCATCGGCCTGCTGCTGGGCAGCCTGGCGGTGCTGGACCTGCGCGTGTGGGGCCGCGCCGCAGCCCTGCCGGTACGCCCGCTGGCACGGCTGTCGCTGGCCTGCAGCGCCACCGGATTCGGTCTGGCTGCGTCTTCAGGGCTGCTGATGTTCGCAACCCAGCCGCAAGAGCTGCTGGCCAACCGCGCCTTCGTCCTGAAGATGGGCCTGCTCTTCCTGGCCGGGCTGAACGCCGCGATCTTCCACGCCCGCGGCAGCCTGGACCGGCTGGACAGCGTCGCGCGCGCTCAGACGCTGGCGTCGCTGGCCTTGTGGGTGGCGGCGATCGCCTGCGGGCGCTGGATTGCCTACCTCTGATGTGCTGCGAATCTCGTCCACAGTCCACCACCCACCACCCACCACCCACCGCCCATCACCCATCACCCTTGTCCAAGCACCAGGAGCCTTCGCATGCAACGTCGCACCTTCATCGCCTGCGCATGGGCCCCCTGGGCCGGCGCCGCCCTCGCCCATCACGGCTGGAGCAGCTTCGACCAGACCCGACCGCTGTACCTGGAAGGGCGCGCGAGCCGGGTTGCCTGGCGCAACCCGCACGCCGAGTTCGACCTCGAGCCGCTGGCCGAACCCAGCCTTCCGGCCGACCTGGCCACGCGCCCGGTGCCGCCCCAGGTGGCGGGCGTCGACGGCGCGGCGCTGCTGAAGGCGGCCCGCCTGCCGACCCGCAAGGACCGCCGCTGGCGCGTCGAGTTGGCTCCGCTGACACGCATGGAAGCCTGGGGAGTGCCGCCGCTGCGCGACGGCGACACCCTCGCCGTGCTCGGATTCACCTTCGCCGGCGAACGCGGCGAGGCGCTGCTGCGGGCCGAGTACCTGTTCCTCGGGGGGCGAACCTACGGCCTGCGCTCGGCACCGGCCTGAAGGCCGGCGCCGGTGCTCGTGCGGGGCGCATCAACCCGGCCGAGCCCAAACTCGCCGCCGGCGGGTCGGTCCACGGCACCAGGGTCTTCGACTTCGCCAGTCCAGGCCTGCCCGCAGCCCCCGTGACAGCAGGCGCCGAGCTCGCGCTGCGCGACATGGCGCAGGGCGGCCTCAGGATGCGGGAGTCGAGAGAGCCGTTCTCGTCGTACTGCCGGGGCGACGGCCTCGTCCCCCTGGTTCGACCGCCGCCGACGACCTGTGCAGCCGTGCCGCAACGGCCGGACACCGGCGCCATGGGCCTGACGTTCCAGGGACTCGAATCGCTCGACGAGGCCGAGGAACTCGCGAGGTGGGCGCGCGCCATGCGCCAGGGGGCCGGCTCGAGGCCGTGTTCGGCGCAGCCCATGAGGACCATGCCGGCAGCTTGGCAAGACGGGCAGTCCGACGGGCTGCGTGCGGCCCCGATCCAAGCAGGGCAGCGGGGCTTCGCGATGCCTGCGACGTGACGGTGACTCAGAGGCTGAGCGTCTTCCTGCCATCCCCGAAAGGAGCGCCAGGACGCCCCGTATCCAGCCGCCATCCGCAGCCCTGGCTCGTGCCACGGCGAGGATTCGCCACGAAGAGGTGAAGCGTCTTGGCGCGCAAGGCGGGCATGGGGGAACGACCCTCAGGCTCTCAGAGCTCGGCGAAGACCTCGCGCGCGGCCTGCACCGTGGCCTCGACGTCCTGCGCCGTGTGCGCGGCGCTGACGAAGCCGGCCTCGTAAAGGGCCGGTGCGAGGTAGACGCCGCGCTGCAGCATGCCGTGGAAGAAGCGGTTGAACCGCTCCTTGTCGGTGGCCATCACGGCGGTGTAGTTCTGCGGCAGCTCGGCGCAGAAGAAGAAACCGAACATGCCACCCTGGCAATCGGCGCTGAAGGCGATGCCCGCCGCCCGCGCGGCCTCGGCCAGGCCCTCGGCCAGCGAACGGGTGCGGGCCGACAGCGCTTCGAAGAAACCCGGGCGGGAGATCTCGCGCAGCGTGGCCAGGCCGCAGGCCGTGGCCACCGGGTTGCCAGACAGCGTGCCCGCCTGGTAGACCGGCCCGAGCGGGGCGAGCTGGCTCATCACGGCGCGCGTGCCGCCGAAGGCGGCCAGCGGCATGCCGCCGCCGATGACCTTGCCGAAGACCGTCATGTCCGGCCGGAAGCCCGGGATCAGCTGCGCGTACAGGCTCTGCGCGCTGCCGAGCGCGACACGAAAGCCCGTCATCACCTCGTCGAACACCAGCAGCGCGCCGTGTTCGGTGCACAGCTCGCGCAGCCGGCGCATGAAAGGCACCGAGGCGCGCACGAAGTTCATGTTGCCGGCGATGGGCTCGAGCATCACGCAGGCCAGCTCAGGCCCGTGCGTGGCGAAGGCCTGCTCGATCTGCTCGACATTGTTGTACTCGAGCACCAGCGTGTGCTGGACCACCTCGGGCGGCACGCCGGCGCTGGTGGGAAAGCCGAAGGTCGCGAGCCCGGAGCCGGCCTTGACCAGCAGCGCGTCGGCGTGGCCGTGGTAGCAGCCCTCGAACTTGATGATTTTCGAGCGGCCGGTGGCTCCTCGCGCAAGGCGCAGCGCACTCATGCCGGCTTCCGTCCCCGAACTGACGAGCCGGATCTGCTCGATCGTGGGCACGAGCGCGATGATGGCCTCGGCGAGTTCGACCTCGCGCTCGGTGGGCGCGCCGAAGCTCAGGCCCTCGTCGGCGGCGCGGTGCACGGCCTCGAGCACCGCAGGGTGACCGTGGCCGAGGATCATCGGCCCCCAGGAGCCGATGTAGTCGATGTAGCGCTGGCCCTCGGCGTCCCACATGTAGGCGCCCTGAGCGCGGTCGATGAAGCGCGGCGTGCCCCCCACCGCCCGAAAGGCCCGCACCGGGGAGTTGACACCCCCCGGGATCACGCGCTGCGCGCGCGCGAACAAGGATTCGTTGCCACGGCCAGCGGTGGCGGAAGAGATTTCAGTGGACACGGCGTGCTGCTCCCGGGCCCCCCGGCCCCTGTGGTGGTTCATTCGACGAGCCGGGGCCGGCGCCACCGCTCCCGTCATCTTCACCTTCCGCCCCCCCCTCGCCTTCGGCCGGCGGCAGGGCCCAGAAGAATCGGTCGGGCACGACATTGCCCATGCCGGGGCGGAACCCGGCGTCCAGGCTCTGGTCGAGGAAGGCCAGCGCCTCGCCCACGGCCGCCTGCAGCTCGCTGCCCGAGGCCAGCAGCGCGGCCAGCGCCGCAGCCAGCGTGTCGCCGGCGCCGACGAAGGCGGCCTCGAAACGGGGAAACTTCTCACCCGTGATCGCGCCTTGCGGCGAGGCGAGCACGTTGTCGATGAACTGCTCAGCACCACGCGCGGGCAGCATGATGCCGGTCACGAGCACGTAGCGGGTACCCCGCTCGCCGGCAGCCACCGCCAACTCGCGCGCCGAGGGCGGGCGCTCACTGTCCCACTCGGGCAGCAGCACGTCGGTCAGCGTCTTGTGGTTGCCCACCAGCACCTCGGTGGCGGGCAGGATGAGCTCGCGCCAGGCCTCGAGGTAGGGCTCGCGCTGGTCTTCGTCGAGCCAGGACAGGTCGGGCATGTAAGTCACCAGCGGCACTTCCGGGTAGTCGGACAGCACCTCGGCCACGGCCGCCACCGTCTCGGCGCTGCCGAGGAAGCCGGCCTTCCAGGCCGACACCGTGACGTCCTCGAGCACCGAGCGGGCCTGCTCGACCACGTCCTCGTCGTCGATGGCCGCGTGGTCGAAGATCTCGGCCGTGTCGCGCATCAGGATCGAGGTGACCACCGGCAGCGGGTGCGCGCCCATCGCGGCAACGGTGGAGACGTCACCGGCCAAGCCGGCGGCGCCGCTGGCGTCGCTCGAGTTGAAGCTCATGACGCACGCCGGCGGCGCCGGCTCCTGGCCTTCGTCGTTGGGCGTGCTGTCGTCGTGGGAGTCGGGTTTCATCGCGGGTGTGCGGCACCACCAGCCTGCGGGCCCGGTGCCATGGGTTTCGTTTCCGGAAGTCCTCGGAGGGTGCGCGACGCCGTCGGCTGGCGTAAGCCACCGTGGCGACCCGGGCGGATCGACCCCCTTGGCTACAATCCCAGACCATTGTAGTGACCCACTTGGTGCATCGACCGTGAGCGCGAACCGTACTTGGATGTGCCTGATCTGCGGCTGGATCTACGACGAGGCCGCCGGGGATCCGGAGCACGGCATCGCCGCCGGCACCGCCTGGGCAGATGTGCCGATGAATTGGACCTGCCCGGAGTGCGGCGCGCGCAAGGAAGATTTCGAAATGGTGCAGCTCTGAGCGATCCGCTCTGTCGGCTGGCGCGGTCAGAGCGGCAGGACGCTCGCCGGCGGGTCAAGCCGTGAACGCCAACGACGCCCTGCGCGACGCCGTTGCGGCCCTTCTGGCGGCGGCCGGCGAGGCTCAGGCGTGGGGAACTGCGTCGACCGCGCCCGTACCCGGTTCAGCAGCCACGACACCGGCAGCAGCGCCCCCGCCGGGGGTGGTCACCGCCCTTCGGAACGCCACGGCAGCCCTTGTCGCAGCCGACCTGAGGTCCATGGCCACGGTCTGCGAGGCCACAGCGGCTGCTGTGCAGCGCATGGCCTCCATGCCCGCACTCGTCACGGCCGAGGCTGCGGGCGCCGTGCAGCGGGCGCTGTCGATCCTTGCGGCCTGCGCGGCACATCCTCAGCGGTCCCCCCCGGAACTGTTCGCGGTCTACCGGGCGATGCAGCATCTCGCCGGCGCGGATCGCATCCACCCGGCCGACCTGTGGCCGATGCGACCCGAGTGGCGCGACCTGCCTGCCGAGTCCTGGGTCTCTGCTCGTCAGCCCGACGCCCAGACGCGGGTCGACATCGAGGCGGCGCTGCTGGCGCTCATGCGCCACCCGGGTCCGCAGGCGTGCGCGCAGATGAGCGATTTGTGCGCGGCGCTCGGCGCGGGCCAGCAGGGGCGCCTGGCAACCCTTTGGAGGCTCGCCTGCGCCGTCTACGACGCGCAGCGTGCGCAACTGCTCAAACCGGACGTCTACCTCAAGCGGATCGGGCCGCGACTGCTCGCCATGGCCCGCGGTGCCGACGTCATGGGTGAATCGCTGGACCTGCTGCTGCGCGACCTGCTCTACCACTGCAACCAGGCCGCGAGCCACGAAGACGCCAGCCGCGACGCGAGTCCGCGGCTGCGCAGCGTGATCCAGGTCTTCGGCCTGCCATGGGAACCGTCCCAAGTGAGCGCGCCCGTGACGCCCGGCGGGCTTGCCGCGCCTGGGGCAGGCGCCCCACTGGCGCAAGCCGTGCCCGGCCTGCCGTCGGCCGCCGATCTCGATCTGTCGGACCTGAGCGACTGGACTGAAGCCCGGGCTGGGGACAGGCCGGAGAGGGCTTCCTCCCGACCGCTGCGCCCAGCCCCGGAAGCAGGCGCTGCACCGCCCCGCGACCCGCCTGCGGCAAGCCCCCGGTCGCAGGCGCCTTCGGGATCCGGGGCGGTCGCCGGGGTCGCCGGCGAGTCCGATCCCACCCGCGATCCGATGCGCCCGCCCGATCCGATCGAGACCCAGTTCTCATCCCTCGAGCGCGCCTGCGCGACGATCCAAGATGCGCTGGCCTCGCTGCGCCGGCATCTCGGCGCCACGGACGACACCTACGAGCCGGGATCGGACCCGATGCTTGCCGACGGCGCACGCCTGGCCCTGGATGCCGCAGCCGCCGGCGTTGCCACCGTGGCGCGAACCACGCAGGTGCTGCGCGTGGCCACCGACACCCTGCGCAAGGTGCGCTTCGACGCGATGACCGGCAGGCTGCACGAGTACGTCGGCCGCATCGCCCGTGAACGCGCCCGGCCGGTACGCTGGGCGCTGTACGGCGGCAGCGAGCTCGTGGACCGCACGCTGCTGGACAAGCTGGCGGAGCCCGTGGAGCAACTGCTGCGCCTGAGCATCGAACACGGGATCGAGCCCACGCTGGAGCGGCAACAGGCCGGAAAGCCGGCGGCCGGCTACGTGGAACTGCGCGTGTCGCGCCAGATCGACGGTCTGGCCATCGACGTGAGTGACGATGGCGCGCCGCTCGACTTCTCATCCCTGCGCGCCGAGGCTCGGCGCCTGGGTCTGCCCGCACTGGGGGCGCGACCGACCTCAGAGCAACTCGAGACCCTGCTGAACTCTGCGGCCCTTGCCGAAGCACGGTTCGCGCAGGCCGCGAACCCGACCTTGCATCGGGCTGCCGCCTGGGCCCGGCTGCGGGCCCAGGTGCGCACCCTGGGCGGGAGCCTGGAACTGCCGCTCGAGACGCCAGGGCGAATCGCGGTCAGGGTGGTGCTGCGCGACTGAGGGCCGGCACCGGCCTGCGGTCGCCTTCACTGCAGCCCCTGGGTCAGCGAAGCACCCAAGGGCAAGGCTGCGGGTCAGGCGCTGTCCAACCGCGGTGCCAAGTCGCCCAGCAAGGCGCGCAGGGACTCGAGGACCACCCCCGGCGCCTCCTCGTGCGCCAGATGGCCGAGCCCGCGCAGCGTCTGCCATCCGGCCTGCGGCAGGCATCGCCGGGCCGCTGCCGAGGCCTGGGGCGGCACGGTCAGGTCGCCGTCGGCCACGAGCAGGTGCAGGGGCGCGCGCAGCCGCGGCAGATCGCGCAACAGCGGCCGCAGGTCCCAGGCGGCCATCATCGCCATGACCGCCGCCACGTGCCCGCTGCGCTGCACCAGACGCGCGTAGAGTTCGATGCCATGCCCATCCAGGCGCGAGCCCGTGCTGGCGACCAGGCGCTCGACCGGCGCGCGCCGGCGCGCCGACCAGGCCACCATGTGTGGCACGAGCGGATTCAGCGCCAGCACGCGCGCCAGCGGCTCGTAGAACCAGCGCCCCTGCCCGGCCGGAGGCAGCCAGGCGCCGTTCAGGCCGATGACGAGCGCGGCCTCGGCCCGACCGTCCAGCGCCATGCGCGCGGCCACGGCGGCGCCGGCCGAGTGGCCGACGAGCACCGGGCGGTGCACATCGAGCGCGCGCAGCAGATCGCCCGTCAGTGCGGCCATCCCGGGCAGCGACAGGCCCTGCGCGGCGATCGGCCGGCCGGTCCAGCCATGACCGGGCAGGTCCGGGACGATCACGCGCCCAGCCTCTGCGAGCGCGGGTGCGATGTCGCGCCAAGAATGCGCCGAGGCGCCGGCCCCGTGCAGCAGGACGACGTCCGGCCGCGGGCCCGGCGCGCCGAACACCTGCACATGCCAGCGCTGGGCGCCGACGTCGATGCGACGGCTGGCGCCGCGATGCGGCCAATCCGAGGGCAGATCCACAGGCAGTGCGGCGGGCACGCCAGCCGGCAGGACGCCTTGTGGCGGGCGCATCTCGCGGGGCCCGTGGGTGCAGGTCAGAGACCGAGAATGTCTCCGCCGTGCCCGAAAGGCACGCCGGAACGGCCCGCATCAAGGCGCAAACCGCAGCCACGGCTCGGGCCATGGCGGGGATCTGCAACGACGAGACGCGGTGTTTCGGCTTGCACGGCAGGCATGGGGGAAGCCTCTCAGGCCGAGACTGCCGCCTGCACGGCAAGCGCCAGGCGCGAGGCATCGGCCTGGGGCAGGGGCAGGTAGCGGGCGCCGGCGGCCAGGGCCAGCGCGCGCGCGGCCGGCTCGGGGCGGACCGAGGTGTCGATCAGCAGGACCTGCAGGCGTTGCGCGCCGAGGGAGCGCGCGGCCTCCAGCGCCTCCTGCTGCGCGCGGGCGCGACCGCCCAGCCCGTCGCGGCCGACATTGGCCCGGCCGTCGGTCAGGAGCACGACCACAGGCGTGGAGCCGCCGCGACGCACGCGCGCGGCCAGCGCCGCGGCGGCGTCGATGCCGGCGGCCAGCGGCGTGCCACCGCCGCCGGGCAAACCCGCCAGCCCGCGCCGCGCGCGCACGAGAGAACGCGTGGGTGGCAGCAGCATCTCGGCGCCGGCGCCGCGGAAGGCCAGCACCGCGACCTGGTCGCGCCGCACATAGCACTCGGCCAGCAGCAACTCGACCGCGCCCTTGGCCTCGGCCAGCCGGAACAGCGCCGAGGAGCCGGAGGCGTCGAGCGCGAAGATCGTCGTCGTGGTGCGGCGCTGCTCGAGCCGGCGGATATGGAAGTCGTCGGGCCGCACCAGGATGGGCGGGGCGCCAGGGCGCGCGCGCGCGCGGCGCAACCGCTGCCAGGGCGCCGCCGCGCGCAGCGTGTCGATCAGGTGCAGACGGGCCCCGCCCCGCGGTGTGCCGCGGCGCGAGCCCACGGGCCGGCCGTGCGCCGCCGACGCGGCAGTGCTGCCCGCACGCCCGACCTCGGGGGCGCGGCCACGCTCGGCGCGCGCCTGCGCCGCCAGCCGGGCAAGCAGCCCGGGGGGGATGGACGCCAGCGCAGCCTCGACCAGACGGTCGGTGAGCGGCTGGACTGGTGCGGGCGGGTCGGGCTCGGACGGCGCGTCGCTGGTGTCCCGGTTCGCATCGGCAGACGGTGGCGGCGCAGCATCGGGCGCGGGCGGTTCGGGGGGGGGCGGCTCCTGCGCCGGCGCCTCGGTGGCCGGCAGGCGGGTGGCGCGCGGCGCGAGCACCAGCCGAACGGCCAGCGCCGCGTCCTCGGCCTCGGCCAGCGCCGCGCCGCGCCAGGCAGCGGCGGCGCGCGCGCAGCGCTGCGCGAACCAGGCCGCGCGCGGCGAGTCCACACCGAGTGCCAGCGTGGCCGCGCACAGCGCCTCGACGACAGGCACGGGCACCTCGACGCCTTGGACCCCTGCGCGTGCCCGGGCGAGTTCGGTCGCCATCGGTGCGTCGGCAGCCACGGTATCGCGCACCGACAGCGCCTGCAGATCGATCCACAGACCGAGCCGGTCGGCCAGGGCCGGCGCAAGCGGCCGGTCCTCGCCCTGCGACTCGTCCAGCGCCACGAGCGCCAGGCGCGCCGGCGCCACGGCAGCGATGCCGTCGCGCTCGACGCGCACCGCGCCGGTGTCCAGCGTCGCGCACATGTGCGCCACGGTCGCCGGCGGCAGGCGCTCGGCCATCGCCGAGACGACGATCCCGCCGTTCAATGCGGCCAGCAGACCCGGTTGTGCGACCGGCCGCCCGGCCGCCAGCGTGGCCGGCAAGTCCAGCCCGCCGAGCAGACGGTCGATGCTCGCGTGCGCCGGCATGCGGGCCAGCGGCAGCCCCTGGGGCGTCAAGGTCTGAAGCAGCGAGAGCCAGGCATCGCGCACCGGCCCGGCCTGGGCGTGCAGCACCACGCCGCCCAGGCCCTGCGGGTCTGTCAGCAGCAGGGCTGCAGCGTGGAAGGCGTCGCCCGCCAGGCGCGCGGCATCCGCCGGGTCCGGCGACTCGGGCGTCACTGCCTGCCCCTGGTCGGCATGCGCCGCAGGCAGGCAGGCTCGGCAAGGGCCGGCGGCATGCGCACAGACAGCACCGGACCGTCGATCGCGCCGCCGCGCGCCGCGATGAACGCTTCGCAGCGGCCCGGCACGCTCATGTCGCGGCGGTGTCGCCCGGGAACAGGTCGGCCAGCGCGCGGTCCACGCGCACGGTGGAATCGGATTCGTCCAGCGGGTCGCGCCGCAGGCGGTGGCGCAGCGCCGGCCGCGCGACCTGTTTCAACTGCGCCAGCGTCACTTCCGTTGCGCCTTCGAGCGCAGCGAGGGCCCGCGCCGCGCGCATGAGCGTGAGTTCGCCGCGCAGGCCATCGGTGCCGAGCGCCATGCACAGCCGCGCCGCCTGCTCGAGCACGGCGTCGGGCACGACGACGTCACCGAGCCGCTCACGCGCAGCGACGATGCGCCGGCGCGTGCGGTCTTCCTCCTTCTTCCACTTGGTGGCGTAGGCCTCGGGGTCGCGCTCGTAGGCGTCACGCCGGCGCACCACCTCCACACGCGTGGCCAGGTCGCCCGGGGTGCGCACGTCCACCGCCAGGCCGAAGCGGTCCTGCAGTTGCGGGCGCAACTCGCCCTCCTCCGGGTTGCCGCTGCCCACCAGGACGAAGCGCGCAGGGTGGCGCACGCTCAGGCCCTCGCGCTCGACCACGTTCTGGCCCGAGGCGGCCACGTCGATCAGCAGGTCCACGAGGTGGTCCTCGAGCAGGTTGACCTCGTCGATGTAGAGGAAGCCGCGGTGCGCGCGCGCCAGCAAGCCGGGCTCGAAGGACTTCACGCCCTGGCTGAGCGCGCGTTCGATGTCGAGCGCGCCGACGACACGGTCCTCGGTGGCACCCAGCGGCAGGTCGACCACGGGCACCTGTACGACTGCGGTCTTGGCCGCGCCCGGGCCGCGCCGGGCTTCGCAGGGTTCGCCGGCAGCGCAAGACGGCGACTTCGGATCGCAGCCGTAGCGGCAGCCGGCCACGACCCGCATCTTCGGCAGCAGCCCGGCCAGCGCGCGCACCGCAGTGGACTTGCCGGTGCCGCGGTCGCCGAAGATCAGCACGCCACCGACACCGGGGTCGACGGCGGCGATCAGCACCGCGAGTTTCATCTCGTCCTGGCCGACGATGGCGCTGAAGGGGAACGGGGTCGGCATGGGAAGAATCAGGCGGAACGGGGTGGCGCGGCTGCCTGGGCGTTCACCGGGGGCGCCAATGCGGACCGCCCGACGACACGCCCGCTTGACGCATCTCAGTGTCAATCCAGTATAGCCACCCACCCCGCCGAGCGCGAGAGTTTTCGGGCGAAGCACGCTACCATGCGCAAAGTTCGTCCCGCCCCGCCCCCAGGGCGCGCCGGGGCGCTCACGCAGCCCCTGGATCCACACCACGGACCGCTGCGCCCGGGTCACTGTTGCCGCGGGCCCACAACCTGGGCACGAGGGACGCGTTGGCCGGGCGTGGCCGTCCATGCCGCGCCCGCCGACCATGAACATCGCCACCCCCGCCCCCCGCGCCGACGATCCGGTCATCCTTGACGACCCGTCCCTGGCGCCTGCCGACTCCAACGGCGCGCCGACCAAGAAGGTCTACGTCCGCACCTTCGGCTGCCAGATGAACGAGTACGACTCGGACAAGATGGTGGACGTGCTGCGCGCTGCCGAGGGTTACGAGCCCACGGCCGACCCCGAGCAGGCCGACCTGATCCTCTTCAACACCTGCTCGGTGCGCGAGAAGGCGCAGGAGAAGGTCTTCAGCGACCTCGGCCGCGTCAAGCACCTGAAGAAGAAGGGCGTGCTGATCGGCGTGGGAGGCTGCGTGGCCAGCCAGGAGGGCGCGGCGATCGTCGAGCGCGCGCCCTACGTGGACCTGGTCTTCGGCCCGCAGACGCTGCACCGGCTGCCGCAGATGATCGAGGCGCGGCGCGCGCGCGCGAAGCCGCAGGTCGACATCAGCTTCCCCGAGATCGAGAAGTTCGACCACCTGCCCCCGGCGCGGGTGGAGGGCGCGAGCGCCTTCGTCTCCATCATGGAAGGCTGCAGCAAGTACTGCAGCTACTGTGTGGTGCCCTACACGCGCGGGGAGGAGGTCAGCCGTCCGCTCGACGACGTGCTGGTCGAGGTGGCGGGCCTGGCCGAGCAGGGTGTCAAGGAGGTGACGCTGCTGGGTCAGAACGTCAACGCCTGGCGCGGCCCCATGGGCGACACCACCGAGGTGGCCGACTTCGCGCTGCTGCTGGAGTACGTGGCCGAGATCCCCGGCATCGAGCGCATCCGCTACACGACGAGCCACCCGAACGAGTTCACGCCCCGGCTGGTCGAGGCCTACGGCCGCATCCCCCAACTGGTGAGCCACCTGCACCTGCCGGTGCAGCACGGCAGCGACCGCATCCTCAGCGCCATGAAGCGCGGCTACACCGCGCTGCAGTACAAGAGCACCATCCGCGCACTGCGCCGCGTGCGCCCGGGCATCAGCCTGTCGAGCGACTTCATCGTCGGCTTCCCGGGCGAGACCACGGAAGACCACGCGAAGACGATGTCGCTGATCGAGGACATCGGCTTCGACGCGAGCTTCAGCTTCGTCTTCAGCCCGCGCCCCGGCACGCCGGCGGCCAACCTGCCCGACGACACCCCCCAGGCCGAGAAGCTGCAACGCCTGCAGCAGTTGCAGGCGGCGGTGGAGGCGAACGTGCGCCGCATCTCGGCCAGCCGCGTCGGCACTGTGCAACGCATCCTGGTCGAGGGGCCTTCGCGCAAGAGCGCGGCCGAATTGATGGGCCGCACCGAGTGCAACCGCATCGTCAACTTCGACGGCGGGCCGCAGGCGGCGCGGCTGGTCGGGCAGATGATCGAGGTGCGCATCACCCAGGCGCTGCCGCATTCGCTGCGGGGCGAGGTGGTGGTCGGCGAGCGGGTCCAGACGCCAGCCGTCGCGTGACGCCGATGCTGGCGCGGTGAACCGCGGTCTTCCACCAGGAAGGTGAAGGACAGGTCTGCGTGGCTTCTGTGCGATCGGCGGGCAGCGTAGAGGACCCTGCAGGACGGCGCGGCGCGAACCAGAGCCGCTCCTGGTCAGCCCTTCACCCCCGTCGCATGAACCCCACCCACCACAGCGCCGTCGCCGCAGCAAGCACCAGCGCGCCGTAAGTGGCCATCTTCCCGTCGCGCCCGAAGAACCACAGGCCCAGCAGCAGCGCCAGCAAGCCGGCGGCGCTGGCCCAGCCGGCCAGGCGCAGCCAAGAGGTTCCTGCGAGTTCGCGCCGCCAGAGCAACTTCGCCCCGGCAGCGCCCACGGCGGCGACGCCCAAGGCGGGCAGCGCAAAGTTGACGAGGTGCCAGAAGGCGTCGAGCGGGTCCATCGGTGTCAGGTGCGTGGTCGGTGGGCAGTTGACGACCGGGTCGATGTCAAATAAAAATGACGGCCTTAGGTGTCAATCTTGATTGGCACTCGGGCTTGTCTGCGCAATCCTACAATTTCACACGATGACTGTCCTTGCCCTGGGCCTGAACCACACCACCGCGCCGCTGGACCTGCGCGGCCGGCTGGCTTTCGGCCCGGAGCAGTTGGCCCCCACGCTGCGCTCGCTGCGCGAGCGTCTGGCCGCAGCCCTGCCCGAGGCGGCACTGGTGTCCACCTGCAACCGCACCGAGCTCTACGTGGCCACCACGGCAGCGCGAGCGCACGAGGTGGCGCGTCCGGCAATGGACTTCCTCGCCAGCCACGCGGGCGTGCCGGCAAGCCAGCTCCAGCATCACACCTACCTGCGCGAGGACCGCGAGGCGGCACGCCATGCCTTCCGGGTCGCCTCCGGGCTCGATTCCATGGTGCTGGGCGAGCCGCAGATCCTGGGGCAGATGAAGCAGGCGGTGCGCGAGGCCGACGTCGCCGGCACACTGGGCACCACGCTGCACCAACTCTTTCAGCGCTCGTTCTCGGTCGCCAAGGAGGTGCGCACTTCCACCGAGATCGGCGCGCATTCGGTCAGCATGGCCGCGGCGGCGGTGCGTCTGGCCGCGGAGATCTTCGAGGACCTGCGCGCGATCCGCGTGCTGTTCGTCGGCGCGGGCGAGATGATCGAACTCGTCGCGACGCACTTTGCCGCGCGCAACCCGCGCGCGATGGCGGTGGCCAACCGCACCCTGGAGCGCGGCGAGGCGCTGGCCGCGCGTTACGGCGGGCAGGCGCTGCGCCTGGCCGACCTGCCGCAGCGCCTGCACGAGTTCGACGCCGTGATCTCCTGCACCGCGAGCACGCTGCCCATCATCGGCCTGGGCGCGGTCGAGAGCGCGCTCAGGGCACGCCGGCGGCGCCCGATGTTCATGGTCGACCTGGCCGTGCCGCGCGACATCGAGCCCGAGGTCGCGCGCCTGCGCGACGTCTATCTGTACACCGTGGACGACCTCTCCATCGTCGTGCAGAGCGCCGGCGAGAAGCGCCACGCCGCGGTCGAGCGCGCCGAGGCCATCGTCGACGCCGGCGTGCAGAGCTTTTCACACTGGCTGGACCAGCGCGCCACGGTGCCATTGATCCAGGCCCTGAACCGCCAGGCCGACGACTGGCGCACAGCCGAACTGGCGCGGGCCCGCAAGATGCTGGCCAAGGGCGAAAACGTCGACGCCGTGCTCGAGGCGCTGTCGCGCGGGATCGCGCACAAGATGCTGCACGGCACGATGGCCGAGCTGCACGCGGCCGACGGCCCGCAGCGAGAGGAACTGGCGCACACTGTCTCGCGCCTGTTCCTGCGCGGTGGTGCCCGCGCGCCCGGCGAAGGACGTTAGCGGCGCCCGCGCCGCCCTCACGCCCGCAAGGCCTCGCCCCCCCAGGGCGCGCCTGCCCTTCCCTTCGCTCCCCCGGCGCCAGCGCCGGCATTCCAGCCGCTCACGCCCACGACACCGCTCTCGATGAA
Source organism: Rubrivivax sp. (assembly GCA_027491255.1). Taxonomy (GTDB): domain Bacteria; phylum Pseudomonadota; class Gammaproteobacteria; order Burkholderiales; family Burkholderiaceae_C; genus Rubrivivax. The sequence continues at coordinate 73,415 of JAIXWM010000178.1, read as the reverse complement.
GGACAGCCTGCGCCAGCAACTCGATCGCCTCGCGATGCGCCTGACCGAGCTCGACGCGAGTCTGGCCGACGGTGCGGTGGCCGCCGACATGAAGCGCTGGCGCGCGCTGTCGCGCGAGCAGGCCGAGGTTGCCGCCGTCGTCGGCCTGTACCGGCGTCACTGCCAGCGCGAGGCGGACCTCGCCGGCGCGCGCGCCTTGCTGGCCGAAGCCGGCAACGACGGCGAACTCGAGGCCATGGCACGCGAGGAGATCGCCGCCGCCGCGGCCGAGCTCGACGCGCTCCAGGGCGATTTGCAGGCCGCGCTGCTGCCGCGCGACCCGGACGACGAGCGCCCGGCCTTTCTGGAGATCCGCGCCGGCACAGGCGGTGACGAGTCGGCGTTGTTCGCCGGCGACCTGGCGCGCATGTACCTGCGCTTCTGCGAGCGCCAGGGCTGGCGCACCGAGGTGATGAGCGCAAGCCCCGCCGAGCTTGGCGGCTACAAGGAACTCGTGCTGCGCATCGAGGGCGAGGGCGTGTACGGCTCGCTGCGCTTCGAGTCGGGCGGGCACCGGGTGCAGCGCGTGCCCGTCACCGAGAGCCAGGGCCGCATCCACACCAGCGCCTGCACCGTGGCCGTGATGCCCGAGCCCGACGAGGCGCCCGAGGTCACGCTGAACCCGGCCGAACTGCGCATCGACACCTTCCGCGCCAGCGGCGCCGGGGGCCAGCACGTGAACAAGACCGACAGCGCGATCCGCATCATCCACCTGCCCACGGGCCTGGTCGCCGAGTGCCAGGACGACCGCTCGCAGCACCGCAACAAGGCGCGCGCCATGGCGGTGCTGGCCGCGCGCCTGCGCGAGAAGGAACGCAGCGAGCGTGCCGCGCGCGAAGCCGCCACGCGCAAGGGCCTGGTGGGCAGCGGCGACCGCAGCGACCGCATCCGCACCTACAACTTCCCCCAGGGCCGGATGACCGACCACCGCATCAACCTGACGCTGTACAAGCTGGGGCAGATCCTCGACGGCGACCTCGTCGAGGTCGCCTCGGCGCTGAAGGCTGCGCGCGCGGCCGAGCAGATCGCGGCGCTCGAAGGTGCGACGTGAGTGCATCGGGCCGCGCCCCTGCGAGCTCGCGCAGCGCGCAGCAGGGTTCAGTGGGCGCGGTGATGGCGCCTTCCGAAGCACATGCCAGCCCAGCGGCGACCCTGACCGTGGCGGCGCTGCTGTCCCAGGCGCGCGCGCGGGGCCTGGACAAGCTGGACGCGACACTGCTGCTCGGCCATGTGCTGGGGGTGGGTCGCACCTGGCTGCTGGCGCATGACGATGCGGCCGTCGATGCCGAAGCGGCGGCGCGCTTCGTCGGTGCCTGCGCGCAGCGGCGTGAGGGGGTGCCGCTGGCCTACCTGGTGGGCGAGCGAGAGTTCCACGGCCTGAATCTGCGTCTGACGCCGGACGTGCTCGTGCCACGACCCGACACCGAGACGCTCGTGGACTGGGCGATCGAGTGGCTGCAGGGGCCGATGGCCGCCCTGCCCCAACCCGCGGTGGCGGACCTGGGCACCGGCAGCGGCGCCATCGCGCTGGCCGTCGCCCACGCCTGCCCGCGCGCGCGGGTCAGCGCCGTGGACTGCAGCGCCGCGGCACTGGCGGTGGCCCGCGCCAACGGCACGCGCCTGGGCCTGGGCGTGGATTGGCTGCAGGGCGACTGGTTCGCGCCGCTGGCCGGCCGGCGCTTTGACCTCGTGCTGAGCAATCCGCCCTACATCGACGCCGACGACCCGCACCTGGCGGCGCTGCACGCCGAGCCGCGCCATGCTCTCACCCCGGGCCAGGACGGGCTGACGGCACTGCGCCACCTGTGCAACGCGGCGAGCGCGCACCTGGCCGCGGGCGGGGTGCTCATGCTCGAGCACGGCCACCTGCAGGGGCCTGCGGTGCGCGACCTGCTCGCCCGGGCCGGGCTCGAGGTGCTGGGCACGCGGCGCGACCTCGCCGGGCACGAGCGCTGCACCGCCGGGCGCCGGGCCGCCCCCACGCCGGACGCAGCCGGCCCTTTGGCTTATCCTGACGGTACAGTGGACAGTTCCAAAAGTGAGGAGAAGACACGATGAGCGAGGTCCAGCAACGCATCGACGGCATCGTCAACGGGCACCGCGTGGTGCTGTTCATGAAGGGCACGGCCCAGTTCCCGATGTGCGGCTTCTCCGGTCGCGCGGTGCAGATCCTGAAGGCCTGCGGCGTCTCCGACCTGGCCACCGTCAACGTGCTCGAGGACGAGGACATCCGCCAGGGCGTGAAGGAATACGCGAACTGGCCCACGATCCCGCAGCTCTACATCGATGGCGAGTTCGTCGGCGGCTCGGACATCATGATGGAGATGTACCAGAGCGGCGAGCTGAAGCAACTGCTGTCCGGCCAGGCCTGAGCGCGTGCCCGCTGCCCGCCTCGTCGTTGGCATCAGCGGCGCCACGGGCGCTGTCTACGGCCTGCGCCTGCTCGACCGGGCGCGCGCGCTCGGCATCGAGACGCACCTGGTGGCCACGCCGGCCGGGCTGCTGAACGTCCACCACGAACTCGGGCTGGACCGCAAGTCCCTGGAGGCTCATGCCGATCATGCGTACGCGCCGGGCGATGTGGGCGCGTGCGTGGCCAGCGGCAGTTTCTCGACGGCGGCGATGGTGGTCGCGCCCTGCTCGATGCGCACGCTGGCCGCCGTCGCGCATGGACTGTCGGACAACCTGCTGTCGCGCGCCGCCGACGTCACGCTCAAGGAGCGCCGCCGGCTCGTGCTGATGGTGCGCGAGACACCCTTCAACCTCGCCCACCTGCGCAACATGACGGCGGCCACCGAGATGGGAGCCATCGTCTTCCCACCGCTGCCCGCCTTCTACAACCGCCCCGCCAGCATCGACGAGATGGTCGACGACACGGTCGAGCGCGTGCTCTCGGTCCTGGGCTTCGAGCACACCGCGGTTCAGGAGTGGCAGGGGCTGTAGCGCCTTGCCCTCAGGTCGCGGCTAAGCCCGCAGGGCCCGGCGGGCCTGCGGTGAAGGTCAGGAGTCAGGCCACTGCTCGCGCGCGGCGAACACCGCCTGCGGGTACTCGGCGCGGCCGCGGCTGCCGTTGTAGCGGCCCAGCGCCAGGAAAAGGTCGCCGCGCTCGCGCTCGAGGTAGTGGCGCAGGATGGCGCAGCCGTAGCGCAGGTTGGTTTGCAGGTGGAACAGCCGGCGCTCGTCGCCGTCGCCGATGAGGCGGACCCAGAAGGGCATCACCTGCATGTAGCCGCGCGCGCCGGCGGGGCTGATCGCGTACTTGCGAAATCCGCTCTCGACCTCGATCAGCCCGAGCACGAGCGCAGTTTGCAGGCCGGCGCGTCGGCTCTCGTACCAGACGGTGTCGAGGAACTCGGCGCGTACCTGCGCCACGGGCTTGTGTCGCGCCAGGCGGGCACCGGCGCGCTCGCGCCAGCGGGCGTGGTCCTGGCTGTCGGCCGCAGTGGCGAACTCCAGCCGTGGCGGCGGCGCCTCGGCCACTGCGGCAGACAGCGCTGAGCGCACCGTGTCCGACAGCGGCTCCTCGATCTGCGCGCCCGCCCTCGCAGGGCGTGGTGCCAGCGCGACGAGCCCCGCGCCGCTGGCCAGTGCCGCGCTGGCCAGCCCCGTGGCCAGCCAGGCGCGGCGCCGCAGCGGCGCCTGCGGGCTCACACGGCGCCGAGCCGCTCGCGCAGCAGTCGCGCCGCGTCCGAGACCGGCACGCGCGCGGCCTGCGTCTCGCGCCGGCCCTGGAGTTCGACCGTGCCATCCTTCAGGCCGCGGTCGGAGACGACCAGGCGCTGCGGCACACCGATCAGTTCCCAGTCGGCGAACATCGCACCCGGGCGCTCGCCGCGGTCGTCGAGCAGCGTGTCCACGCCGAGCGCACGCAACTCGGCATGCAGCCGGTCGGCCGCCGAACGCACCTCGTCGCTGCGCTCGTAGCCGATGGGGCAGATCACGGCCTGGAAGGGGGCGATCGACGCCGGCCAGATGATCCCGCGCTCGTCATGGTTCTGCTCGATCGCCGCGCCCAGGATGCGGGTGACGCCGATGCCGTAGCAACCCATCTCCATCAGGCGCGGCTTGCCGGTCTCGTCCAGGTAGCTCGCGCCCATGGCCTGGCTGTACTTGGTGCCGAGGTAGAACACATGGCCGACCTCGATGCCGCGCTGGATCGCAAGCACGCCACGGCCGTCGGGCGACGGATCGCCCTCGACCACGTTGCGCAGGTCGGCGACGAGGTCGGGCTCGGGAAGGTCACGGCCCCAGTTCACGCCGGTGAGGTGGAAGTCGGCGTCGTTGGCGCCGCATACGAAGTCGCTCATCGCCGCGACCGTGCGGTCGGCCACCACGCGCACCGGCTTGCGCGTGCCCACCGGCCCGAGGTAGCCGGGCTTGCAGCCGAAGTGGTCCTCGATCTCGGCCACGGTGGCGAAGCGGAAGCCGTTCTTCAGGCCCTCGACCTTGCCGGTCTTGACCTCGTTCAGGCTGTGGTCACCGCGCACCAGCAGCAACCACACCGTGGTCCCGGTGCGCGTGCCGAAGGCATCGACGTCGTCCGTGGCGAGTACCAGCGACTTGATCGTCGCCGCCAGCGGCAGGCCGAGGTAGGCGGCCACATCGGCGCAGGTGCTCTTGCCGGGGGTGGACGTCTTGGCCACCGCCTGCGTCGGCGCGCTGCGCGGCGCAGCGGGCGCGAGCGCCTCGGCCAGTTCGATGTTGGCCGCGTAGTCGCTGTCGGGGCAGTAGACGATCGCGTCCTCGCCGGTGTCGGCAATGACCTGGAACTCGTGCGAGAGGTCGCCACCGATGGCGCCGGTGTCGGCGGCCACGGCCCGGTACTGCAGACCGAAGCGGTCGAAGATGCGCTTGTAGGCCTCGAACATGGCCTCGTAGCTGCGCGCAGCGCCGTCCTTGTCGCGGTCGAAGGAGTAGGCATCCTTCATCGTGAACTCGCGACCGCGCATCACGCCGAAGCGCGGACGGCGCTCGTCGCGGAACTTGGTCTGGATGTGATAGAAATTCTTCGGCAGCTGCTTGTAGCTGCGCAATTCCTGGCGCGCGATGTCGGTGACGACTTCTTCGCTCGTGGGCTGGATCACGTAGTCACGCTCGTGGCGGTCCTTCACACGCAGCAGCTCGGGACCCATCTTCGCGAAGCGCCCGGTCTCCTGCCACAGCTCGGCCGGCTGGACCACCGGCATCAGCAGCTCGACCGCCCCGGCGCGCTCCATCTCCTCGCGGATGATGGCCTCGACCTTGCGGATCACGCGCAGCCCCATCGGCATGTAGTTGTAGATGCCCGCGGCCAGGCGCTTGATCATCCCTGCGCGCATCATCAGGCGGTGACTGACGACCTCGGCGTCGGCGGGGGCTTCCTTCAGCGTGGCGATGAAAAATGAACTGGCTTTCATGGGAGGGCGTCAGGAGCGAGGAAGCGGAGGGCGCCGCGGTGCTGCGGCTTCGTGGCACGGGCTCGGCCTGCGAGCCGGCCGGACCGCCCCGGGCGCCGCCGCGGGCGAGTCGCGTGCGGCCGAAATGCCCCGGAGCCTGCAATCGACCGGGGCTCGGACGGCGCATGCGGGTTAGCGAGCAAGACGCTGCAAGCGGCCCGGTGCACAATCAATTGCAATAGGAAATCGGAGTGAGATTATGCTCGACAGGGATGGGTTCAGGCCCAATGTCGGCATCGTCCTGCTCAATGGGCGCAACCAGGTCTTCTGGGGCAAGCGCCTGAAGACACACTCTTGGCAGTTCCCTCAGGGCGGCATCAAGCACGGGGAGACGCCTGAGCAGGCGATGTTCCGCGAGCTCCACGAGGAGGTGGGGCTGATGCCTGAACACGTGCGCATCGTGGGTCGCACGCGCGACTGGCTGCGCTACGAGGTCCCCGAGCACTTCATCCGGCGTGACGCACGCGGCCACTACCGCGGCCAGAAGCAGATCTGGTTCCTGCTGCGGCTGCTCGGCCGCGACAGCGACATGAACCTGCGCGCGACCGACCACCCCGAGTTCGATGCCTGGCGCTGGAACGACTACTGGGTGCCGCTGGACATGGTCATCGAATTCAAGCGTGAGGTCTACGAACTGGCGCTGACGGAACTGGCGCGATACCTGCCGCGGACCCAACCGCAGAGCCGCTACCTGCGCGCCGGGATACGCAGCATGCGCCGCGAGGGCAACCCCTGCGGTGATCTGGACGCGGCCCCCGGGCCGTGGGCCGAGCCCCGGGCGCCGGAAGACCACGCGACGACACCCCCCCGGATCGGGGTGTACGGGGCCGACCATCCGACGTCCGGCGAGGCTTGCTGACACGCACCCCGGGCCTCCGGGGGCCGGCATGTTCAAAGGCCGAGCGTTTTGTCGGCCACGCCGGGTAGGCGCGCCGGAACGGCCCGCATACGGATACGTACCGCAGCCTCGGCTCGAGCCACGGCGAGGATGTGCAAGGACCGGAAGAGGCGTCCTGGCGTGCAAGACGCGCGCAGGGCAAAGACGCTCAGCCCAGGACGAGGTTGTCGCGGTGGATGAGCTCGGGCTCGTTGGCGTAGCCGAGCAGGCCTTCGATCTGTGACGAGGGTTTGCGCGCGATCAGGCGCGCCTCGGCCGAGGAATAGTTCGCCAGTCCACGTGCCACCTCCGCCCCGGACTGGGAGCGCACGGCGATCACATCGCCACGTGCGAAATCGCCGCTGACGGTGAGCACGCCGATCGGCAACAGGCTCTTGCCCTCCTCGCGCAGCTTGCGCACAGCGCCGTCGTCCACGACGACAGCGCCGCGCAGTTGCAGGTGGTCGGCCATCCACTGCTTGCGCGCGGCGAGCTTGGGCGTGCTGGCCACCAGCAGCGTGCCGATAGACTCGCCTGCAGCCAAACGCAGCAGCACGTCAGGCTCCCGACCCCATGCGATCACGGTGCTCGCGCCGCTGCCGGCGGCGCGCTTGGCCGCGAGGATCTTGGTGATCATGCCGCCGCGGCCGATCTGCGAGCCGGCACCGCCGGCCATGCGCTCGAGTTCGGGATCCCCGGCGACGGCGCGGTCGACGAAGCGGGCCGCCGGATCCTTGCGCGGATCGGCCGCATACAAACCGCGCTGGTCGGTGAGGATCACGAGCGCGTCGGCATCGACGAGATTGGCCACGAGCGCGCCCAGCGTGTCGTTGTCGCCGAACTTGATCTCGTCGTTGACGACGGTGTCGTTTTCGTTGATGACCGGGATGACCTGGAGCTGCAGCAGCGTCAGCAAGGTCGAGCGCGCGTTCAGGTAGCGCTCCCGATCGGCCAGGTCGGCGTGCGTCAGCAGCACCTGCGCGCTGGCCATGCCGTGGCTGCGCAACTGGGTCTCGTACATCTGCACCAGGCCCATCTGGCCCACGGCGGCGGCGGCCTGGAGCTCGTGCAGTTCCTTGGGTCGAGTGGTCCAGCCCAGGCGCTTCATGCCCTCGGCAATGGCACCGCTGGAGACCATGACGACCTCGCGCCCGTCACGCGCGAGCACCGCGAGCTGGCGCGACCAGTTGCCGATGGCCTGGGCGTCGATGCCCCGCCCTTCGTCGGTGACCAGGCTGGAGCCGACCTTGACGACGATGCGGCGCGCGCCGGCCAGCGACTCAGCCATGGGGCACGGGGCGCGGCCTGGCCGGGCGGCGTCGCGCGGGTACGGCGGGCGCCGCAGCGGCAGCGCCTTCGGGCTGCGGTGTCGGCGTGTCTGCTTCCTCGAAGCGCACGTCGGGCACCTCGACCGCGGCCCGCCGATGCGCGCTCACGTGCTCGAAGGTGCCACGAACGAGAGCGTCCAGCCCCTCGCGCGCCAGCGCCGAGATGACGAACACCGGGCCCTTCCAGCGCAGGCGGCGCACGAAGTCGCGCACGAGAGCCTCGCGCTCCTCGGCGGGAATCATGTCGATCTTGTTCAGCACCAGCCAGCGCGGCTTGGCGTGCAAGGCCGCGTCGTAGGCCTTGAGTTCCTTGACGATGGCACGCGCCTGCGCGACCGGGTCCACGGCTGCGTCGAAGGGTGCGACGTCGACGACATGCCACAGCAGCTGGGTACGCTGCAGGTGCCGCAGGAACTGCAGACCAAGGCCGGCGCCGTCCGAGGCTCCTTCGATCAAGCCCGGCACATCCGCGACGACGAAGCTCTGGTCCGGGCCGACGCGCACCACGCCCAGGTGCGGGTGCAGCGTCGTGAAGGGATAGTCAGCGACCTTGGGCCGCGCCTTGGAAATCGCCGTGATGAGCGTGGACTTGCCGGCATTGGGCATGCCCAGCAGCCCCACGTCGGCCAACACGCGAAGCTCCAGTCGCAGGCGACGCGCCTCGCCAGGCCAGCCCGGGGTCTTCTGGCGCGGCGATCGGTTGGTGCTGCTCTTGAAGTGCAGGTTGCCGAACCCGCCGTCGCCGCCCTTGGCCAGCAGCACACGCTCGTCGGGTTCGAGCAGCTCGAAAAGGCGCTCGCCCGTGTCGGCATCGACGCCGATGGTGCCCACCGGCATGCGCAGGACGATGTCCGAGCCCGCCGCGCCGAACTGGTCCGAACCACGCCCGGGCTCGCCGTTGTCGGCCTCGAAACGCCGCGTGAAGCGGAAGTCCACCAGCGTGTTGAGGTTCACGTCGGCCAGCGCGTAGACGCTGCCGCCGCGCCCGCCGTCCCCCCCGTTCGGACCGCCGAAGGGAATGAACTTCTCGCGCCGGAAACTGACGCAGCCGGCCCCGCCGTGGCCTGCGGACACGTCGATCAAGGCTTCGTCAACGAATTTCATCGGGGGTACGGCCAGGAGGCCTGGAAACGCGAACCCCGGCCGAGGCCGGGGCTCGTCAGGTGCGCCCGCGCGCTCAGGCGGCGGTGACCGAAACCACCTGCCGGTTCAGCGGGCCCTTGACGGCGAAACTGACCGTGCCGTCGACGAGCGCGAACAGCGTGTGATCACGCCCCAAGCCCACGTTGGGGCCGGCGTGGAAGCGGGTGCCGCGCTGGCGCACGATGATCGAGCCGGCCGGCACCGTCTGGCCACCGAAGACCTTGACGCCCAGCATCTTGGGCTGCGAATCGCGACCGTTGCGGGTGGAACCGCCGCCTTTTTTCTGTGCCATGGTGGATGACTCCCGGGTTCGTCAGGCGTTGACCGCGCCGATTTGCAGCTCGGTGTAGTGCTGGCGGTGACCGCCATGCTTCTGGTAGTGCTTGCGGCGACGCATCTTGAAGATGCGGACCTTGTCGTGCTTGCCATGCGCCACCACCGTGGCCGTCACGCTCGCACCCGCGACCCAGGGACTGCCGACCTTCAGATCCGCGCCGTGGCCCACGGCGAGCACCTGTTCGATGGTGATGTCCTGGCCCACGTCCGCAGCAATCTGTTCTACCTTGATCTTGTCGCCGGAAGCCACTTTGTATTGCTTGCCACCGGTTTTTATGACCGCGTACATGTGAGACCTTTCACGAAAAAGAGCCTTCTGCGCAGCGGGCAGCACCCCGACGGCAGCCCCGGGGCGACCGCAAGGCCGACCGGAATTCTGCGCGCGAAAACGCCACGCTCACCGCAAACGAAGCCCGCCAGTATAGCCGAGGTGCACCCCAGGACGGGGCAGGAGGAGTCGCGCGGCGCGCACGAACACAGACGGCTGCGGCCCGGTTCCTATAATCTCTGCGCACTCCAGCCTGACATCGGACCCGATTTGACCGCCGTCGCCGACCCCCAGAGCGTCCCCGCCGACTTCCTGGACGAGGCCATGCGGCAGGTCGACGACGTCATCCTGCAGCGCCTGTCATCCCAGGTGGTGCTGATCGACCAGATCGGCCGCTACATCGTCAGTGCCGGTGGCAAGCGCATCCGCCCGCGCCTGCTGCTGCTGTTTGCCGATGCCTTCGGCTTCAGCGGACACGAGCGGCTGGAACTGGCCGCAACGGTCGAGTTCATCCACACGGCCACGCTGCTGCATGACGACGTGGTGGACGAGTCCTCGCTGCGCCGCGGGCGGCCGACGGCCAATGCACTGTTCGGCAACGCACCCAGCGTGCTTGTGGGCGACTTCCTGTACTCGCGCGCCTTCCAGATGATGGTCTCGGTCGAGCGCATGCGGGTGCTCGCGGTGCTGGCCGATGCGACGAACGTGATCGCCGAGGGCGAGGTGCTGCAACTGTTGAACATGCACGACCCGGACCTCGCGGTCGAGCAATACCTGCGTGTGATCCGCTTCAAGACCGCCAAGCTGTTCGAGGCCAGCGCCCGCCTGGGTGCGCTGCTCGGCGGCGCGTCCACCGAAGCCGAGGAGGCCTGCGCCGATTTCGGGCGTCGCCTGGGCACTGCGTTCCAGCTCGTGGACGACCTCCTCGACTACGAGGGCGACAGCCAGCAGCTCGGCAAGAACGTCGGCGACGATCTGCGCGAGGGCAAGCCCACGCTGCCGCTGCTGGTGGCGCTGGAGCGCTGCAGCGCCGCCGAGCGCGAACTGCTGCGCCGCGCGGTACGCGACGGCGAAGTCGAACGTCTTGGCGAGATCATCGCCATCATCCGCCGCACGGGGGCGCTGGAGGCCACGCGCGAGGCCGCACAACACGAGGTGGACCTGGCACGCAGCAACCTCCGTCACCTGCCCGAGGGCCGCGCCCGCGCTGCCCTGCTAGAATTGTCGACTCGGGTCGTGAAGCGCAGTTCCTGATGCCTCGCGTGCCTACGGGTTCTGCGCCTCTGGTGCGCAGGCCCAATCGGGGTGTAGCTTAGCCTGGTAGAGCGCTACGTTCGGGACGTAGAGGCCGGAGGTTCGAATCCTCTCACCCCGACCAGGAATTTTTCGCAAAGCCAGACATTTGGCCCAGTCCGCGCAACGCGGATGCTGCGCACGACGGCAATTGCCGGCCTCACTGTTTCGACTTGTTTCCACCCACGGTCACCAGCGCCGTTTCATGCTCTCGCACGCCTTTACATCTTGCTGCACGGCGTTGCGCGGCAGTCGTCTACCCAAGCCCCCGCTGCGGCTGATGAGTCGAATCCTCTCACCCCAGCCATCAAGTCCACACGCGACGTCAGCGCTTTCCTGACAGCTGGCGAGCTTGCGGCCATGACCCTGACCGCCCGAAAGGCATGGCCCGGAAGATTCAACCCGATGCCACCGCCTTGGCACCGCCTATCTGACACCCGCTCGGCAGCGTTCGGTGATGACCCCAGCAGCCCTGCCGACGCCCTTCGTCTTGACGGGCAAAGCTTGACAACCGCCGAGGCAGAGAAACCGTGGTCCATTCGGCATGGCCATGGCAGACCTGCGGAAGAGCGAGTTCAGCGCCTGAACGTGAACCCGATATTGAACCTGTCCTTCACCTCAGGTACGCGGCCTGAATGTCTCACGATCGAGTACATCACGACCAGGGCGGCAATCCGGATGATCAACAAGATGGTGAGCTCCGGCGTCGGACGCGACAAGCTTCCACCATAGACGTTGAACAGATCGAAAACGAAATTCATACCAGCCAGCATGAAACAAAAACTGGAAAATAAAGCGATATAAATATCTCTGTAGTAAAAATAAAAAGTCAGGATGATCATGAGCAGCAGAAACCAACCTCGGAAATACAAGAAGCGGCTCAATCTCGCGATCTCGGCAGGCTCGGTTGCCAACATCGTTGCAACTTTTTCTGGAGCAAACAACAACCACCCACAGTAACCGACAGCCACCGAAAGGACAAACCAAAGTTTGATCGGAAATATCCTGTCAACCGACTGGTTGGCCCTGCCCCCCCAAACTTGCAGCAAGGCTTCAAGCTCTGCAACAGTCAGAAGCGGTGGATTGGTGTCTTTCATGACTCAAAGACGCTGGACATTTTCTCTTCCAGAGCAAAATCGTGCGGCCAAACACCAAGCGGGACGCGCGCGCTCGCGGCCAAGATCCTGCTCCATCGCCAAGCGGCTCAAGCCAATCACCGGCTGATTGCTGGTGACAGCATCCGGAAATTCGCTTCGACCGAACTACCGAGAAAACTCGGTCTCGAGCGCCACGGCACGCTCGCCGACCCAAGGGGGCAATGAGTATAGCCGAGAGGACGCCACGCTCGAGACGCCGAGACACCATGGCAGGAGACTCGAATCCACCCATGCGCATCAGGATCTTGGTTCCGACTCCACCTGCTCGAACCATTTCGGACGGCAAATCCGGTCTCTTCCAACCACGAGTTACGTTTTCACGCTACGCTGTGACCTGCGCGGCCACCAGGGCCTGGGAGGCCCGTTGCGCCTGACCCATCTTGAACACCGAACGCGCTCCCGCCGACACCGAAGCCCCGCGTCTGGGTGGCGCGGCGCGGATACTCGTCCACGCCGGTCTGCTTGACCACAAGACCGCGCAGGCGCTCAGCCGCAGCGCCGACGCCCAGCGCCAGCCCTTCGTCGCCGCGGCCGTGGCGGCGGGCGCGGTGAGCGCCGCAAAGGCGGCGCATGCGCTTTCGACAGCGCTGGCGCTGCCGTTGCTGGACCTGGAAGCCGTCGACCCAGGCCGCCTGCCCACCGATGTCGTCGACGCCAAACTGGCGGCCCAGCATCACTTCGTCGTGCTCTCGCGCCGGACGCACCGTGTCCTTCTGGGCAGCGCCGACCCCACTGACAGGGAAGCCGCCGAGCAGTTCAAGTTCGTGACCCAGCTCGTGCCCGAGTGGGTCGTCGTCGAGCAGGACAAGCTCGCGCGCCTGCTCGAAGGCCGAACGGTCAGCACGAACGCTGCGCTCGAATCGCTGGCGGGCGAGGACTTCGACTTCGACATCCGCGACGATGCGGCGACCCAGGGCGACGGCGAAGTCGCCGCCGAGGTCGAGGACACGCCGGTCGTGCGCTTCCTGCAGAAGATGCTGGTGGACGCGATCAACATGCGCGCCTCCGACCTGCACTTCGAGCCCTATGAGCACCACTACCGGGTGCGCTTTCGCATCGATGGCGAGCTGCGCGAGATCGCCCAGCCCCCACTGGCGGTCAAGGACAAGCTCGCCTCCCGCATCAAGGTCATCAGCCGGCTCGACATCGCCGAGAAGCGGGTGCCGCAGGATGGCAAGATGAAGCTGAGCTTCGGCGCCAAGGCCATCGACTTCCGCGTGAGCACGCTGCCCACGCTGTTCGGCGAGAAGATCGTCATCCGCATCCTCGACGCGTCGACGACCCGGCTGGGCATCGACGCGCTCGGCTACGAGCCCGAGGAGCGGCAGCGCTTGCTGCAGGCCATCCAGCGCCCTTACGGCATGATCCTGGTCACCGGGCCGACGGGTTCGGGCAAGACGGTGTCGCTCTACACCTGCCTGAACCTGCTGAACCAGCCTGGCGTGAACATCGCCACCGTGGAGGACCCGGCCGAAATCAACCTGCCGGGCATCAACCAGGTCAACGTCAACGAAAAGGCGGGGCTGACTTTCTCCACGGCACTGCGTGCTTTCCTGCGCCAGGATCCGGACATCATCATGGTCGGCGAGATCCGTGACCTCGAGACGGCCGACATCGCAGTCAAGGCCGCGCAGACCGGCCATATGGTCATGTCCACGCTCCACACGAACGACGCACCCACCACGCTGACACGGCTGCTGAACATGGGGGTGGCGCCCTTCAACATTGCCGCCAGCGTGCTGCTGATCACGGCCCAGCGCCTGGCGCGGCGCCTGTGCGAGATGTGCAAGGCGCCAGCTGACTTTGCTCTGCAGGCCTTGCGCGACGCCGGCTTCGACGAAGAAGACCTCGAAGGCGGCTGGCGCCCTTACCGGGCTGTGGGATGCAAGGCCTGCAACCTGGGCTACCGCGGTCGCGTCGGGCTGTACCAGGTGATGCCGGTATCGGAGGCCATCCAGCGCATCATCCTGGCCCAGGGCTCGTCGATGGACATCGCCGAGCAGGCCCGCCGCGACGGTGTGCGCGACCTGCGCCAGGCGGGGCTGGTGAAGGTGCGCGCAGGCGTCACCTCGCTCGAGGAAGTGCTGACCGTCACCAACGCCTGAATCCGCCGCCGCTCAGACTCGACCCCCACGATGGCCACTTCCCGATCCGCCAACCTGCGCCCGGCCCTGCGGCGCACCGCGCCCCCGGAAGCGCTGTTCGAGTGGGAGGCGCGCGACAAGTCCGGCCGCATCGTGCGCGGCGAACTGCGCGCAGGCGGCGAGGCCGCACTGAAGGCCACACTGCGGCGCCAGGGGCTCATCGTGATGCGCGCGCGCAAGCGCCGCGGCGGCAGTGGCGGCTCGATCCGGCAGAAGGACATCGCCGTGTTCACACGCCAGCTCTCGGCCATGATCAGCGCCGGTGTACCTCTGCTGCAGGCCTTCGACATCGTCTCGCGTGGCAGCCCGAACGCGCGCATGGCCCGCCTGCTGGGCGACATCCGGGCCGACGTCGAGGCCGGCAACAGCCTTTCGGCCGCCTTCCGCAAGCACCCGCGCCACTTCGACAAGCTCTACTGCAACCTTGTCGAAGCGGGCGAAAACGGTGGCATCCTCGAGCTTCTGCTCGACCGCCTGGCCACCTACCAGCAGAAGATCCTGTCCATCAAGGGCAAGGTGCGCTCGGCGCTGATGTACCCGGTCGCGGTCCTCGTGGTCGCGCTCGTCGTGCTGGCGGTGATCATGGTCTATGTGATTCCCTCGTTCAAGGACGTGTTCAAGTCCTTCGGCGCCGACCTGCCAGCGCCCACGCTGGCGGTGATCGCGATGTCGGACTTCTTCGTCGCCCAGGGCCCGCTGCTGCTGTTGCTCGCAGGCGGGGGCGGCTTCGCGCTGCTGCAGGGCTGGCGCCGCTCCGAGCGCCTCCAGGACGGGGCCGACCGCCTGCTGCTGCGCCTTCCGGTCTTCGGCGAACTCGTGCGCAAGTCGGTCGTCGCGCGCTGGAGCCGCACCCTGGCGACCATGACGGCCGCCGGGGTGCCGCTGGTCGAAGCCCTGGGTTCGGTCGGCGGCGCCGCGGGCAACGCGGTCTACGCTGCCGCAACCGAAGCGATACAGCGCGAGGTGTCCACCGGCACCTCGCTCACCAGCGCGATGCGCGGCACCGCCGTGTTCCCGCCCTTGGTGCTGCAGATGACGGCCATCGGCGAGGAGTCCGGCTCACTCGAGCACATGCTCGGCAAAGCCGCCGAGATCATCGAGGAAGAGGTGGACGACATGGTCAAGGGCCTGTCGAGCCTGATCGAGCCGATGATCATCGTCTTCCTCGGCACCCTGGTGGGGGCCATCGTCATCTCGATGTACCTGCCGATCTTCAAGCTCGGGTCGGTGGTGTGAGCGCCGCGACGCTGGAGTTCTGGTTGTCGCCGCCGGCGCTGGCTGCGCTCGGGCTGGTGGTGGGGAGCTTCCTCAATGTCGTGATCCACCGCCTGCCGCGGATGCTCGAACGCCAGTGGTGGAGCGATGTCTCGGCCCAGATGGCCGACGCCGATGCGCACCAGGCGGCCTTCGGACGCCCGCCGCACCCGGTGCTGGGCGAGGCCGCGGCGCAATTACGACAAGGCGTGGACGGGCTGCCGGCACTCGGCCTGGCGCGCCCGCGCTCGCATTGCCCGGCCTGCGGGCACCGTCTGGCGTGGCACGAGAACCTGCCGCTGCTGGGCTGGCTGCGCCTGCGCGGGCGCTGCGCTGCGTGCGGAGTCCGCATCCCGGCGCGCTACCCGCTGGTGGAGGCACTGACAGCGGCCTTGTTCGCCGCGCTCGGACTGCGCTTCGGGGCGGTGCCCGAGGTGCTCGCCTGGTGCGGCTTCGCCGCCGCCCTGGTGGCGCTGGCGGCGATCGACTGGGACACCACGCTGCTGCCCGACGACCTGACGCTGCCGCTGCTGTGGGCAGGCCTGGCAGCGGCGGCCCTGGGCTGGACCGTGGGCCCGGGCGCAGCGATCGCCGGCGCCGCAACGGGCTATCTGGTGCTGTGGACCGTGCACGCGGTCTTCAAGCTCGTCGCCGGCAAGGAGGGCATGGGCCACGGCGACTTCAAGCTCCTGGCCGCGCTCGGCGCCTGGCTGGGAGCGCAGGCCCTGTTGCCGGTGCTGCTGTTGGCCTCGGTCATCGGCGCCGCGGTGGGCCTGGCGATGAAGGCGGGCGGGACCCTTCGCGAGGGTCGCTATGTGCCCTTCGGGCCCTTCCTGGCCGGGGGCGGCCTGGCCGTGCTGCTGGCGGGTCCGCAGAACGTGACCCGATGGATGGGATGGTGAGACCGTGACCGCAAGCGATGCCACACCCCAGGTCCCCCAGGCGGGCGGCCCGGCTGCCCGCGGCCTGCACATCGGCCTGACCGGCGGCATCGGCAGCGGCAAGAGCACGGTCGCCCGGCGCCTGGTCGAGCGCGGCGCCGTGCTCGTGGACACCGATGCGATCGCGCGCGCGCTCACCGCCCCGGGCGGCGCGGCGCTGCCGGCCATTGCGCAGGAATTCGGCGCGCGGGCCATCGGCGCCGACGGCGCGATGGACCGGGACTGGATGCGCGCACGCGCCTTCGCCGACCCCGCAGCGAAGGCCCGGCTCGAGGCCATCCTCCACCCCCTGATCGGCGCAACCGCGCGCGCCCAGGCCGCGGCCGCAGGGAGCCGCACGGTTGTCTTCGACGTGCCGCTCCTGGCCGAGTCCGGCCACTGGCGCGCGCGCGTGGACCGCGTGCTCGTCGTCGACTGCGACGAGCAGACCCAGGTGCAGCGCGTGATGGCGCGCAACGGCTGGCCCGAGGAGGCCGTGCGGCGCGTGATCGCGCAGCAGGCCACGCGCGAGCAGCGCCGCGCCATCGCCGACGCGGTCGTCCTGAACGACGGGATCTCGCTGGCACAGTTGCAGGCCGAGGTGGACCGCGTCTGGGACCGTTGGCACGGTGGGGATTCGTCGGCCTCGGGCGGTGGCCGGGCGGCAGCGCTGTGAAACAATCCATGTGCCGATGAGTGCAACCACGCCCGCCTCCCGGGTGCTCTACGAGCACCCCTTCCACGAGAGCATCCGCGCGATGCTGCGGCTCGAATCCCTGTTCGAGCGCCTGGCCGAGCTGATGGTGCGCGACGCGGCGCTCGACCACCACTTCGCACTCGCGACCATCTTCGAGGTCATGGACGTGGGCTCGCGCGCGGACCTGAAGTCGGACTTGCTCAAGGAGCTCGAGCGACACAAGACGCAGCTGCAGGGCTACCGAGGCAACCCCAACATTTCCGAGCAGGCGCTGGACGCGATCTGCGCGCGGCTGGACCAGGCTCACGACGCGTTGAACGCGGCCCCGGGCAAGGCGGGGCAGGCACTGGCGACGAACGACTGGCTCATGAGCATCCGCAGCCGCATCGGCATTCCCGGTGGCACCTGCGCCTTCGACCTGCCCGGCTACCACGCCTGGCAGCAGCTGCCGCCCGAACGCCGCCGGGCCGACATCGCCGGCTGGGCCGAATGCCTGGCGCCGCTGGCGCAGGCGCTGCAGGTGCTGCTTGGCCTGCTGCGCGACACCGGCATCACGCAGCGCATGCATGCCGCGCAAGGGCAGTTCCAGATGCGCCTCCCCGAGGGCCGAAGCTACCATCTGCTGCAGCTGCGCATGGACGGCAGCACCGGGCTCGTGCCCGAGATCTCCGGCCACCGGCTGATGGTGTCGGTGCGGATGATGCGCCCCGACGCAGACGGGCGCCTGAAACCCGCCGCCGAGGATATGGACTTCGAGCTGACCCTGTGCGCATGAGCACCGCCGCCCGGCCGTCCGAAGGCTGCGATGCTGCCGCGGGGAGGCAGCCGCAAAGCGACCGGAGAGCATCCGAGTGAGCGCAGGCGCGCGTTCCAGGACGCTGACCGTGCGCTGCCCCGGCTGCCGCGGGCCGTCGGTGTACGGCGCCGAGAACCCCTGGCGTCCCTTCTGCAGCGAACGCTGCCGGCAGGTCGACCTCGGTGCCTGGGCCAGCGAGAGTTACCGTGTCGCCGCCGCGCCGCCGACCGAGGATCCCGACGCACCACCGCAGCCGGTGCGGCACTGAAGCGCCTGCCCCGCCAGGCGCGGGGCTGCCTGCTCAAGACCGGTACATCGCCTCGATCTGGTCGGCGTACTTCTGCTGCACGAGCTTGCGCTTGAGCTTCATCGTCGGCGTCAGTTCCTCGTCCTCGGCCGTGAGCTGCTTGTCGAGGAGGAAAAACTTCTTGACCTGCTCGACGCGCGCGAACTGCTGGTTCACGCGGTCGACCTCGGCCTGGATCAGATCCTGGATCTCCGGCGCGCGCGTCAGGCTCGCGTAGTTCGAGAACGGAATGTCGCGCTCCTGCGCAAAGCGCTCGACGTTTTCCTGGTCGATCATGACGATCGCGGTCAGGAAGGCGCGCTTGTCGCCGATGACCACGGCGTCCGTCACGTAGGGGCTGAACTTGAGCTGGTTCTCCCACTCGCTGGGGGTGATGTTCTTGCCGCCGGCCGTGATGATGATGTCCTTCATCCGGTCGGTGATGTAGAAGTAGCCGTCATCGTCGACGCGGCCCACGTCGCCGGTGTGCAGCCAGCCCTGCGCATCGATGGCCTCGGCGGTCTTCTCGGGCTGGTTGAGGTAGCCGAGGATGACGTTGGCACCGCGCAGCAGGATCTCGTCCGTGCCCTGGGCGATACGCATCTCCACGCCCGGACCGGGCACGCCGATGCTGCCCGGCCGCGTGGCCTGGCGCGGGTTGACGGTGCCCCCGGCGCAGGTCTCGGTCATGCCCCAACCCTCGCGCAGCGGCACGCCCAGGCTGCGGAACCAGCGGATCAGCTCAGGCGAGATCGGCGCGGCGCCGGTCAGCGCCAGCTGCACCCGGCTCATGCCGGTCATTCGGCGCACGTTGTCGAGCACGAGGAAGTTGGCCAGCGCGTGCTGCAGCTTCAGCGCGGCGCCCGGCTCGCGGCCGGCGTCGGCGCAGGCCGCCACGCGCTGCCCGACAGACAGCGCCCAGCCGTACGCAAGCTTCTGCACACGGTCGGCCTCGCTGAGCGTGATCATCACCTGGGAGTAGACCTTCTCCCACACGCGCGGCACGGCGAAGAACACGTGCGGCTGGACCTCGCGCAGGTTCTCGAAGACGGTCTCGGGGTTCTCGACGAAGTTCGTCACCGAGCGCCGCATGATCGGGATGTAGCCGCCGATCATGCGCTCGGCGATGTGGCACAGCGGCAGGAAGGCGATGCGCTCGCCGCCCTGCGGCATGCCCTCGAACAAGCTGGTCGACAGGCCCGACAGCACAGCGCACAGGTTGGCGTGCGTGATCATTGCCCCCTTGGGCTTGCCCGTCGTGCCCGAGGTGTAGACCAGGATGGCGACGTCGGCGCTGTGGCGCGAGGAACGCCGCGCATCGAGCCAGCCCGGGTGCTCGCGCAGCCACTCACGACCCAGCGCACGCAGCGTCTCCAGGCCGATGACCTGAGGGTCGTCGAGCTCGGCGAGGCCTTCCATGTCGAAGACGATGACCTTGCGCAGCCGCGGCAGGCGCTCGCGCACCTCCAGGAACTTGTCGAGCTGCTCGTCGTCCTCGACGAACATGAAGACCGAGCCCGAGTCCTCGCACAGGAACTGCACCTGCGAGGCCGCGTCGGTGGGGTAGATGCCATTGCACACCCCGCCAGCCGACAACACGGCCAGATCGGTCCAGACCCACTCGCGGGAGGTATTGGCCAGCACCGAGGCCACCTCGCCCGGCTCGAAGCCCAGGCTGCCCAGGCCGGCAGCGATCTCGGCGGCGATGGTGGCGACCTCGTTCCAGCTGTAGCTGCGCCAGATGCCGAGATCCTTCTGGCGCATCATCGGCGCGTCGCCGAGCTCGGCCACGCGCTGCCAGAACATCTCGTGCACGGTGTCGAAAGGCAGCGCCTCCGGCTGCCAGCCGAACTGTGCGCCGGTGACGACGCGGTGCGGGTCGGCCGCCGGGGCGGTGACAGGTGTAGGGCTGCCGGTGCTCATCGCCAGGTCTTCTTCTTCTTCCAGCGCCGCTCGCCGCGCACGCCGGCTTCCTTCATGCCGAGATAGAACTCCTTGATGTCGTCCTTCTCGCGCAACCGGTCGCAGCGGTCTTCCATGACGATGCGGCCGTTCTCGAGGACGTAGCCATAGTCGGCGGCGTTCAGCGCCATGTTGGCGTTCTGCTCCACCAACAGGATGGTCGTGCCGCGCTCGCGATTGATGCGCACGACGATCTCGAAGATCTCCTTCGTGAGCTTCGGGCTCAGGCCGAGGCTGGGCTCGTCGAGGAGTATGAGCTGCGGGCGCGCCATCAGCGCGCGCGAGATCGCCAGCATCTGCTGCTGCCCGCCCGACAGCAGGCCCGCGTCCTGCGCGGCGCGCTCCTTCAGGATCGGGAAGTAGCCGTAGACGAGTTCCATGTCGCGGGCGACCTCGTCGCGGTCGCCGCGCGTGTAGGCGCCCATCAGCAGGTTGTCGCGCACCGACAGCAGCGGGAAGACCTCGCGCCCCTCGGGCACGTGGCTCAGGCCCATGCGCACGATGTCCGAAGGGTCGCGCGAGGCTATCGGCGTGCCCTGGAACTCGATCGTGCCTCGCCGCGGATCGATGATGCCGGAGATGGTCTTCAGGATCGTGCTCTTGCCCGCGCCGTTGGAGCCCAGGACGGTGGCGATCTGGCCACGCCGCACCTCGAGGCTGACGCCGCGGATGGCCTTGATCGGCCCGTAGGCGCTCTCGACATTGGCCAGCGCGAGCAGCACACCGGGCGCCGCGGCGGCAGGTGCGGCGACATTCATGCCGGCCTCCTCAGCGAGGTGACGTCCTCGGCGGTTCCCAGGTAAGCCTCGACGACGCCCGGGTGCGTCTGCACCTCGCGCGGCGTGCCGGCGGCCAGCACCTGGCCCTGGTTCAGCGCCACCACGCGGTCGGACACGCGCGACACCAGCGTCATGTCGTGCTCGACCATCAGCACGGTGATGCCGAGCTGGTCGCGGATGTCCTCGATCCAGAAGGCCATGTCCTCGGTCTCCTCGACGTTCAGGCCCGAGGAGGGCTCGTCGAGCAACAGCAGCTTGGGCTCGGTGGCCAGCGCGCGCGCGAGTTCGACCACCTTGCGCACGCCGTAGGGCAGGCCGGCGATCATCGTGTCCCGGTAGGCCTGCAGGTCGAGGAAGTCGATCACCTCCTCGACCTTGCGGCGCGAGGCGAGCTCGGTCTCGCGCACGCGGGAGCCGAACAGCAGGTCGGCCCAGAAGCTGCTGCGACGGTGCCGGTGGCGACCGATGAGCAGGTTGTGCAGCACGGAGGCGTGCTCGAACAACTCGATGTTCTGGAAGGTGCGGGCGATGCCCAGCGCGGCGATCTCGTGAGGGGGCACGCCCGTGATGTCCCGGCCCTGGTAGCTGATGCTGCCGGCGGTGGGCTGGTAGATGCGGCTGATCAGGTTGAACACCGTGGTCTTGCCCGCGCCGTTGGGCCCGATCAGCGTGAAGACCTCGCCTTCGCGCACGTCGAAGCTGACGTCGTTGACCGCGACCACCCCACCGAAGCGCACGGTGAGGTTGCGGGCGGAGAGCAGGGGCTCGGTCACCTCAAGGCCTCCCACATCGTGCCAGGTCATCGGCCACCATCTCGCGCGCCGACGAGGCGGGGGTCCCCCTTCCGCTCATGTCCTCCGGTCCAGGCTGCGCCCGGACCTCCCCCTTTACTTCGCTGCAGGGGGACCCCCGCCCCATCGGCGAACGAACGCCTTGCGACCCCAAAGGCAGAACCCCGCGCGCGCGAGCAAGATCCAGGCGCCCCGAGCCCGCTGGGGTGTGGTGCCTTGCGCAGCGAAGTAAAGGAGGAGCCATCGGCCCGCGGCCGATGGCGGGGGACATGAGCGGAGCAAGGCGCCGCACCCCAGCGGGCCGCCCCGCCGAAGCCGTGCCCTTGGGCCGCCCCGTCTGGGCCGTGACGATCGCAGACAGCTTCGTCATTTCAGCCGGTCCGACTTCTGGAAGGCCTTCTGGCGCTTGAACATCCCCCTGCGGTAGAAGGGGAAGAGCGAGAACCAGGTGCGGATCTTGAGCCAGCGGCCGTACATGCCCAGCGGCTCGAACAGCACGAACAGCACCAGCACCGCGCCGTAGACCACCGACTTCAGCCCCGGCGCCTCGGCAATCACCGCCGGCAGGACGCCTTTGGAGGCCGAGATCAGCTGCGGCATCGTGATCAGGAAGATGGCGCCGAAATAGACGCCGTGGATCGAGCCCAGGCCGCCGATCACGACCATCAACAGCAGGTCGATCGACTGGATGATGTTGAACTGCTCGGGCGACAGGAAGCGCATGTTGTGGCCGTACAAGGCGCCGCCGATGCCGGCCAGCGCGGCCGAGATCGCGAAAGACAGCGTCTTGTAGTACGCGAGGTGGATGCCCATGCTCTGGGCCGAAATCTCGGAGTCGCGGATGGCGACAAAGGCGCGCCCGGTGGGCGAGCGCAGCAGGTTCAGGATGCCCAGCGTGGCCACCACGGCGATCACAAGGCAGAGGTAGTAGAACGGCGCGCCCGAGCCGACGGTCTGCCCGAACAGCACCGGCGCCTTCACATTCAGGCCTGCGTTGCCGCCGGTGACGCTCTCCCAGCGCGCGAAGACCTCCTCGAGGATGAAGCCGAAAGCCAGCGTGGCGATCCCCAGGTAGATGCCCTTGACGCGCAGCGCCGGCAGGCCGACCACCACACCCGCGGCCGCCGACAGGCCGGCGGCGGCCGCCAGCGCGATCGGGAAGGGCCAGCCCGCATTCGTCAGGAAAGCCTGCGCGTACGCCCCCACGCCCAGGAAGGCCGCATGACCGAGCGAGAACAGGCCGGTGTAGCCGGCCAGCAGCATCAAGCCCAGGCCGACGATGCCGTAGATCAGCACGAAGGTCAGTTGCGCGAGCCAGTACTCCTGGAAGATCCAGGGCGCGGCAAGCAGCGCAAGGACGAGGGCCGAGTACCAGAAGCGATGGCCCTCGTGGCGCGCCAGGCGCAAGTCCTGGGAGTAGTCGGTCTTGAAGATGAAGCGCATCGCCGTCCCTCAGACCTTCTTGCGCAGCTTCTCGCCGAACAATCCGTTGGGCATCACCATCAGCATGACGAGCACGACGACGTAGGCCGCAATGTCCTTGAAGCCCTCAGGCAGGTAGAAACCGGCCAGCGACTCGACGATGCCGATGATGAGGCCACCGACAATGGCCCCGGGCAGGCTGCCGAAGCCGCCGACCACCGCCGCCGGGAAGGCCTTCAGCCCGATGAAACCCATGTTCGCGTGCACGAAGGTGATGGGTGCGAGCAGCAGTCCCGCGATCGCCGCCACGGCTGAGGCGAGTGCCCAGACCAGACCGTTCAGCCTCCGCACCGGGATGCCCATGTAGTAGGCAGCGAGCTGGTTCTGCGACGACGCCTGCATCGCGATGCCGAGCCGGGTGCGATTGAACAGCAGGTACAACGCCGCGCACAACAGGGCCGTGACGACGATCACGACCACCTGCTCGACGTTGAGCACCAAGGCGCCGAGGTTCCAGACCTGATCCTTGTACGGCACCTGCAGCACGTGCGTCTCGGTCCCGATGACCGGAATCATCGTGATCAGCCCGCGCAGGACGTAGGCGATGCCGATGGTCAGCATCACGATGGAGAACGCCGGCTGACCGAGGATGGGCCGGATCACGGCCCGCTCGGCCAGCAGACCGAAGGCCGCCATGGCCGCGATCGAAGACAGGACCGACAACCAGAACGGGAAGCCGAGGAAGGTCATCGTTGCCAGCCCGGCGAACGCGCCGAGCATCATCAGGTCACCCTGGGCGAAGCTGACCGTCTCCGTGGCCTTGTAGATCAGCACGAAGCCCAGCGCGATCAGGCCGTAGATGCAGCCTTGCGCGATACCGGCGATGAGCAGTTGCAGCAGCTGCAAGTAGGGGCCTCTTGTCAAGCAGGTACCGCCACTGCGGCACCGGTATGTCTTGGACAGCGTAGGCATTGCACCACAGCAAAACAGACGTCGGCATCAGGCCGGACCCTGAGTCCCCAGGGCGGTCAGGGCGTTCCGCGGGAAAACCCGGAACCCGGCTGGAATTGCGTCGGCGCCACTTGAAGGCCAGCAAGCCCACCCTATAATCCATTTGCTAGCACTCGATAAACGCGAGTGCTAACGGGGTCGGTCGAACCGGAAACCTGCATGGCGTCCGGTTCGCCTGCCACTCCGGCCGGGCCGCCCTGCGGGCAGGCCCGCACACCATCCACATCAGATGTGTCTTCCCTGAAGGAGATCCCATGAAACTTCGTCCCCTGCACGACCGGGTGATCGTCAAGCGCCTCGAGAACGAGACCAAGACCGCTTCGGGCATCGTCATCCCTGACAACGCCGCCGAGAAGCCCGACCAGGGCGAAGTCCTGGCCGTCGGCCCGGGCAAGCGCAACGACAAGGGCGAACTGATCGCCGTGGGCGTGTCCGTCGGTGACCGCGTCCTGTTCGGCAAGTACAGCGGCCAGACCGTCAAGGTCGACGGCGACGAGCTGCTGGTGATGCGCGAAGAGGACCTCTTCGCCGTCGTCCAGAAGTGATCTGCACACCGGCACAACCCTGATTTCTTGCATTCGGAGAATTACACATGGCAGCTAAAGACGTCGTCTTCGGTTCCGACGCCCGTCACCGCATGGTCGAGGGCGTGAACATCCTGGCCAATGCGGTCAAGGTCACGCTGGGCCCCAAGGGCCGCAACGTCGTGCTCGAGCGCTCCTTCGGCGCGCCCACCGTCACCAAGGACGGTGTGTCCGTGGCCAAGGAGATCGAGCTCAAGGACAAGCTCCAGAACATGGGCGCGCAGATGGTCAAGGAAGTCGCTTCCAAGACCAGCGACAACGCCGGTGACGGCACCACCACGGCCACCGTGCTGGCCCAGTCCATCGTGCGCGAGGGCATGAAGTACGTGGCCGCGGGCATGAACCCGATGGACCTCAAGCGCGGCATCGACAAGGCGGTCGTCGCCCTCACTGAAGAGCTGAAGAAGGCCACCAAGCCCACGACCACCAGCAAGGAGATCAGCCAGGTCGGCTCCATCTCCGCCAACTCCGACGAGTCGATCGGCAAGATCATCGCCGACGCGATGGACAAGGTCGGCAAGGAAGGCGTGATCACGGTCGAGGACGGCAAGAGCCTGAACAACGAGCTCGACGTCGTCGAGGGCATGCAGTTCGACCGCGGCTACCTGTCGCCCTACTTCATCAACAACCCCGAGAAGCAGAGCGCGATCCTCGACAACCCCTTCGTGCTGCTTTTCGACAAGAAGATCAGCAACATCCGTGATCTGCTGCCCACGCTGGAGCAGGTGGCCAAGGCCGGCCGGCCGCTGCTGATCGTGGCCGAGGAAGTCGAAGGCGAGGCGCTGGCCACGCTGGTGGTCAACACCATCCGTGGCATCCTGAAGGTCTGCGCCGTCAAGGCGCCTGGCTTCGGTGACCGCCGCAAGGCCATGCTCGAGGACATCGCCATCCTGACCGGCGGCAAGGTCATCGCCGAAGAGATCGGCCTGACCCTCGAGAAGGTCACGCTGGCCGACCTGGGCCAGGCCAAGCGTGTGGAGATCGGCAAGGAGAACACCACGATCATCGACGGCGCCGGCGCCGCGGCCGACATCGAGGCCCGCGTCAAGCAGATCCGCGTCCAGATCGAGGAAGCCACCTCCGACTACGACCGCGAGAAGCTCCAGGAGCGCGTGGCCAAGCTGGCCGGCGGCGTGGCCGTCATCAAGGTCGGTGCCGCCACCGAAGTCGAGATGAAGGAGAAGAAGGCCCGCGTCGAAGACGCACTGCACGCCACCCGTGCCGCCGTCGAGGAAGGCATCGTCGCTGGCGGCGGTGTTGCGCTGCTGCGCGCGCGCTCGGCCATCGGCTCGCTCAAGGGCGACAACCACGACCAGGACGCCGGCATCAAGATCGTGATGCGTGCCGTCGAGCAGCCGCTGCGCGAGATCGTGGCGAATGCCGGCGCCGAGCCGAGCGTGGTGGTCAACAAGGTGTTGGAAGGCAAGGGCAACTACGGCTACAACGCTGCCAACGACACCTACGGCGATATGATCGAGATGGGCATCCTGGACCCGACCAAGGTGACCCGTACTGCGCTGCAGAACGCCGCCTCCGTGGCTGCCCTGATGCTGACGACCGAGTGCATGGTCGCCGAGGCGCCGAAGGAAGAGGCGCCCGCGATGCCCGGCGGCGGTGGTGGCATGGGCGGCATGGGCGGCATGGGCATGGACATGTAAGTCCAGCCGGCCGTCGGGCCCGCTCGGGCCCGTGAGTCGCGAAGGCCCACACCGCGAGGTGTGGGCCTTTCTGCTTTCTGCGGTAGACATGCGCCGGGCCGCTCTGCCCGCCGCCGGCCTCGAGCCGATGCGGGACACGGGGCCGCCGCGCTCGGGCTTTCCCCCAGGGCGGTGGGCGGGTGCCTTGCGTATGATCGCGCGCCGTTTCCGGCTGCTCAACTCCACACCGTGGCTCATTCCGCACCCCTGCCAGCACCGGTCGGACCGGCAGCGATCCTGCCCTACGCCGGCACGATCTTCCTGTCGGCCTTCCTGCTCTTCCTGGTCCAGCCCATCATCGCCAAGCAGATCCTGCCGTGGTTCGGCGGCTCCGCCGCGGTGTGGACGACCTGCCTCGTCTTCTTCCAGTCCATCCTGCTGGCCGGATACGCCTACGCCGATCTCGGCACCCGGCTCGGGCCGCGGCGGCAGGCCCTGCTGCACGTGGCGCTGCTGGCGCTGTCGCTGCTGACACTGCCGATCCTGGCGGGCGAAAGCTGGAAGCCGCAGGGAGACGAGGAGCCGATCTCGCGCATCCTGCTGCTGCTGCTGGTGACCATCGGGCTGCCCTACTTCCTGCTGTCGACGACGACCCCGCTGCTGCAGAGCTGGTACTGGCGCCGCTTCCAGTCGGCCGTGCCCTACCGCCTGTTCGCGCTCAGCAACTTCGCTTCACTGCTGGCCCTGCTGGGCTTCCCGGTGCTGTTCGAGCCCTGGCTGGAGCTGCCGCAGCTGGGCTGGACCTGGTCGGGCGTCTACGGGCTGTTCGTCGTGGTGTGCGCGGCGACGGGCTGGGCCTCCTTGAAGGCGACCGCCGCGGCCAGGCCGGACGCGAGCGCCGATGCCGGCGCGGCTCACGATCCAGCGACCACCCCGCAGGCAGCCCCCGGTATCGCTCGCCAGTTGATGTGGCTGGCGCTGGCCGGCATGGGCTCGGTGATGCTGCTGGCGGTGTCGAACCACGTCACGCAGAACATCGCCAGCGTGCCCTTCATGTGGGTGGTGCCGCTGTCGCTGTACCTGCTGACCTTCATCCTGTGCTTCGACCACCCCCGCTGGTACGTGCGCCCGCTGTTCGCCGTGCTGCTGCTGGTGCTGCTGCCTTTGATGGCCTGGAAGATCCCGTCGCTGGACCTGCGGATTGCCACGGTCGTTTACTTCGGCGGCCTGTTCGTGGCCTGCATGTTCTGCCATGGCGAGATGGCGCGGCTGAAGCCCGCGCCGCAATACCTGACACGCTTCTATTTGATGATGTCGGTGGGCGGAGCACTCGGCGCCGTGCTCGTGGCCATCGTCGCGCCGTTGACGCTCGAGGGCTATTTCGAACTGAACATCGCGCTCGTCGTACTCGGTTTGCTGCTGGCGGGCGCGATGCGCGGACACTGGCTGCTGCCGGGCCTCGCATCCTGTGCCGTCACGGCCTGGTTTGCCGTCACGGGCGCGCAGGCCTACGCCGAAGGCATGCGCGTGATGGAGCGTGACTTCTACGGCGTGGTGCGCACGCGCGACGGCAACGCCGACGGCGTGGGCTACCGCATGATGTTCCACGGCGGCATCATGCACGGAGGGCAGCTCCTGGGCGAGACCTTTCGCAACACGCCGAGCGACTACTTCGGCCCCGGCTCGGGCTATGGCCGCATGTTCGCCGCGCTGGACGAGTTGCGCCCCGGCCCGCGCAAGGTCGGCATCATCGGCCTGGGGGCGGGCGTCGTGGCGGCCTACGGTCGCGCCGGCGACGAGATCGTGTTCTACGAGATCAGCCCGAAAGTCGTGCAAATCGAGAAGCGCGAATTCACCTTCCTGCGAGACACGCCGGCGCGCGTGGCGCCGGTGGTCATGGGTGACGGCCGGCTGTCGCTGGAGCGCGAACTGCGCACGCAAGGTGGCCGTGGCTACGACGTGCTCGGGATCGACGCCTTCAGCGGCGACTCGATACCGATGCATCTGGTCACGCGCGAGGCGCTGCAGCTCTACCTCCAGCACCTGGCTCCAGACGGCGTGCTGATCTTCCAGGCCACCAACCGCTACATCGACCTGATGCCGGTGCTGCAGCGCCACGCTGCCGAGCTCGGACTGCACGCCCTGCTGGTCGAAGACGTGCCCACGTCCTCCACCGGCGCCGACTACTGGCTGAGCGGCACCGACCAGGTCCTGATGACGCGCGACCGCCGACTGCTCGAGCACCCCCGCATCGCCGCCGCCGCCCGCCCCATGGC
The DNA here is from genome assembly GCA_027491255.1 of Rubrivivax sp. Lineage (GTDB taxonomy): Bacteria > Pseudomonadota > Gammaproteobacteria > Burkholderiales > Burkholderiaceae_C > Rubrivivax. The sequence continues at coordinate 44,980 of JAIXWM010000178.1, read as the reverse complement.
CGACCGGCCCGGCCTGCCGACGTTCACCGACGCGCACCACAACCTGTTCCGGATCCTGAAGTAGCGGCCGACAATGCGGCGATGACCTTGCGCCGCCCGACAAGCTGGATCGCAGCCCTCGCGCTGGCCACCGCTGCGGCCCTGGCCTCGGGGTGGGCAGGCGCGGCAGGCGCCGCCGCCAGCAACGGCACCGCCGCCGAGAGCCCGGACACCTCGGCCGACGCTGTGGCGCACCGCCCCCGCGTCGGGCTGGTTCTGTCGGGTGGCGGCGCGCGCGGCCTGGCCCACGTCGGGGTGCTGAAGGCGCTGGAAGCGCAACGCATTTCGATCGACGTCGTCGTGGGCACCTCGATGGGCGCCATCATCGGTGGCCTGTACGCCAGCGGCATGTCGGCCACGCAGATCGAGCGCGAGCTGGCTCTCGTTCGCTGGGACGAAGTCTTCTCCACACGCGTCGGCCGGCGTGATCTTTCGCAGCGCCGCAAGGACCAGGACCACGAGCTCTCGGCGGTGCTCGAGTTCGGTTTGCGCGACGGCGAGCTGAAGCTGCCGCAGTCGGCCGTCGCCGGCACCGGGCTCGAAGCCCTGCTGCGCCGCTACACCCTGCCCGTGCGTCAGGCGCGCAGCTTCGACCACCTGCCCCTGCCCTTCCGTGCCGTGGCCACCGACATGGAGACGGGCGCGCCGGTCGTGCTGGCCGACGGCGACCTCGCGCAGGCCCTGCGCTCGAGCATGAGCGTGCCGGGCGTCTTTTCGCCGATCGAGCGCGAAGGTCGCATCCTCGGCGACGGCGGCCTGGTGGACAACCTGCCGGTGAACCTGGCTCGGCAGCTCGGTGCCGAGGTCGTGATCGCGGTCAACGTGGGCACACCCGTCGGCGGCCGCGAGACGCTGAACTCGGCCGTCGGACTGACCGCGCAGATGATCAACATCCTGACGGAGCAGAACGTGCAGCGCAGCCTGGCGCTGCTGCGCCCGGGAGATGTGCTGATCAGGCCCGAACTCGGCGGGCTGGACTCGGGTGACTTCGACCGGGTGGCCGACTTCATCGCCCGCGGCGCCGCCGCGGGTCAGGCCAGCGCCCCTGCGCTGGCGACGCTGGCCGTCGGCGCAGAAGACTACGCGCGCTGGGCGCGTCGCCACACCGCCCCGGCGCTGCGGCCCCAGGCCTTGACTGCGGTCGGCTTCGTCGGCACCAAGACCACCCGACCAGCGCGCCTGGCACCGTTGCTGGAGTCCCGTGCCGGCCAGCCCTTCGATCCGGGCGCCGCGGCACGCGACACGCTGCGCCTGGCTGCGAGCGGTGATTACCTGCGCGCGGACTACCGCCTGCTGCCCCAGCTCGACGGCGAGGCGCTGGTCTTCCAGCTCGAGGACAAGCCCTGGGGGCCCCATTACCTGCGCCTGGGGCTGGACCTGGCGACCGACTTCTCGGCCCGTGCCCAGTTCAATCTCAAGCTGGCGCACGAGCGTCGTTGGCTGACCGATGCCGGCACCGAGTGGCGCAACCGCCTGAACCTGGGTTCCGACCCCATGCTCGCCACGGAGCTGTACCACCCGCTGCGCTTCGCCGAAAGCCTGGAGCGCGACTGGTTCGTCTCCGGCTGGGCCCAGGTCGAGCGGCGGCGCCTGGGCCAGTACGACAGTGCGGGGCGTGAGTCGGCGGTCTTCGATCGCTACGCCGGACGCATCGGCGTCGACCTCGGTCGCCCTTGGGCGCGCCGGGGCGAGATGCGGCTGGGTCTGGTGCACGATGCCTTGTGGACCCGTCCCGTGCTGCTCGGCGCGTCCTACGACGGTCCGGTCGAGGCCACGATCACACACGAGTTCGGGCCTCGGTTGCGTGTCGTCGACGATCAGCTCGACTACGCGCTGTTCCCGCAGTCGGGCTACCGGCTCGAGGCCGAGGCTGCGGTGGGGCGCCGCATGGGCGCCTTCGATGAGGTCTTCCACCGTGTCCAGGCCTCCGGCACGCTGGCACTCTCGCAGGGCCGGCACACGCTGAACCTGCACCTGCAGGCCATCGCCTCCGACGAGGGCGGCTCGCCGCTGGTGGGGCGCTACACCCTCGGCGGGTTCCATCAGCTCTCGGGCTTTCGGCCCGGGCAGCTCAGCGGCAACCACGTCCTGTTCGCGCGCGCCACCTGGTACGCCCGGCTGAAGCGGGACGTGGTACTGACACGTGGCTTCTTCGCCGGCGCCAGCCTGGAGGCAGGCAACGCCTGGGTGAACCACCGCGACATCTCGCTGCGCGGCCTGCTGGTGGGCTCGAGCGTCTTCCTGGGCGCCGACACCGGCGTCGGCCCGATGTACCTGGGACTGACCTGGGCCGCGCGCGGTGCGCTGGGGCTGGTGTTCTTCATCGGACGCCCGTGAATTGCGGGTGCTGCCCGCTCCCGCCAATACCCACGGCACCGGCCCGACCAGCGGGCAGCACACCGCTGCCGTCCTAGCGGGCGCCATCCTCCTGCCATCCTCCTGACCTGAGGCAGGAGGATGGTCGACGAAGCAGAGCTCGGCTAAGCCACCGACTTGGTGACGACGGCGATGAAGCCGGTGCTGCGCGAGATCGCCGCGCGGGGCATCCGTGTGGTCAGCAACGCCGGTGGCGTCAACCCCGAAGGCTGCACCGCCGCGCTGGGCGCGCTGCGCGCCGGCGCCCAGGTGGTGATCACCGGGCGCTGCGTCGACTCGGCCGCCACGCTGGGCGTGCTGACGCACGAATTCGGCTGGGGCTCGCAGGACCATGACCTGATGGCTGCAGGCAGTCTGGCCGGGCACCTCCTCGAGTGCGGCTGCCAGGCCACCGGCGGGCTGCACACCGACTGGGATCAGATGCCCGATTGGCCCGCCATCGGCTAGCCGGTGGCGGAGTACCACGCCGATGGCGGCTTTGTCGTCAGCAAGCCCGAGGGCACGGGCGGCCTTGTGACGCCGGCGGTCGTCGCCGAGCGTCTGCTCTACGAGATCCATGATCCGGCGCGCTACGTGCTGTGAGTGGTGCACGCGGCCGTCCCTCCAAGCCGACCTTCAAGGTCGGCGCGACTGATGAGGACGGCTTGCGCGTCTCGGGCCAGATCATCATCGTCGGCCTGCAGGCCGCCAAGGCGGCCCTCCTGCTCGAGGTGCGCATCGACGGCCTCATGCTTCCGGTGCCGCGCCCGGAGGACACAGCACCAGCGCCGCGCGCCGCACAGGCCGCGCAGAACGCCCGGAACGCGCACCCCCCGCCGGCAGCGGCCACCGGAGATGCCACTGGTGCGCCTGGCCTGGGACCGCAGCGGGGACAAGGGCGACATCTCGAACATCGGTGTCATCGCACGGCATCCGGACCTCGTGCCGCTGCTGCGCGCGCCACTGACCGAGGCGGCCGTCGGCTCCTGGCTCGCGCACCTCGTGCGAGGCAGGGTCACGCGCCATGAGGTGCCCGGCATCCATGCCTTCAATTTCGTCTGCGAGCAAGCACTGGGCGGGAGCGGCATGGCCTCGCTGCGCAACGATCCGCTGGGCAAAGGCATGGCGCAGATATTGCTTTCGATTCCTATGCGCGTACTGCCTTCGCTGCGCTTGCTGCTGTCTCGGTCGGCACAACCAACCTGTCCCTATTTTTAAAAAGCAGTCCGCCCTGCAGGTATCAATTTAAACCTGACCCTATTTCATAGTGCTTGCACTGCTTTGCTGCAGCGCAGTATCCTCTCGCCCCCGCGCCCCGAGCGCGAGCACCTTCCCGGAGCCCGACATGGATCACGCACCCGCCGCCGTCACCGTCGCCGTGCAAGCCGCTGACGCCAGCCACGCCGCCGCTGTCCAGGCCAGCGACGCCGCGCTCGCGGACAGCGCTGCGCATGGCCTGTACGACCCGGCACAAGAACATGACGCCTGCGGCGTCGGCTTCGTCGCCCACATCAAGGGTGTGAAGGCGCACGATATCGTCCGGCAGGGCCTGAAGATCCTCGAGAACCTCGACCACCGTGGCGCCGTCGGCGCCGACAAGCTGATGGGCGATGGCGCGGGCATCCTGATCCAGATCCCCGACGAGTTCTACCGCGCCGAGATGGCCGCCCAGGGCGTGACGCTGCCGCCGCCGGGCGAGTACGGCGTGGGCATGATCTTCCTGCCCAAGGAGCACGCCTCGCGCCTGGCCTGCGAGCAGGCGGTCGAGCGCGCGGTCAAGGCCGAAGGCCAGGTGCTGCTGGGATGGCGTGACGTGCCGGTGGACCTCGACATGCCGATGTCGCCGGCCGTGCGTGCCAAGGAACCCGTGATCCGCCAGGTCTTCATCGGCCGCGGTCCCGACGTCATCGTGCCCGACGCGCTGGAGCGCAAGCTCTACGTCATCCGCAAGACGGCGTCGGCGGCGATCCAGGCGCTCAAGCTCACGCACAGCCGCGAGTACTACGTGCCCAGCATGAGCTGCCGCACCGTCATCTACAAGGGCCTGCTGCTGGCCGACCAGGTGGGCCAGTACTACCGCGACCTGCAGGACGCGCGCACGGTCTCGGCGCTGGCGCTGGTGCACCAGCGCTTTTCCACCAACACCTTCCCCGAGTGGCCGCTCGCCCACCCCTACCGCATGGTGGCGCACAACGGCGAGATCAACACCGTCAAGGGCAACTTCAACTGGATGCGCGCGCGCGAGGGCGTGATGCGCTCGCCGGTGCTCGGCGAAGACCTGCGCAAGCTCTACCCGATCAGCTTCGAGCACCAGAGCGACACCGCGACCTTCGACAACGCGCTCGAGCTGCTGACGATGGCCGGCTACCCGCTGGCGCACGCGGCGATGATGATGATCCCCGAGGCCTGGGAGCAGCACGAGGGCATGGACGCGCGTCGCCGCGCGTTCTACGAATACCACGCCGCGATGATCGAGCCCTGGGACGGCCCAGCCGCGATGGTCTTCACCGACGGCAAGCAGATCGGCGCCACCCTCGACCGCAACGGCCTGCGCCCGGCGCGCTACTGCGTCACCGACGACGACTTGGTCATCATGGCCTCGGAATCGGGCGTGCTGCCCATCCCCGAGAACCGCATCGTCAGAAAGTGGCGCCTGCAGCCAGGCAAGATGTTCCTGATCGACTTCGAACAGGGGCGCATCGTCGACGACGAGGAGCTCAAGAACCAGTTCGCGAGCGCGCGCCCCTACCGGCAGTGGATCGAGAACGTGCGCGTCAAGCTCGACGACATCCCCCTGCCCGCAGGCGCCGCCGCCAGCCAAGGTGGCTTCCCCGAGACGCTGCTGGACCGCCAGCAGGCTTTCGGCTACACGCAGGAAGACTTGAAGTTCCTGCTCAGCCCGATGGCCGCGCAAGGCGAGGAAGCCATCGGCTCGATGGGCAACGATTCGCCCCTGGCAGTGCTGTCGGACCGCAACAAGCCGCTGTACCACTACTTCAAGCAGCTGTTCGCGCAGGTGACGAACCCGCCGATCGATCCGATCCGCGAGGCCATCGTGATGTCGCTGAACAGCTTCATCGGCCCGAAGCCCAACCTGCTGGACATCAACGCCGTCAACCCGCCGATGCGGCTGGAGGTGACGCAGCCCATCCTCGACTTCGAGGACATGGCGCGCCTGCGCGAGATCGAGCGCCACACCGACGCCAAGTTCCGCAGCCACGAGATCGACATCACCTACCCGCTGGGCTGGGGCCGCGAGGGCATCGAGGCCAAGCTCGCCTCGCTGTGCGCCGAGAGTGTGGACGCGATCCGCGGCGGCCACAACATCCTCATCATCACCGACCGCCACATGGGCCGCGAGCAGGTGGCGATCCCCGCACTGCTGGCGCTGTCGGCCATCCACCACCACCTCGTGCGCGAGGGCCTGCGAACCACCGCCGGCCTGGTGGTGGAAACCGGCTCGGCGCGCGAGGTGCACCACTTCGCCGTGCTCGCGGGCTACGGCGCCGAAGCCGTGCACCCCTACCTGGCGATGGAAACGCTGGTGCAGCTGCACCAGGGCCTGTCGGGTGCGCTGGCACCGGAGAAGGCGGTCTACAACTACGTGAAGGCCATCGGCAAGGGCCTGTCGAAGATCATGTCCAAGATGGGCGTGAGCACCTACATGTCCTACTGCGGCGCCCAGCTCTTCGAGGCCATCGGCCTGGAGCAGTCCTTCGTCGAGCAGTACTTCCGCGGCACCGCCAGCCAGGTCGGCGGCATCGGCGTGTTCGAGGTGGCCGAGGAAGCCATCCGCATGCACCACGCCGCCTTTGGCGACGACCCGGTGCTCGCGCGCATGCTGGACGCCGGCGGCGAGTACGCCTGGCGCGTGCGCGGCGAGGAGCACATGTGGACGCCCGACGCCATCGCCAAGCTGCAGCACAGCACGCGCGCCGGCAAGTTCGACACCTACAAGGAATTCGCCCAGATCATCAACGACCAGAGCCGGCGCCACATGACGCTGCGCGGCCTGTTCGAGTTCAAGGTCGATCCCGCCCGCGCGATCCCGCTGGAAGAGGTCGAGCCCGCCAGCGAGATCGTCAAGCGTTTCGCCACCGGGGCCATGTCGCTCGGCTCGATCTCGACCGAGGCGCACACGACGCTGGCGATCGCGATGAACCGCATCGGCGGCAAGAGCAACACCGGCGAAGGCGGCGAAGACCCGGCGCGCTACCGCAACGAGCTCAAGGGGATCCCGGTCACGGCGGGCACCAAGGTCAGCGACATCGTCGGCACGAAGGTCATCGAGGCCGACTACGAGCTGCAGGCCGGCGACAGCCTGCGCAGCAAGATCAAGCAGGTGGCATCAGGCCGCTTCGGCGTCACGACCGAATACCTGGTCAGCGCGGACCAGATCCAGATCAAGATGGCCCAGGGCGCCAAGCCGGGAGAGGGCGGGCAACTGCCGGGCGGCAAGGTGAGCGATTACATCGGCTTCCTGCGCTACAGCGTGCCGGGCGTGGGGCTGATCAGCCCGCCGCCGCATCACGACATCTACTCGATCGAGGACCTGGCCCAGCTCATCCACGACCTGAAGAACGCGAACCCGCGCGCCAGCGTCAGCGTCAAGCTCGTCAGCGAGGTCGGCGTGGGCACCATCGCCGCGGGCGTGGCCAAGTGCAAGTCCGACCACGTGGTCATCGCCGGTCACGACGGCGGCACCGGGGCCTCGCCGTGGTCGAGCATCAAGCACGCCGGCACGCCCTGGGAGCTGGGTCTGGCCGAGACCCAGCAGACCCTGGTGCTCAACCGGCTGCGCAGCCGCATCCGCGTGCAGGCTGACGGGCAGATGAAGACCGGCCGCGACGTCGTCATCGGCGCGCTGCTCGGGGCCGACGAGTTCGGCTTCGCCACCGCACCGCTGGTGGTGGAAGGCTGCATCATGATGCGCAAGTGCCACCTCAACACCTGCCCGGTGGGTGTGGCCACGCAGGACCCGGTGCTGCGGCGCAAGTTCGCGGGCAAGCCCGAGCATGTCGTCAACTACTTCTTCTTCGTCGCCGAGGAAGCCCGCAGCATCATGGCGCAATTGGGCATCCGCCGTTTCGACGACCTGATCGGCCGTGCCGACCTGCTCGACACGCGCCGCGGCATCGAGCACTGGAAGGCGCGGGGCCTGGACTTCAGCCGCATCTTCCACCTGCCCGCCGTGGGGGCAGACGTGCCGCGACGTCAGGTCGAGACCCAGGACCATGGCCTGGAGCGCGCGCTCGACATGAAGCTGATCGAGCGCTGCCGCCCCGCGATCGAGCGCGGCGAGAAGGTGCACTTCATGGAGGAGGCGCGCAACGTCAACCGCTCCGTCGGCGCGATGCTGTCGGGCGAGCTCGTGCGTCACCGCCCCGAGGGCCTGCCGGACAACACCATCCACATCCAGCTCGAGGGCACCGGCGGCCAGAGCTTCGGCGCCTTCCTGGCCACGGGGATCACGCTGTACCTGATCGGCGACGCGAACGACTACACCGGCAAGGGCCTGTCGGGCGGGCGCGTGATCGTGCGTCCGAGCATCGACTTCCGTGGTGACGCCACGCGCAACATCATCATCGGCAACACGGCGCTGTACGGCGCCACGCGCGGCGAGGCCTACTTCCGCGGCGTGGCCGGCGAGCGCTTCGCGGTGCGGCTGTCGGGCGCCACCGCGGTCGTCGAAGGCACGGGCGACCACGGTTGCGAATACATGACCGGCGGCACGGTGGCCGTGCTCGGCCGCACCGGGCGCAACTTCGCTGCCGGCATGAGCGGCGGCCTGGCCTACGTCTACGACGAGGACGGCAGCTTCGCCACGCGCTGCAATACCAGCATGGTGGCGCTGGAGAAGGTGCTGCCGGCCGACGAGCAGGCTGCCGCGAGCAGCAGCGACACCTGGCACCGGGGCCAGACCGACGAGGCGCAGCTGCGCCGACTGGTCGAGGAGCACCACAAGTGGACAGGGTCGCTGCGCGCGCGCGAAATCCTCGACCAGTGGCCGCAGGCGCGCGCGAAGTTCGTCAAGGTCTTCCCGCACGAGTACAAGCGCGCGCTCGCGCAGGGCGTGGCCAAGGCTGCGGCAGCCGCTCCGGCGGTGGCCAAGATGCCGGCGGCCGTCCCCGCCAAGTGACGCGCGATCGCTCCCCCCACCGACCCCCTGACACTCCGAGCACGAGACATACCACCATGGGCAAGACCACCGGCTTCCTCGAATACGAGCGTCTCGAAGAGGGCTACGAGCCCGTGCCGCAGCGCCTGAAGACCTGGAAGGAGTTCGTCATCGGCCTGTCCGAGGAACAGTCCAAGGTCCAAGGCGCGCGCTGCATGGACTGCGGCACGCCGTTCTGCAACAGCGGCTGCCCGGTCAACAACATCATCCCGGACTTCAACGACCTGGTCTTCCGCGGCGACTGGCGCAATGCCATCGACGTGCTGCATTCGACGAACAACTTCCCCGAGTTCACGGGCCGGGTCTGCCCGGCGCCCTGCGAGGCCGCCTGCACGCTCAATGTCAACGACGATCCGGTGGGCATCAAGTCGATCGAGCACGCCATCATCGACCGCGCCTGGGCCGAGGGCTGGGTGGCGCCGCAGCCGCCCAAGGCGAAGACCGGTCGCAAGGTGGCGGTGGTCGGCAGCGGGCCGGCCGGCCTGGCGGCAGCGCAGCAGCTCGCGCGCGCCGGCCATGAGGTGACCGTGTTCGAGAAGAACAGCCGCATCGGCGGCCTGCTGCGCTACGGCATCCCCGACTTCAAGATGGAGAAGTCGCACATCGATCGCCGCATCGCGCAGATGGAGGCCGAGGGTGTGACCTTCCGCACCGGCGTGATGGTGGGCACGCTGCCGGCGGACGGCCCGGCGGCCAAGGTGACGAACGATGCGCAGACCGTCGTCTCGCCCGACGAGCTGAAGGCGCAGTTCGACGCCGTGCTGCTGGCTGGCGGCTCCGAGACCTCGCGCGACCTGCCCGTGCCGGGCCGCGAGCTCGACGGCGTGCACTTCGCGATGGAGTTCCTGCCGCAGCAGAACAAGGTCGTCGCGGGTGACCGCCTCGAGGGCCAGATCCGCGCCGAAGGCAAGCACGTCATCGTCATCGGCGGCGGCGACACCGGCAGCGACTGCGTGGGCACGAGCAACCGCCATGGCGCGACCAGCGTGACGCAGTTCGAGCTGATGCCGATGCCGCCGCAGACCGAGGACAAACCGCTGACCTGGCCCTACTGGCCCTACAAGCTGCGCACCTCCTCCAGCCACGAGGAGGGCTGCCAGCGCGAATTCGCGATCGCGACGAAGGAGTTCGTCGGCGAGGGCGGGCGCGTGAAGGCGCTGAAGACCGTCCACGTCGAGTGGAAGGGCGGCAGGATGATCGAAGTGCCCGGCACGGAGAAGATCGTCCCTGCCGACCTGGTGCTGCTGGCCATGGGCTTCGTCGCCCCGGTGGCCAGCGTGCTCGAGGCGTTCGGTGTCGAGCGCGACGCGCGCGGCAACGCGAAGGCAGGCACCGACATGGCAGGGGGTTACCGCACCAACGTCGACAAGGTGTTCGCCGCCGGCGACATGCGCCGCGGCCAGAGCCTGGTGGTCTGGGCCATCCGCGAGGGCCGGCAGGCCGCGCGCGCGGTCGACGAGTACCTGATGGGAACAAGCACCCTGCCGCGTTGACTCCCACGGGGCGACAAGCCCCTGCCGAGCCGCTCCGCAGCCCGGGTATCGGGACCGGTGTGACAATTCGCGTCCCCCGCCACTCCGAGCCCGCGCCCTGGCGCGGCCGCGCTGCGTGAGCACCGACGCCCTGATCGAGGTCGACCGCGTCAGCTTCGGCTACGACGCGAGCCGGCGCATCCTCAACGACATCTCCTTGCGCTTCGCGCGCGGCAAGGTCACGGCCTTGCTCGGCGGCTCCGGCTGCGGCAAGACGACCCTGCTGCGCCTGATCGGCGGCAGCACGGTCCCGGATGTCGGCCAGGTGCGCTTCGACGGCGAGGTCGTGCTGGGCACCGACAAGACCCGCATGTACCGGCTGCGCCGGCGCATGGGCATGCTGTTCCAGTTCGGCGCCTTGTTCACCGACCTGACGGTGTTCGACAACGTGGCCTTCCCCCTGCGCGAGCACACCGACCTGCCCGAGTCGATGGTCCGCGACATCGTGCTGATGAAGCTCAACGCGGTGGGGCTGCGCGGCGCCGCGGCCCTGCGCATCTCCGAGGTGTCGGGCGGCATGGCCAGGCGCGTCGCGCTGGCGCGCGCGATCGCGCTCGACCCGGAACTGATCATGTACGACGAGCCCTTCGCCGGCCTCGACCTGATCTCGATGGGAGTGGCGGCCAAGCTCATCCGCAGCCTCAACGACCTGACCGGCGCGACCTCCATCGTCGTCTCGCACGACGTGCCCGAGTGCATGGCCATCAGCGACCACGTCGTGCTCATGGCCACGGGCGGGCGCATCGTGGCCCAGGGCAGCCCGCGCGAGCTGATGGACTCCACCGATGCCGAGGTGCGGCAGTTCGTGCGCGGCGAGCCCGACGGACCGGTGAAGTTCCACTACGCGGCACCGCCGATCGCGCAGGACTTCGGGGTCGGGGGAGGCGCCGCATGAAGGCCTGGGCCGACGCCGTGCAGGCCCTGGGCTCGCGGGTGCTGGCGCTGCTGCGCAGCCTCGGCCACGCGGCGTTCTTCACCGCCGAGCTTCTGGCAGCGGTGCCGGCTTCGCTGCGTCGCTTCAGCCTGGTGGTGCGGCAGATCCACGCCGTGGGCAACCTGTCGCTGGTGATCATCCTGGCCTCGGGCACGGCCGTAGGCTTCGTGCTCGCGCTGCAGATGTACTACGCCCTCGTCACCTACGGCGCGACCGAGTCGCTTGGCCTGATCGTCAACCTCTCGCTCGTGCGCGAGCTCGGCCCGGTGGTCGCGGCGCTGCTGTTCGCCGGCCGCGCCGGCACGTCGCTGACGGCCGAGATCGGGCTGATGAAGGCGGGCGAGCAGCTCGCGGCAATGGAGATGATGGCCGTCGACCCCAAGAGCCGCATCCTCGCGCCGCGCTTGCTGGCCGGCATCGTCTCGATGCCGCTGCTGGCGATCCTGTTCTCGGCCGTGGGGATCCTGGGGGCCTATGTCGTCGCAGTCTTGCTGATCGGCGTGGATGCGGGCAATTTCTGGAGCATCATGCAGTCGCGCGTGGACGTCTGGCGCGACGTCGGCAACGGCATCGTCAAGAGCTTCGTCTTCGGCGTCATCTGCACCGTCGTCGCGCTCTACCAGGGGCACGAGACCGAGGCCACGCCGGAGGGCGTGGCCTACGCGACCACGCGCACGGTCGTGATCTCGTCACTGGGCGTGCTGGCCATGGACTTCGTGTTGACGGCGCTGATGTTCTCGACGCCGTGACCCGCTGTTTCGGACCCAGGTCTAAAGCCGCCGCCAACACAGCCGACAATGAAGCGATGCGGCGGCATGACGGCCGCCGCCGGGAGCAAGAAGGTGAACAAGCGCAACGTCGAGATCCTGGTGGGCCTGTTCGTGCTGATGGGCATGGCCGGGCTCGTCTTCCTCGCACTGAAGGCCGCCAACCTGGCCAGTTTCGGCGCGCGCGACGGTTACGCGGTGACCGCCCGATTCGACAACATCGGCGGCCTCAAGCCGCGTTCCCCGGTGCGCAGCGCCGGCGTCACCGTCGGCCGCGTCAAGACCATCGCCCTCGACCCCAAGACCTTCGAGGGCGTGGTGACGATGGAACTCGACAGCAGCGTGCGCTTCCCCCGCGACTCTTCGGCCAAGATCCTGACAGCCGGCCTGCTGGGCGACCAGTACATCGGGATCGAGCCCGGGGCTTCCGACCAGGATCTGGTCGCCGGCGGCCAGATCCGCCAGACCCAGTCGGCGGTGGTGCTGGAGAACCTGATCGGTCAACTCGTCACCGGCAAGGCGGGCGAGGCCGCCGACCGGGCGGGGGAAAAGAAGTGAGCACCCGCGCATGTCCGTGGCATCACCGCTGCATGACGCGCGGGACGAGCCTCGTCATCGCAACAGCGCTGGCCGCCAGCGCAAGCCAGGCGGCGCAGGAGAGCACCCCCGCGCCTGCGGGCGAGCGCGTCGTCCACCCTGCAGACCCTTGGGAGCCTCTGAATCGACGCGTGTTCGCCTTCAACGAAGGCCTGGACAAAGCCGTCGTCAAGCCTGTGGCCGGTGCCTACCGCCAGGCAGTGCCGGAACTCATGCGCCAGGGTGTCGAGAACGTCTTCGGCAACGTCACCGACGTGTGGTCGGTGCTCAACCACCTGCTGCAGGGCAAACCGCAGCCTGCGGCCGAGATGACGATGCGCGTGCTGGTCAACACCGGTTTCGGCTTGGCGGGCTTGCTCGACATCGCCAGCGAGGCCGGCCTGCACCGCCAACCGGAAGATTTCGGCCAGACTCTGGGCCGGTGGGGCATGGGGCCCGGGCCCTACGTCGTGCTGCCCTTCTTCGGCCCGCGCACCCTGCGCGATGCAGCCGCGTTGCCGCTGGACTGGCGAGCGAGCCTGCAGAGCCTGCCTCGCGAGCCGCGGGTGCGCTGGTCGCTGTCGGGCCTGGACACGGTCCAGACCCGTGCCGGCCTGCTCGACGCGACGAACCTCGTGGACCAGGTCGCCCTCGACAAGTACAGCTTCGTCCGCGACAGCCACCTCTCGCGGCGGCGCAGCCTCGTATACGACGGCGACCCGCCGGCCGAAGACGCCGACGATGCGCCGCGTTGAAGACCCACACCCACGCACGACCGCCAGCCGCACAATCGGTGACACTTCTGCCTGAAAAGCACAGGAGGCCCCGATGATCGGCATCACCACGACGCGACCCGCCGCCGCACCCGGCCGCCGGATGGCGCTGGCCGCGCTGTTCTGCGCCGCCGCGGCGGCAGCTTCTTCCATGCCCGCACGGGCGGCACCCGTCGTCGCTCCCGACGCGCTCGTGCGCCAGATCTCCACCGAGGTCATCGACACCGTCAAGGCCGACAAGGAGATCCAGGCCGGCAACATCGAGCGCATCATCACGCTCGTCGACGCCAAGGTCATGCCGCATGTGAACTTCCAGCGCATGACGGCCATCGCGGTGGGCCGCCCCTGGCGCAGCGCCACGCCCGATCAGCGCGCGCGCCTGCAGGCCGAGTTCAAGACCCTGCTGGTGCGCACCTATTCCGGCGCGCTGACGCAGGTGCGCGACCAGACCGTGCAGCTGCGGCCGATGCGCGCCCGCGCCGAGGACGAGGAGGTCGTCGTGCGCACCGAGGTGCGTGGCCGTGGCGACCCGATCCAGCTCGACTACCGTCTGGAGAAGACGCCCGCCGGCTGGAAGATCTACGACGTCAACGTGCTCGGGGTCTGGCTCGCCGACACGAGCTTCAAGTCGCAGTTCGCGCCGGTGATCACGAACTCGGGCATCGACGGGCTGATCGCCAACCTCGCCGACCTGAACCGCAAGGCGGCCAGGAACTGAGAGCCTGAGACGCTGCAGGTTTTCCGCCGATGCAACTGCCTGCCCGGCTCACGATGCGCGAGGCGCGCGCCACCTCGGCGGCGCTGGCCAAGGGCCTGGCCGCGGCCGCGCGCGGCTCGCGCCTGGCCATCGACGCCACGGCGCTGCAGGAACTCGACACCGCCGCGCTCGCGGTGCTGCTGCAGGCACAGCGTGACGCGCAGGCCTGCGGCGTTGCGCTCGTGGTCGAAGGCACCCCGCCCCAGCTGCGCCGGATCGCGGCGCTGTACGGCGTCGAGGCCTTGCTCGGCCTGGCTCAGCCCGGATCCGGCGCTTGACCGACCGCTCCCGCGCGAGCAGGCGGTCGCCCGGGTCGGAAGGTTTTCAGGCGGCGTCGACGTAGCGCCGCAGGCGCAGGTTGCGCTTGATCGCCTGCAGCATCGGCCGCAGGCGCTCGCTGCCCAGGCGCAACGCGACCCCGGTGGTCAGGATGTCGACGATGACCAGGTGCAGCAGGCGGCTGACCATGGGGCTGTAGCGGTCGTGGTCCTCCGGGTGGTCGGCCGCGAGCAGCAGGTAACCCGGCTGGAGCGCGCGTCGCGCCAGTGGCGAACCGCTGGCGGTGATCACGATCACCGTCGCGCCCTGGCGGTGCGCGATCTCGGCCACGTCCAGCAGGTCACGGCTGCGCCCGGAGTTGCTGATCACCACCGCGCAGTCGCCCTGCTGCAGCATCGTGGCGCTCATCACCTGCACATGGCCGTCGCCGCAGGCCGTGGCGTGCACGCCGAGGCGGAAGAACTTGTGCTGCGCGTCCTGCGCGACGATGGCGGAGTTGCCCACGCCATGGAACTCGATGCGGCGGCCGTCGCGGCAGGCGGCCGCCAGGGCGTCGACCGCACGCTCCACCGCGTGGCTGCCCGCGGCGTTGCGGTACTTCAGCAGCGCGCTGACTGCGTTGTCCACGACCTTGACGACCAGTTCACCCGCGCCATCGTCCTCGGCCACCGCGCGGTGCACGAAAGGCACGCCCTCGTTGACGCTGCCGGCGAGCTTGAGCTTGAAATCCGCCAGCCCGCGGTAGCCGACGCTGCGGCAGAAGCGCACGACCGTGGGCTTGCTGACCTCGGCGCGCAGGGCCAAGGTACCCACGGGCTGGCTTGCAAAGGCGCGCGCGTCCTGCAGCACGATTTCAGCGACCCGGCGCTCGGCCGCCGGCAGCGCCGGCAGCGCGGCGCGGATGCGGTCGAGCATGGCTGGTGTGTCGGGCGCGGCGGTCATGCCTCCTCGTCCCAGGCATGGCCCTCGCGCGCAACCATCGCACTGGAGGCCGGCGGGCCCCAGGTGCCGGCGGTGTAGGGGCGCGGGCCGGCGGTGTCCTCGTCCCAGGCCTGCAGGATGGGCATGACCCAGCGCCAGGCCTGCTCCTGCTCGTCGCTGCGCACGAACAGGTTCAGCCGCCCCGACAGCGCGTCCAGCAGCAGCCGCTCGTAGGCGCCCACGCGCTCGGTCGGGAAGGCCTTGTCGAAGTCCAGGTCGAGCTTCACCGGCGACAGCCTCTCGGCCTGCCCGCCCGCAGCCAGGCTGCCCTTGGCCGCGAGCAGGTGCAGCTCCAGCCCGTCCTCGGGCTGCAGCTTGATCACCAGCTTGTTGGCGCGGTGCGAGCCGGGAAAGATGGGGTGCGGCACAGCGCGGAAGTTGACGACGATCTGCGCATCGCGCGCCGGCAGGCGCTTGCCGGTGCGCAGGTAGAAGGGCACGCCGGCCCAGCGCCAGTTCTGCACCTCGGTGCGCAGCGCCACAAACGTCTCGCAGCGGCTGTCCGGCGGCACGCGCACCTCGTCCAGATAGCCCTTGACGGCTTCGCCGCCCACACTGCCGGCGCGGTACTGGCCTCGCACCACGTCGCGCACCACGGTCTCGGGCGTGAAGGGCTTGAGCGACTTCAACACCTTCAGCTTCTCGTCGCGGATCGCGTCAGCGTCGGCGCTGGCCGGCGGCTCCATCGCGATCATCGTCAGCAGCTGCAGCGCGTGGTTCTGGATCATGTCGCGCAGGGCGCCGGTGCGATCGTAGTAATCGCCGCGCGTGCCCACGCCGATGCGCTCGGCCAACGTGATCTGGATGCTGGCGATGCTCTCGCGCCGCCACAGCGGCTCGAACAGCGCATTGCCGAAGCGCAGCGCCATCAGGTTCTGCACCGCCGGCTTGCCGAGGTAGTGGTCGATGCGGAAGGCCTGCTCTTCCGGGAAGACCGAACGCACGACGCGGTTGATCGCCTGGGCGCTGGCGAGGTCGTGGCCCAGCGGCTTCTCCAGCACGACGCGCACCCGCGGCCCGTTCAGCCCGGCCGCGCCGAGCTGCTCGCAGATCACCGGGAACAGCGCCGGGCTGGTGGCGAGGTACATGACCACGGTCTCGGCGCCGCGCGCCGCCACCCACTGCGCCAGCCCCGCGTAGTCCGCCGGGCGGGACAGGTCCATGCGCCGGTAGTGCAGCAGCTGCGCGAAGCGCGCGAACTCCTCGTCGCTCGGCTGCTTGGACACCTCGACCTCGGCGAAGCGCTCGCGCACGAAGGCGCGGTAGGCCTCGTCGCTGCGCTCGTCGCGCGCCACCGCGAGGATGCGCCCGCCAGCGGGCAGCTTACCGTGGCGGAAGGCCTGGAACAGCGCGGGCATCAGCTTGCGCCAGCTCAGGTCGCCGGTGCCGCCAAAGAGGACGAGATCGAAGGACATGGATGTCGCAGGGATCGGGCTGCGGGAGCGGCGACCGAAAGGCCGCCGTGGGGCATGACCACACCAGCCGGAAGCGATGCGATCAGCGAAGACTGTAACTTTGTTTCATCGATTCGTCTATCCAGGTTTCCTGCCGACAGGCCTGAACCAGGCAGCGTCGTCGTCGCTCAGCGCCCCCGCATCTCCACCCACAGCAGGTAAAGTCCGCTGGCCACGACCACCACGGCGCCGGCGACGACAAGGGCGTCGGGCACCTGCGCGAAGGCCAGCCAGCCGAACAGCGTCATGTACAGGATCTGCTGGTACAGGAAGGGCCCGAGTGTGGCCGCGGTGGCATAGCGGTGCGCCTGCGCGACCAGGAAATGGCCCAGCCCGCCCAGCAGGCCCGTGGCGCAGATCAGCAGCCAGGTGCCCGGCCCCTGCGGCGCCTGCCAGTGCGACAGCCCGAAAGGCGCGATCAGCACCGACGCGGCCAGCGCCGCGATCCACTGCAGCGAGGCCGCGGTCTCGGTGGCCGCGAGGTGCCGGGTCAGCATGTTGAAGACGGCGTACAGCACCACCTGGCCCAGGCACAGCAGCAGGGCGGGGTGGAAGGAGCCGGTCCACGGGCGCAGGATCAGCATCACCCCGGCCAGCCCGGCGGCGATGGCCAGCCAGCGCCGCGCGTCCAGCCGCTCGCCCAGCCACCAGGCGCTGAACAGCGCGATCAGCAGCGGCACCGAGAACTGGATCGCGCCGGTCTCGGCCAGCTGCAGGTACTGCAGAGCCCAGAAGTTCACCAGCGTCATCACCCCCAGCAGCAGCCCGCGCAGCACCTGCAGGCGCAGGTTGCGCACACGCACCAGGTCGCGTCCGACCATCGGGGCCAGCAGCAGCGCCGTGATCACGACGTGGCTGACGAAGCGCATCCAGACGACCTGGAACACCGGCAGTTCCTGCACCAGCCACTTCGCCACCGCGTCGAGCGCGGCAAAGCACAGCGTGGTCAGCGAGATCAGCGCGATCCCGATGCGCCGATGGCGAGCGTTGTCGTCGAAGTGCATGCAGGGGCAAAGGGGCCAGGGCAGTATAGGAGGGGGCCGGCAGCCGCCGCGCCGGTGCCGTCCGGCCCGCGGCCAGGGCGGCGGCCCCGAGGCACGGCGCGGCAAAGCGCCGACAATCGCCGGCGGCGCCTGCCCCGGCCCCACACATCACACCCCAGGCCTCCGATGAACCAGCTCGACCAGCTCAAGCAGCACACCGTCGTCGTCGCCGACACCGGCAACTTCCGCCAGCTCGCGCAGTTCGCGCCCCGCGACGCGACGACCAACCCCTCGCTGATCCTGAAGGCGGTGCAGCAGGCCGAGTACGCACCGCTGCTCGCCGAGACCGTGGCCGCGCACAGCCACCGCGCGCCCGACGAGATCGTCGACGAGGTGCTGGTGCGCTTCGGGCTCGAGATCCTGAAAGTCGTGCCCGGCCGCGTCAGCACCGAGGTCGATGCGCGCCTGTCCTTCGACCGCGCAGCCACCTTGGGGCGTGCGCGCCGCCTCATGGGCTTGTACGAGCGCGCCGGCGTCGGGCGCGAACGCGTGCTGATCAAGATCGCCGCCACCTGGGAAGGCATCGCCGCCGCGCGCGAACTCGAGCGCGAAGGCATCCACTGCAACCTGACATTGCTGTTCAGCTTCTGCCAGGCCGTGGCCTGCGGCGACGCCGGGGTGCGACTGATCTCGCCCTTCGTCGGCCGCATCTACGACTGGTACAAGAAGTCCGCGGGCGCGGCCTGGGACGAGGCCGCCCACGCCGGCCCGGCCGACCCCGGCGTGCAGTCGGTGCGTCGCATCTACGACTACTACAAGAAGCACGGCATCACCACCGAGGTGATGGGCGCGAGCTTCCGCAACGTCGGCCAGATCGTTGCGCTGGCCGGTTGCGACCTGCTGACCATCAGCCCCGAGCTGCTGGCCGCGCTGCAAGCCGCCGACGCGCCGGTGCCGCGCCGGCTCGACCCCGCCACGGCGCAGGCCTGCGACATCGCCCGCGTGCAGTACGACGAGGCCGGTTTCCGCTGGGCACTGAACGAGGACGCGATGGCCACGGACAAGCTGGCCGAGGGCATTCGCGCCTTTGCCGCCGACGCCGTCAAGCTCGACCGCATGATCGAGGGGCTGCGTCGATGAGCGGCCGGCCTGGTCCGGTAGGCGGCGGCCGGGGCGCCCCTGCCGCGAAGAGGCGGGCACCGTGAGCCCGCAGCCCCGCTGCGACCGCACCGCCGCCTGGGCGGCGCTGGCCGGTCACTTCGAGGCCCACGGCCGCGGCCTCGACCTGCGCGAGGCCTTCGCACGCGACCCGGGTCGGTTCGACGCGCTGTCGCTGCAGGCGCCCGAGGTCTTCGCCGACCTGTCGAAGAACCTGCTGGACGCGGCGACGCTGCGCTTCCTGCTCGACCTGGCACGCGAGTGCGGCCTGGAGACACGGCGCGACGCGCTGCTGGCTGGCGAGCCGGTCAACACCACCGAGGGCCGTGCCGTGCTGCACACGGCACTGCGCGCGCCGCGCGGCATGGCGGCGCCGACGCCGGCAATCAACGCCGAGGTCCACTCCGTGCTGGACGCGATGCTCCACTATGCCGAAACGGTGCGCGACACCGCGCGCAGCGGCATCACCGACGTCGTCAACATCGGTATCGGCGGCTCCGACCTCGGGCCGCGGATGGCCGTGCTGGCGCTGGACGCCTTCGTGCAACCCGGCCTGCGCCTGCACTTCGTCAGCAACGTCGACGGACACGACCTGGCGCGCGTACTGCGCGGGCTGGACGCCCGGCGCACGCTGTTCATCGTCGCCAGCAAGACCTTCACGACACAGGAGACCATGGCCAACGCGCACGCGGCGCGGGCCTGGTTCGACGCCGAAGGCGGCACCGACCGCGCGGCGCACTTCGTCGGCGTGACGACCAACCTGCAGGCGGCGGCGCAGTTCGGCATCACGCGCACCTTCGGCTTCTGGGACTGGGTGGGCGGGCGCTACTCGATGTGGAGCGCGATCGGCCTGCCGATCGCCATCGCCATCGGTGCCGCGAACTTCCGCGCGCTGCTGGACGGCGCGCACGCCATGGACCGCCACTTCGCCACCGCACCGCTGGAGCGCAACCTGCCGGTGCTGCTGGGGCTGCTGGACGTCTGGTATCGCAACTTCCACCGCTGCGCGAGCCGCAGCGTCGCGCCCTACCACCAGGGGCTCGAGCGCCTGCCGGCCTACCTGCAGCAGCTCGAGATGGAGTCCAACGGCAAGGGCGTCGACCTGGCAGGCGAACCCCTGCCCTACGGCACCAGCCCTGTCGTCTGGGGCGAACCGGGCACCAACGGGCAGCACGCCTACTTCCAGATGCTGCATCAGGGCACCGACGTGATCCCGGTGGAATTCATCGCGGTGCGCACGCCGACCCACACGCTGGCTGGCCAGCACGCCAAGCTGCTGGCCAACTGCCTGGCGCAGGGGCAGGCGCTGATGCAGGGCAAGAGCGCCGACGAGGCGCTGCGCGAACGCGCGCCCACCGCCAGCGCCACGCTCGCGCCCGAGGTGCTGGCGCGCCACCGAACCTTCCCCGGCAACCGGCCCAGCACGACGCTGCTGCTGGAGGCGCTGAGCCCGCGCGCGCTCGGCGCGCTGGTGGCGATGTACGAACACCGGGTCTTCACCAGCGGCGCGTTGTGGGGCGTCAATTCCTTCGACCAGTGGGGTGTGGAGCTCGGCAAGGCGCTGTGCACTGCGCTGCTGCCGCGGCTGGAGTCGGGTGACGCCCAGGGGCTCGACGGCTCGACAGCCGGCCTGCTGCACCGCCTGCGTGCCGGCAGCGCGCCGACCTGACGCCGGGGCGGCCACTTCGACGGCGCTTGCAAGCCTCACCAACCCCTCGGGCGCCCGGCCCGAGCAGGACCCCCCAAGCTCTACAGAACTCTCAAGGACACAGGATGAAGACCGTCGTATTCGACTTCGGCGCGGTGCTGTTCCACTGGCAACCGGTGCCGCTGCTGCAAGAGGTGCTGCCGGCGCTGGCGCCCGACGAGGCGACGGCACGACAACTCGCCGCGCGCATCTTCGACGTGCTGGAGCCAGGCAGCGAGTGGGCCCGCTTCGACCTCGGCCTGGTCGAGGCCGAGGAACTCGCTCCCCGGCTGGCGCAACGCGTGGGCGCGGCCGTGGAGGACATGCGAAGCCTGATCGCCGCGATCCCGCCGCGCCTGCTGCCCTTGCCCGACAGCGTGGCGCTGCTGCAGCGGCTGAAGGCTCAAGGCCACCGGGCGTTCTACCTCTCGAACATGCCAGGGTCGTTCGCCGACTACCTGACGCGCGAGCACGACGTGGTTCAGCAGTTCGCCGACGGCATCTTCTCGGCCCGCGTGGGCCTGGCCAAGCCAGACGAGGCGATCTTCGAACTCGCGCGCGAGCGCCTCGGCCTCGTGCCGGCGCAGACGGTGTTCCTCGACGATCACCCGAAGAACGTCGAGACCGCGCGCCGCCTTGGCTGGCAGGCCGTGCTGTTCGAAAACGCAGCCCAGGCCGAAGCCGAGCTCCAGGCCACGGGCTGGCTGGGCTGAACGCCCGAGCAGCGGCGCAGGCCCCGCTGCGGCGCCAAGCTCAGCCCCGCGGCGCCTTCAGCCACTCCTCGGCGATGCGCACCCAAGCCGTGGCGCCCAGCGGGATCAGCTCGTCGTTGAAGTCGTAGCTCGGGTTGTGCAGCATGCACGGCCCCAGGCCGTGGCCGCCCTCGCGGTGGCTGCCGTCGCCGTTGCCGATGACGAAGTAGCAGCCCGGCTTGCCCTGCAGGAAGAAACTGAAGTCCTCGGAGCCCATCGTCGGCTCGTACTCGAGCACGTTCTCGGGGCCGACGACCTGGCCGAGCACGCGGCGCGCGAACTCGGTCTCGGCGGCATGGTTGATCGTCGGCGGGTAGTTGCGGCGGAACTCGAACTCGCACTGCGCGCCGAAGGCGGCGCAGGTATGCTCGGCCACGGTGCGCATGCGCTGCTCGATCAGGTCGATCAGCTCGTGCGTGAAGGTGCGCACCGTGCCCTGCAGATCACAGAAGTCGGGCACGACGTTGGTGGCCTCGCCGGCGTGGATCATCGTCACCGAGATCACGCCCGGGTCCACCGGGCGGCGGTTGCGCGTGATGATGGTCTGGAAGGCCTGCACCATCTGGCAGGCCACCGGCACCGGATCGATGCCGTTGTGCGGCAGCGCCGCGTGCGAGCCCTTGCCGCGGATGCGGATGCGGAACTCGTTGCTCGAGGCCATCACCGGCCCCGACTTCAGCGCGAACTGCCCCACCTGCAGGCCGGGCCAGTTGTGAGCGCCGAAGATGGCCTCCATCGGGAACTTCTCGAACAGGCCGTCCTTCATCATCTCGCGCGCGCCGCCGCCGCCCTCCTCGGCCGGCTGGAAGACCAGGTAGACCGTGCCGTCGAAGTTGCGGTGGCGCGAGAGGTGCCGCGCCGCGGCCAGCAGCATCGCCGTGTGGCCGTCATGCCCGCAGGCGTGCATGCGCCCGGGGTAGGTGCTGGCGTGGGCGAAGGTGTTGTGCTCGGTCATCGGCAGCGCGTCGATGTCGGCGCGCAGGCCCACGGCGCGGCTGGACGTGCCGTTCTTCACGATGCCCACGACCCCGGTCTTGCCCAGACCGCGGTGGACGGGGATGCCCCAGTCGGTGAGCGCCCGCGCGATCACGTCGGCGGTGCGCTCCTCCTGGAAGCACAGCTCGGGGTGGGCATGGATGTCACGCCGGATCGCGGTGATCGCGGCGGCATCGGCGAGGATGGATTCGATCAGTTGCATGGTGTTCTGTCCTCCGTATCGCGCCGATGATGGTAACCGCGCAGGCCCGCCGGTCTGCGTCAGGGGCGATCGGGTCGCGGACGAGCAAGCTGCGCACCCGATGTTGAGCGGGGCGAGCCGCGGGCGGATGCCGCATTCGCGGACTGCCGCGCAGACAACCCTCCACATCGTCCTTCAGGCTGGACGAAGGGACGCTGGACCCTGCGATGCCGGCGCCTGCAGGGCTCAGAGGCTGAGAGTTTTTCCGCCGTGCCCGAAAGGCGCGTCCAAACGCCCTGGATCGAGGCGCAAACCACAGCCATAGCGCGGGCTATGGCGAGGATTTGCAACGATGAGCCAGGGTTTTTGGGCGTGCAAGGCGGGCATGGGGGAGAGACTCTCAGCCTCTCAGGCCTGCCAGGGTCAGCGGCCCCCCGCCTGGATGGAGGCCCGGCCCACGACCCATCCAGGCACCTCGGGCGGGGAGGCCAGCACGCGGGCGCAGACGTCGGCCACCGTGGCGCCGACCGGTTCATAACCCGCCGATCGGCAGGCAGCCACCACGGCATCGAGGGACCGCCGCAGGTTGCGGGCGACTCGATCGTCGGGGTTCGTGTAGTCGTTGTCGTTGTGGCTGACGACCATGACCATCGGAACCAGCGGGTCGCGACGGGCGATCTGTGAAACGATGTTGCCCGCAATGCGTGCGTAGTCGGCCTCCCGGTAGTCCGGGCGCAAGTCCCAGAGCTGCTGATGGCCGCCGCCGTCACGCACGTCGGACAGGTCGACGGACAAGGGCAGGTTGGCGAATGGCAGCGTGCCAGGCCGCTGCCGGAACACCGCATGCGCTCGGTGGGGGTCTGCCGGCGCACCGGCCCAGACCGCGTACAACTCGGGAAACACCCGGCCAGGGCAGGAGCAGGAGCCCCCGACGAAGCCCAGGTCGACCAGCACCTGGAAGGTCGCGTCGTTGGCCGAGAACGTGCCCGGCCGGAAGTACCGCGGCCGCTGGCCGAGTGCGTGCTGCCACAGGGCCGTGCACTCGGAGACGATGGCCCGCTGGGCGTCGGCCGACAGCTCCCCGAAGTGCGCCCGCCAGCGGACCGGGTCGTACTTGTAAGGGTGGATGTGCAGGCCCAGCGTCGCGCCGCGGCGTTCCATCTCCAGCAGCTGTGGCGCGTGGGCAAGTGCTGCCTCGGGGTGCACGAACAGGCTCACCGGGAAGCCGTAGCCGGCGGCGATGGCCTCGAACCCGGCGATGAACCGCTCGCTGTCGGCATAGCTGGAGGGGCCACTGGTGGCAGGACCTTCGAGGCCCAGCAGGCGAACCGGCTCGCAATCCATGCTGACCACGATGTTCATCGGCTTCATCATCGAGACTCCTTCGTCGCTGGGGCGGGTGCGGGATCCGGCAGGCTCCCCGGGTCGTCGTGGCCTGGCCCGGGGCGACCCTGAGGGCTGCCGAGGACCTGCATCAGCAGGCCCAGGAAATCCTGGACGATGCGCGCCGGCGTGTCGGCCGACCGCACGGCGGCACTGAAAGTGAAACCCACCCGGGGCGTGAAGGGCCTGATGACCAGTCCGTCACCCTCCATCGCACGGGCCGTGTAGGGGTCGAGCACGGAGACCCCGACTCCCTGCCTGACCAGGCGGCAGGCCACGGCTCCGGTCTGGGTCTCGACCATCAGCCGGCGTTCGACGCCCTGGTTCGCAAAGACCTCGTCGATGCGCCGACGCGACGGCCCCTCGAGCGAGACGAAGGGAACACCAGCCAGATCGCGGGCCCGCACCACGCGGCGGCGGCGCAGCGCATGGCCCGGCGGCAGCACGCACACGGCTTCGGCCTCGACCACGGGAACGGACTTGATGGCCGGGTGCTCGATCGGATGGGCGACGAAGCCGACATCGCAGCGCCGCGTGGCCACCTGGGTGACCACCTCCTCGAAGGCATGAAGTTCCAGTGCGACCGTCGCTTCGGGGTTGGCCTGCAGGAAGCGCGGCACGGCCATCGACAGCGGCCCCAGCGCCAGGCTCGGGATCGAGGCGATGCGAAGACGGTCGCCACGGAAGGCCGCAATGCCCCGGGCCGCGGCCTCGATGCGGTCGAGCCCGACGAAGCTGCGGTGCACCTCCTCGTACAGTGCGGCGGCCTCGGAGGTCGGGACGAGGCGGTTGCCTTGCCGGGCGAACAGTCTGAAACCGACCTCACGCTCGAGGTCGGCGAGCATGCGGCTGGCCGTGGGCTGGGAGGTCCGCAACTGGGCTGCAGCCAGAGTCACCGACCGTGTCAGCATCACGGCCCGGAACAGCTCGACGTGGCGCGCTCGCACCCTTCACCCGGGGTCGAGCCGTGAGCCGCGCTCTTGCTGCTTCACTGCTTCTCCAACTGGATGCCGCTGGTGCGAAAGAACCTCGTCCAGCTGTCGAGCTCGCGCCGGATGAAGCCCTCGAATTCGCGCCCCTGGGGGTGGAAGGTCTCGAACTGCAAGGCCGCGAGCTGCGCCTTGTACTCGGGGTCGGCCACGACCGCCCCGAGCGCGCTGGCCAGCCGCGAGGCGACAGCCTGCGGCGAACGGGCGGGCAGGAACATTCCATACCAGACGTTGAT
This sequence comes from Rubrivivax sp., assembly GCA_027491255.1. Taxonomy (GTDB): domain Bacteria; phylum Pseudomonadota; class Gammaproteobacteria; order Burkholderiales; family Burkholderiaceae_C; genus Rubrivivax. The sequence goes on along the minus strand of JAIXWM010000178.1, from coordinate 19,990 downwards.
GTCGACCCCCGGCACCCCGGCTTCGGCGAAGGTGGGCACCTCGGGCAGGGTGGACAGCCGCTCCTGGCTGGCCACAGCCAGCGGGCGCAGATTGCCGGCCTTGATCTGCGCCAGTACCGCGGAGACCGCGTCGCTGGCGAACAGCACATCGCCCCGCATCAGCGCCACGAGGGACTCGCTGCTGCCCTTGTAGGGAACGTGCGTCGCCTTCACGCCGGCATTGCCCAGCACCGTGGCCGTGGTGAGCCGGCCCATCGTGACGGGCCCGACGCTGGCGTAGTTGACGCTCTCGCCCCGCTCGCGCAGGATGGACAGCAGTTCCGGCAGCGTGGCCGGCGCATCCGGACGGTTGCGGGTGACCATGATGATCTTGGTGCGCGCCACCGCAGCCACCGGCAGCAGGTCGCGCTCGACCTTGAACGGGATCGACGGGTCCAGCGTCTGGTTCAGGACCAGCGGGCCGCCTCCCAGCAGCAGGGTATAGCCGTCCGGCGCGGCCTCGACGACGTGCCGGGCTCCGGTCGTCCCACTGGCTCCAGGTCGGTTTTCCAGCACGACGCTGCTGCCCAGGTGCTGCGCCAGCTTCTGGGCGGTGACCCGGCCCAGCAGGTCGCCGGCGGTTCCGGTCGCGAACGGGCTGACGATGCGGATCGGGCGTGCAGGGTAGTCCTGCGCCAGAGCGCCACCGGCCAGCAGCACAGCCAAGCCCCCGGCAACTCCTCGCAACCAGAATCGCCTGCTGGTGCGGACCGCAGTTGATTCGAACATCGTGGACCCCCTCTCGGCGTTTATCAGGCGAGTGCAGTTTAGGAAGCAGGGTCGATATCGGCAAATATCAAATATTGAGTCGCGAATTCAATCTTGATATGAATGGGCGCGCTGCACCGAGCGCGCAGAATCACGAAACCTCCGATCCTTCTGCAGCCCTGCCCTCATGATCGAAACCGGTCCCTCCGCGGACGCACCGCGCACCGTCCAGGCCGCCTGCCCGCACGACTGCCCCGACACCTGCGCGATGCAGGTGACGGTGCAGGACGGCCGCGTGGTGCGCATCCAGGGTGATCCCGAGCACCCGCCCACGCACGGCGCGCTGTGCACCAAGGTCAGCCGCTATGCCGAGCGCACCTACCACCCCGAGCGCGTGCTGCACCCGCTGCGGCGCGTGGGGCCCAAATCGGGGCCACCGCGCTTCGAGCGCATCGGCTGGGACGAGGCGCTGGACGAGATCGCGCAGCGCCTGGGCGCGATCGCGGCGCGTGGGCCCGGCGCGGCCCAGGCCATCCTGCCCTACAGCTATGCCGGCACGATGGGGCTGGTGCAGGGCGAGAGCATGGCCGCGCGCTTCTTCCACCGCCTGGGCGCCTCGCGCCTGGACCGCACCATCTGCGCCAGCGCCGGCGCGGCGGGGCTCGAGGCCACCTATGGCGCCAAGGTGGGCATGCACGTCGGGGATTTCGCCCACGCGCGGCTGATCCTGATCTGGGGCAGCAATTCCATCGCTTCCAACCTGCACTTCTGGACCTACGCGCAGCAGGCCAAGCGCGCAGGCGCAAGGCTGGTGTGCATCGACCCGCGCCGCACCGAGACCGCCGACAAGTGCCACGAGCACCTGGCGTTGCGCCCGGGCACCGACGGCGCGCTGGCGCTGGCGCTGATGCACGAACTCGTCGCGCACGACCTGCTGGACCACGACTACGTCGCGCGCCACGTCGAGGGCTGGCCGGCGCTGCGCGAGCGCGCGCTGCAGTGGCCGCCCGAGCGCGCGGCCGAGGTCTGCGGCCTCGAGGCGGCGCAGATCCGCGACCTGGCGCGCGCCTACGCCACGGCGCGCCCGGCGGCGATCCGCCTGAACTACGGCATGCAGCGCGCCCACGGCGGCGGCAACGCCGTGCGGCTGGTGGCGCTGCTGCCCTGCCTGACCGGCGCCTGGCGCGAGCGCGGCGGCGGCCTGCTGCTGTCGGCTTCGGGCTGGGCGGCGCCGGCAATCGACGGCGCGGCGCTGGCCCGCCCCGACCTGATGCCCGCGCCACTGCCGCGCATCGTCAACATGAGCACCATCGGCGACGACCTGCTGCGCGAGGCCTCGCCCGGCTTCGGCCCGCGCATCGAGGCCGTGGTGGTCTACAACAGCAACCCGGTGGCGGTGGCGCCGCAGTCGGGCCGCGTGGTGGCCGGCTTCCGGCGCGAGGACCTGTACACCGTGGTGCTCGAGCACTTCATGACCGACACCGCCGACCTGGCCGACATCGTGCTGCCGGCCACCACGCAGCTCGAGCACCTGGACGTGCACGCCTCCTACGGCCACACCTGGGTGCTGCTGAACCGCCCGGCCATCGCGCCGCTGGGGCAGGCGCTGCCCAACACCGAGATCTTCCGCCGGCTGGCGCAGCGCATGGGCTTTGCCGACCCCTGCTTCGCCGACAGCGACGAGCAGCTGGCCCGCGCCGCGCTGCGGCCCGACCGCGTCGACGTCGACGCCCTGTGGTCGCGCGGCTGGCAGCGCCTGCCGGTGCCCGAGCGACCGTTCGCCGACGGCGGCTTCCCCACCCCCAGCGGCAAGGCCCGGGCCGACACGCCCGGGCTGGGCGTGCCGGACTACCTGCCCAACCACGAGAGCGCGGCCTCGACGCCGGCGCTGGCCGCGCGCTTTCCGCTGGCGATGATCTCGCCGCCGGCCCGGCACTTCCTGAACTCGACCTTCGTCAACGTGCAGAGCCTGCGCAGCATCGAGGGCGAGCCGCTGCTAGAGATCCACCCCGACGACGCCGCGCCGCGCGGCATCGCCAGCGGCCAGACCGTCACCGTCTTCAACGACCGCGGCCGCCACCGCTGCCGCGCCGAGGTGAGCACGCGCGCGCGCCCCGGCGTCGTCAACGGCCTGGGCATCTGGTGGCGCAAGTTCGGGCCCGACGGCACCAACGTCAACGAGCTGACGCACCAGCGCCTGACCGACCTGGGCCGCGCCGCCGCCTTCTACGACTGCCTGGTCGAGGTGCAGGCGGGGGAGGCGCCGGCTGAGCTCGAGCCCGCCGCGGGGCCGGGCGGACCGTGATCGCCCGGCGCGCGCCGCCCCCGGCCGCGTCGGCGGCCATTACCAGGCACGCCGCGTCGGCGGCCATTGCCAAGCACGCCGCGTCGGCGGGCACTGCCGAGCAGGCCGCGGTGGCGGCATTCGCCCAGCACGCCACGGCGGTGGCCGTCGCCGCGCTGGCTGCCACGCTGCTGTCGGGTTGCAGCCTGGGCTACTTCGCGCAGTCGGTCGGCGGCCACCTGGACCTGCTGCAGCGCGCGCGCCCGGTGGCCGACTGGGTGGACGACGGCGCCACCCCCGAGGCGCTGCGCGAGCGCCTGCGCCTGACGCAGCGCATGCGCGATTTCGCGGTGCGCGAGCTCGCGCTGCCCGACAACCCAAGCTACCGCCGCTACGCCGAGCTGCCGCGCACGGCGGCGGTGTGGAACGTGGTGGCCGCACCCGAGCTGTCGCTGACGCTGCAGACCTGGTGCTTCCCGGTCGTGGGCTGCGTGGGCTACCGCGGCTACTTCGACCGCGCGCAGGCCGACGCACTGGCCGCGCAGCTGCGCGCCCAGGGGCTCGAGGTCAGCGTCTACGGCGTGCCCGCGTACTCGACGCTGGGCTGGACCAGCTGGCTGGGCGGCGACCCGCTGCTGAGCACCTTCATCCGCTGGTCCGAGGGCGAACTGGCGCGGCTGCTCTTCCACGAGCTTGCGCACCAGGTCGTCTACGTGGCGGATGACACCACCTTCAACGAGTCCTACGCCACCGCGGTCGAGCGCCTGGGCGTGGAACGCTGGCTCCGCCAGGCCAGCCCCGCGGCGCAGGCCGAATACGGGGCCCACGAAGCCCGGCGCCAGGATTTCCGCGCGCTCACGCTCGCCGCCCGGCGCGAGCTCGACGCCGTCTACCGCAGCCCCGGCTCCGACGCGTCCAGGCGCGAACGCAAGGCCGCCGTGATGGCGCAGATGCGCGCCGACCACCAGCGCCTGAAGCACGAGCGCTGGGGCGGTTTCACCGGCTACGACGGCTGGTTCGAGCGCGCCAACAACGCCTCGCTCGGCGTGCTGGCCGCCTACGACGACCTGGTCCCAGCCTTCGAGCGCCTGTTCGAGCAGCAGGGCCGGGACTTCGCGCGCTTCCATGCGGAGGTGCGTCGAATCGCTGCGCTGCCGCACGCAGAGCGACGGGCGGCACTCACCCGCGTGGTGGACCCGGGCTGAGAATCCCGCGATGGAACTCCTCACCGTCCTGGTCATCAACAGCCTGGTCGTCGCGCTGGCCGTGGTGATCCACTACGAGACCCTGTACCAATTGGCCCGCCACCTGCCGCGCGTGCGGGTGCCCCCACGCTACAAGGTGCTGTGGGGCGTGTTCCTGATCCTGGTGGCGCACGTGGCCGAGATCTGGCTGTTCGCGCTGACCTACTGGGGCCTGCTGCGGGTCGACGGCATGGGCACCCTCACCGGCAACGTCAGCAACGGCGGCACGCTGCTGGACTGCAGCTACTTCTCCTTCGTCACCTTCACCACCGTGGGCTACGGCGACATCGTCGCCACCGGACCGATACGCTACCTCACCGGCATAGAGGCGCTGACCGGGTTCGTGCTGATCACCTGGTCGGCGTCCTTCCTGTTCCTGGAGATGCAGAAGTACTGGCCGGGGCTGGCGAGTGCGCGGGGGCACCGGGAGGACCCCAGCCCGCGCCACGACGCGCAGGCGACCGGCCGCCACGGCCTGTGATCAGGGGCCGGGGCCGAACTGGCGGCAGGCCTCGGGCAGCGGCAGCGCCTCGATGCCCTCGGCCAGCGGAAAGGCCTCCCGGCCTGGGTACACGACCCATCGGCGCGCAGGCTTCAGGTCAGCGCAAGCGACGTGGAAACCGCGCTCGGGCTTGGGCGCCAGGCTGCGCTTGATCTCGACGGCCCAAAGCTCGCCGCCCGGCCAGGCCAGCAGCAGGTCGATCTCGGCCCCTGCGCTGGTGCGGTAGAAGTACGCCGACACGCCGTCGGGCGCACAGGCGAGCAGGGTCTCAATGCAGAAACCCTCCCAGCTGGCCCCGACCACCATGTGCGACAGCAGCGTGTCCATCGTCGGGATGCCCAGCAGCGCGTGCAGCAGGCCGCTGTCACGCAGGTAGACCTTGGGCGTGCGCACCAGCCGCTTGCCGACGCTGGCGTGCCACGGCGTCAGCCGGCGCAGCAGCAGCAAGTCACAGAGCAGGTCGATGTAGCTGCCGACGGTCTTGACGTCCACGCCGAGGTTGCGTGCCAGCTGCGCCATGTTGAGCAGTCCGCCCTGGTGGTGGGCGAGCATCGTCCACAGTCGGCGCAGGGCCTGCGCTGCAATGCGCGGGCCGAACTGCGGGACGTCGCGCTCGAGGTAGGTTCTGATGAAGTCTTCGCGCCAGCGCAGGCTGCGGGCGTCGGTCGGCGCTGTGAGGCTGGGCGGGAAGCCGCCGCGCAGCCACAGATCTTCCATGCGCCCTGGGCCCGTCTCGCCGACATGCAATGGCCCGAGCTCGCGAAACGCCACCCGGCCGGCGAGTGTCTCGCCCGACTGCTTCAGCACCTCCAGCGACGCCGACCCCAGCAGCAGGTACAGCCCGGCACCGATGCCGGCGCGGCGCGCGGCGTCGATCTGGCCCCGCAGGATCGGCAGCAGGCCGGGCACGCGGTGGATTTCGTCCAGGATGACGAGCCGCCCGCGCTGTGACTCGAGATAGAGCTCGGCCTGCGCCAGGCGTCCGACATCGCGCTCCGATTCGAGATCGAGGTAGACGTGAGGCCGCGAACGCGCGAGCTCCAGCGCCAGCGTGGTCTTGCCCACCTGGCGTGGGCCCAGAAGAACCACCGCTGGCGCGTGCGCCAGATCATCGGCCAGAGCAGGCTGCAGGCTGCGGGTGAACACCTTGCAATTATGGAGTTTTGATACCTGATTTGCAATGTTCAATACCTGTCCCCGACATGGTGCCGCGGACTCGATGAGACTCTTGACCTCTCCCCGGTGCCGCGGCGTGGGAAGGCCCCGAAGAACCGTCTCGAACCCGATGCCCCGGCGCAAGCCCGTCGGAAGCATGATCATAGATTCGGCAGTTGACCGCTTTTTTCCGCGAGCAAGTACTTGCCGGGTCGGAAGATTCCGGCCACGACCGGCCTCACCAGTCGGGTGACGGCGCTGCCCACCCGATCGAGTTGCCCTCGACCACGCTGGCGGCGTTGCGTATCCTCGCCAGGGCACAGGCCATGGCTGCGGTTCGCGCCTTGCCATCACGGCCGATGACAGCCCGCTCGGGCGCGCCCAACGGCCGAATCTACGATCGGGCATCATCTGCGTCTGCCGGCCGATGGGCTGAAGATCCGTGGCCCCGGCTGACACGCACCACGGCATCGACGGCTCAACGCTCCTGGCCCCACCCCATGCACATCCTCCGCTTCTCCGACCTCGTCGCCGCCGGCCAGGTGGCCGGCAAGCGCGTGTTCATCCGCGCCGACCTCAACGTGCCGCAGGACGACGCCGGCCGCATCACCGAGGACACGCGCATCCGGGCCTCGGTGCCCTGCGTGCGCATGGCGCTCGAGGCCGGCGCCGCGGTGATGGTGACCTCGCACCTGGGTCGCCCCACCGAGGGCGCGTTCAAGCCCGAGGACACGCTGGCGCCGGTGGCGCAGCGCCTGGGCGAGCTGCTCGGGCGCGAGGTGCCGCTGAAGAGCGGCTGGGTCGACGGCGTCGACGTGGCCCCAGGGCAGGTGGTGATGCTCGAGAACTGCCGTCTCAACAAGGGCGAGAAGAAGAACGACGAGGCGCTGGCGCGCAAGCTGGCCGCGCTGTGCGACATCTTCGTGCACGACGCCTTCGGCACCGCGCACCGCGCCGAGGCGTCCACCCACGGCATCGCGCAGCATGCGCCGGTGGCCTGCGCCGGGCCGCTGCTGGCGGCCGAGATCGACGCCATCACGAAGGCGCTGGCCGCGCCGAAGCGGCCGCTCGTGGCCATCGTGGCCGGCAGCAAGGTCTCGACCAAGCTGACCATCCTGCAGAGCCTGGCGGCCAAGGTCGACGGGCTGGTGGTGGGTGGGGGCATCGCCAACACCTTCATGCTCGCGGCCGGGCTGAAGATCGGCAAGTCGCTGGCCGAACCCGACCTGGTGGACGAGGCCCGCGCCGTGATGGCGGCGATGGCCGCGCGCGGCGCCGAGGTGCCCATCCCGGTGGACGTGGTCTGCGCCAAGGCCTTCGCCGCCGACGCGCCGGCCACCGTGAAGGCCGCCAACGAGGTGGCCGACGACGACCTGATCCTGGACATCGGCCCGAAGACCGCGCAGCTGCTGGCCGACAAGCTGCGCGCGGCCGGCACCATCGTCTGGAACGGGCCGGTGGGCGTGTTCGAGTTCGACGCCTTCGCCCACGGCACCGAGACCCTGGCGCGCGCCATCGCCGCGAGCCCGGCCTTCAGCATCGCCGGCGGCGGCGACACGCTGGCGGCGATCGCCAAGTACGGCATCGAGCGCGACATCGGCTACATCTCCACCGGCGGCGGCGCCTTCCTCGAGGTGCTCGAGGGCAAGACGCTGCCGGCCTTCGAGGTGCTGCAGCGGCGCGCGCAGGGCTGAACCCGCGGCGGTGCCGCTCAGGGATCGAGCAGGCGCCTACTCCAGCCAGGTCTCCACCCGCAAGCCTTCGGGCACGCGCAGGAAGGCCCGGTCCCGGGTAACGAGCGTGGCTTCGACCGCGCGCGCGCCGCGATCATCAGGTCCAGCGGCGCGAGCGTCACGCCGGCGGCCTTGCAGGCGACGCGCAGGCCGCCGTAGGCCGACGCGGCCGCGGAATCCCAGGGCAGGCCATCGACGCGCACCAGGAAGGCCTGCACCCGCTGGCTCAGGCTGGCCGGGTGGCTGCGGCGGGCCAGGCCGTGGTGCAGTTCTGCCTCGGTCACGGCCGAGATCACGGCTGTGCCCATGGGCAGCGCGGCCAGACGCTGGCGTACACGGGGCTCGTCGCCGCGGATCACCTGGCTGACGATGTTCGTGTCGAGCAGGTGGCGCATCGTCAGGCGGCGCCACGCCGGTCACCGAAGGGGTCGCGATCGTGCATGCCCTGGGCGCGCTCGGCCGGCGACAGGAAGTGGTCCGGCACCTCCGTGGTGGCGTCCAGTTCGAACAGGCCCGACCAGTCGGGTGGGCGCCTCGACAGCACGACGTCGCCGGTGCGCGGGTCGCGCCGGATGTAGACCTCCCGGCCTTCGAAACGGAATTCCTTGGGCAGGCGCACGGCCTGGCTGCGCCCGGTGGTGAAGATCTTGGCTGTCTGCGACATGTCGTGACTCGAGGATTCCGCGGCTCGGAGCGGGAAGATATTGCGATAGATATCATCCCGCTGCCCAGGCCTCGCAGGGCTTGGCGGGCGGCCTCCCTACAATGAGCCTCCATGCCCCCCGCGATCGCGTTCAGCCACGTCAGCAAGGTCTACCGCGGCTCGCGCGGGGCGCTGCGGGCACTGGACGACGTGAGCCTGGAGATCGCCCCTGGCGAGTTTTTCGGCCTGCTCGGACCCAACGGCGCCGGCAAGACCACGCTGATCAGCATCCTGGCCGGCCTGACGCGCGCGAGCACCGGCGCGGCCACGGTGATGGGCCACGACGTGGTGGCCGACTACGCGGCGGCGCGCAAGTCAGTGGGCATCGTGCCGCAGGAACTGGTCTTCGACCCCTTCTTCAGCGTGCGCGAGACGCTGCGCATCCAGAGCGGCTACTTCGGCGTCAAGGACAACGACGCCTGGATCGACGAGGTGCTGGCCGAGCTCGGCCTGGCCGACAAGGCCGGCGCGAACATGCGTCAGCTCTCCGGCGGGATGAAGCGACGCGTTCTGGTGGCGCAGGCACTCGTGCACCGGCCGCCGGTGATCGTGCTCGACGAGCCGACAGCGGGTGTGGATGTGGAACTGCGGCAGACCTTGTGGCGCTTCATCGCCCGCTTGAATCGCGAGGGCCACACGGTCTTGCTGACCACACACTACCTGGAGGAGGCCGAGGCGCTGTGCGGGCGCATCGCGATGCTCAAGCAGGGCCGCATCGTCGCGCTGGACCGCACCTCGGCGCTGTTGGCCGGCACCGCCAGCACGATGCTGCGCTTCAAGACCGACGACGTGCTGCCGCCGGCGCTGGCGGCGCAGGCGCGCGTGACCGGGCGCATCGCGCAGTTGAAGGCGCACGACGCGGCAGAAGTCGAGTCACACCTGGCAGCGCTGCGCGCCGCGGGCGTACGGGTCGAGGATCTCGAGATCGGCCGCGCCGACCTCGAGGACGTCTTCGTCGAGATCATGAGCGGCGCGCGGGCGGGAGTGGCATGAGACTCGAAGGCGTGCTGCCGCTGCTTCGCAAGGAGGTCCTGCGCTTCTGGAAGGTGGCCTTCCAGACCGTGGCCGCGCCGGTGCTGACTGCGCTGCTGTACCTGCTGATCTTCGGCCATGTGCTCGAGGACCACGTGCAGGTCTATCCCGGTGTGGGCTACACGAGCTTCCTGATCCCTGGGCTCGTGATGATGAGCGTGCTGCAGAACGCCTTTGCCAACAGCAGCTCTTCGCTGATCCAGAGCAAGATCACCGGCAACCTGGTCTTCCTGCTGGTGACGCCGCTGTCACCGGCCGCCTGGTACCTCGCTTACGTTGGCGCGGCGATGGTGCGCGGGCTCGCAGTCGGCAGCGGCGTGCTGCTGGTGACCGGATGGTTTGCGCCGCCCGGCCTGGCCGAGCCGCTCTGGATCGCCGTGTTCGCCCTGCTGGGGGCTGCCATCCTGGGCACGCTCGGGCTGATCGCCGGGCTGTGGGCCGAGAAGTTCGACCAGCTCGCCGCGTTCCAGAACTTCATCATCATGCCGATGACTTTTCTGTCGGGCGTGTTCTATTCCGTGCATTCGCTGCCTGCCTTCTGGCAAGGCGTGAGCCACCTGAACCCCTTCTTCTACATGATCGACGGCTTCCGGCGCGGCTTCTTCGGCGCGAGCGACGTCTCCCCATGGCTGAGCCTGGGCGTCGTGGCCACGAGCTTCGCTGTCGTGGTCACCATTGCGCTGCGCCTGCTGGCCAGCGGCTACAAGATCCGGTCATGAGGGCAGGCTGCCGCGAAGGCTGCGTGCGCCGCGCAGTGCCCGCGGCCGTGCTGCACGCCAACCCGACCTGACTGCCATGAGCACTCTCGATCTGCCCACTTTCCAGACCCTTGGCATCGCCGCAGCCGGGGAACACACGCTGCTCGTCACGCTGAACCGCCCCGAGGTCGGCAATGCGATCAACACCCGCATGGGCGAGGAGCTGGCCGCGCTGTGGCTGGAGCTGACCGCGCACCCGCGTCACTGGCGCTGTGTCGTGCTCACAGGTGCCGGCGAGCGCATCTTCTGCGGCGGCGGCGACCTCAAGGAACGCCATGGCATGACGCGGGAGCAATGGCAGCACCAGCACGAGATCTTCGAGCGCGCCTACTGGGCCATGGTGGACATGCCGCTGCCGCTGATCGGCGCGGTCAACGGACACGCCTATGGCGGCGGGCTGGAGATCGTGCTGTGCTGCGACTTCGCCTACGCCAGCAGCGCTGCGCGCTTCGCCTTCAGCGAGGTGACGCTGGGCATCATGCCGGGCATGGGCGGCACACAGACGCTGCCACGCGCGCTGGGCGATCGCCGCGCGAAGGAACTCCTGCTCACGGGGCGTCCCTTCGACGCAGCGCAGGCGCAGGAGTGGGGCCTAGTGAACGCCGTGCACGCGCCCGGCGAGGTGGTGGCCCAAGCGCTCGAGACGGCGGGCGCGATCGCAGGCAACGCCCCGCTGTCGGTGCGCCAGATCAAGAAGGCGGTGCGGTACGGCGGGCAGATGGAACTGCGCACGGCCTTCCGTTTCGAGGTCGAGGCCTACAACCACCTCGTCGACACGGACGACCGGCGCGAAGGCGTGGCGGCGTTCAACGAGAAGCGGCGCCCGGTGTTTCGCGGGCGTTGAAGCGGCAGACGGCAGCCTCAACCTCATCGTCTGACAGCAAGCCGGGGCGCCCCACGCGCCGGCACGGCGGACCCCGCGATAATGCAGGGATGGTCGAACCCACCCCTGACGAAGTGCGCTCCTACATCGCTGCGGGCCTGGCCTGCGAGCGCCTGGAAGTCGAAGGCGACGGTCGGCATTTCTTCGCCACCATCGTCTCCTCGGCCTTCGAGGGCCTGACGCGCGTGCGGCGACACCAGCGGGTCTACGCGGTGCTGGGCGATAGAATGCGTGAGCAAATTCACGCTTTGTCGATGAAGACGCTCACCCCCGCCGAAGACGTGCAGGCTGCCCCATCGGCGTCCGACGGCACGACACGGCTCGGCGTCCGCCCGTCCCACCACTGAAACCCGCCTGCGCAGCGCGCGGGCGGCTCTGGAGCGCCGCGTCGGGCGCCCGTGGAGCCGGCAACGCGCCGTCCTGACCCACGCGCCCACACCATGGACCAACTCCTCATCCGCGGCGGCCGACCGCTCCAGGGCGAGATCAAGATCTCCGGCGCGAAGAACGCCGCCCTGCCCGAGCTCTGCGCGGCACTGCTGGTGCCCGGCCCGGTGACGCTGCACAACGTGCCACGCCTGCAGGACGTGCACACCACCCTGAAGCTGCTGCGCCAGATGGGCGCCAGCGCGCGCTGGGGCGACGAGACCGACACCGGCGACGCCGCCGTGCCGCCCGGCACCGCAGGCGCGGACCGGGCCCACGAGCTGATCGTGGACGCCGGCCCGGTGAACAACCCGGTCGCGCCCTACGAACTCGTCAAGACGATGCGCGCATCCATCCTCGTGCTGGGGCCCCTGCTGGCGCGCTTCGGCGTGGCTATCGTCTCGCTGCCGGGCGGCTGCGCGATCGGTTCGCGCCCGGTGGACCAGCACATCAAGGGCCTGCAGACCATGGGAGCGCAGATCACGGTCGAGCGCGGCAACATCATCGCCAAGACGACACGGCTCAAGGGCGCACGCATCACCACGGACATGGTGACCGTCACCGGCACCGAGAACCTGATGATGGCCGCCACGCTGGCGCAGGGCGAGACGCTGCTGGAGAACGCAGCGCAGGAGCCGGAGATCCCCGACCTGGCCGAGTTGCTGATCTCGATGGGCGCGCGCATCGAGGGCCACGGCACGAGCCGCATCCGCATCCAGGGCGTCGACGCACTGCGCCCGCCAGCGCAGCCGCACCGCATCATCCCCGACCGCATCGAGACGGGCACCTTCCTGTGCGCGGTGGCAGCCGCGGGTGGCAATGTCCTGCTTCGCGGCGCCAATCCGCATCACCTGGACGCGGTGCTCGACAAACTGCGCGAGGCCGGCGCCCGGCTCGAATGCGGGCCGGACTGGATCCGCGTCGAGGCCGATGCACGCCCGCGCGCGGTCAGCTTCCGCACGAGCGAGTACCCCGCCTTTCCCACCGACATGCAGGCCCAGTTCATGGCCGTGAACTGCGTCGCCGAGGGCGCGGCCAAGATCTCGGAGACGATCTTCGAGAACCGCTTCATGCACGTCGACGAACTGCTGCGCCTGGGGGCTCACGTCCAGATCGACGGCCACACGGCGGTCGTCCATGGGGTGCCACGCCTGTCGGGCGCGCGTGTCATGGCGACCGACCTGCGCGCCTCGGCGAGCCTCGTCATCGCAGGCCTCGTGGCCGAGGGCGAGACGCTGGTCGATCGCATCTACCACCTGGACCGCGGTTACGAGGCGATGGAGGCCAAGCTCAGGAGCCTGGGTGCCGACGTCGAGCGCGTGCGGTGATGCGGGAGGCCGCCGGCATGATCACGCTCGCGCTTTCCAAGGGCAGGATCTTCGAGGAAACGCTGCCGCTGCTGGCCGCGGCCGGCATCGAGGTCACCGAGGATCCGGACCAGAGCCGCAAGCTCATCCTCCCCACGAACCGGGCCGACCTGCGCGTCGTGCTGGTGCGTGCCACCGACGTGCCGACCTACGTTCAACATGGCGGCGCCGACCTGGGCGTGGCGGGGCTCGACACCCTTCTCGAGCACAGCGACGACGGCCTGTACCGGCCGCTGGACCTGCGCATCGCCCGCTGCCGCATGAGCGTGGCCGCGCGCGTGGACTTCGACTACGCGAGCGCCGTGCGTCAGGGATCGCGCATTCGCGTGGCGACCAAGTACACGCAGATCGCGCGGCAGCACTTCAGCGACAAGGGCGTGCATGTCGACCTGATCAAGCTCTACGGTTCCATGGAGCTCGCGCCGCTGACGGGCCTTGCTGACGCAATCGTCGACCTCGTCTCCACCGGCAGCACGCTGCGGGCCAATCAACTCGTCGAGGTCGAGCGCATCATGGAGATCAGCTCGCGCCTGGTGGTGAACCAGGCCGCGCTCAAGCTCAAGCGCGAGCCTATGCGGGCGCTCGTCGATTCGATCGCTGCGGCGGTGGCGGATCGCCATGCGCCGATGGCATCGTCCCCTCGAGAAGACACCGGTCCCCAGGTCATCTCGACCCCCGAGGGTGGCGAGTCGTGTGCAGCGCGACCCGGGGGGCACTCATGAGCAACCTGCCGGTGCCGGCCACCTCCAACACCCGCGTGGCGCTGCGCCGCCTGTCGACGACCGCTGCTGACTTCGAGGCGGATTTCGCGCGCGTGCTGCACTGGTCGGCCGAAACCGACGCCGCGATCGAGGCCCGCGTGGCCGCCATCGTCGACGACGTGCGGCTGCGCGGCGACGCGGCCGTCCTCGAGTACACCGCGCGCTTCGACGGCCTTCAGGTGGCTGACGCGCGCGCGCTCGAGATCGGCCGCACCGAGCTCGAAGGCGCGCTCGAGCGCATCACGCCGGCGCAGCGCGCAGCCCTGGAGGCCGCGGCCCGGCGCGTGCGCGCCTACCACGAGCGCCAACTCGAGGCCTGCGGACGTGGCTGGCAGTACCGCGATGCCGACGGGACACTGCTGGGCCAGAAGGTCACAGCCCTGGACCGGGTGGGCCTGTACGTGCCGGGCGGCAAGGCCGCCTACCCGTCCAGCGTGTTGATGAACGCGATCCCGGCGCGGGTCGCAGGGGTGGGCGAGATCGTCATGGTCGTGCCCACACCGGTGCGCGGCAGCGTGGCCACGGGCGGGCGCGAGGGCGGCAGCACAGCGACAACGGCAGCGACGGCGGGCGAGCGCAGCGACCTGGTGCTGGCCGCCGCGGCCGTGGCCGGCGTCAGCCGCGCCTTCACTATCGGCGGCGCGCAGGCGGTGGCCGCGCTGGCCTGGGGGACGGCCACGATCCCGCGTGTGGACAAGATAACGGGCCCGGGCAATGCCTATGTTGCCAGCGCCAAGCGCCGGGTGTTCGGCCAGGTTGGCATCGACATGATCGCCGGGCCGAGCGAGATCCTGGTGCTGGCCGACGGCATGACGCCGCCGGACTGGGTCGCGATGGACTTGTTCAGCCAGGCCGAGCACGACGAACTCGCGCAGAGCCTGCTGCTGTGCCCGGATGCCGCCTACCTCGACGCGGTGCATGCCGCCATCGAGCGGCTGTTGCCCGCGATGCCGCGGCGCGAGGTGATCCGTGCCTCGCTCGAAGGTCGTGGCGCGCTCATCCTCACACGCGACATGGCCGAGGCTTGCGCCCTCAGCAACCGCATCGCCCCGGAGCATCTGGAGATCAGCGCGCGCGAGCCCGGGCGCTGGGAGCCGCTGCTTCGCCACGCCGGTGCCATCTTCCTCGGCGCGTGGACAAGCGAGAGCCTGGGCGACTACTGCGCCGGCCCGAACCACGTGCTGCCGACCTCGGGCACGGCACGCTTTTCCTCGCCGCTGGGCGTGTACGACTTCCAGAAGCGCAGCAGCCTGATCGAAGTCAGCGCGGCCGGAGCGCGCGCGCTGGGCCCGATCGCCGCCGAGCTTGCGACCGGCGAAGGACTGCAGGCGCACGCGCGCGCGGCGCAGATGCGCCTGGAGGATCCCGCCGATGCGCCGGGCCACGGCACCTGGGCGCCATCCACGGCGACCCCGCTGCCCACGCGCCTGCAGCACACCTTGCGCCAGGACGTGCAGTCGATGCACGCGTACGCCATCCAGCCCAGCACCGGCCTCGTCAAGCTGGACGCGATGGAGAACCCCTTCACCCTGCCCGAGCCGCTGCAGGCGGCGCTCGGCCAGCGGCTTGCGCGCGTGGCGATCAACCGCTACCCTGGCGCGCGCATCGGCGAACTGGTCCATGCGTTGGCGCAATTCGCCGATGTGCCGGCAGGCTGCCGTCTGATGCTGGGCAACGGCTCGGACGAGCTCATCGACCTGCTCTCGGTGGCCTGCAACGTGCCGGGCGCCAGCATCCTGGCACCGCTGCCGGGCTTCGTGATGTACGAGATGAGCGCGCGCCTGCGCGGGCTGCGTTTCGTCGGGGTGCCGCTGCGCCCTGACTTCGAGCTCGACCAGTCGGCCATGCTCGCAGCCATCGACGAACATCGCCCGGCACTGACCTACATCGCCTATCCGAACAACCCGACGGCCAACCTCTTCGACGACGGCATCATCGACCGCATCGTCGAGGCAGTGGGCCGGCAGCAGGGTCTGGTCGTGTTCGACGAGGCCTACCAGCCCTTTGCCTCGCGCAGCTGGATGGCGCGCATGGCGGCGCACCCGCACGTGCTGGTGCTGCGCACTCTCAGCAAGTTCGGGCTCGCCGGCGTGCGGCTGGGCTACCTGTGCGGGCATGCGGCGCTGATCGACGAGATCGACAAGGTGCGCCCGCCCTACAACGTCAGCGTGCTCAATGCCGAGGCGGCCCTGTTCGCGCTCGAGCATGCCGACGAGTACGCGCGCCAGGCGACGGTGCTGCGGGCCGAACGCGAGCGCCTGGCCGCGGCGCTTGCCGCACTGCCAGGCGTGCAGGTCTACCCGAGCGAAGCCAACATGATCCTCGTGCGGGTGCCCGACTCGGCGCGAGCCTTTACCGGCATGAAGACCCGCGGCGTGCTGGTCAAGCACATCGCCGGGTTGCACCCGCTCCTGGCCCAGTGTCTTCGCCTGACCGTGGGCACGCCGCAGGAGAATCGGCTGATGCTCGACGCGCTGGCGGCGAGCCTGGCAGGCTCGGATGGCGTCGCACCGAGCTGACCCACCGCATCCACAGTGCAGGAGTTCTGCATGAGCAACCCGCCCCCCCGCCGCGCCGAGATCCGGCGCGACACCAAGGAAACCCGCATCAACGTCCGGCTGGACCTGGACGGACGCGGCGACGCCACACTGGCCACCGGGATCGGGTTCTTCGATCACATGCTCGACCAGATCGCGCGCCACGGCATGATCGACCTGGATATCGAAGCCGACGGCGACCTCCACATCGACGGTCACCACACGGTCGAGGATGTGGGCATCACGCTGGGCATGGCGGTGGCGCAGGCGGTTGGTGACAAGCGGGGCATCGCGCGCTACGGCCATGCCTACGTCCCGCTGGACGAAGCGCTGTCCCGCGTGGTCGTCGACTTCTCCGGCCGTCCCGGGCTGCACATGGACGTGCCGTTCAAGGCGGGGATGATCGGGGACTTCGACACCCAGTTGACGCACGAGTTCTTCCAGGGCTTTGCCAACCACGCCCAGGTGACGCTGCACATCGACAACCTGAAGGGGCAGAACGCGCACCACCAATGCGAAACGGTGTTCAAGGCCTTCGCGCGCGCCCTGCGCATGGCCTTGACGCCCGATGCGCGCGCGGCAGGTCAGATACCGTCGACGAAGGGGTCGCTGTAAGCCATGGGAACGACGGTTGCCGTCGTCGACTACGGCATGGGCAACCTGCGCTCGGTGTCGCAGGCGGTGACGCACGTTGCGCACGCGGCCGACGTGCGTGTGATCGTGACCGCCGAGCCCGAGGAGGTCTACGGCGCGGACCGCGTGATCCTGCCGGGCCAGGGCGCGATGCGTGACTGCATGCGCGAGTTGGAAGGCTCGGGACTGCGCGAAGCCGTGCTCCACGCCGCGGCCAACAAACCCCTGATGGGGGTCTGCGTGGGCATGCAGATGCTGCTCGACCACAGCGAGGAGCAGGACACCCCAGGGCTGGGACTGATCCCGGGACGGGTGGTTCGGTTTCAACTGCAGGGCCGTCTGCAGTCCGACGGCAGCCGCTACAAGGTGCCGCAGATGGGATGGAACCAGGTCTTCCAGACCGCGGGTGGCGCAACGGGCGCGCATGCCATGTGGCGCGGGGTCCCTGACGGCGCATGGTTCTATTTCGTGCACAGCTACTACGCGGTGCCCTTGGAGCGAAAGCACACCACGGGCGAGGCGGATTACGGTGACCGCTTTACCTGCGCCGTGGCGCGGGATAACATTTTTGCCACCCAATTCCACCCTGAGAAGAGCGCCGCCGATGGGCTGGCCTTGTATCGAAACTTCCTCACCTGGAACCCCTGACCGGGCGCAGCGGCTGACCCGAATTGCGCTCGTGCCATCGAAACCCACTCCCACCACGCTCTGAGCGAGCCATGCTTCTGATTCCCGCCATCGACCTGAAGGACGGCAAGTGTGTCCGTCTTCAACAAGGCGACATGAATGCATCGACGACCTTCGGCGACGATCCGGCGGCCATGGCGCGGCGCTGGCTCGACGCGGGCGCGCGCCGACTTCATCTGGTCGATCTGAATGGCGCCTTCGCCGGCAAGCCGGTGAACGAGGGGGCGGTGAAATCGATACTGCGAGCCGTGGGTGAGGACGTCCCCGTGCAACTGGGTGGAGGTATCCGCGATCTCGACACCATCGAGCGCTATCTTGACGACGGCATCCGCTACGTCATCATCGGTACCGCCGCGGTCAAGAACCCCGGTTTTCTGAAGGACGCCTGCAGCGCCTTCGGTGGACACATCATCGTCGGACTGGACGCAAAGGACGGCAGGGTCGCGACCGACGGCTGGAGCAAGCTCACAGGCCACGAGGTCGTCGACCTGGCGCGCAAGTTCGAGGACTACGGCGTCGAGTCGGTGATCTACACCGACATCGGTCGCGACGGCATGCTGACGGGCGTCAACGTGGAGGCCACCGTGCGGCTGGCGCAGGCGCTGACCATTCCGGTGATCGCCTCGGGCGGCCTTGCGGGCATGGAGGACATCGAGCGCCTGTGCGCAGTCCGGTCCGAGGGCGTGGCGGGGGTCATCTGCGGCCGATCCATCTACACCGGGTCGCTGGACTTCGCGGCAGCGCAGGCGCGCGCTGACGCGCTGAGCGCCTGAAGGCCGGCCCGCTGCCGTCGAGTCCAGGGAAGTTCCCGCCTTGCTGGCCAAACGCATCATCCCCTGCCTGGACGTCACCGCTGGGCGCGTCGTGAAGGGCGTGAACTTCGTCGAACTGCGCGATGCAGGCGATCCGGTGGAGATCGCCGCGCGTTACAACGAGCAAGGCGCCGACGAGATCACCTTCCTCGACATCACCGCCACCTCCGATGGCCGGGACATGATCCTGCACATCGTCGAGGCGGTCGCCGCCAAGGTATTCATTCCACTGACGGTCGGCGGGGGCGTACGCAGCGTCGACGATGTGCGTCGGCTCTTGAATGCCGGCGCCGACAAGGTCAGTTTCAATTCCGCGGCGGTGTCCAACCCCGTCGTGATCGAGGAAGCGTCGCAGCGCTACGGCGCGCAATGCATCGTTGTCGCGATCGACGCGAAACGGCGGGCTCGCGGCGATGTTCATTTGCAGGACTCGGGCTGGGACGTCTACACGCACGGCGGCCGACGCAATACAGGCCTCGACGCTGTGGCCTGGGCCCGCAGGATGCAGGAGGCCGGCGCGGGCGAGATACTGCTCACCAGCATGGACCGGGATGGCACGAAGGTCGGCTTCGATCTCGAGTTGACGCGTGCAGTCACCGACGCGGTTCCAGTGCCCGTGATCGCCTCCGGCGGCGTGGGGACGCTGGAGCACCTGGTGGACGGCATCCGCATCGGCGGTGCGGACGCCGTGCTCGCAGCCAGCATCTTCCACTACGGGCAGTTCACGGTCGAGCAGGCCAAGGACGCGCTGGCTGGCGCAGGGATCGTGGTGCGTCGGTGATGCGCAATGAGCGAGCGGTTCTCGATCGAGCGCGCGAGCATTCCGTCCATTGATGACTGACGCAGATTCTTGTGGCCGATGCGGCGGCGTTCGCCGTCGGTGATTCGTGCACCTCAACGATCCGCGCAGGACCACCGATGGCTGGCACTTCGCCCAAGGGGCACCGACACGAGGTTCGCCTCATCGGTGGCCGTTGGAAACGCAGCAAGCTGCCGGTGGCTGACTTCCCCGGCCTGCGCCCCACGCCAGACCGAGTTCGAGAGACCTTGTTCAATTGGTTGGGCCAGGACCTGAGTGGATGGCGATGTCTTGACGCCTTCGCCGGAAGCGGCGCACTCGGCCTGGAAGCGGCGTCGCGCGGTGCACGCAACGTGTGGCTGGTCGAGCGCGATCCCGTGCTCGCCGCAAGCCTGCGCTCGGTCGTGCAGCGCTTGAAGGCGGACTCGGTTGAGGTGGTCTGCGATGACGCGCTGTCGGTGATGCGAAGGGGTCCGCCCGGCGCTTACGACCTGGTGCTTCTCGACCCGCCCTACGGAAGTGGACTTGTGGAGTCGGCGCTCGCCTCGGCTGCGGCTCTGGTGGAAACCGGAGGCTACGCGTACGCCGAGGACAGCCGGATGCTCAGTGCGCCCGCCGGCTGGAGCATCATCAGGCAAGGAAGAGCAGGAGCGGTTTTCTTCCATCTTCTGCGTCGGGACTGACGAACCAAGCAGACAGAAGTGCAGGGGCCGCTGGCTGCGATATATCGCTCCCTTTGCTGTCGAGCGCATCAATGGTCGGCGTCTGGCCGCTTGATGACGCAACAAGTAGACTGACGCGCGCCGAAGGCATACCGGCACAAACTGCGGCATGCGGTGGACGCCCAAATACAAAAGGGGAGCCCAACGGGCTCCCCTTCGTACGTAAATAGCCTGACGATGTCCTACTTTCACACGGGAATCCGCA
>JAIXWM010000037.1 GCA_027491255.1 Rubrivivax sp. | reverse complement strand
GCGCCAGCGCTTCGGCAACCTGGTGGCCACGCGGCTGCCGGTGGCGCAGGTGCGGCACCATGCGCTGCCCTGGCCGGCCGATGGCGGCGTGCGCTCGATGCCGCGCATGTGCACGAGCGTCACCGTGCAGTCGGCCCTGGGTCCGCTGCGCGTGATGACCACGCACCTGGAGTTCTACTCGGCGCGCCAGCGCATGGCGCAGGCGCGCGCGCTGCTGGACCTGCACGCCGAGGCCTGCGCCCACGCCGCCGCGCCGCCGCTGGACGACGACAGCGGCGGGCCCTTCCAGACCAAGGCGCACACGGCCAGCGCCGTGCTGTGCGGAGATTTCAACCTCGAGCGCCACGAGCCGGAGTACGCCGTGCTGGGCGCGGCGCCGGTTGCGCCCGGCGTGACCGCGCTGCGCGACGTCTGGCCCCTGGCCCATGGCGCAGCGCCGCCGGCGCCCACTTTCCGCCTGCACGACCGGCGCTACGGCCCCGAGCCCATTTCCTGCGACTACATCTTCGTCAGCGACGACCTCGCACCGCGCGTGCGCAGCGTCGAGGTCGACACCGCGACCACGGTGTCGGACCACCAGCCGGTGTTGCTGCGGCTGGGGTGACCCCCGTTCTCCGCGGCTACCGGCCCCTGAGGGCAGGGGCTCTCGGTTGGACGTCAGTTCCCGTCGCAGGTACGGCCTGCGGTGGTGGAGGGGCAACTCAAGTGGTTGCTCTGCACGCCCAGTCCGTCATGTGCCCGGCCGTACAGGGCCAGCATCTTGAAGTTGTCGGCTGCGATGGCCGCGCCAGAGGCATTGATGCTCATCGTCAGCGAAGACGATCGCGGTCCGATGGCGGCCTCGCCCACGCGTCCGCTGCCGCCCTCGCCGCAAGTCTCACGCTGGCTGCAGAAGCTGGCACCGTTCAACCCGATGCGTCCGCGCGGGAAAGTCCAGCTGGAGGAGTGGTTCGTGCCGACGCCTGCCGCCGCGGTAAAGCTGCGCAGGGCAGCGACACTGGGGTCGGTGAGTGTGGCCCATGGGATCGAGGGGAGTTGCGCCCAGACGGGCGGCACGCCGCGAACCGGGATCGTGAAGCTGTTGCGGCCCCCGACCGCCAGCGCTGTCGAGCAGTTGCTGTTCGAGTACAGATCGACCGTGACGCTGCGTCCGCCGCGCAGGAAGTTACGGATCGCCGTGTCGCCCGCATCGCTGTCGGGCAAATGGATCCAAGCATCGTCGCCGTCGCGGGTGTGGCCCGCCGCGGGATTCAGGCTCAGGCTGTCGCCGCTGAAATTGCCCGCCTCCCGCCAGACCGACAGCCGGCTCGGGGAGCCCGTACCATGAAGCTTGTAGTAGGCCAGGACCACCGGCGTGCCATCGGCGCTGCTTTGCGATACCCGCGCGCAGGCCAGGCCGCTGCGGGCCGCGATCTCGAAGACCAGTGCTCGCGAGTAGTTGACCACGGGTGTCGGACCGTCGATGCGCCGGTCTCGCTGGACAGCGCCGTTGGCGGTGATGCGCACAGGCAGCAGGTCCCCGCGGAATTTCCAGGCCCCGGCCTGATAGCTCAGACTCATGTCGTCGCCCAGCGCCTCGACATCGCCTTCCGGACTCTGCAGCGCAAAGCTCACGGCGCAGATCGGGTGCGTGCCGCTGAAGTCGCAGCGGCCGAGGGTCGGGCTGATCAATTTCATGCCGAACCGAGACCGCTCGCCGTCGGCCCCGGCGAGCATCTCGCAGAGCGCGGCTCCCACCGCCTGGGGGCCCGTGACAGGAGGCTCACCGTCGTCCATGCTCAGGCTCGCGTCGCTCGACATCAGCGTGGCCAGGCCCGTGGTGGGCGAGGTGCAGGCCTGCGCGTCGGTCATGGCCTGGGACATCTGCGAAAACAGCGTCTCCACGCCCTGCAGTGGCAACTGCCCGGCCTGCGGGGCCAGGGCGATCTGCCCCACGGCCTGTTGCCCGGGCTGCAGGAACAGGTTGCCGCTGCCCAGCCTCGGGCTGATCTGCACGAAAGGTTTGTCGTCGGTGCCCAGAGAAACGCCGACCGCGTCGAGCAGGCGGTCGTAGCCGGTGCGTGAGCCGGCATTCAGCGTGCCGGTGACCAGATCACTCGTGGCGTCGAGGCCGGCGTCCGCCAGCAGCGAAGCCAAGCCCTGCCGCAAGGTGTTCTGTGCCCCGCTCAAGGCGCTGGCGTCAGGGCTCAACTGTCCGCTCATCAAGTCCTCCACCGACTTGCTCGTGGCCAGCAGGGACATGGCGCTGGTCAGCGGCGTGACATGCCCGGTGCCCGCCTGCTGGACGATGGAGTACAGGCAGGTGAACTGGTCACCCGCGTGGCCGCAGGCCTCGATCCGCCACGGGCCGGTGCCGCTGAGCGTCACACCGCTGTAGCGCCCCTGGCTGTCGACCTGCACATCGCTGGCGATGACGGTGCCCGAGGCGTCCAGGATCCGCAGACGCCCACCGGTCATCGGCGCACCTACGGCCACGGTGCCACTCAGCGTGGCTGGCGCCTGTCCGTTGTCGCCGCCGACACCCGTGCTACCGCCTCCACAGGCCGCCACCAGGGCTGCCATCAAGCCCGGGGCCAGCAGACGGCCGAGATGAACCCAAGCCTCAGGTTTCGAGAGTCTGATCAGGATGTCGCGCATCGGGGGCCTCCGTGGAAATTGCCGGCGCCGTTGAGCACAGGTTCGGGCGCTGGCTGCACGCAGGCAGTATCGACTGAAGGCGGGCAAAACTGAAGCGGCGATGGGACCCGCCTCGGACAAGGAGCAAAGTGCGGTGCGGCCCCGTGTCGCACCGGAACTTGGTGCCGCTTCGTCGGCGCAGATCACCGGCCACAGCCGGTCCCGCTCAGCGCCGCGCCGCCAGGAAACGCACCAGCAGGCCCGCCGCGGCGGTCAGCTCCATCGCGCTGTACGGGTGGTCTTGCACGGTCTGGTCGGCCTGCTGCTGATCACCTGGAACGTGCAGTGGTTCTGCGGCCTGGACAAGGTGGTCAGCGTCGAGCGCGTCGTCGCGCACGCCCGTGCGATGGCGGACTTCGATGTGCTGTGCCTGCAGGAGGTGGCCGACGGCTACCCCGGGCTGGAAGGCGGGGCCGGCTTCGACCAGGCGCAGCGAGTGCAGGCGCTGCTGCCGGGCTTCGAGGTGCACTTCGGCGCCGCCGTCGACGAGCGCCGTGCCGGCGGTGAGCGCCAGCGCTTCGGCAACCTGGTGGCCACGCGGCTGCCGGTGGCGCAGGTGCGGCACCATGCGCTGCCCTGGCCGGCCGATGGCGGCGTGCGCTCGATGCCGCGCATGTGCACGAGCG
>JAIXWM010000098.1 GCA_027491255.1 Rubrivivax sp. | reverse complement strand
GCAGGCGAACGCGGACATCCGCAGCGGCACGGGCGACATCACGGTGCGTGCGGGCCAGAGCATCAGCCTGGGCGGGAACGCGGACGTGGTGACGGCGAGCACGGGCACGTTGAGCCTGAACGCGGTGGCGGGCACGCTGACGATGGACGGCACGAGCAACGTGACGGCCACCGGCAGCGGCGCGAGGCTGCGCGCGCAGGGCGACATCACGCTGGGCAACGTGGCGGCTACGAACGTGAGCGTGGACAGCGACGGCGGCAGCCTGGTCAATGCCTCGGGCAGCACGGTGAACGTGACGGCGACGAATCTGAGGCTGCAGGCGCAGGGGGGCATCGGCGCGAACACGAATCCGCTGAGCACAAGCGTGGACACGCTCACGGCGCTGGCGGCCACGGGCGCGGCCTACGTGACCGAGGCCAACGGCGTGACGGTGGGCGACGTGGCGGTGACGGTGCGGGAGTTCAAGGCGGACGCGACGACCGCGAACGTGGCGGATGCGGCGCAGAGCGACTTGACGACCGGAGCCAACGGCCACGTGGTGCTGGTGGCCACGCTGGGCAACGTCGTGCTGAGCCAGGGCACGGCCACCGGGCCAGGCCTGGCGGTGAGCGCGCACGGCACGGGCTTGGTGCGCATCGAGGCGGCGGCGGGCAGCGTGACGGCGCAGGCGAACGCGGACATCCGCAGCGGCACGGGCGACATCACGGTGCGTGCGGGCCAGAGCATCAGCCTGGGCGGGAACGCGGACGTGGTGACGGCGAGCACGGGCACGGTGAGTCTGAACGCGGTGGCGGGCACGCTGACGATGGACGGCACGGGCCACGTGACGGCCACCGGCAGCAGCGCGCGTTTGCGCGCGCAGGGCGACATCACGCTGGGCAATGTGACGGCAAGCAATGTCAGCATCGACAGCGATGCGGGCAGCCTGATCAACGCAGCCGGCAGCACCAAGAACGTGACGGCGACGAACCTGCGCCTGCAGGCCGACGACGCCATCGGCGCGTCCAGCCGGCCTGTGACGACCAACGTGGAGACGCTGGCCGCGCTCAGCGCGGGAACGACGACGGCGGGCCTCTTCATCACCGAGGACGACGCGCTGACGGTGGATACGGTGTCGGTGAGCGTGAAGGAGTTCACGCGCGCGGCGGGCCAGGGCGAGATCACGGACGCCGCGCAGTCGGACCTGGTGGCGGGCGGCGATGGCGACATCGTTCTGGTCGCCGGTGCGCGGCCCGGCTCCACCGGCACCATTACGCTCAATGGCGGGCTGGATGTGCCGAACGCCGAGTCGACCGCTGTCAGCACGACCGGCGCGGGCAGCATCAGCATCGTCAGCCAGACCGGCGCGGTCGTGGTGAACAGCCAGGTCCTGACCGAGCAGGGCGACGTCGAGCTGCGCAGCGCGAAGAGCCTGCAGTGGGGGCCGCAGGGCCGGGCGGTCACGACCGACCCGGCACCCCAGGCGGCCTTGCAGATCCTGCCGTTCGATCCGGCCCAGGACATGGTGATCGGGGGCCAGGGCGCCGCTGCGGCCGGGCAATGGCGCTTCTCCGCGGAAGACCTGGACCGCCTGCTGCCTGGCTA
Source organism: Rubrivivax sp. (assembly GCA_027491255.1). Taxonomy (GTDB): domain Bacteria; phylum Pseudomonadota; class Gammaproteobacteria; order Burkholderiales; family Burkholderiaceae_C; genus Rubrivivax. Next base: position 12,726 of record JAIXWM010000098.1, on the reverse strand, counting down.
CTTGAAGGTCGTCATCGGCGGTGACGCCTACAAGGGCACGATCACGATCGACGGCACGATGACGGGCGGTGTGGAGTTCGCCCACCCGGTGGAGATACGCACGGCCAGCGGTGCCGACGTCGAGATCAAGGGCGAGTTCCGGGCCGAGTCGCTGCTGGTCGACGGCGATGCGCCGTTGAGGTTGACGGATGCACGCGTCGTCCTGTCCGAAAGCGCGGGCCTGGTCCTGCAGGGTGCGGCGAGCTTTGCCGGTGACGTGACGATCACAGCGCCCACGCTGGCGTTCGAGGGTGGCGCGGACTCGCTCACGGCCGCCCAAGCCGGGGCGCGGCTGACCTTGCTGCCCCAGTACGATTCACGGACGGTCGTCATCGGCAGCGGTGCCGTGGCGGGCGGTGCGGACTTCGCCATCGGCACGCGCGAACTGGCGGCGCTGGGCGACGGGTTCGCGCGCATCGAGATCGGTCACAGCGGCCGGGCGGCCGACCTGCGCGTCGAGGGCCGGGCCGAGTTCTCCGACGGCGTCGAGCTGTGGGGGCGTGCCGTGACGATGGCGCCCGGCAGCTCGATCGTCAGCAGCGCTGACGTCACGATCCGCGCTGCGGGCGACGTGGTCGTCGGCAGCATCCAGGCCGCCGGACAGACCGTGAGGGTGCGTGCCGAGGGCGCAGGCTCGACCGTGGAGGCCCAGCCCGTGCAGGGGGCCGGCGTCAACGTCGTGGCCGCCAACATGGTGCTCGAGGGCCGCGGCCCGGTGGACGGCACCGGTCGCGCCCTGCGCGTGGCGAGCGACCGGGTCGACGTTCACACGCCCACGGGCATGGTGCTGCGCCAGACGCAGGTCAATGGCGACGTCCACTTCCTCGTCATGGTCGACGGGGTCAATTCGCTGCAACTCGTCAACACGCAGCGCAGCGCCTTGGCCACCGGCATGACGGCCTTGCCGAGCGTGCAGAGCACGCAGGGCATCGTGGCCCCCATCGTCGACGCCGCTGGCAACAACCCGGTCTGGGCGCTGGGCACGGGCACGACGCGGCAGGCGGCTTCCGCCTCGCTGTGGGGCGGCGAGTCGTCTTCCGCTGCGGGGATGCGGGCCTTGTCGATGGATCAGCGGCCGCTGGCTGCCACCGCACGGCTCGCCACGGCCGACGTCACCTGGACGGCCGACGGCTGGGCCGACGACGACCTGCCAGGCGACGGCCTGCGCAGTGCCTTCCTGCTCGGTCAGCCTGCCTGGCAGCCCGCTGCCGCCGGGCTGATGGCGGCCGGCAGCTCCGCCTTCGAATACTGGGTCGAGAACCTCACCCTGTGAGCACCTAACCGAAGACACCGACGACCATGAAGACCATGCTGCGATCCCATGCATTTCGGCGCGCGATCTGGGCCGTGCCCTTGCTGGCGGGGCTGCTCGCGAGCTGCGGCGGCGGCGGAGGGGTGCCCCCGCCGACGCTCAGCGGCGAGGTGCACGGGCTCGCGCCCGCGCTGGCACCGAACAGCGGCGTGCTCGTGCTCAGCGTCAACGGCACGCGTCAGACCGTCTCGACCCCGGGGTACGTGCCTGCGGTCCTCCCCCTCACCTTCGCCGGCCCGTTCACCGTGGGCCAGGCGTATTCCGTGGCCGTTCAGACCCATCCAGCGGGCCAGATCTGCGCGGTCACGCAGGCGGGGTCGGGGCGGCTCGACGCCTCGGTGTCGAACCTGCGGGTGGAGTGCCACACCACGCGCTTGAACGACACCGGCATCGCCGGCGCCACGCCGACCGAGGTGTCCTCCAGGGCCCCGGACAGCCAGAGCGGCCGCGATGCCGAGCAGGCCCGTCTGACCAAGGTCGGAGGCGGGGCATACGGCTTCGATTTCAGCAAGATCTGCAGCTCCGGCGACCTGGTGGATGCGACAGGCGGCTGCCCCTCGGGCGCCACCTGGGACTGCGTGCGAGACAACGTCACCGGACTGATGTGGCGACGCGCCGACCAAGCCTACGCCGGGACCACGCCCACGGCGTCCGAACGCGTGTGCGAGCGGGTCGACTGGCGTGCTCCCACGGTGCACGAACTGCTGTCCATCGTCCATGCCGGGCGCGCCGCGGCGCCTTACATCGACACCGATTTCTTCGACGTCGACGTCGCGTCGGCACGCCTGTACTCGGCAGAGATCTACCGCGATGCCCCGGCCAACGAGCGCTGGACCGTCGATTTCTCCAACGCCGGCATTGCGGGCAAGTATTCGGCCGGTGGGGCCGAGCAGCGCCGCGCCCTGTGGGTCGCGGGCACCTCGGCGCTCGACGATCCGGGTTCGGCGGCCTACGGGCGCACCAACGTCGGTACCAGCTACACCCTCATCGACACCCGGCGCGAGCTGATGTGGCTGGTCCCCAAGGCGGTCGCGCCCGCTGACTGGAGTGCGGCCGTCGACAGCGTGGCGGGCGTCAACGCGACCGCGCCCGGCAGCTACAGCGACTGGCGCCTGCCCAACCGCAGCGAGCTCGACACCTTGGTCAACCGCGCTTTCGCCAACCCGGCCATGGACCCGGCGGTCCAGTTGGCGATCCCTGGTCCCGGACTGGCGCCCATGGTCTATTGGTCGGCGTCACCCTTCGTCGGTGACCTCTCCCGGTCCTGGGTCATCGACTTCACCTACGGCGATGTCTCGACGATGCTGAAGAGCTCGCAGGCCCGTCTGATCTACGTCCGCAACCGGGTCTTCAATCCCGCGCCGCTGCCGCCGATATGAGCATCGCTTCCCCTCAGCGCGAGTGGTCACGCGGCCTGCACGGGCGTCCGGCGAGTTGGCGGCTGCAGGCGCTGGCCGCCGCGCTCGCCCTGCAGTGCGCGTGCGGCCCCACGGTGGCGCAACCCGCTGCGGTGGCGCCAGCCCCGGCGACGCCGAGCGACGGCCCGCCCAGCGAGGCGGCAGCGCGGCCCCTTGGTATTGCCGAATTCGTGCACCGGACGGTGATCGGCAACGCCAGCGCACAGGCCGGGCGCCTGCAGGCGCAAGCTGCCGCCAAGCTGGTGGACGCCGAGCGTGCCCTGTACGACCCGACGGTCATCGGCCGGGCCCGCCGCCAAGGGGTCGACCGGCCGCGGTCCATCGACGAGCGGCTCTCGAGCCTGTCGGCCCAGGCCGACGTCGTCGAACGCTCAGACACGCTCCAGGCCGGTTTGCGCGGCAAGCTGCCCACCGGCGCGAGTTTCGAAGTCACCCACGACTCCAGCCGTCGCGCGAGCAACCTCCTGCTGAGTACCGATGAGCGCGAGTACCGCGGCACGCTGGGCCTCACGCTGAAGCAGCCGCTGCTGCGCGGCTACGGACGAGACTCCACCGAGGCCGACCTGCGCGTGGCGGAGAAGGAGCAGCTTGCCGAGCAGCAGCGCCTCGTCAAGCAGGTGCTCGAGCTCGTCGGCGACGCCGCGGGCACCTGGTGGCGCCTGTACCATGCGCAACAGACGGTGGCCATGCGCCGCGCCAGCGTGCAGACGGCGCTGGAGTTGCAGCAGGAGGCCCGGCGCCGCGTCGAGGGCGGCTTCGCGCCCCGGATCGATCTGCTGGAGGCCGAATTCGCCATCGCCGCGCGCCAGACCGAGCTGGCGCGGGCGCAGCAGCTCGTGCTGGAAGTCCAGGCCCGTGCGCGCAACCTGCTGGCCGCCGATGGCGACGGCCCTTTGGACGTGGCACTCTCCGTGCCGGGTACACCGCCCCCGTGGCTGGTGCTGGACGCCACCCCACCCGCCATGGCGGCGCAGGCCCTGGAGCGCTGGCCAGCCTGGCAGATCGCGCGCCTGCGTCTGGAGCAGGAGCAGCTGCGGCTGGACTTCGCGCGCCGTCAGGAGCAGCCCGACCTCAGTGTGGAACTGGGCTTGAACCGCAACAGCCTGACCGACCGCTTCAGCTCGGCACTGCAGGGCTTGCTCGGCTCGGCCCATCAAGGGTGGCAGGCGGGGGTGGTGCTGGAGATGCCGCTGGACAACGGCGCGGCGCGCTCCCGGCGCGAGGCTCAACGGCTGCGGCGCGACGCCGCCCGCGCGCTGCTGGACGCCGAGGCGCGGCTGGCCGCCAGCGAATGGACCTCGCGGCGTGGCCAGGTGCAGGCCAGCCGGGTGGAGCTCGAGCAGCTGCAGCGCGAGCTCGCCGCCCGCGAAGCGCTGCTCGCCGCCGAGCGCGAGAACCATGCGCTCGGGCGCAGCCGACTGCGCCAGCTCATCGAGGCCCAGGACCGGCTCGACGAGGGCCGCCTGCGCATGGCCGAGGCGCAGCTGCGGGCGCGGCTGGCCGACATCGCCTACCTGACCATCGGCGGTGCCCTCTTCGAGGCCTATGACGTGCAGGTGGACCTCCGGTAGCGCAGCGAGCCTGCGCGCGGCCCCGGCGGCGCAGGGCACGGAACATTCCTGGTCATGAGCAGCACCTTCAGCGAATCCTGGCACCGGGTCGCCACCGCGCGGCTCGCGCTGCTGCCGACCGTGGCGGTGAGCAAGCAGCGCTTCCGTGGGCAGGACTGGTACGTGCTGCGCGACACCTACACGCAGCGCTTCTTCCGCGTCACGCCGCAGGCCTATGCCTTCTTGTCACGGCTGGCGCCGCAGCGCACGGTCGAGCAGGTGTGGGAGTCTTGTCTGCGCGACATGCCGGCGCAGGCGCCAGGCCAGGAGGAGGTGCTGCAACTGCTGGCGCAGATGCACCAGTCCAACCTGCTCTACCACGACACCCCGCCGGACAGCCAGACCATCTTCACGCGCTACCGCGAGCACAAGCAGCGCGAATTCCAGGGCAAGGTGCTGGGCTTCCTGTCGATACGCATCCCGCTGTGCGACCCGAACCGATGGCTGGACGCCCAGCGCGGGCTGTCGCACGCGCTGGTCAGCGTGCCGATGGGCCTGCTGGTGATCGCCTTGCTGCTGTGGGGCGGGTCGACCGCGCTGACGCAGTCGCAGCGGCTGTGGAGCCAGAGCGAGGGCCTGTTCGTCTTCGACAACCTGGTGCTGCTGTACCTGTGCATGGCGGCGATGAAGGCGCTGCACGAGCTGGGCCACGCGCACGTGATCAAGCGCTTCGGCGGCGAGGTGCACGCCTTCGGCATCATGCTCCTGATGGGCATGCCGCTGCCCTATGTGGACGCCACCGGAAGCTGGTCTTTTCGCGACCGGCATGCGCGCGCGCTGGTGGGGGCGGCGGGCATCATCGTCGAGCTGGTGCTGGCGGCTCTCGGCGCGCTGGTGTGGGCCCACACCGGCCCCGGGCTGGTGAACAGCCTGGCCTTCAACGTGATGGTCATCGGCTCGGTGTCGAGCCTGCTGTTCAACGGCAACCCGCTGCTGCGCTTTGATGCCTATTACGTGCTGTCGGACCTGATCGACATTCCCAACCTGTACCAGCGTGCCGGTCAGCAGTGGCGCGCCATGGCCGACCGCTACCTGCTGGGCACGGCGCGGGTCGAGTCACCGGCGCGCGACGCCACCGAGCGTGCCTGGCTGGTGGGCTACGGGGCGGCGAGTTTTGTCTACCGCGTCGTCGTGTTCGGCACGATCCTGATGGTGCTGGCCGATCTCTGGTTACCGCTGGCGGTGGTGTTCCTGGGGACCTTGACGGTGATGGCGGTGGTGATGCCGGGATCGAAGTGGTGGAAGCACCTGCGCGGGCCGGCGACGATGCGCAACCGTCGCCGCGCGGTCGGGGTGTCCGTGCTCTTGCTGGCGCTGCCTGTGCTGATGCTGGCCTGGATGCCGTTTCCCGACGGGATCCGCGCCCCCGGGGTGGTGGAGTCGGCGCAGTACACGCAGGTGATCACGGGCGTGGCCGGTCGGCTCGAGCGCCTGGATGTGCAGCACGGCCAAGCGGTGCAACCTGGGCAGGTGCTGGCGCGGCTGAGCAACCCCGAGCTCGCCTGGGAGGTCGAGGCTGCCGCGGCCGCGCTGGCCGAGAGCAGCCTGCTGCGTGACCAGGCGCTGCTGAAGGCGCCAGCCGACGTGGCGGCGCTCGAGCAGCGCATCGGGGCTGCGCAGGCGCGGCTGACGGACCTGCGGGCCCGGCAGGAAGAGCTCGTCGTGCGGGCGCGGCACGCGGGCACCTGGACGGCGGCGGTCTTGCACGAGAGGGTGGGCAACTGGGTGCCGCGGGGCCAGGCGCTGGGAGAGATCGTCAGCCCGGGCGGCCTGCGCTTTTCCGCGGTGGTGCCGCAGGAGCAGGCAGACCGGCTGTTCCGGCACGATCTGGCGGGCGCGCAGTTGCGCCTGGGCGGGCAAGCTGCGCAGGCGCTGGCGGTGCAGCGCCTGGTGCTGGTGCCGTTCGAGCGCGATCGGCTGGCCTCGCCGGCGCTGGGGTGGCATGCGGGCGGCTCGGTGCCGGTGCGGCCCGACGACCCCAAGGGCCTGACGCCGGTGGACACCTTCTTCGAGTTGCAGGCGAGCTTCGTCACCGAAGGCGGCGGGGTGGTCGCGCTGCACGGCATGACGGGCTGGCTGCGCGTGCCGCTGCCGCCGTCCACGCCGCTGGAGCAGGCGCAGCGCGCGTTGCGGCAGCTGGTGCAGAAGCGCTACGGGATGTGAGCGTCGTGCGGCCCACAGCACTTGATCCACATGAAGCCGGAGCGCCCGAGTGGACCCCGCCGCGGTCCCGACTGGTGGCCACGGGCGCGCGCTGGAGCGACTGGCGCAGCCGGGCCCAGCACCTGCTGGGGGTCCACCGACGGCGGCTGCACGCCGAGGCGGCGCAGGCCGATCGGCTGCGCGAGCAGTGGCGCGCCATCGACGATGCGGCCTTGCGCGCGCGTCTGCAAGCCTGCCGCGTCAGCCTGCGCCTGGGGGTGGTGGAGCCCGCGCGCCTGGGGCCGGTGCGGGTGCAGGCGCTGGCCTGTGTGGCGCTCGCGGCGCAGCGCGTGACCGGGCAGTCGCCTTACGTGGTGCAGATGCTGGCGGCGCTGGCCATGCACGAGGGGCTGCTGGTGCAGATGGCCGCCGGCGAGGGCAAGACCTTGGCGGTGGCGCTGGCCGGGGTGCTGCACGGCTGGCGTGGCCTGCCATGCCACGTCGTCACGGCCAACGACTACCTGGCCCAGCGCGACGCCGAATTGATGGGCCCGCTGTACCGGTACTGCGGCGTCAGCGTGTCCGCCGTGGTGCACGGGCTGGCGCCGCAGTCGATGCGCCAGGCCTATGGCTGCGACGTCGTCTACGCCACCAGCAAGCAGTTGCTGGCCGACCACCTGTTCGACCAGATCGCGCTGGAAGGGGCCACCGACGCGGTGCGCCGGCGCCTGCGCAGCCTGCGTGCCGATGCCACCGGCGTGCGCTCGCGCGGCTTGTACGCCGCCATCATCGACGAGGCCGACAGCATCCTCATCGACGAGGCCAACACCCCGCTGATCATCTCCGCGCCCCAGCCCAACCCGCTGCTGCTGTCGGCGGTGCACGCGGCACGCGAGGTCGCCGACGAGCTGCAGGCCGAGCGCGACTTCCGCGTCGACATCCAGTTCCGGGACATCGACTTCACCGACGCGGGCCGGGCGCGCATCGAGGCGCTGACGCACCGCTTGCCCGCGGTGTGGCATGCGCCCGAGCGGCGTGACGACCTGATCCGCCAGGCGCTGTCGGCACGCGAGCTCTACCTGCGCGACCGGCACTACATCGTCCAGGACGGCAAGATCGAGATCCTGGACGAGAACACCGGGCGCGTGATGCCCGGGCGCTCCTGGAGCTACGGCTTGCACCAGGCCATCGAGGCCCGCGAGGGGGTGGAGATCACGCACCCCTCGCGGACGATGGCGCGGATGAGCTTCCAGGAGTTCTTCCGCCACTACCACCGGCTTGGCGGCGCCAGCGGCACCCTGCAGGCGGTGCGTGGCGAACTGTGGTGGACCTATGGGCTGCTGACCCTGGTCGTGCCCACGCGCCTGCCCAGCCGGCTGACCGTGCCGCCACTGCGCCATTTCGCCGACGCCAGCGCCAAGTGGCAGGCGCTGATCCAGCAGGTCCAGGTGCTGCATGGTCAGGGCCACCCTGTGCTGGTGGGCACACGCCGACTGTCCGACAGCGAGCGGCTGCTGGCGCGGCTGGCCGAGCGTGGCCTGGACTGCGCCGTGCTCAACGCAAAGCAGCTCGAGCACGAGGCGCAGATCGTGGCCGAGGCGGGCCGGCCCGGGCGCATCACCGTGGCCACGAACATGGCCGGCCGCGGCACGGACATCCACATCGCCGCGCAGGTGGCCGCGCAGGGCGGCCTGTACGTGCTGATGCTCGAGCCGCACGAGTCGGTGCGCGTGGACTGGCAGTTGTTCGGTCGCGCCGGCCGCCAGGGCCAGCCCGGGCACGCGCAGGCCTACGTCGCGCTCGACGACGACCTGCTGCGGCGGCACCTGCCGTTCTGGCTCGTGCCGCTGCGGGCGCTGCTGGCGCGCGGCAGCACCGCGCGCGCACACCTGATCGGGCCGCTGGTGGTCTGGTCGCAGCGCCGGGCGCAGGCGCGCGCCTTCCAGCAGCGACGCTATCTGCAGCAGCGCGAGCGCGAGCTGAAGAAGCAGTTGTCGTTCTCTTCGATCTGAAGGACAGGCCTTGGCGATCCCCCTGAATTTCTCGACTTCCACCGGCGCTCGCCGGCGCGGCATGCTGCGCTCGATGGCGGTCGTGGTGGCCGTCGCTGCCGGGGTACCGGCCGTGCACGCCCAGGCCAGCGAATTCATCGGCATCGTCCACCCGCTGCGCGATCTGAAGCTGAGTGTGCACGTGGGCGGGGTGATCGACGAGGTGCATGTCGCCGTCGGTCAGCGCATCGCCGCGGGGCAGTTGATCCTGCGGCAGGAGGCGCGCCTGCAAGTCGGCGAGCGCGAGCGCCGCCGCCTCATCCTGCAGGACACGAGCGAGCTGCAAAGCATCGACCAGCGGCGCCAGATGATCGGGGCCCTGGTGCGTGACGCGGAGGCGCTGTACCAGCGCGCAGGCACGGTCAGCCGCGACGAGGTGGTCAAGCTGCGCCTGGAACTGGAGGCGGCCAACGGACGCTGGGAGCAGTTGCGCGAGTCCGAGCGGCGCGAGCGCGCGGAACTCGATCTTGCCGAGCGGGAAGTGACCTTGCGCGAACTGCGCGCGCCCATCGCCGGCGTGGTGGTGGCGCTCGAGCGCCATGTGGGCGAGTGGGCGGCCCCGGGGGACGCGCTGGTGCGTCTGGTCGACGACGCGGTGTGCGAACTGCGCGTCAACGTCAGCGCCGCGGCCGCGCGGCGGCTGGGCAACGGGCAGTCGATCGCGGTGCGGCTGGAGGACGCGGCCCTGCCGGCGCCGGTGAACGGCCGGGTCACCTATGTGGCGCCGGTGATCGATGCGGCGAGCTCGCTGGTGGAAGTCCGCGTCCAGATGCCGAACGCCGAGCGGCGCATCCGCCCGGGTGTGAAGGCGCGCATCCGTCTGGATGGGCAGTCATGAGCGCGCCGGGCCGCTCCCAAGCGCTCATCCCGAAGCACGCAGTGCGCAGGGTAGTCCAATGAGCGCGCCGGGCCGCTCCCAAGCGCTCATCCCGGAGCACGCAGTGCGCAGGGTAGTCCAATGAGCGATGACCTGCGGGGCGGCGCCGCCGGGGCGTCTCCACCCGGTGGCGGGCCGGCGGGTGCCGGCGAGGGACGTATGGACGCGCAGCAGCTGCTGGCCGCGCTGCGCGCATTGCGCCACGCCCCGCGCGACGCGAGCTACTGGCCGCGCCTGAGCCAGTACCTGCTGCAACTGTGCCGCGCCCGCTCGGCGCTGATCCTGCGCGAGCAGGCCGACGGGACCTGGCAGGCCTTGGGCAGCGCGGCGGCCGCAGATGCCGCGCCCCTGCCTGACGCCGCCGCGCGGCTGACCGACCTGGCCCCGCGGGCGCTGGCACAGGGCTACGCCTATGCGCCGAGCGCGCAGGGCGGGCTCATCGCCGCCGTGCGCCTGCTCGACCCCCAGGGCACCACGCTGGCGCTGTTGGACATCGGGGCACGCGACCGCGCCGCGATCAACGACCTGCTGATCCGGGCGCAACTGGTGGCCGATCTGCCCTTGTCGGGCGCGCTGGCGGCGGTCGACGACACGCAGGCGGCAGCGGCCCCGGAGTCGACATCCCTCGTCCCGGCCGACGAGTGGATCGATCTGGTCGACCTCGTCGCCCGCGTGATGAAGGAAACCGAGTTCGGCGCGGCTGCGCTCGGGCTGGTGAACCTGCTGAGCGCGGCGCTGGGCTGCGAGCAGGTCGTGCTCGGCTGCGCCGACGACGGCCTGGTGCGGGTGGTGGCCATCAGCCACATCGACCGCTTCGAGCGCAAGGCCGAGAACGTGCAATTGCTGGAGTCCGCGCTGGAAGAGGCGCTGGACCAGCGCTCGGATCTGGTCTTCCCGCTGCCCGATGGCAGCCCGATGGTGGGCCTGGCCCATGACCGCCTGAGCCGGATGATGGGCTACGCCCACCTGGCCACGCTCGTGGCGCGGGACGACGAGAATCCGGACGCCCCGGCGCTGGTGCTGTTGCTCGCGAGCAGGCAGACGCCCATGCCAGCCTCGCGCCTGCGCCAGGTGTCGGTGTCTCTGCACCTGCTGCAGCCGTGGCTGGGGATGCTGCGCGAGCGCTCGCAGGGCTGGAGCGGCCGCAGCTGGGCGGTCGCGCGTCGGCGCGCGCGCTCCTGGCTCAGCCCGGAGAAGCCAGGCCGCAAGCTGCTGGCGCTGGGGGCGATCGTCTTTGTGCTGGGCATCAGCTTCATCACCTGGCCCTACCGCCTGGAAGGCAGCGCCGAACTCGTCACCGACAGCGTGCAGGTCGTCAGCGCCCCTTTCGACAGCCATCTGGCGCAGGTCAACGCCAACCTCGGCGACACGGTCGAGGCGGGGGCGACGCTGGCGCAGATGGATGTGCGCGAACTCACGCTGCAGGCCAACGACCTGGCCTCGGAACTGCGGCGCTTCGAGGCCGAGGCCGACCGGGCGCGTGCCGCCGTCCAGGCGGCCGACACGCAGATTGCGCTGGCCCGCGCGGTCCAGGCCCGCGCGCGGCTGGACCGGGTGCGGTTCCAGCTCGAGCAGGCGCAGGTGCGCGCGCCCTTTGCCGGGGTGATCGTCGAGGGCGAGCGCAAGGAGCTGACCGGCGCGCCGGTGCGGCAGGGCGACCGGCTGTTCCGGATTGCGCGCGTCGAGGGCCTGTACGCGGTGGTCTATGTCTCCGAGCGCGACGTGCGCGAACTGCCACCGCAGGCCAGAGGACATCTGCGCCTGCTGAGCCAACCCGACCGCGAGATCGGCTTCCGGGTCACGCAGGTGGTGCCTGTGGCGCAGGCACGCGGCGCGCAGGGCGGGCAGATCCAGCTGCGCGTGGCGCTGGACCCGGCGGCCGAGCCCTGGTGGCGGCCCGGCATGACCGGGCTGGCGCAGATCGACGTCGGCCACCGGCGCATCCTGTGGATCTGGACGCATCGCGTCATCGACTCGGTGCGCCTGTGGCTGTGGTGGTAGCTCGAGCCGCTGTCGGCGGCCGGTCCTGCGCGCCAGGCGCTGGCTGATTCGTCCGCAGCCGACATCGGCGCCGTCATGCCGCCAGCCTGAAGCCCAACGGCCGGCCGCTGCCGCCGCCGCGCTTGTGGGCGACTTCGGCGGCCAGGCGGCGGCAGAGTTCGTGCAGGTCGGGCACCGGGCCGAAGCGGGCCTGGCGCATCACGGTCGCAAAGTCCCCGGGCGTGAGCTTGTGCAGCCCGGCGGCGGCCTCGTCGCAGCCGACTGCGTCGATCTGCAGCTTGTCGCAGGCCTGGCGCAGCAGTGCGGCCACCTGGGCGGTGCGCAGGTAGTCGAAGCAGATCTTGGCGTCGAAGCGGCGCAGGCTGGCCTCGTCCAGGCGGTCGATCAGGTTGGTGGTGGCCACGAAGATGCCGTCGAAGGCCTCCATCTGCGTGAGCATCTCGTTGACGGCGCTGATCTCCCAACGCTGGCGCGCGCCCTGGCGGTCCGACAGGAAGCTGTCGGCCTCGTCCAGGATCAGCACCGCGCCTTCTTCGCGCGCCTGCTTGAACATCTCGGCCATGTTCTGCTCGGTCTCGCCGACGAAGGCGCTGACGATGTCGCTGGCGCGCTTGAGCAGCGCCGGCATCCCGAGTTCGCGCGCCAGGTGCTGCGCAAACGCGCTCTTGCCGGTACCGGGCGGGCCGTACAGGCACAGCCGGCCGCTGGGCTGGCGGCGCAGGCCTTCGACAAGCGCAGGCAGATCAGCGCTGGCCTGCACGGCCTCCAGACGGTAGTGCAGCAGTTCGGCCGGCTTCTCGGGCACCGGGTTGGCGATGCGCTGGGCCGCGAGCGAGGCGCCGATCACCTCTTCCAGCAAGGCCTCGGGCGGCGCGGCCACGCCGGCTTCGCGCATGTGGCTCACCACGCGGGCCGCGCGGGTGATCACCGCAGGCGCCAGGCGGGTCTGGGCGGCCATGCGGCGGCACCAGGCGTCACTGGTGCCCAGCGTCTGGGTCTGGTCGGCGAGCATGCGAGCGCGCACGGCAGACGGCGGCGTGTCCATCAGCAGGTGCAGGTCGAAGCGGCGCAGGTGCGCGGCGTCGATGTGGCGGATGCGGTTGGACACCCACACCGCGGGCACCGGGTTGGTCTCGAGCAGGCGGTTGAACCAGCCCTTGCGGCCGGTGGGGCGGCTGCGCCGGCCGAAGGGTTCGTCGTCATCGTCGTCGTGCGCCACTTCGTCGATGTCCTCGATCTCGTCGAAGAGCACGAGTGCGTTGCCGCGCCGGCCCAG
>JAIXWM010000092.1 GCA_027491255.1 Rubrivivax sp. | reverse complement strand
GCGCAGGCTTTCCGGTACCGAGCGGTGCCCAGGAGCGCGTGACCACCCGAGCGCCTGGGCAGGAGGCTGCGGGCGAGGGCGCGCGCGCTGGCGCACCGGCCGCACCGCTGCAAGCTTTTGACCGCACCGTCAGCGCTGCGGTTTCCGACCTGATCCTTGGCGAGCTGGCGGGCAAGGCCTGGCGCAACGGCGCGGGTTCAGGCCTTTCGGGACCGAGGGGAGACAACGGGAACGCGGCCAACCAGGCCGCGGCCCAGGCGACCCTGGCTGCCAGTGGGGCGTCGCTCGATCCCGGGCGGGCCCTGCAATTCGCGCCGCTGGGCCCCGGGATCGACCTGATGGTCGGTCCCGAGCCCGAGCCCGCCATGCAGGACCTGCTGGAGTTCGCGCGTGCCAGCGGCATCGGCGCCGACGCCCTGGAGCGTCTCTTCGGGCCGCAGGCGTCTACCGGATCGCGCTTGGGCGGCGGGGTGTCTCAAACATCGCTACCTACGCAAACAACGCAAACAGCGACATATCAGCAAACGACGCAAGCGCTGCCGGCGCCGCTTCCTGGCGCGTCGGCCTCGACCCTTGTCGCGCCGCCCTGGCTGGCGGCGGCAAGCCGTGTGGATGCGCGTGTGGACGGGGCGTCGGCGCGTCCCCGGAGCGCTTCGTTCGACGTCGACGGGGTGGATGCCCTGCTGGCGCCGACCGCCGCGTCCGGCGAGCGGTCGGATGTCCCGGCGTCGCCCGTGCTGTCTTCCGCCGCCGCCCCTTCGTCGGCTGCCGCGCAGCCCGCGCCCGCGCAAGCCGTGGCCGGCGCGGCGGTGCCGCCCGTCAGCTATGCCGAGATGTCCCATCGCGTCGCCCAGGCCGTGGCTTCGCGCATGGTGGCGGGTCTGCGCGAGGGCAGCGGCTCCCTGCGCCTGCAACTCGAGCCCCAGTCGCTGGGCCGCGTCGAGGTCCAGATGGCGCTCCAGGACGGCCGGCTCGAGGCCACCATCGCCGCGCATCAGGCCGGCACGCGAGATCTGCTGACCGACGGCATCGTGCGGCTGCGGGAGACGCTCGGACAGCTCGGCATGAATGTTGCGGTGATCAACGTCATCGATGGGTCCGGTGGCCGAGGCGACGGAAAGCCGACACGCCAGCGCCCCGGAGATACCGCCTACTCGCGCCAGGGCGCCGGCGCGGGCCGGGTGGAGGGTGCCTCGGAGGCCGGGCGGCCCAGTCGTGGCGTCAGTGGCCTGGATGTCTGGGCCTGAGGCGTGCGCTTGCTGATGCGCGCCCCCGCAGGGGGATGGGTCAACCCGGGAGCGGCCCTTCGTTGACTCGAGAGTGACGCAGATGGCTGAGGAAGAAAAGCAGGCAGAAGGCAAACGCAAGCTGCCGTTGTTGAAGGTGCTCGTGCTGGTGACCGGCGCGCTCGTCCTGCTGGGTCTGGTGGTCATGGCCTCGCTGGTGCTGACCGGCTACTTCGACAAGGTGGACGAACGCTCGGTCGAGGCGCAGCTCGAGCAGGTCCGCCGCGAGGCTGCGGCGTCGGCGCCTGCGCCCGGCAAGCGCGCCAGTGACGCTGACCGTGGCGCCAAGGCCAAGAAGGAGCAGCCGCGCTACGAGTACCGGTACCTGGAGTACGAGCGCCCGCTCGTGGCCAACGTCGCCAGCTCGCGCCGGGTAATGCAGGTGCAGATCGCCTTCATGACCCGGTTCGACGAGCGCGTGACCAACAACCTGAAGAAGCATGAATTCGCGCTGCGCTCCGCGGCGCTGGATGTCATGCGGCAGACCACCGAGGCCGAACTCGGCAACCCGGACTTCCGCAAGATCCTCGGCGAGCGGCTTCGCACCGAGATCAACGCGGTGCTCGAGAGGCTCGAGGAATTCGGCGGCGTCGAGGAGGTGTACTTCACCTCCTTCGTCGTGCAGTGAGGGCGCAGCCCGTCAGCGGGGTGTTCGTACCGTGAGCATAGATCCGAACCAACCCCTGCTCTCCCAGGACGAGCTCACCGCCTTGTCGGCGGTCATGGCCGCCTCCTCAGGCGGCACGTCGACCCCGTACAACGTGAACCTGTCCCTGGTCAAGCACGACCTGACCTCCGAGGACAGCAGCCTCGGCGTCAACGTCGCCTCGCTCGACATGATCAACGAGCGCTTCATCCGCCTGTTCCGCCTGGGATTGATGGAGTTGTTGCGCACGAGTCCGAAGCTGAACCCGAGCCGGGTCCAGATCCTGCGCTTCGGCGACTACCTGAAGAACCTGAAGCTGCCGCTGTCGGTCAACACGCTGCGGATGAACCCTCTGCGCGGCCAGACCATGGTCGTCATCGAACCCGGGCTGATCTTCAGCTCGCTCGACAGCTTCTTCGGCGGTTTCGGGCGCAGCGTGGGGCACCTCAGCCCGGGGCGCCTGTTCACGCCCACCGAGACGCGCATCATCAACCTGATCCTGCAGGTCTTCTTCCGCAGCATGAAGGAGGCCTGGTCGCCCATCGCCGCGGTGGAGTTCGACCCGGTGGGCTCGGAAATCAATCCGCAGTTCGCGCAGATCGCCGACGACAACGATCTCGTCGTGCTCAGCCGCTTCGAGCCCGAGCCCGCGGGCGAGGCCAGCGGCGCCACCGGTTTCATCGACCTGGTCATCCCCTACATCTCGCTGAAGCCCGTGCGCGATCTGCTGCGCAGCCGGGTGCAGACCGGCGATGGCAACGACGAATCCGACAAGGTCTGGCGCCAGGAATTGACGGCCGCGGTCGACGAGGCGGCACTCGAATTGCGCGTCAACTTCGGCGAGATCGACATCTCGTTGCAGCAACTGCGGTCCTTCCAGCCGGGTGACCTGCTGTACTTCAAGAAGCCTGACTGGGCCCGCGCCTACCTGTGCGGCGTTCCCGCCTTCGAAGTGGAGGTCGGCTCCTCGGGCCAGCAGGTGGCGTGCCGAATCGTGAAATCCATCCGCCCCGAGGCGGATGCCCAGCCTTCGAAAACATCATGAACCAGACGATGGATGAAGCCCAGACGCCGGCGGCGGAGACCGCGGCGATACATCCCGAGGTGCTGCAGAACATCTCGGTGACGATGTCGATCGAAGTCGGCCGGGCGTCGATCAGGATCAAGGACCTGCTGCGTCTGACGCAGGGCAGCGTGGTCGAACTCGACCGCATCGCCGGCGAGCCGCTGGACCTGCTGATCAACAACACCGTCGTCGCGCAAGGCGAGGTCGTGCTGGTCAACGAGCGCTACGGCATCCGCCTGACGCGGGTGGTCGCCCCTTCGGAGCGGCTGGGCCAGCCCTGAAGAGGGCCGGGCGGGCGGCAGCAGGGATGGATTCGAGCGCACTGTCATCGGGAGTGGGTCTGCTGGCTGCGGTGGCCCTGCTGCTGGTGCTGCTCGCCGCGGCCTTGTGGGCACTGCGCCGCGGCGCCGCGGGGGCCGGCTGGTGGCGCGCGCCGCCGCGGCGCCTGCAACTGGTGGAAGCGCGCGCCCTCGGCCCGCGGCACCGCGTGGTCCTGATGCGTGTGGACGACAAGGAGGTGCTGATCGGCGTGTCGCCCAGCCAGATCAGCGTCATCGACCGGTGGGCCGTCGACCCGCAGCCCCTGCCCGTCGCCGGCGACGCGGACCGGGCGGCGATGGAGCGCCCATGAACCGGCGCGTCGTCGCGGGCGTTGCGGCCGGCCTGGCCCTGGCCGGGCTGGTGTTGATGGGCGGCGCGGCGGGCGCGGCCGAGGTCTTCCCAGCGGTGACGGTCACCAATGCGCGTGGCGGCACGCAGTACAGCCTGACGCTGCAGTTGCTGGCGCTGATGACGGCGCTGACGCTGCTGCCGTCGATGCTGCTGGCGATGACGTCTTTCGTGCGCATCGTGATCGTGCTGTCCCTGCTGCGCCAGGCGCTGGGCACCGCGCAGACGCCGCCCAACACCGTCATCGTCGGCATCTCGATGTTCCTGACCTTCTTCATCATGCAGCCGGTGTTTTCCGAGGTCTACACCCAGGCGCTCGTGCCCTACATGGATGGCAAGGTCGCCTTCCAGCCCGCGCTCGAGGCCGCGCAGGCGCCGTTTCGGGAGTTCATGCTGCGGCAGACCCGCCAGGACGACATCGCGATGTTCATGGAGATCGCGCGCGCGGGCCCGGTCAAGTCGCCCGAAGACGTGCCGTTCACGACGCTGGTGCCCGCCTTCCTGATCTCCGAGCTCAAGAGCGCGTTCACGATCGGCTTCCTGATCTTCATCCCCTTCCTGGTCATCGACCTGATCGTCGCGAGCGTGCTGATGTCGATGGGCATGATGATGCTGTCGCCGATGATGATCTCGATGCCCCTGAAGCTGATGCTGTTCGTGCTGATCGACGGCTGGAACCTGATCGTGGGCTCGCTCGCGTCAAGCTTCGTCATGCCGCGCTGAAGCGCCTCGGTCTCGACAAGGAAGGGCTCTCATGGATACCGCAGCCGTCATGGAGATCGCGCGTCAGACGCTGTGGGTCACCATCATCGTCAGCGCGCCGCTGCTGGGGGCGGCGCTGGTCGTCGGCCTGCTGGTGGGTGTCATCCAGGCCGCGACGTCCATCAACGAGATGACCTTGAGTTTCATCCCGAAGCTGCTGGCCATGGCCCTGGCGCTGGCGGTGACGGGGAGCTGGCAGATCGCCACCATCGCTGATTTTGCACGCGCCATCTTCCAGCGCATTCCGGCGCTGTTCGGGTGACGCGGGATCGGCGCAGCGGCCCGGGACAGCCATCGTGAACGTGCTCGCAGGCGACATCGTGGAGCGTTTCCAGACGCTGCTGTGGCCGCTCCTGCGCATCTCCGCCATGCTGTTGACGGCGCCGCCCTTTTCCACCGACGCCTTCAACCTGCGGCTGCGCATCCTCCTGGCCGCGGTGCTGACCTGGTGGGTCTATCCCATGTACGCCTGGCCCGTGGTGGACCCGGTCTCCGCGCGCGGGCTGGCCGAGGTGTTCAACCAGATCCTGATCGGCGTGGTCATGGGTCTGGTGCTGCAGGTGGTGGTCGCCGCGCTCGTGGTCGCAGGCCAGGCGCTGTCGGCGGCCATGGGCCTGTCGATGGCCAACCTGATCGACCCGACGGTGGGCAACGTGCCGGTGCTGTCGCAGTTCCTGCTTGTGGTCTCGACCCTGGTCTTCGTCGGCTTCGGCGGTCATGCGCTGCTGGCCAAGCTGGTGGTGCAGAGTTTCGACACCTTGCCGGTGGGCGCGCAGTTCGCCGGGCAGGAGCTTTACGGCCGCGTGGTGCGCTGGAGCGCGATGACCTTCCTCGGGGCGGTCCTGCTGTCGCTGCCGGTGCTGGCCACGCTGCTGTTCGTCAACGTGGGCCTGGGGGTCGTGACCCGGGCCGCGCCGAGCCTGAACATCTTCGCGGTGGGCTTTCCCGCGCTGATCCTGGTCGGCTTCCTGGTGCTGATGCTGTCCCTGGGCAGCGTGGGCGGCCGCATCGAGTGGCTGTGGATGCAGGGCTTTGACGTCCTGCGTGACCTGCTGGGGCTGGTGTAGCCATGGCAGAGAACTCCGGCCAGGACCGCACCGAAGCCCCGACCGCGCGCAAGCTCAGCAAGGCGCGCGAGGACGGACAGGTTGCGCGCTCGGTCGAGCTGCCCGCGGCGGCCGTGGTGATCGGTGCCTTCCTGTTCCTGATGCTGAGCGGCCAGTGGGTGTTCACGCAGGTGGGCGAGCAGATGATCGCTGCCTTCCGCTTCGACCCCAAGCTGCTCTCGCAGCCCGCGCTGCTGCCCGCGGAACTCGGGCGCCAGATCGTCGATGGCTTGCTGATCATCGCCCCGCTGGTGGTGTTCTGTGGCGTGATCGCTGTGCTTGCATCGGGCCTGACGGGCGGCTACCTGTTCAGCCTGAAGAGCGTGCAGCCGCGTGCCAGCAAGATCAGCCCGGTCGAGGGTTTCAAGCGCATGTTCGGCGCCCATGCCGCGGTCGAGCTGGCCAAGGCGCTGCTGAAGTTCACCCTCGTCGCGGGCATCCTGTGGGCCGTCATCATCGCCGACATCGACAGGTTGCTGGCCCTGGGCGGGATGGCCCTCGAGCCGGCCATGGGATCCCTCGGGTCGCTGCTCGCGCGCTCGGCGCTCGGCGTGTCCCTGAGCCTGCTCGTCATTGCCCTGATAGACGTCCCGTGGCAGCGGCACCGCTTCATGCAGCGCATGAAGATGACCAAGCAGGAAGTGCGCGACGAGATGAAGGACATCGAGGGCCGCCCGGAGGTGAAGGCGCACATCCGCCAGCGCCAGCGCGAGCTCGCCAACGCGCGCATGATGCAGCGCGTGCGTGACGCCGACGTCGTCATCACCAACCCGGAACACTTCGCGGTCGCCCTGGCCTACGACGCCGATCGCGACGAGCCGCCCATCGTCGTCGCCAAGGGGGCCGACCTGATGGCCCAGCGCGTGCGCGAAGAGGCCGCGCGGCACGGGATCCACGTCTTCCAGGCGCCCGAGCTGGCGCGTGCCCTGTACTTCACGACCGACCTGGAGAAGGCGATACCCGACTCGCTTTACCTGGCCGTGGCCCAGGTCATCGCCTACGTGTACAGCCTCGAGGGCATGCGCCCTGCGGGTGGCGTGCCCCGCCGCCCCGAGCCGCAGGTGCCCGGGTCGATGCTGTTCGATGCCCACGGGCGGCGTCAGCCGCCCGCCCAGCCCACCGCCTGAATCACGCCGAGCACCGGGACCACGACACCATGAAGATACCCTCCTTCAACCCGGCTGGCGTGCTGCGCCCGGCGAGCATGGACCGCAACCGTGGCGACGCCGGCGCGCGGGCGGCCGCTCGCCAGGGTGCTGCCCGCGTCGACCCGCCGCCCTTCACGTCGATGCAGGTCAAGCGGCTCGTGCCCGGCCGGCAGAACAAGGGTCTCGTCATCGACATGGAGGACGTCTCCACCGCCGCCGCCCCCGCGACCGTGTCGCCGTCGGACGAGGCGCTGATACGCGCGAGCAAGGCCCGGCTGGCGTCGCGGGTGCAGCGCTTGCGCGAAACGGTGTCCGGCCTGCGGCTGGACATCGAGACCCTGCGTCGGTGACGAGCCCGACAGCCCTGCCGCTGCGTCCATGCCGCCCTTCGAGCCGCCCCCATCGAATCATCCAGGAGAAACCCCATGAGCACCGAGTCCCCCACCGACGCCCCCCGGCCCCAGCCCGCCCAGGCTGAAGCTGTGGAGCCCCCTGTCGAAGGTGCAGGGCGGCGGGGCCCGATGCAGGACGTCGAAGATGCGGTGCCGCGTGCTGCCGCGGGCAGCGCCGGATCCGGCGCGCGGTCTGCGTCGCCCGCGGTCGTCGAGCGCGAGGAATTCGAGGCGCTGAGCAATGCGGTGCTCGAGGCCGCCGACGTCGCCTCGCAGGCGGCGCTCGCCGCCTCGCTCGCCGGTCGCGAGCTGAAGAACACGGCCGGCTTGCTCTCGGAGGTGACCTTCGGCTTGAACAAGCGTTCGATATGGGCCCTGGGCATCCTGTGCGGGCTGCTCGTGCTGTCGATCGGATTCTTCAGCGTCATGGCCGTGCGCATGATCAGCAAGACCAACCGCCTCGAAGCCACCTTGCTCGTCGTCGGCAAGCGTGTCGTGGAGCTCGACGCCGGCCTGACCGGGCTGCGCGCCATCCAGGAGAACCTGGACTCCCTCACCGAGCGCATCGCCACGCTGACCAAGGCGAATGCCGAGCTGGGTCAGCGTGTGGACAACTCGGTGCAGCAGTCGGCGGCGCTCGTGCAGCAGGTTCCGGAAAAGACCGCCAAGCAGGTTGCCACGACCAGCAGCGACCTGACCAAGCAGGTCCAGGCCCTGAGCGGACGCATGCAGGCCCAGGCCGGGGCCGTGCAGTCGCAGGCCACGGCGGTGAACGCCCTGGGCGAGGAGCTGAAGGCGCTGAAGGGCTCGGTGGCGGAGATCGCCGGCGTCAAGCGCGACGTCCAGGCCCTGGTCACGCTGCAGCGCGAAAGGTTCCTGGAAGTGGTGCAGAAGCAGGGTCAGGTCGTCGCCGACGCCAACGCCTTGCGCTTCCCGCGGCCGCAGCCGGCGCGGCAGGCCGCCGGCGCCGCAGCCCCCGCGGCCGCAGCCAGCGCGGCGACCGGCCGTTGATCTGCTGGAGTGTCATCGGCCGCCCGGCCTTTTTCTCGGCCTGCGGTCCTTACTGCACGACGAAGGAGGTGAAGTACACCTCCTCGATCCCGCCGAAATTCTCCAGCCGGTCGAGAACGGCGTTGAACTCGGTGCGCATCTTCTCGGCCATCAGCTTGCGGAACTCGGGCTTCTGGACCTCGGCTTCCACGCTCTGCCGCATGATGTCGAGCGCGGCCGAGCGCATCGCGGACTCGTGGCGCTTGATGTTGTTCACGACGCGGTCGTCATAGCGTGTCATGACGGCGATCTTCACGAGCATGAAGCGCTTGGACCCCGACAGGTTCGCGAGCAGTTCCTTCTCGAACTCGACGTACCGGTACTCGAAGCGTGCCTGTTCGGGCGACGCCTTGGTCATCAGCTTCGGCGCGGCGCCTGACGCCCCTGGCGCCGCGCCGTCCGCAGCCCCGCTGCCGGACTGCGTGCCCTTGGCCTCAGCGGCCTCTGCGGCCAGGGACTCCTTCTTCTGGAAGAAGCCCGTGAAGGCCAGGGTGCCGACGATCGATCCCCCCACCAGGACCAGCACGAGCAGCACCGCCACGATCAGCAGCAGCATCGAGGGCTTCTTGCCCCCTTCGGTTTCCTGGGTCTCATCGGCCATGTGCGTTCATCCCAACGTTCGTGCGCCGGCTGGTCCTGTTTCGCGACACGGGCGCCAGGAGCCAGGAGGCAATATCCGTACCAGCACCCCTAGGTGAGGTGCGGCCGCTTGTCATGCACGTCGGCCGGCGCCGACTGCCGCCGGGGTCGACCTGGCGAGTCTTCGGTCATGGCGGCAGGTTCTTGCCTAGCGTTGCGCGGTCTTGCCGTGCGCGGCTGGCGCTGCAGCAGGCACCGCCGCCGCGGCCGGCGGGCTGGCTGGGGTGCCAGCAAGCAGGGCGCGCAACTTCGCCACCTGTTCGCGGCTGAGTCCGACGGGACTGCGCAGCCGGTAGAAGCTCACACCACCACTGCAAGGCGGCACCGGCAACACGCCGGTGTAGAGGTCGTAGCCCAGGTTCTCCGGCAGCAGCGATGCCGGGTCCACGGAGACCGTGCCGACCTCGGCGGGCGCCGCCCCGGCGGCCGGAACGTGCTGCGCCATCGTCCACAGCGTGCGGTTCTGGAACGCCGACTCGCGCAGGGGCACGCTGACGGCGATCAACTTGCCGTCCTGGGTGCGGTGCACGAACTGGGCGACCAGTGCCGCGGCCATGCCGGCGAAGAGGCCCTGGGGTGGCTGGTGCACGTCCACGTTGATCAACTCGGCTGTCTCGCCGCCGACCTTCAACACCCCCCCGGGGGCCGGGTAGAGCCTGATCGACTGCCCGGTGTGCGCGACGCGCAGCGGGCCCTGGCGGTAGCGCGGCTCGAGCGCGGCGGGGCGGACGTCCGCCTTGGCGGGCTGCGCGGTCAGCGGAGTGTCCCTGGCCAGCTGGCAGGCCTGCTGCGTGTCCGTGCCGGCGACCGCGACCAGGCCACCCCCCGCCTTCTCCAGCGCTCTAAGCCGCGCCTCCCGGTTGCGGGCCGTCGTCTCCAGCGCCTCGACGTCGGTCTCGAGCGCACTGATGCGATCGCGCTGGGTGGCGACGATCTCGGCCAGCTTCTCCGCCTCGGACCGGTGATGCGCCGCCTGTCCCCACTTCACCGCGGCCAGCGTGCCCAGGGCCGCCATCAGGGCCCCGAGCAAGCCGAACAGAATGATGCGCAAAAACAGTTTCATTTAGAGAACGTGCTTTGAATTTTTTGAATAACGATCGAGGAGTTTATAGTACGCGGGCTTGCATGCACATGGCTGCGACGAACATGAAACTCCTGCTTGGTGGCGTGGCGCTCGGAATGGCCTTGATGGCGGGCATCGTCGGCATCGTTTCCGTGGTCACGGGCGACAGCAGTGCGCCCGACATCCCGCAGGACATCGGCGCGGTCAAGCGTGACGGGTCTGTCATTGACCTGATCTGCGAACTGCAGCTCGATCTGGACGGTCAGGTCGCGCTCGGGATCCAGGCCAACGAGCCGCCGCGCATGGCGATGGCCCAGATCGACCTCGCCAGGAAGTCCGGCTGGTATCAGGGACGGCTGGCGATCTCCGAGGGGCGCGGCGGCAACCTGGAGGTGAAGGCGCAGCAGTTCGTCGTCAGCCGGCCTGCGATGTTCCAGCGCTTCGGCACCGTCATCACGCGCGAGGCCTTCGTCATCGACCGGGCCACGGGCGCGTTCACGCAGACGCTGGACACCCAGGACGGGCGCACGGTGAGGCTCATCCGCGGCACGTGCGCGCGGGTGCTGAAACCCCCGTTCTGAACCTGGCCTCAGCGGTCCGGGCGTTCGGCCTGTCTTGCTGCGGCGCCCCGCGGGTTCACCTCAGACGAGGCACCACAGGCCCACGCACCAGCCGAACATCCACTCCAGCGCCAGGTCCAGCGCCAGGCCCAGCAGCAGTATGGGCAAGCCGATGCTCCACACCAGGAGCCAGGCGCCCGCGGCGGTCATGCGTGGGCCCTCGATGCGATGGCCCATGACGGTCTGCGACGGCGGAATATCCAGGGAAGACTTCTTCGAGGCCTGTTTCATCATGCGCCCGGTCATCGGCTCGGAAGATTCTATGCAGGGATGGAGCGTTCGCTGGGACCTGGCCGACAGCGGCGACTGGGACCGTCTGCATCACCAGGCCGCGGGCAGTCTGCAGCAGTCGTGGCGCTACGGGCAGGCCATGCAGGCGCTGGGCATCCCCTGCCTGCGCGCGGTGGTGCGCGACGGCGACCGGATCGTCGGCGCAGCGCAGTTCCTGCAGCAGCGCCTTCCCTGGTTCGTCCGTTCTGCCTTGTGCAGCCGCGGGCCGCTGTGGCACTCGGAGCTCTCGGTGGCGCAGCAGGCAGTCGCAGTCGAGATGATCCGCAAGACTTTGCCGGTGCGGCGCCCGCGCGTGGCCATCTTCACGCCCGAGCTCGAGCAGCACGAGGCCCTGCGCGCAGGCAACCCCTGCGCCGGGCTGCGTCGGGTGATGACGGGATACTCGACCGTGCTCGTCGACCTGCGCCGCAACGCCACCGACCTGCGGCGCCGGCTCGACGGCAACTGGCGCAACCGGCTGGTGGCGGTCGAGCGCTCCGCCGTCGAGGTCTGCGACGAGAGCGCCGACGCGCCGGCGCACGAGGCCATGGTGGCCGCAGAGTGGGAGCAGCGACGCAGCCGGGGCTACTTTTCGCTGCCGCGGGCGTTCGTCGCCGCGTGGCGGGTCGTGCCGCCTGCCGAGGGTGCCACCCTGCTGCTGTCGGCGCGGCTGGCCGGCGAGCGAGCGGCCGCGGTCCTGTTTCTCGTCCACGGGCGCACGGCGACCTACCACCTGGGCTGGACCGGGCCGGCGGGCCGGCAGTCCCACGCCCACAACCTCCTGATGTGGCGGGCCTTCGTCGCGCTGCAGGACCGCGGCGTGGAGGTGCTGGATCTCGGCGGTGTGGACACGGTTCGGGAGCCCGGCATCGCGCGGTTCAAGATCGGCACCGGCGGGCGCGTCTGCACGCTCGTGGGCAGCTACGCCTGAGGAGCCGGAGCCCGCCTTGCACGCCGCCAGGCCCGCAGGCCCGGCCGCTGCCGGGCACCGACCGGTCAGCCCGGCGGGCCGTCGTAGTCGGCGCAGACCATGCCGAACAGCAGCGCGAACGGGGTGCCCGGCACGATCTTGCGCCAGTAACCCATCTCCTGCACGTCGAAGACCTGTGCGCCGCTGAGCAGCGGCCCGGCATGGCTGCTGATCCGGCCGATGCGGAACATCTGGTGCCGGCACTCGTATTCGGCCGTGTAGCGGCGCGAAAGCACGCCGTCGCTGTCCTTCTCCTTGAGGCTCTGCATCTCGATGACGCGGCGGATCTGCCCGTCGCGCTGAAGCGAGCCGGCCTGCACGTAGACGGTGGCGAGCGCCGTCTCGCCCATGCGGCGCCATCCCGGCGGCGACTCCGGGGCTGCGGGCACCGCGCTGGCGGACGTCTGCCGCGAAGCCGCTCCGAAGGCCGCTGCGCAGAGGGCCAGACAGATGGCGATTCGAGTAGTGTTTTTGATTGTTGGATGGTGCATGACGATAGAATCAATTCGCAAAGTTTATTCGTTTGACGCGCGGTGCTCAGCCGGTGACCCGCCGGCCGGTCCGCTGCGGTCATCGATACAGAGGGTGGGCGATGTTCTTCTTCATCGGACTGATCGTGGTGTTCGTCGCGGTGCTCGGCGGGTACGTCGCTGCCGGTGGCAAGCTCGGCCCCATCATCAAGGCGGCTCCGTTCGAGTTCGTCATCATTGCCGGGGCGGCCATCGGCGCGTCCCTCGTGGGCAACAGCTTCCCGGTGTTCAAGGCGGCGATGGCCGGCATCGGCCGCTGCATCTCGGGCCCCAAGTGGAAGCCTCAGGACTACCTGAACCTGATCACGCTCGTGGGCAAGCTGCTGGCCGTGATGAAGCGCGAGGGGGTCGTGGCGCTGGAGGCGCACGTCGAGAACCCGGACTCGAGCCCGATCTTCGGGGAGTTCCCCAAGCTCGCCAAGGACCATTCGGTCGTGCAGATGATCTGCGACCCGCTGCGGCTGGCGGTGATCTCCCAGGGCAACCTCGACCCGGAGTCGGTGGAGGAGATCATGGGTACCGCCATCAAGGTGCATCACCACGAGGCGATGCGCGCGCCTGCGGCGCTGACGACGATCGCCGGGTCGCTGCCGGCCCTGGGCATCGTGGCCTGCGTGCTGGGTGTCGTCAAGACCATGGGCGCCATCGACCAGCCGCCAGCGGTGCTCGGCGCCCTCATCGGCGCGGCGCTCGTGGGCACGATGCTCGGGGTGTTCCTGTCCTATGCCATGTTCGAGCCCTTCGCCAACCGCCTGGGGCAGATCGTCGAGGAGGAGGCGCAGGTCTACAAGGTCATCCAGCAGATGATCGTGGCCAACCTGCGCGGGCACCCGCAGCCCATCGTCATCGAGGCGGCGCGGGCGTGCATCGATCACGCCAACCAGCCGTCCTTCTCCGAGGTCTTCGACACCTTGCGTGGCGCATGACGCAGGGCTTGCAGCGGGTGAGCTGAACGATGGCTGCTGCCCAGGAGCCGGCTGAGAAGCCCCAGGAGCAGGCCGCGCCGGCCGCCGCTCCTGCGCCCGCCCCGGCGCCCGACGATGGAGGGTCCGACAAGCGGCCGATCATCGTCAAGAAGATCATCGACGAGGGCCACGGCGGCCACCACGGCGGCGCCTGGAAGATCGCGCTGGCCGACATGATGACGGCGATGATGGCCTTCTTCCTGCTGATGTGGCTGCTTGGCGCCACCACCGAGGACAGGCGCAAGAGCGTGGCCGACTACTTCCGCCCGGCTTCTCACAGCCAGATCAAGTTCGGCGAGATGGCCGGGTCGGACGGCCTGCTCGGGGGCTCGTCGGTGGTGGATGTCGACGGGTTCCCGTTCACGGCCAAGCAGAGCTCGCTGCTGGAGCGGCTCACGCCGAAGGCGCAGGGCGGCGCGAACGCGACCGAGGGCGGGGCGGCAGACCAGCGCAGCCGCGACGGCACCAGCGATTCGGAGCCGAAGCCGCAAGCTTCCGCGGCCGACCAGGAGAACTTCGAGAAGCTCGAGGCCCAGTTGCGCGAGGATCTGTCGAAGAATCCGCAGCTGCAGGCGGTCAAGGACACGGTCAGCATCGTGCGCGAGAGCGACGGCCTGCGCATCGAGATCATCGACAAGGCCGACTTCTCGATGTTCCGCCTTGGCACGGCCGACCTGGACCCGCGCGCTGCAGCGCTGCTGGGCGAGGTTGCGCGCTCGCTGCAGGCGCTGCCCAACCGGTTGGCGGTGCGCGGCCATACCGACAGTCTCGGCTTCGCCGACGCCAGCGGGCGCAGCAACTGGTCCTTGTCCACCGAGCGCGCCGACGCGACGCGCCAGCTGATGGTCGGCGCGGGCGTGAACGCGCAGCGCTTCTCCCGCATCGAGGGCGTGGCCGACACGCAGCCGTTCGTGCCGCGCAACCCGGCCGATCCGCGCAACCGGCGCGTGAGCATCACCGTGCTCAATCAGTGACGGGATGCGCCTAGCGCTTCAGCCCGTACTTGGCCAGCTTCTCGATCAGTGTGGTGCGCTGCAGACCCAGCAGCCGCGCCGCCTGGGAGACGTTGCCCCTGGAGCGGTCCATCGCCTGCTCGATGAAGCTGCGCTCGATCGAGTTGATGCGGTCGCGCAAGGAGATTCCCTGCTCGCCCAGCAGGTCCAGGCCGAGCGCCATCCGGATCGCGTCCTCGGCGGGATTGGCGGCGGCCTCGTCGCCTGCCGGGGCAGGGGCCTGGGCGCCGTCGAGGGTCGCCTCGGCCTCGGCTTCCTGTGCCGTGTCTTTCCAGGCCGTCTCATGCAGGAGGTGCTCGGCGCCGGGCGCGTCCGACAGCAGCGCCTCGCGCGGCGGCCCGGACGTCTGCGCCCCGCTGCCGGCCCGGGCGCGGGCCAGTGCCGCCGGCAGCATCCACACCGGGATGGACTCCAGGCTCAGGACCTGGGACGGGTACAGGGCCGAGAAGCGATCCACGAGATTGGACAGTTCTCGCACGTTGCCGGGCCAGTCGTAGGCGCGCAGCGCCTCCAGCATGCAGGCGTCGAAGGTCACGGGCTCGAAGCCGGGCGCACTGTGATGACGGGCGTAGAAGGACAGCATCTCCGGCACGTCCTCCGGACGCTCGCGCAAGGGCGCGGTGCGCATCGGGATGACATTGAGCCGATAGAACAGGTCCTCGCGGAACCGACCCTGCTGGACGTCCCGCTCCAGGTCGCGGTTGGTGGCGGCGACGATGCGCACGTCGATGGGCACGCTTTCAATCGAGCCCAGGGGCTCGATGCGGCGCTCCTGCAGCACGCGCAGCAGCTTCACCTGCGTGTCCACGGGCAGGTCGCCGACCTCGTCGAGGAAGAGCGTGCCGCCGTTGGCCATCTCGAAGCGTCCGGTTCGGTGGGCCAGCGCGCCGGTGAAGGCGCCACGCCGGTAGCCGAAGAGCTCGCTCTCGATCAGGTCCTTGGGAATGGCGCCGCAGTTGATCGGGATGAAGGGACCGTCCTGCCGAGGCCCGCTTGCATGCAGTGCCTGGGCCACCAGTTCCTTGCCGGTGCCGCTCTCACCGGTGATCAGCACCGTGGCGCGGGACGCCGCAACGGTCTGGATGAGTTCGCGCAGCACCCGCATGGGCTCGCTGCGGCCGATCAAGGGCGGTGTGGGGGCTCCTCTCATCCTCTTACTGCTTGTTCGACATGACTTTGGCGGGTGCTCCGCGGGGGTGTTGAGCCCGGCGCCCGGGCGCCTGTCGGCGATTTGACACCTGTCGAAGAGTTGGCGGATGTTATCCGATGAATATGCAAAAGAAATGTAAAGTGTTCGTAAAGATAGAAACTCTCGCGGAATACATTCCCTGTTCCATGAGGCGACCAGATTCGTTCAACTGCGCGTGCGTGTGCGCGTGCGCGGGCGCCGTCCCGCCGGGTGGTCCGGGCCCGGGGGTCGGGTCATGAGCCGCGCCCACTGGCCCGAGGAGACGCCGGACAGCGACGTCGGCTCGCCGCGGCTGTATGACGCGGGCGCCGTCGAGGACTGGGTGGACATCCTGGTCGCGCGTCGCAGCAGTCTGCTGCTGTGCGGTGACGACTCGGCCCTGGACCGGCAGGCGCAGCTGCTGCTCCAGGGGCTGCGCAAGGCCGGCGGCGTGGAGACCGCGCTCATCTTCGACATGGACCGTTCGCTGCTGCTCGAGCGCTTCAACCGCCTGCT
Source organism: Rubrivivax sp. (assembly GCA_027491255.1). GTDB lineage: Bacteria > Pseudomonadota > Gammaproteobacteria > Burkholderiales > Burkholderiaceae_C > Rubrivivax. Next base: position 25,766 of record JAIXWM010000092.1, on the reverse strand, counting down.
GTCGGACATGACGGTGGACCAGGCGCGTGCGGCGGCCCCGGGCGTTGCTCGCGTCTGGGTGTTCCAGGTCCAGGCCGATGCCGAGCTCGACCAGGCCCGCCTGCTGCTGCGCCTGAGCCAGGACCTGCCCGGCGCCGGCGTGGTCGTGCTGCTGCTCGCCTCCGTGCGGCTGGCACGTGAACTGGCGCCCGAGGGCAGTGGCCGGCGCCTGCAGGTGCGCGTGATCGGCGACCCCTGGGCCCGGTCCGGCGGCCCCGAGGAGCCGGGCGCCGCGCGCCAGGAGCCGCCGATGGTGCCACCGTCGGCTTCGGCGTCGGCGTCGGCGTCGGCGTCGGCGTCGGCGACCACGCCGGCGCCCAAGCGCGGCACGAAGCTGCGCACCACGGTCCTGGCCGGGGTCGCGCTGCTACTGGCGAGTGCAGGTGCGGTCATCTTCCTGCGCCCGGCCGAACTGCGTCTTGCCCTGGGGCCTGTTGCCAAGCCCGCCGCGGCAGCGTCTGCAGTGGCGCCCGAGGCCTCTGCGCCTGCGTCTGCGGTCGCACAGGCGCTTCCTGCCCCGGCCACGGCATCGGCATCGGCTGCCCAGGCCGTCGCGGTGGCACCAGCCGCGGCCGCATCCGCCCCTGCCCTCAAGCCGGCGCCAGCGCCCGGGCCGGTTGCAGCGGTCCCGCCCGGCCAGCCGCAGCCGGCCGCCGCCGGCACGACCGTGCCTGCAGCGGCCGGCAAGAGCTTGCCGCCGACCGGCGACGCCGTGGCTTGGGAGCGCGAGCAGGTGGCACGCACCGCCAGCTGGATCGACGCCCAGCCCGAGTCGAGCTATCTGGTGCAGCATGCGGTGAGCGGGCGAGCGAGCGACTTGCTCGATCTGCGCAGGAGCCAGCCTGCGCTGGCCGACGCCCGCATCATTGCCACCTTCCGCAGTGACGGGCGCGTGTACTTCGCGCTGGTGTCGGGGCCCTTCGATTCCGCCGCCGACGCGCGCAGCTTCGAGCAAGGTCTGCCGAAGCTTGCCACGCCCGGCTTCGTGCGCAGCATCTCGCGCGTGAAGAGGGAGCTCGTGGAACCGACGAGCCCGAACGTCCCGGGCCTGCCGCCGATCGCGCGTTGACCGGGCTCAAGACTTGCATGCGGACGCCGAATCCTTGACGGCGGGGTGTCTTGCGCCGCCGTTGTTCGCATCGTCAGGAGGGAGTGCCGATGTTCAATCGAAGCCGCACGTGGGCGCTGTGCCTGGCAGCCCTGGGTCTGTCGGCCTGTCAGCACGTGGCGCTGCCGCCCATGGGCGAGAACGCCGCGGAGCCTGCCCGGCCCGTTCGCGACATGAACGCCAAGGAACTCAAGGCGGAAATGTCCGCCGGCGTCCGGGCGCCGAGCCCGCCGGTGTCGATGATCGAGCCCTTGATCGAGAAGCGCGACACGCTGGTGGCCACGGGCTACGCGGTCGTCAGCGTGCAGAAGCACAGCAACCCGGCCCAGCAGCGCCTGCTGGCGATCCGGGCCTCCAAGCTCGACGCCTACCGGTCGCTGACCGAGCAGGTCTACGGTCAGTATCTGGACGCGACGACCACCGTGGCCGACATGACCGTGATGAGCGACACCTTCCGCGCCAAGGTCGAAGGGGTGATCTACGGCGCCGTGCTGGTGAGCATCTCGCCGGTGGGCGACGACACCTACGAGACCTCGCTGTCGCTGGACAGCGCGGTCGTCAACGACCTGCGGCTGCTGTACCTGGGTCAGCTCGCCTCGAAGCAGCGCGCCCGGCGCGCCCAGTGACCCGGCCGTGGCGGGGGGCGCCTTGACCAGGAGCGTGGACCGACGGCGCGCAGGCTTGCACAGGCCGCACACCCTGGGCGCGTGCGCGGTCGGCTGCCTGGCGGGTCTGCTCCTGGCTGCGCTGTCGGAAGGTGTGGCGGCCCAGAACGCACCCCGCGGCGCCGCATCCGCAGCCGCTCCTGCGCCTGCAGCTGCACCCGCACCCGCACCCGCACCCGCAGCGTCTGGTGCCGCCCGCGCGCCTGCGCCTGCTGCCGCGCGTCCGCCCGCCACCGCGCGCCCCCCCGCTGCCGCGGCACGACCGGCGGCCGCTGCCAGAGCGGGCGCCGTGGCACCCGCCGCCGTTCCCGCGGCCGTGGCTGCTGTTGCGGCGCCGGTGGACGACCCGGAAAAGCTGCTGCAGGCCATCCGGGCTTCACTCATCGATGCCGCCACCAGCGCCCCCACCCGGGTCGTCAGCTCGGCCTGGGTCGACGAGAGTGGCGCCCTGCACGAATCGACCCAATGGCACAGCCAGCTTCGCTTGCGGGGGGTGCGGGTGCTGGAGTACCTGGAGCCCGAGAAACCCGAGCGCGACGAAAAGCAACGCCGCTGGAACGTCCAGGCGCTCGTCGAGCCGGCGGGGCGGCGCTCCGCGGTCAGCGCCCAGGAATGCCTGGACGCCGTGCGGCCCTGGCGCATGGCCGTGCGGCTGGAAGTCAGCCAGGATTCGCGCCTGCACGGCCCCGATGCCGCGGTGGCGGCGCTGCTGGCCCAGCAGACCCGGGCCTGGTGGGCGAGCCAGGGTGCCAGCCTGCCGCGCTGGTATGCGCAGGTGCCGGTGCCGGCGTTCGGCCTGCCCGTGGGCACGGCAACGGCCATGCCGCAGCCGCCCTCGGCCTACCAGCAGGCCCTCATCGGCGCGCCGCCCCGGGTGTCGGGCGCCGTGCTGCGCATGCATCTCACGGCGTCTGCCACCGGTGGCTCCGGCGGGCTGTCTGCCAGCCTCGTCTTCGACGACGGCGACGGCCGCGTGCTCTGGCGTCAGACCCAGCCCCTCGCCGGCCAGGCGCCGCAGGCTTTCGCCGGGGCCTCCGAACAGGCGGCCCTCGAGGCCTTGCTGCAGCGCTGGCGCGAGGTCCTGGCCACGCTGGCGCCCTGCGAGTTCCCGCGCTTCGACGTCGTCGCGGCGCCGCAGCAGCGCTGGGTGCTGCCGGTCGGCCCGGAGTCGGGCTTCCTGCCCGGGCAGCGTGTCTTCATCGCCGACCGTGCCCGCGTGCCCGAGCGCCTGCTCGAGCCCGACGCGCTGGGCCAGACCGCCCTGGCCGAGGTTGTTTCGGTATCCACCAACGAGGTTGCGCTGCGCCAGGTGGCCGGCCCCCGCCTCAGTGCCGGCGTGCGCTGGGTGGCCTGGCCCCTGTGAAGCCCGCACCATGCCCGGAGATGTGCCCATGCAAGCATTCGAGCGCTTCCTGACGGCGGCCCGCCCCCTGTTCGCGCCGATGGCGCGCGCAGGCTCTGCGGGAGCCTGTCTGTGGCCTGTCGTCCTGGTGGCCGCGGCGCTGGGCGCTGGTCGCGCGCATGCGGCCACGGCCGTCGAGGGGCTGTCCGAGCAGGGTCAGGCGGCGCTGCAGCACCTGCTGCACCCGCAGGCCGGCGGCGGCGCCGCGCGGGCCGACGGCGCAGCCCATGCCGAGGCCGCCGGGACCCGCGCGCGGGTCGTGCTGCAGCGTGGCGAGACCCTGGACCGCGTGATCGCCCGCACCCTGCGCGACAGCCCCTTCCGCGTCGAAGTGCTGCGCGAGGCCTACATGCGCCTGAACCGCAGTGCCTTTCCCCGCGGCACCCCGCAATCGCTCGTGGCCGGCTCGACCCTGGTCGTGCCGACCCCGGCCGACGTGCTCGGTATCGTCGACCCGCAGCGCCAGTGGTCTGCGCCCCCTGCCCCCGCCCACGCGCCGGCTGCCATGCCGGCACGGGCTGCCACGCCGGCGCTCGACACGGATCGCCGCAACTGGATCCGCTACCCCTAGCCGGGCGGGGAGCCCGCCCGTGAGCCTGCCCCTGCCCGGGTCCGAGACCGTCTCGCTCGCGGCGCGGCCGTCAGCCATCTTCCCGGCGGGGCCCTACCCTGTGCTCGGCGTGGCGGAGGTACGCCAGTTCGGGCTGAGCGACGGCCAGATCGTGCGTCCCACGGTCGAGGTCCGCAACGAGCGCCTCACGCTGTTGCTCGACGGCAGGGTGATCGAGTGGCCGGGCGGCGCGTCGCCGCGCGCTGGCGCGGGATCGCCGCTGGCCATGACGGCCTGGATGGTGCGGCTGCTGGCCAACGGCTCCGCGCAGCTGCTGCCGGTGCGCGGCCGCGAGGCTGCGCCCGAGCCGCCCGTGCCGGCGGCGGGTCTGCCCCGGTCCGACACGCCGGGCGCTGCGGCGGCGCCCCCGCCGCAGCCGTCCGGGCCGCCGGGCCTGCCACCGCGCTGGGCCCAGTTGCTCGTGCGCCCCGCGACCCTGGCCGCATGGACCGCCGCCCTGCGGTCCGTGCCCGTCGGCAGCCCGGCACCCGCCCAGGCACCTGCCCAGGTGTCTGCCGGCACCGCCGCCGCGGCGGCGACCCCCATCCCGCCGCCGCTGACGTCGTTGATCAGCATGGGCTTGCTCGACGGAGCTGCCCTGCGCGATGCGGTGCGGCGCAGCGGACTGTTCGCCGAGTCCCGGCTGGCGCGCGGCGAGCGCGTGGGCCTGTCCGACGTCAAGCTGGCCCTGCTGGCGCGGCTCAACAACGCCGACGCCGACACCGGGCCGGCGTCGGCCGCCCTGGCTTCGGCGCTGGAGGATGTCGAGGCGGCGCAGTTGCAGTCCCTGGCGGCCAGCGCCGACGGCGGCGTGGTGCTGCATCTGGCGCTGGGTTTCCGGGATGCGCCGCCGCTGTCCGTGCGGCTGGCCCGCGACCCGCCGCCCGCCGAGGGCGACCCTTCGGGTGGCGGCGCCTGGACGGTGGACATTCACAGCCACGGCGGGGCCTGGGGCCCGCTGTGGCTGCAGACACGCGTCGAGGCCGACGGTCGCATCGGGCTCGTGATGTGGGCCGAGCGCGAAGCGGTGTGCGACGCCGCGCGCGCCGACGCCCAGCGCCTGGGCGGCCTGCTGAGCGACGAGGGCCTGCGGCTGGAGCGCTTCCAGGTCATTCACGGCGCGCGGCGCGATCCGGTGCCGTCCCAGGCAACTGCGCGCTCAGGCGCCGTGCTGGACCTCCGGGCCTGAATGGCCGGGAGTCTGTCGCCCATGTCCGCCTTGCACGCCAAGACAGCGCGTCCCCTCCTTGCAAACCCTTGCCGGGGCCCGAGCCGTGGCTGCGGTTTGTGCCCGCAGACGCATCGTTGCGGCGCGCCGAGCGGGCGCGCCGCAAGCCTTCCCGGCCTGTGACGGCCGCACGAGTGCGCACCATGCCACGTCCACCGCGAGACGCCTACCCCTTCCAGGCCGTGGCCTTGCGCTATGACGGCCTGCGCGCCCCGGTGGTGAGCGCCAAGGGCGACGAAGACCTGGCGCGGCGCATCGTCGAGGAGGCCCGGCTGCAGGGCGTGCATGTCACCGAAGACCCGCAGCTGCTCGCGCTGCTGGCGCGTCTGGACCTGGACCAGGAGATTCCGCCCTCGCTGTACGCGGCCGTGGCCGCCATCCTGTCGTGGGTGTACTGGCTGCAGGGCCTGCGTCCGGAGCAGGCGCGTCAGCACGACGCAGCCCGAGGGGCGTGAAGCCCACCTCTCAGGCTCTCAGGCCTCGGCGATGCCGCGCCCGGCGCCGCGGCCGCGCATCTGCCCGAGGCGGTCGTAGATCTCCACGCCTTGGAGCGGTGTGCCGGCGGACAGCGCCTGCAGGGCGCCCCGCACGGCTTCGAGGTGGCGCTGCAGCAGCGTCTCGTTGCGGCGGTGGGCGTCGCGGCAGCGCAGCAGCCAGTCGCGGCACTCGGTGTCGTGAACGAAGGTCGCCGCAGCGCGCTCGGGCTCGGTCTGCCAGGCCGACAACTGGGCCAGCAGCTGTTCCTTGGTGGGTTGCAGACGCTCGAAATAGCCCAGATCGCGGCGCTTGAGGGCTTCGAACTCCTGGTCGAGCGATTCGAGGAGTTGTTGCAGCAGTGCGAGCGCGTGCCCGCGGGCTTCCGGGACGCTCCGGGGCTCAGGCATCGATCAGCCGCTCGATGGCGACGAAGCTCTCTGCGATGCGGCGGCTGTCCAGCGGGTAGTTGCCGTCGCGCAGCGCCAGCTTGATGGCTTCGACCTTGCTGCGGTCGAAGGTGTCGGCCTGCAAGGCGCTGCGTGCGGCCTCGCTGAGCACGAATTCGTCGCGAGCCGGCGCGGCGGCGACCAGCGCACCGGTGCCGCTGGGGGGCGCATCCGAAGACTCGCTGGCCCGGTCGCTCTGACCGCTGCGCACCCCGGCGTCGAACCGCCCGAGGCGGCCGTACATCGAAATCGGGTCGGTCATGGTCAGGCTCCTTGAACAGATCGCAGGCTCGGTCGAATGACTGAAATCCTACTCCTCATGGAGAGGTTCGACGCGAAGAACGAGAACTTTAGTGTCGAAGCGGAAGTGTCTGGCATGCGGGGCTCCCGGTGCTGCTCAGGGTAGGCGGGCCGCGTTCGGCCCGACGACCACCGCGCTGACGATGCGGTCCGATTCGCGGTTGCGCAGTCGCACGGTCTCGCCGAAGCGCCCGTCCTGCAGGGCTTCGAGCCTCGCCGTGATCGTCAGTCCGGGCACGCCCTGCATGGTGACGACGATCAACTGCCCTTTTCGCACCAGCAGGGTGGGCTGGATGTCGTTGGTGTAGAGCACCTGGCCGGCCTGCTTGTCGCGCACCAGTTCCATGTGCTCGAGCCCTGCCGGGTCTTCGATGGGGTCGCCCAGGCCGCGCTGCAGCGGCACGTCGAGGGTGGCCGCAGTGACGCTCGCGGCCTCGAGCAGCGCGCCGCGGCGCAGGTCCTGGCGCAGCGTCAGCACCTGACGCGGCCGGCTTTCGGGGGGCCGAGGGGGCAGGGCGGTCGTGGCCGCGTCGCGTCCTGGAGCCGGCGGCGTTGCCGGGCGGCGTTCAGGCGCCACCGGCGGGCCCGCGCCCGGGTCCGCAGGCGGCCGCGCCGCGGCCGGGTCCTGCGCGCCCCGCAGCGCGACGGTCGAGCGCAGGAAGACCTGCAGTCGCGGCTGGGCGCAGCGCGCCCGCACCGCCTGCAGGTCGGAGAAGGGCAGGTCGAAGCGCCAGCCGCTGGCGCAGGGCGTCGCGGCCGTGCGGGCGTCGGGTGGCAGGAACAGCGCCCCCGCGGCCGGTGCCGTCGGGCGCTGCGTCTGCGCCCAGGCCTGGGCGGCCTCGATCAACGGGCCGTCGGCCTTGGGCGGCAAGTCGTTGCCGGCGGCGCCCGTGACGACGCCGCACAGCAGGAGTGCCCACACCCTGACGAGCACGAGGAATCGGAAACGGCACGCAGATTGCATGGGAGTCGCGGGTGGCGCTGACGCGAGTGGCGCGCCACAGCCCCCGGCCGGCGTGCAAGAACGAGGCCAGGGAATCCCGACAGCGCCGCTGCGCAGACCCCCTTTCCCTGGACGATCGACCTCGTGCCTCAGGTTCCAGAACGATCCCCGCTGACCGCCGCGGCAGGCGCGCCCGCCCCGGCACCGCGCCGCGCGGCCCTGGCCGCCGCGGCGACGGACGCCCAGGGCGGCCCTCGCTGGCGCGTGGTGTCCGGTGCCGTCCTCGGCGAAGCCGGTGACCGTGTCGTGGTGCGCCAGGGCGACACGCTCTGGAAGCTGGTCTCGCAGCGCCTGCAGGCCCTGGGCCGCGACGCATCGGTGACCGCGGTGCGCCAAGGTGTCAGGGACGTGGCCGCGCGCAACGGCATCGCCGATCCCGCCCGCATCTTCGTGGCTGATGCGCTGGACTTCTCGGTGCTGCGCGGTGCGGCTTCGGCGCCTTCTGCGGCCGCGGCAGCCACGCCTGCCGTGCCGTCTGCGGCGCCCGTGGTGCCGCGGATCGCGCCAGCTGCGGCCCCTGCTGCCGCTCCTGCCACCTCCGCCACCTCCGCCACCGGTAGCGCCCCTGGCACCGGCACCGGCGCGCTGCTCGAGGCCACGCTGGCCCGGGCGGTGCGCAAGGGCTACGTCCCGGCGGCCGACGTCGATCGCGTGCGCGAGCGCATCCAAGGCATCGCGGCCGCGCAAGGGTTCTCCGTGGACGACCTGGCCCAGGTGGCCCTGATGGAAAGCGACGGCTTCAACCCCCGCGCCAGCAACGGGCGCTGCTTCGGCATCCTGCAGTTCTGCGAAGGCGAGGGCCGGGGCGCAGACAGCGTGGGCATGCGCGGGCGCGCCGCCGAGATCACCTCGCGCAGCGTCTGGGAACAGCTCGGCTTCGTCGAGCGCTACCTCGCCGATGTGGGCGCCGCGAGCGCGTCGCCCAAGGCGCTGGACGACCTCTACCTTGCCGTGCTGATGCCTGCCGCGCGCGCGCAGACCAGTCCGCAGGCTGCGCTCGAGATCCCCGGTCGCCAGGCGCGGCTGCTGCATGAAGGGGCCGACCGCGCGCGGCCGATCACGCGCGCCTCCCTCGTTGCCGGCCTGCGCCAGCACGCGCAGCAGGTGCTCGCGGCGGACCTGCCGTCCCGGCCTGCGGCTGCCGCCGGCGGCAATGCGGCGGCCGTGCAGCGGCAAGGCCTTGCCGCCGTCGCGCTGTACGAAGGTGTCGTCAGCGCCGGTCTCCTGGCCCTGGCTGGCGAGCGGGCGCGTTGAAGGTGCCGAGGTTCTCTCGCAGCGGCCTGCGCCGGCCCAGGCCCGCGTCGGCTGCGCCCGCGAGCTTGCCACCCGTCTGGCCCTGGCTGGCACGGGAGTTGCGGACGGTGTCTGCGTCCACAGCTTCGGTCTGCGCTTGCCGCAGGCCATGACCACCAAGGCAGATCGGGAAGGCACGGGCCGATGATGCGCATCCTCGAAGGCAGTCTGGGCTTGCACGAACAGGTGCTGGGCATGCGCTCGCGCCGGCTCGAGGTGCTGGCGCGCAACATCGCCAATGCCGACACGCCGCACTACAAGGCGCAGGACCTCGACTTCAAGGGCGCGCTCTCGCGCCTGGACAACGAGCCCTCGGCGATGAGCGCCACCCACCCGAGCCACTTCCCCTTGGGTGATACGGCCGGCTCCGACGGCCTGCGCTTTCGCATCCCGTTCAACACCTCGATGGACGGGAACACCGTGGAGCTGAGCGTCGAGCAGGCGCACTACGGCAAGGCGGCGACCGACTACCAGGCCACGCTGAGCTTCCTCGAGAACCGCGTCTCGGGCATCCGCAAGGCCCTGCGGGGCGATTGAAGGAACCAGGGCCATGGGCTTCGACAGGATCATCGGCATTGCCGGCACGGCGCTGAACGCGCAGATGACGCGCATGAACGCCACCGCCTCCAACCTCGCGAATGCCGGCACGGTGGCCGGCACCGAGGCCGGCGCCTTCCGCGCCAAGCGGCCGGTGTTCAAGGCCCTTCTCGACGAGGCCATGACGCACGAAGCCGCGCCCTACGTCGGCGGCGTCAAGGTCGACCACATCGTCGACGACCCGACGCCGGTGCGCCGCGTCCACGACCCGGCCAGTCCCCTGGCCGACCCGCAGGGCTTCGTCTTCCAGTCCAACGTCAGCGAGGTCTCCGAGATGGTGGAGATGATGGCCGCGGCGCGGGCCTACCAGAACAACGTCGAAGTCATCAACACCGCGCGCCAGTTGATGGCGCGCACGATCGAGATCATCCGCGCCTGAGCGCCGGACCCGCCACCTTCCAGGACCGGACATGGCCATCGAGAGCAGCCCCACCTCCTCCACCTTCGCGAACCTGGGTTCGATCGCGCGGAAGTCTTCCAAGACCACTCCCGAAGTGACCACCGCTGCCGACGAGACGATGGGCCGCGACGCCTTCCTGACGCTGTTCACCACGCAGCTGAAGAACCAGGACCCGCTCGACCCGGTGAAGAACGAGGCCTTCGTGGCCCAGCTCGCGCAGTTCTCGCAGCTCGAGACGTCCACGCGCATGGCGGACTCGCTCGATGCGATGACGAGCTCGATGCAGAGCGAGCGGATCCTCTCGGGTGCCGCCCTGATCGGGCGCAAGGTGGCGGCGCCCGGCGGCAAGGCGCAACTCGTCGACGGGGCCACGATCAGCGGCGTCATCAGCGTCCCCGAGGGAGCCAGCTCGGTGCGCCTGAACGTCTACGACGAGCTGGGGCGCAGCGTCTACACCGAGCAGCTCGGCCGCCAGAAGCCCGGTGAGGTCGTCGTGCGCTGGAACGGCAGCGACCAGACCGGCCAGCGCATGCCCGCCGGGCGCTACACGGTCAACGCGAGCATCGACACCTTCGGCAAGGTGACCCAGGTGCCGATCACGACGCCCACCACCGTGCGCAGCGTCACCTACAGCAGCGCGGCCAACGGTCTGGTGCTCGAGCTCGACGACGGCTCGACCGTGCCGCTGTCGCAGGTCAAGCGCGTGGACGGCTGACAGGCCGAGAGGCTGAGACGCCGAGACGACGAACACCCCCCGAGCGCCGCGCCACCGAACACGCACGAGCGGCATCCGCCTGAACACAACAGATCACCGACCGCAGGAGCACCGACCATGTCCTTCTACACCTCGCTGACCGGCCTGAACGCCGCGACGACGCAGCTCAGCGTCACGAGCAACAACATCGCCAACGTCGGCACCACGGGCTTCAAGCGTTCGCGCGCCGACTTCGGCGACATCTTCGCCACCTCCCCGCTGCAGCGTGCCTCGGCCGTGGTCGGCCAGGGCGTGTCGCTGAAGTCGGTGAGCCAGGAGTTCAGCCAGGGCAACATCCAGTTCTCGGCCAACTCGCTGGACATCGCGATCACCGGCGACGGCTTCTTCCCGCTGAAGTCGGCCGACAGCCTGCAGGACATCTACACCCGCAACGGCACCTTCCTGCTGAACGACTCGTTCGCGGTCGTCAACTCCGCCGGGCAGTCCCTGATGGCCGCGGCGGTGGACTCCAGCGGCAAGGCCGACCTGGGCAACCTGCGCAAGCTGATCGTGCCGCGCTCGACCACCGGTGACGCGCGCAAGACCACCGCCATCGAGCTTGGCCTGAACCTGCCGGCCAATGCCCAGGTCATCAGCAACGAGTCCTTCGACCGCACCGACCCGTCGACCTACAACCTGACGACCGCGATCACCGTGTTCGACCAGGGGGGCAACGAGTACCTGGCCAACGTCTACTACGTCAAGACCCAGCGCGCCAGCCCCGACGACCAGACCAACAAGTGGCAGACCCACGTCTACATCGGCGACACCAAGCTCGACGAATTCCTGTCCCAGGCCACCGGCGACACGGGCGAGAAGCTCTTCGTCAACAAGTACGGCCAGGTCCGCCCCGAGAGCGAGATCGAGCCGCAGCTGATCGCCCGCGGCGTGAGCAAGCTGTTCAACCTCGACGACCTGAAGAACCTGCAGGCCTCGGTACCCGCCGAGTACGACGGCGACGCCTTCGAGGCCGCCGACCTGACCATGCTCAAGAGCGGCACCTTCAGCATCGCCGACAAGCTGGGCACCACCGACGGGCCCAAGGGCATCGCCTTCCGGGTCAACATCGACGATTCGCCCACCGACGCGGTGGTCGACCTGTCCGACCTCTACGACGTCGACGCCGACCCGATGAGCGGCGTCGAGATGGCGCGCGTGCTCGAAGCGCGCATCAATCAGGTCTATGGCGACCGGCGCAACTTCAACCTGTCCTCGCTGGAGGACGGCGCGACCGCCAACAAGATCAATCTGTTCCGCATGCGGGTGGCCACGGCCACCGAGGGCAATGGCGAAGAGGACATTGCCGTCACGCTGGGCGCAGGCGACGACATCAAGTCCCTCAGCCCTGCGCGTCTGGAGGAGCTGATCAACGCCGCTCTGGCGCAGAAGTTCGCCGACGATGAGCTGCCGATCCAGATCACGGCCGAGTACTCCGCGCCGCAGCAGACCTTCCTGTTCAAGTCCACCATGGCCTCGGAGATCGGCGTCAAGGCCTACGGCACGACCAGCGCGAACGAGATCTTCAGCCTGACGCAGAACTATTCGACGGTCAACGGCGAGACCGGCAACTACGGCGGGCAGGTGATTCCCAACGGTCAGGCGCTGCGCGACTTCAACTCCAACTACACGCTCAGCGACCAGCGCTACGGCGTGCGGGTGCGCTTCGACGACACCGTGGGGGTGTTCAGCATCCTGTCCGGCACCACCGGGGACTCGTCGTCGGTGGCCGTGGTGGCCCCCCCGAGCGGCGACGCTGCAGCCGCAGAGAAATTCGCCAACTTCCAGAAGATCTTCAACTTCAACCCGGGCGTCGAGGACGCAGAGCAGGTGCCCACGCGCGGCGTGCAGTCCACCGCGGCGGTGGTCACCGGCACGGCCATCGGCGTGAACCTGGACAACAAGTTCCGGCTCAACAGCGAGACGAACAAGTTCACGGTCACGGTCGACAACGTCACCGGGCTGGTGGCGCTGCCGGTCGGGCAGGACTTCACGAAGGAGAGCTTCCGGGTCCTGCTGGAGCAGCGCATCAATTCGCTGCAGGACACGCTGGGCCGCACCGTCAGTGGCGTGCGCGTGGAGTTCGTGACCCAGGGCACGCAGACGGTGCTGAAGTTCACCTCCGGCACCCAGGGCGACGACTCCTTCCTGAAGATCAGCGGCCCCAGCTACTGGGGGCTGAACGACCTGGAGAGCGGGCGCGGCAAGACCGAGCGCTGGATCGCGCCGCCGCAGGCGGTCAACGACGCAGGCGTGGCCTTGTATGTCGACCGCGACGGCAACGAAACCACCGAGGCCGGTGACTTCTCGGAGACCGAGTCGCGCGACCTGTGGTCGGCCATCTACCTGGACAAGGGCGAACTGACCTTCGACACCGGCGGCAACCTCGTCTCGCCCTCGGTGCCCATCGCCTTCAAGCCCAACACCATCGGCGAGACCGGCGCGACGCTGGAGTTCTCGATCGACTACGAGGGCTCGACCCAGTACGCCTCGGGCTTCGCGGTGCTGGCGCAGAGCCAGAACGGCCGCCCTGAAGGCGATCTGATCGGCCTGAACATCGGCGACGACGGTCTGGTGTCGGCCAACTACTCCAACGGCACGCAGAAGAACCTGGCCAAGATCATCCTGGCGAACTTCACCGCGCCCACGGGTCTGCGGCAGTTGGGCGACAGCAGCTACCTGTCCACGTCCCAGTCCGGCGCCGCGACCCTGGGCGAGGCCGGCACGGCCGGCTTCGGCACGGTGCGGGCCGGCGCGCGCGAGCGTGCCAACGTGGACCTGACGCAGGAACTGATCGAACTCATCACCTCGCAGCGCAACTTCCAGGCCAACGCGAAGGCGATCGAGACCAACAACACGCTGACCCAGGCCATCATCAACCTGCGTTCCTGATGCGCACCGACCCGACGGCGGCTGACGCGGTGGCGAGCCCATGGACAAGCTGATCTTCAATCCCCTGGCGACGCTGCGCGAGCAGGCCGTGGTGCGCCAGGCCATCGTGCACGAACTCAGCAACGTGGCCACGGTCGGCTTCAAGCGCAGCTTCGAGACGGCGCTGCGCAGCCTGAAGTTCGAGCGCGAGGGCTTCGACACGCGCTACCAGGCGCAGGCCCTGTACAGCGACCGCATCGACCTGAAGCCCGGCGCCTTGATGGCCACCGGCCGGCCGCTGGACGTGGCCATGGTCGGCAACACGGTGCTCACGGTGCAGGCCGCCGACGGGCAGGCCGCCTACACCCGCCGCGGCGACCTGCGCGTCAACCCTTCCGGCCAGGTCGAGACGGGCAGCGGCGCCCTCGTGCTCGGCGAGGCCGGGCCCTTGTCGGTGCCGGCAGGCTTCGACATCACGATCACCACCGACGGCCAGGTCTTTGCCCGTGACCCGGGGCAGGTCGGTGTGGCGGCCCCGGCCGCCGTGGGCCGCCTGCGCCTGCGCGACGCCACCGAGACGCCGCTGTCGCGGCGCGAGGACGGGCTGTTCCAGGTCGCGGGTCAGCCGCCGGGCACCGAGTTGCCCGCCGGTGGCACCCCGGCCGTGCAGCCGCGTGCGCTCGAGGGCAGCAATGTCGGCGCCGTCGACGCGATGACCCGGATGATCGACCACGCACGCAGCTTCGAGACCCAGATCCGCCTCATCAAGGAGATGAAGGAACTGGACGCCAGCGGCGCTTCGATGATGAGGCAAGGCTGAGGCCCGGCCCAGCCGCCCCCACACCCTGATACCCCCGAGGAGACCGCACCATGGATGCGTCGATGTGGATTGCCAAGACCGGCCTGGACTCGCAGCAGATGCGGATGTCGGTCATCTCCAACAACCTGGCCAACGTCAACACCACGGCCTACAAGCGGGACCGTGCGACCTTCGAGGACATGCTGTACCAGGCGATCCGCCTGCCTGGCGCGCAGACCCAGGGCGCAGCCGCCTCGCCCACCGGCCTGATGATCGGCACGGGTGTGCGCATCGTCGCCACCGAGAAGAACTACCAGCAGGGCTCGATCATCAGCACCAAGGCGCCGCTGGACATCGCGATCGCCGGCGACGGCTTCTTCCCGATCCAGCAGCCCGACGGCACGACCGCCTACACCCGCGACGGCGGCTTCAAGCGCTCGTCCACCGGGCAGCTCGTCACCGCCAGCGGTGACCTGCTGCTGCCCGCCATCACCATTCCGGCCAATGCCACGACGCTGACGATCGGCCAGGACGGCTCGGTCGCGGTGGAGCTGCCCGCAGGAGCGGGCTCGCAGACGCTGGGGCAGTTGCAGCTGGCCCGCTTCGTCAACCCCTCCGGCCTGCAGTCCGTGGGCCAGAACCTGCTGCGCGAGACCGGCGCCAGCGGCCCGCCGCAGCTGCTCGCACCCGGCCAGGGCGGGGCGGGGCGCACCTTGCAGGGCTCGCTCGAGGCCTCGAACGTCAACGTCGTCGAGGAAATGGTCAACATGATCGAGACCCAGCGGGCCTATGAGATCAACTCGAAGGCCGTCTCGGCCGTCGACGGCATGCTGCGCTTCCTGAACAACAACATGTGACGCCGCCATGACCACCGAAAGCCAGCCTGTTCTCGCCAGGCCGACTCAAGCGACGAGGGGTGGGGTCGAATCACTCTTCATGGGGTTCATATCCGGCACACGCACCGTCGTCGGCGCCGTGCGCCGGGCAGCGCATGCGGGCGGCGCGGCGCTGCTCGTGGCGGCGCTGGCTGCCGGGTGCGCGACCGAGCCGCCCAAGCTGGTGCACACCCCCAGCTTCGAGCCCGTGCAGCCCATCCCGGTCGACCCGGTGCGGCACGCCACGGGCGGCATCTACAACGGGCGCCAGAGCGACCACTGGTTCGGTCGCGGCCGCAGCTACCAGGTCGGCGACGTCGTCACGGTGCTGCTGAACGAGTCGGCCCAGGCGGCGCGGCAGCAGAGCCGCAACGTCAAGCGCGAGTCGAGCAACGACGTCGTGCCGAGCGGGCTGGCGGCGACGCTGGCCGGGCAGAGCACGCGCCTGGCCGGTCTCAACCTGAACGGTGCCGCCATCTCCAGCGAGGGCCAGGGCGAGGCCGGGCAGCGCGCCAGCCTGACGGGCTCGGTGGCGGCCACGGTGGTCCAGGTGCTGGCCAACGGCAACCTCGTGATCCGCGGCGAGAAGCAACTGGCGCTGGCCGAAGGCACCGAGCTGATCCAGGTCAGCGGCGTCATCCGCCCCGAGGACATCTCGGCCAACAACGTCGTGCAGTCGCGCCGTCTGGCCAATGCGCAGTTCACCTACCGCGGCACCGGCGAGCTCGAGGAAGCCAGCCGCACCGGGTGGGGCACGCGCATGGCCCTGAAGTTCTGGCCCTTCTGATGCGCACCGCAGGCGAAGGACAACGATCATGACGACGGCGCGAATTTCCGGCATGGGACAGGGCGGTGTACTGGACGCGTGGACGGCCGCGGCGCGGTGGATGTCCCTGGGGCTGCTGACGTTGGGCCTGCTCGTGTCGGGCGCGCCGGCACGGGCCGAGCGCATCAAGGACCTGGCCAGCGTGGCGGCCGTGCGACCGAACCAGCTGATCGGCTACGGTCTCGTCGTCGGCCTGGAGGGCACGGGCGACGGCGCCGATGTCTCGTTCACCGCGCAGAGCATGCGGGCCATGCTCAGCCGCCTGGGCGTCAACGTCGACGGCCCCTTGTCGGACTTCGACACCGGCGGCGGCGGCGGGGGCAAGATCGACATCAAGAACGTGGCCGCGGTCATGGTGACGGCCGAGCTGCCTGGGCTGGCCAAGCCCGGGCAGCGCATCGACATCAACGTCTCGGCCATCGGCAAGGCGTCCAGCCTGCGCGGCGGCAACCTGCTGCTGACCAGCCTGCGCGGTGTGGACGGAGAGATCTACGCGCTGGCCCAGGGGCCGCTGACCGCCACCGCCGTGGACGAAGGCGCCGCCGGCTCGCGCGTCAAGGTGGGTGTGCCGACCTCGTCGCGCATTCCCGGGGGCGCCTTCGTGGAGCGCATCGTCGACACACCGTTCGACAAGTCCGACCACGTGGTGCTGAACCTGCGCGAGGCCGACTTCACGACCGCGAACGCGGTCGTGCAGGCGGTCAACGCCCAGTTCGGCGAGGGCGTGGCGCGGGCCATCGACGCCGTGTCGGTGGCGATCCGCGCGCCGCAGGACCTCTCCAGCCGCGTGGCCTTCGTCAGCATGGTCGAGAACATGACGGTCAAGCCCGGCGAGCCGCCGGCGCGCGTGGTCGTCAACGCGCGCACCGGCACCGTCGTCATCAGCCGCAACGTGCGCGTCAATGCCGCGGCCGTCTCGCACGGCACGATCTCGGTGGCCATCTCCGCCACCAACGAGGTCTCCCAGCCCAACGCGCTGGCGGGCGGGCAGACCGCGGCGGTGCAGAACGCCCAGGTCCAGGTGCGCGACCCGAAGAACCCGATGTTCCTGTTCCAGCCCGGGGTGGACCTGCGCCAGATCGTCGATGCCGTGAACCAGGTCGGCGCCACGCCGTCCGCCCTGATTGCCATCCTCGAGGCGTTGAAGAGCTCGGGCAGCCTGCGGGCTGACCTGATCGTGCTGTAAGCCCGGCGCCCCCGACCCGCCCACCATGACCGACGTCACCGCCACCGCGCGCACTTTTCTCGACTTCGAGGGCCTGGGCCGTCTGCGCGGCCGGGCGCGCGCCGACGGCACCGACCCCCAGGCGCTGCGGGAAGCGGCGAGCCAGTTCGAGGCGCAGCTGCTGCACCAGATGCTGCAGGCCATGCGCCAGGCCGTGCAGCGCGACGAGGAGAACGTCTCCGGCGCGCAGGACCTGTACCAGGAGATGATGGACCGCGAGGTGGCCCTGCTGGTGGCCCGCAACGGCGGCCTCGGCATGGCCGATGCCATGGTGCGGCAGCTGGGCGGCGCGAGCGCCCCCGTCGATGACGAGGCCGCCGTCAACCCCCTCGCGCCGCAGGCCACCCCGCCTGCGGGCCTGCCCCTGGCTGCCGCGGCCGAACCCGACACCTGGCGCGTGCTCAGCAGCCGCGCCGCCGGCACCGGGTTGCCCCTGGGTCGCGCCGCCGCAGGTGAGACCCGATGAGCGACCTTCTCGGCCTGGGCAGCAGCGGCGTGCTGGCCTACCAGCGCGCGCTGGTGGCCGTCAGCAACAACATCGCCAACGTCGCCACCGAAGGCTACTCGCGCCAGGAGGCGCTGCTGGTGTCGATGCCGGCCCGTCCCGTGGGCACGCAGTCCATCGGCATGGGGGTGGTGGCGCAGACCGTGCGCCGCCAATACGACGAGTTCGTCGAGTCCAACCTGCGCCAGAGCTCCAGCAACCTGACGGGCCAGGCCCCGCTGGTGCAGTACGCCAGCCGCGTGCTGGACCTGATGGCCGGGCAGCAGACCGGGCTCGTGGGCGCGATGGCGCGGTTCTTCGACGTTGCGCGCGACGTGGCCGCCGACCCGGCGTCACCCATCGCCAGGGCGTCCTTCGTCGTCGAGGCCGGGACCCTGGCCACCAGCTTCCGGCAGTTCCGCGGCCAGATCGACGACATCGACACCGAGACCCGCGGCGGCATCGACAACGCCGTCGATCGCATCAACACCCTGGCGGGACAGATTGCGCTCGTCAACCGCCAGCTGCTCAAGCGCACCGACCTCGACCGCCAGCCCGCGGAACTGCTGGACCACCGCGACCGCCTGTTGCGCGATCTCGCCGAGGTGGTGCAGATCCGCACCGCCTTCGAGACCAACGGCGAGGTCTCGGTCAGCCTGACCGACAGCATGCGTACCGGGCTGGTGGTGGACCGTGGCCGGGCGATCGAGGCCACCGCGGTCCATACCCCCTCCACCGGCCGGGTGGAGTTGCAGCTCGGCCCGCGCAACGGTCGCGAGACGGTCGCCGGCCTGACCGGCGGCGAGATCGGCGGCCTGCTCGCCTTCCGTGAGCAGGTGCTCGCGCCCACGCGCCAGCGCCTGGACCAGATCACCCAGGCCCTGGTGGACGGCGTCAACGGCGCGCACCGCAGCGGCATGGACCTGCTGGGCCACGTAGGCGGCGACCTGTTCGGCATCGAGGCCGGGCGTGATCCTTCGGCGGGCATCAAGGCGCTGGTCTCCGACCCCAACCGCATCGCGGCCGCGGGCCTGTTCCGCGCCATGACGGATCCGGCCAACGTCGGCAAGGCGGTGGCCACGGTGGCCTACGTGCCGCCCGTGCTGGAGGGCCCCGCGCTGGCGCTGGACGAGCGCTTTGCCAGCGTCGGGCTGCCCAGCTCGCCCCAGACCGTGGAGATCGGTCTGGGCCAGCAGCCGGTCACCGTGATCGCCGCCGGCCTGAAGGACGGCGTGGTGTACTTCGACCCGGCCACCGGACAGTGGCCGCAGGTGCTGACGCGCGAGGGGCGCCACCTGCTGGGCAGCGCGCTGACCGTGGACCAGCAGCGCGACGTGCTCGCCCTGCCGGGCATGACGCCGGGCTCGACCTACAGCGCCGACTACCTGAACAAGGGCGCGAGTGCGGACGCCTACCTGGACGGCGACTATTTTCTCGGCGCCCTGGCGCGCTCGGCCGTGGTGCCGTCCTACGACCCCAAGACCGGCGACGAGGTGGGCACCGTCGTGGCGCCGGCGCGGCTCGACGGCACGCCGATGGCCACGAGCTGGCCCGCCGGGGGCATCGCGGCCGGTGCTGTGGTGCTCAACGGCACTGCCATGCCCGCGCTGACCACACCCGACAGCGCTGCCGATGTGGCGGCCTGGATCAATGCGCAGCGGGCCCAGACAGGGGTGGCCGCCACGGTGGCGCAGTCGGTGCGCCTGCCCGCCGGCAGCGTGTTCGCGCTCAACGAGGTGGCGAGCCAGGTCACCCTGAAGGCCGAGGGCGCAGGCTACACGCAAGCGCAGATCACCACGCCCGACGGCGGCTGGAAGAGCGTCGACGACCTGGCGGGCGCCATCAACGCGCAGGCGCCCACCAGCGGGGTGTGGGCCCACGTTTCCATCCACGGCGACCTGGTCCTGACCAACCCCGAGGCCGCGGCCGTGACCGTTGGCGGCGACCTGCTGGCGACCCGCGGCACCTTCGGGGCGACGTTGACCCTGGCGCCAGCCCAGCGCACCTCCAGCGCCGGCTTCGGCTCCGCCGCCACGGTGATCAATGCGGGACAGCCCTTCGATCTGGTGTTCGACGAGGCGGGCGGCACTTCGGCGACCACGATCAACGTCACCGACGCCACGCCGGCCGGCGTGGTGAGCGCCATCAACGCCGCCAACCTGGGGGTGACCGCGCAACTGGTCGACGGCGGTGGTGCCTTGCCCTGGCGCGTCGTCGTCACCGGCACCGACGAGGCCTTCACGCTGAGCAGCGCGCTGCCCGGCCTGGGGTGGGGCGCGTCGAGCGCCGATGTCGGCACCGAGATCCGGCTCGGGCTTGGAACAGGCGGCAGCCCGGACGTGCTGTCGCGCCTGGGCTTGCGCACCGGCGTGCATTGGCTGGGCGAGGCCCCGGAAGACCTGGTGGTGCTGCTGTCGGGCGAGGGCCGGGCGCAGGTCTCGGGCGCCTACCAGACGCAGCCCGCCTTCGACCTGCGCGAGTCCCTGCGCTCGGCTCCGGTGGCCGTGGAGTTCTCCTCGCCCACGCGCTATCAGGTCGTGGACGTCGCCTCCGGTTCGGTGCTGGCCGATCGCACCTACGACCCTTCGGACATCTCGGCCGTCATCGACTACCGCGGCCTGCAGCTGCGCCTGTCCAAGCCGCCCCTGGCCAACGACCGCTTCGTCATCGACGGCAACCGCAGCGGCGTCGGCGACAACCGTGCAATGCAGGTGCTGGCGGGCCTGGGTGACGCCGAACTGCTGTCCGGGCGGCTGACGCTGCAGAACGCCTACCTGCAGCATTCCAGCAACGTGGGCAACGTGGCGCGCCAGGCGACCATTGCCGAGGAGGCCTTGTCCGTGGTGTACGAGCAGTCGGTGCAATTGCGCGAGAACGTCGCCGGCGTGAACCTGGACGAGGAGGCGGCCGACCTGATCCGCCTGCAGCAGGCCTACCAGGCCAGCGCGCGCGTCATGCAGACGGCCACGACGATGTTCGACACCCTGTTGCAGATCCGCTGAGCGCCATGAAGATCTCCACCGCCTATTTCTACGAACGCGCCACCCGCAACATCGGCGACGCGCAGCTGCGCCTGTCCACCACCCAGGCCAAGATGGCCAGCGGCAAGCAGCTGGCTGCGCCCAGCGAGGCGCCCGACCAGGCCTTGAGCGTCGAGCGCCTGCGCGCGGCCGTGGACCACAACGAGGCCTTGACGGGCCAGTTGCGCTCGGTGCGGGCGCGCCTGAGTTCGGAGGAGACCACGCTCGTGTCCACCAACCGGCTGCTGATCCGCTTCAAGGAGTTGTCGATCAGCGCCGTCAACGACCCCTTCAACCCCGACAACCGCGTGGCCATGGCGCGCGAGATGAAGTCGCTGCGCGAGGAAGTGCTGACCCTGGCCAATGCGCGTGACGACCGGGGCCAGTACCTGTTCGCGGGCTCGGCGGTCGGCGAACCCCCCTACGTGGCCGATGCCGAGGGCCGCGTCGACTACCGCGGCGACCAGACCGAGGCCTGGGTGCGCTCGGGCGAGCAGCAGATCGTGCGCTTCAATAGGGCGGGCAACGACGTCTTCGTGCGCGTGCTGCGCGGCGACGCCCAGAACCCCGTCGGGGTCCCCTTCTTCGACGTGCTGGACGACGCGATCGCTGCCGTCGAAGCGGGAGACTCCGCCGGGATGGGCCGCGGTGTGGGTGAGCTGGACCAGCTCCTGCGTGGCAACGAACTGGCCCTGGTGCAGAGCGGGGCCGACCAGAGGACGGTCGACAACCAGACCCTGCAGATCGAGGACAACGTGCTGCTGCTGCGCAGCCTGCAGTCCGACCTGGAAGACCTGGACTACACCGTGGCGGCCAGCCGCATGAAGCAGGAGATGACGGCGCTGGAGGCGGCGATGACGAGCTTCGGCAAGGTCTCGCAGTTGACGTTGTTCAACATGATCGACGTCTGAGCCGGACGCCGACGGGCCGTTTCACCGACGCCGCTCAAGTCATGGGGGGTCGCGTCGAATCCTCGAATGGAGGGGGTGCAAGACATCCGCCCACTCTCGCCGCAACATCGCAATCCACTCCATGGCCACCTCCAGCATCGCCAGCAGCCTTGGCGCCGGCTCCGGCATCGACATCAAGAAGCTGGCCGAGGACCTGGTGTCCGCGGAGCGGGTGCCGCGTCAGGAGCAGATCGACAAGCGCATCACGCGCACCGAAGCCAAGATCTCCGGCTACGGCGCGGTGCGCTACGGCCTGTCGGCGCTGAAGGACGCCTTCGCCGCCTTGAACGAGGCGGGCGACTTCGCCACCGTCAACGCCAGCAGCAGCCAGTCCGCGGCGGTGTCGGCCACGGCCACGTCGGCGGCTCTGGCCGGCCGCCACACCGTGGTGGTGGGCGCGCTGGCGGCCGCGCAGCGCAACACCAGCGTCGCGGGCTACGCGAGCAAGTCTGCGACTCTCAACGGCGGCGCCACCTTCGACCTGAGCGTGTCGATCGGCGGCGGTGCCGCCAAGGCCGTCAAGGTCGAGACCGCCAGCCCTGAGGGCGTCGTCAACGCGATCAACGAAGCCAAGCTGGGCCTGACGGCCACCTTGATGAACGCGGGGGGCACCGACCCGTGGCGGATCGTCGTCACCGGGGAGACCGGCTCCACCAAATACTTCACCCTGACCAGCCCGGTCGCGGGCCTGGACCTGTCGAACCGGGTGCAGGACGTGGCCGACGCGAGCCTGACCGTCGACGGCGTGCCGGTGACGCGGCCGAGCAACCGCATCACCGACCTGATCGACGGGGTGACGCTGAACCTGTCGGCCCTCACCACCGCGCCGGGCGCGACGCTGGACCTCAGCCGCGACACCAGCGGCGTGCGCGCCAAGGTCGACGCGCTGGTTACGGCCTACAACGACCTCGACGACACTTTGAACGTGCTGGCCGACCCGGCCAGCGATGTCGAGAAGTTCGGCGGCGCCCTGGACGGTGACCGTCTGGTGCAGGTCGTGCGCAGCGAGATCCGCCGTCTGTTTTCCGGCAACTCCAGCACCCCGGGCGCGACGGTGCGCTCGGCCGGCGACGTCGGCCTGTCGGTCGACCGAGACGGCAAGATGTCGCTGGACGCAAGCAAGCTCGAGGCAGCGCTGCAGGCGAACTACGACGAGGTCGTGAAGATGTTCAGCGCCAGCCAGGCCACGCACAGCGTCTACAGCCCGGACCCGGCCGGCCTGGCCGGCGACGCCGTGACCAAGCTCGACCGCATGCTGCGCAGCGACGGCATGCTGACGCGCCAGAGCGCGACGGCCACCAAGGAGGTGGAGCGCTACCGCGCCGACCTGACCAAGCTCGAGGCGCGCATGAAGACGCTGCTGGAGCGCTACACGCGCCAGTTCAGCGTGATGGAGTCCATCGTCGGCAGTGCCACCAGCATGCGCACCGGCCTGACCAGCACCTTCGAGGGGCTGATGTCGATGTACACGAAGGGCGGCTGAGGCTGCGGCCTGCGCCCTTCGCAGCCCCCCCGGGCTCAAGTTCCCGGCGCTGGCGTCGAGTCTCTTGTTGAATGCCCCGGTGATCGGGGCCCCTCTCAGCCCGGAGACATTCCATGTCCGCAGACACCTCCCCCGTCGCGGCCGCCGCCCGCACCCCACCGCCACCGGCCCCCGCCGCTGCCAACGCGACACCTGCCCGTCAGGCGGCGCAGGCGGCGCCAGGCGCCGCGCCGGCGGCCCAGGGGGCGACCGCCGCGGCCCCACGTGCCGTGACCTTGCGTCCACCCGAAAAGGTGGACATCGGCTTCGATGTCCGCGAGACGCGCCGCCAGCTCGAAGAAGCGATCCAGCAGCTCAACGACCAGGCCAAGCGCAATGGGCGCGACCTGAACTTTCGCGTCGACGAGGCCGTCGACCGCACCGTGATCACCGTGCGCAGCAAGCACACCGGCGAGGTCGTGCGCCAGATCCCGAGCGAGACGGTGCTGAAGGTGGCCCACAGCATCGAGGACATGAAGGGCCTGCTGCTGAACGAGACCGCCTGAGCGCGGCCCCGCCGCGACTCGTGTTGAGGCTGCTCAAGTTCTGCCGACTGC
Organism: Rubrivivax sp.; assembly: GCA_027491255.1. Taxonomy (GTDB): domain Bacteria; phylum Pseudomonadota; class Gammaproteobacteria; order Burkholderiales; family Burkholderiaceae_C; genus Rubrivivax. The sequence goes on along the minus strand of JAIXWM010000092.1, from coordinate 2,318 downwards.
ACCCGAATCATTGAATGAAGGCTAGCGAAAAGCGGCTTTCGCGACAGCCGAAAACCACTGTTCGATACAAGCCCCTTAAATCACCTGACCCGATCCGACATCAAGGAGAACCGAGATGACTTCCGTCAACACCAACGTCAAGGCACTGTTTGCGCAGAACTCGCTGCAGGTCAACAACCGCACGCTCTCCAGCGCGATGCAGCAGTTGTCCACCGGCAGCCGCATCAACGGCGCCGAGGACGACGCAGCCGGTCTGGCCATCGGCACCCGCATGAGCGCCGACCTGCGCGGCATGTCGGTGGCCATCCGCAACGCCAACGACGGCATCTCGATGATGCAGACGGCCGAAGGCGCGCTGGGCGAGATCAGCAACATGCTGCAGCGCATGCGTGACCTGTCGGCCCAGTCAGCCACGGGTTCGCTGACCTCCAGCAACCGCACCGCGATCCAGAAGGAAGTGTCGCAGCTGATCGCCGAGATCGACAACGTCGCTAAGACGACCAACTTCAACGGCATCAAGCTGCTCGACGGCACGGCCGGCAGCTTGGCCATCCAGACCGGCGTCAACGAAGGCGACCAGGTCACCGTGGGCATCGAGGCGGCGTCGAGCAGGGCGCTGGGCCTGCAGGGCTTCCGGGTGGAGGGGCAGTTGACGAGCGGGCGGGTCGGCACGGTGAGCGCCGTGGCCGTCTCTGATGTGCAGATCAATGGCAATGATGCCTTTGTCGCGTCGGCGGTTACCGATACCGCCACGGGCCTTGCCGAGGCCATCAACAGCAACGTGGGACAGCACCGCGTGACTGCGGTCGCCTTCAACACGGTGAAGGGTGCGGCGCCGACGGCGTCGGTCTTTGCCGCGGGTGATCTGGAGATCAACACCAGCAGCGTCGGTGCGGCCAGCAGTGTCGAGGAATTGGTGTCCAACATCAATCGCGATGTAGCCGGCGTGACGGCGGTGCTCGCGGGTGACGGAACGATCGAGTTGTCCAACGACACCGGCGCCAACATCGTCATCGCAGGAACGGCTCCTGGTAAGGCGGGCTTTGTCGCTGGGACGAGTGCCGGTTTTGTCACGCTGACCAGCATGGACGCCGCCGACATCTCCATCAAGGCAAAGAGCCCGGCGAACGGCTACATCGGCGGCGCCGGTACGGTCGCGGACGTCAAGGCCCTGGGTTTCAACGAGACGTCTGACAGCCAGTCTTTCACCGGCTCGGCTGTGTCGACCGATAGGTTGACAATCAGCGACGATCTGCGCATCAACGGTGTGAAGGTCGGTGCGTCGAACGACGCATCTGCGACCGCCAAGGCGGCAGCAATCAATGCGGTGTCTGCCCAGACGGGGGTGACTGCATCGGCCAGCACGGAAGTGGTCGTTGGCCTAAATGTGACGGCGTCCAACTTCGCCGCGCTGGACGGTTTGTCTTCGGGCACGACATTCTCGATCAACGGACAGTCGGTCGTTTTGAGCAGCATCACGAGCCTGGCCTCGGCGGTCACTGCCATCAATGACGCCGCCGTGCCGGACGTTCGGGCCAGTGCGGACAGCTCCGGCCGTCTTATCCTGAGTTCCACCACCGGTGCCAGTATTGCGGTGTACGACGGCACGGACGACCTCGTCACATCGGTGGCCAGCACGAGCGGCGATGCATTCACAGGCGTTGGTATCAACAGTGCTGGGGGCGCCAAAGTCTCCGGTCGCATCACGCTGACCTCGGCTACCGGCGCGGATATTCGCGTGGAATCGGCAATCTCGGGTTCCGCAGCCAAGATCGGCCTCGCTGATCAGGGTGGTTCGGACACGCTCGTGGGTGGTGCCTTGTCGGTCACGACGCAGGCAGGGGCCGGGCGCGCCATCACGGCGATCGATTCGGCCTTGGATCAGGTGTCGATGAGCCGCGCCGATCTGGGTGCCTTCCAGAACCGACTGACTGCCGCGGTCGACAACCTGTCGAGCCAGAGCACCAACGTGGCCGAGGCCAAGGGCCGCATCATGGACACCGATTACGCCAAGGCGACGACCGAACTGGCCCGCACACAGATCATCCAGCAGGCGGCCACGGCGATGCTGGCGCAGGCCAACCAGCAACCGCAGATGGTGCTGTCGCTGCTGCAATAAGCGGCCTTTTAAGACACCGCGGGCGTTAGCTCACGGTGCCAAAACTTCCAGCTTGAACGCTGCGGCCACTGGCCGCGGCGTTTTTCTTGTGCGCCCGGCACGGGCGCACTCTTGGAGGTGCAAGTCCTCCCGTGAGTTGATCACAGCGAACGAAGCGAAGCGCAGCTGCAGGAGGGTGACCGAATGTGGGGAGGAAGCG